>CAYPPR010000056.1:0-21966 GCA_964412665.1 uncultured Desulfopila sp.
TCTTGCGGCGGGTGTGTAAACAACCACAGGCAGAGAGCGAGCGAGCAGAATGCCGGCAGGGCCCACCATCTTTTTTTCGAACAGGAATAGGCAAAACCTGTAAGGCTGCAAAAATAGATGACGAGAAGCCAAGGAGGGGGACTCGGCAGCCAGATGGTGGAAAACGAAAAAGAGGAGAAAAAAGCGGCGGCATGCATTGCCGTGTCCAGGCCCACTGCGCCGAACTGCAGTAAATAGGTGGCTATTTCCGGTTGCAGAAAAACAAATGGAATGGCGAGAAATCCAGCAGTGAGGCTCCACAAACAGATCACAGGTTCTATAACCAGGTTGGCAAAAGGACCGACTGAGGAAAACCGATTAAAGGAGGCGAGGGCGATCGGGGCTGTAGCCAGGTTGGCGACCAGAGAGACCAGGAGACCGGCTGCCAGCCAATTGGTGATCTTTTTTTTTCTTGACGGCTCCAGCGTTGATTCGGTTGAGGTAAAAAGTAGTCTTTTTAAGATGGGTAAAAGAAAAAGAATGCCGATAATTGCCGAAAAAGACAGTTGAAAGGAGACGGTAAACAGCTGTACAGGGTCAAGAGCCAGAATGAGCATTGCGGCAAAGGCGACAAGAGGTCCGGGCGATTTTTGTCGATTGGTGCAGAGCGCAAGGATGACAATTGAACCCATGATCACAGCACGCACAACCGGCGTGTTCATCCCGGCAAGCAGACCATAGCCGAGCAATACCGGCAAGCTGAAAAAAGCCGCCCATTTTTTTATGGTAAACCGCAGCAGAAGTGTTTCTGATCGACTTAACAGCCAAAAAAATCCCCCATAGAGCAGGGTGCCGATAATGGCGACATGTAATCCGGAAATAGCCAAAATGTGCATTGTGCCACTGCCTTTGAATATTTCCAGGGTGTCCTCATCGATATGGCTGCGATCTCCTATTAAAAGAGCTCTATAAACACCGCTTATCCTGGTGGGTACAGCTCTGTCAATCTGTTTGCCGATTGTCGTTCTGAGTCTTTCCGGGACATAGCGCAGGGAGTGCAGAACGGACTGGTTTTTCACTATTTTTTGTAAAAAAAGAGGCGAATGGACAAAGCCGGTCAGCCATATATCTTTTCTTGCCAGGTATTGCGCATAATCAAAAGCCCCCGGGGTGCGGAAACTGTCCGGCCGTTTAAGTTCCGTGCGAATGGCCAAAGTATCGCCTGGCAGGAGTGTTTCCGGCCAGGGGCCCTGCAGTCGGAGCAGAATTTTGCCTTGTACCGGGAGCAGGGCGGCGTTGTTTCTATGGCGAATACTGCTGGTCTTAATGATTACCTGGCTGGTTTTGCCGTTAAAGCCGGCCATGGTTGCCATGGTTCCTATCAGGACAACATTGGTCTTTTCGTCAATCCTGTTATATATATGATTTTCCTCGAAGGGGGCCTTGAGGTGCGCATTTCCATGATAGCAACCAATCGCCAGGACAAGCGGGACAAACCAGCAAAAACCATTTGCTGGTCTTTTGAAAAGATGCAGAACAGCGAGAAGAACCAGTAAAAAAAAGAGCGTGGCCATCAAGAAAAGGAGATTTTTTTCCGCTAGCCTAAGATAAGGAGAGAGGGCAATACCGCTGGTAAAGGCTAAGGCGGTGGTCAACAGGAGGTGTTCTGAGAAAGTGGATCCCGGATGTTTCACAAAAGTTGACGAATAAGTTCAATATGCTTGTCGATGACGCCACGCTGACTTTCCACGCATTTTTGTGCAGCCTGGCCCTGTATGGTTCGTAATTCCTTTGAAGTAAGCAGCTTAGCGAGATGTGTTGCTAGTTCGAGATGATCTGTAACCTTTGTCGCCCCGCCGCAGGCGATAAGGGCATCGGCAATTTCACCGAAATCCTGCATGTCTGGGCCAAAGAATACCGGCAGTCCCACCGTCGCTGGTTCTATGGGGTTGTGGCCGCCTCGCGGCACCAGGCTGCCGCCGACAAAGCCGATATCGGCCAGGGCATAAAAATGAATCAGTTCACCGATGGTGTCGAGAATGAGTATGTCCGCGGGAGGAGGAGTGTTGTCCGAGCGGAGTGCGGCGCCCAAGTGATACTGTTCGGCAAGCGAGATGATTGCAACTGATCGACTGATGTCTCTTGGGGCGATAATCAAAAAAAACTCAGGATGGATCTTTTTTATCCGAGAGTAGCAATCAAAGAGCATTTGCTCCTCCCCTGGATGGGTCGACCCGCAGATAAAAAAAATACGATCTTTCGGGAGTAAGGTGGCTGCCGCACTCCTTGTAGTATGTGTTTTTACAGCTGCTGTGTCGAACTTGAGATTGCCGAGTATGTGCAGTTTTTCAGGCGGAAGGCCAAAACCGGCCATGCTGTCACGGTCACGCTGTGTCTGCATGCAAAGAAATGAAAAACTTTGAAATATCGGATCGAAAAAAAAGCGCAGCCGCCGGTAGCTGACCATGGACTTTTTTGACACCCGCCCGTTCACCAGAATTGTCGGGATATTTTTTTTTCTCTGAAGTAACAGAGTATTAGGCCAGAAGTCGGTCTCAACCAGGATAAAAAGATCAGGCTTGATACACGTGACAAAATGGGAGACTACCGGCAAGAGATCCAGCGGACCGTCGATGACATGATCAGCTATTGACGTGAGGAGATTCTCCGCTAGCTTTTTGCCGGTCCCCGTCGTAACCGAGACAATGAGTCTACAATCGGGATAGGTCTTGCGTAAAGCGGTCAGCAAAGGAACCGCGGAGGTAACTTCTCCCACCGAAAGAGCGTGTAGCCATATGGTTTTTCCTGCGCTCCTGCCTTGTGTCGGCTCATCCCACAGGAATTTCCGAGCCAGCCCGATGCCGAGGCGGGCGGGCATACGATCGCGATATTTAGGGCTGAAAAGAACAAAGAGAGTGAGAAACGGTGAAAAAACAGGTAGAAGAACCAACTGCAAAATATTATAGAAGACGAACATGTTGGGATTATCCTTATGGCTCTTTTTAAATGTCTCCTGTGAAGGCTACCTTAAAGACTTCCCGAAGTAAATCCAAGAAATTGAAATGGTGATTCACGGAAGTATACTTTTATATACGGAGATCGAATTTTAAAATGAATATTATTCTGGCGGATGCCGGAGAAGTTGACGTCCATCGACTCAAATTGACTGATCATCGTGCCCGGCATATCGTTAAAGTCTTGCACGCCGAGGTTGGCGATTGTCTCCGTGTCGGTCTGATCGACGGGCCAATGGGATTCGGAACAATTTCAGCGATCAGAAAAAAATATCCTTTTGTGGTTGAAATGGAGCTCGACCTCGGCGATCTACCGAAGCCGCCGCCTGCTCTCGATCTTATTCTTGCTCTGCCGCGGCCAATTATGCTGAGGCGTATCCTTAGTCAGGTAACGGCGATGGGGGTGGAGACGATTCATCTTATCAATGCTAATCGTGTCGAAAAAAGTTTCTGGGAGGCGGGCATTCTTCAGCCCAAAGAGTATTACGGCCACCTGCTTCAGGGGCTAGAGCAGGCGGTAGATACCCGTGTGCCGGAGATACGGTTGCACCGTCAATTCAAACCCTTTATTGAAGGTTTTTTTCCGACCGCTGCCAAAAGATACCATCACCTGCTCCTCGCCCACCCAACAGGCACTAAGCAATTGGGCGAGGTTATCGACAGCGGCAGCCATAATGGCCGGATTGCGCTGGCTATCGGACCGGAAGGGGGCTGGGTGGATTACGAGGTGCAAAAATTCCAGGAACAGGGCTTTAGCTGCTGCACCATTGGTGAGAGAATTCTCAAGGTCGATACCGCGGTCATCGCTCTGCATGCAAGGATTACCGCCCTGCGGGAATTAAGAGAGACTTGAAAAAAAGGTCATATCCCCTTATCTCGGATGATCGCTGCCTATCTATAGGCAGCGATACCCGTCACCTGTTCCCCAATGATCAGGGTATGCATGTCATGCGTACCCTCATAGGTATAGACCGACTCCAGGTTGTTGGCATGTCGCATGATCGGGTAGTCGCCCATGATGCCGTTGGCGCCGAGTATGGTCCGTGCTGTTTTGGCGATATCCATGGCAATTTTCACATTGTTCATCTTTGCCATGGACACCTGGGCCGGAGTATACGTACCCTTGTCCTTTAATCTGCCGAGCTGTAATACCAGCAGTTGTCCTTTGGTCAGTTCCGTTACCATCTCCGCTAGTTTTTTCTGCTGCAATTGAAAGCCGGCAATCGGTTTGTCGAACTGAATCCTCTGCAGCGCATAGGCCAAGGCTGTCTGGTAACAGTTGTCGGCTGCTCCAAGTGCTCCCCAGGCAATGCCATAACGGGCCTGGGTCAGGCAGCTGAGCGGTGATTTAAGCCCCTTGCTTGTGGGCAATAAACTCTTCTTTTCGTCCAGGACAACGTTTTCCAGGATAAGCTCGGACGTGACAGAGGCGCGCAGGCTCCATTTGCCTTTCATGCGGACCGTCGTAAAGCCCGGGGTGTCTTTTTCCACCAGAAAACCGCGCACACCCTCGTCGGTTTGTGCCCAGACAACGGCTACATCAGCAATGCTGCCGTTGGTGATCCACATTTTCGTGCCGTTCAAGGTCCAGGTGCCATCGCCATTACGCGTGGCTTTGGTACGCATGCCGCTGGGGTTGGAACCGAAATCCGGTTCGGTCAGACCAAAGCAGCCGATGGCGTCACCCGCCGCCATCTTCGGCAGCCAGTATTGTTTTTGCTCCTCGCTGCCGTAGGTAAAGATCGGATACATCACCAGCGAGCCTTGGACCGAGGCAAAGCTGCGGATAGCTGAATCGCCGCGTTCCAGTTCATACATTAAAACACCATAGGCGACGTTCGACAGTCCGGCGCAGTTGTATTGTTCCGGCAGAGTTGGGCCGAGAAAACCGAGATTGCCCATCATTTTCACCAAATGCGCGGGAAACTTTTCTTCCTGGGCATAGCTGTCGATAATGGGCAGTACCTCTTTGTTGATAAACTCTCTTGCCGTTTGCTGTACGAGTCTTTCTTCATCGCTGAGCAGGTCGCGCAGTCCCATGTAATCCGTAAAGTCCGTTGTCATACTCATCTCTTTTTCTCGCTTGCCTGGGGTGAAATAAATTACGTCCTGTGATTTCGGCTTTTGCAGCCGACGACGAGCAGCTCTTCCGCCGGCAGTTTTCGTGTGCACATATCATGGGTCAAGCCATCCGGCAGGTCAAAAGCGCACATCAAGCCACTGTCTCGACCGTTACTTAACAAGCCGGAAAGTTCATTCTGTATATTCAGGAATTCCTGTAGCAGTTCTTTTCCACGGTGGCAAGCATTTTCGACGGGTTTGTCCCGGGCAATAATTTACAATACGGCCAAATAGCAGACCATGTCGATGAGATTGCCGCCAAAGCTTGCATTGATGGGGCAGAGCGGCGGATGTCATTCGATGTCAAAGCGGATGCCCTGGGCAAGTGGGAGCGCCGAACCGTAATTGATCGTTACAGTCTGTCTGCGCATATAATTTTTCCAGGAATCAGAACCGCATTCTCTGCCGCCGCCAGTGTCTTTCTCGCCGCCAAAGGCCCCGCCTATTTCTGCTCCGGAAGTGCCGATGTTGACATTGGCAATACCGCAATCGGAGCCTTTTGTCGAAAGGAATGTTTCAATCTGGTTATGGTTGGTACTGAAAATAGCCGAGGAAAGCCCCTGGTCGACGTCGTTGTTCAGGGCAATGGCCCGTTCCACGCCCCCCTTGTATTTGATCAGATAGAGTATCGGGGCAAAGGTTTCTTCGCGGACAATCGGCAAATGATCGGCAACTTCGGCCAGGGTTGGTTCAACGTAACATTGCGAGGCATAATCGTCACCTTTGAGAACTTTGCCGCCAAAGATAATTGTTCCGCCCTGTTTGTCGATGGTCTTTATCGCTTTCTGGTAGGTTTTGACGGCATTTTTGTCGATCAGCGGCCCCATATGGTTTACTTCGAGCAGCGGATTGCCGATCTTCAAGCTGGCATAGGCCTGGCAAAGATGCGCTTTTACCTCTTCATAAAGTGATTCATGGATGAACAGTCTTCGCGTCGTGGTACAGCGTTGTCCGCTGGTGCCGACCGCACCGAAGACAACCGCCGGCAATGCCAGTTTCAGATCAGCGTATTCGGTAATAATGATGCTGTTGTTGCCGCCCAGCTCAAGAATTGTTTTGCCGAGTCGCCGGCCGACTTTGTCGGCGGTTATCCGTCCGGCGGTGACCGAGCCGGTAAAGGAGACCAGGGGGATTCTGTCATCTTCCAGGATCCTTTCGCCGATGGTGTCCCTATCACCGATAATCAAGGAAAAAATACCTTCAGGAAGATCATTCTGCTCAAGAACCCTGGCGACAATTTTTTGCAGAGCAATGGCGGAAACCGGGGCCTTGGAAGAGGGTTTCCAGATTGTCACATCGCCGCAGATGGCGGCGATCATGGCGTTCCATCCCCAGACCGCCATCGGAAAATTAAAGGCGGTGATGACAGCGACGATACCTAACGGGTGATACTGTTCAAACAGTCGATGATCCGGACGTTCCGAAACCGTCGTCATGCCGTAGAGCATCCTCGACTGGCCGACGCAGTAGTCACAAATGTCAATGACCTCCTGTACTTCGCCGAGTCCTTCCTGCAGGGGTTTGCCGGTTTCATAGGCAATGAGGGTGCCGAGCGGGAGTTTGAAATCACGTAACCGAAGGCCGATCTGCCGGACTATTTCTCCCCGCCGGGGTGCAGGAATTGATCGCCAGACAGGAAATGCCTTGTGTGCCTGCTCGAGAATCTCCTCGTAGTTATCAACGGTGGCTTTCCTGATATGCGCAAAAGTTTCACCATCCACCGGTGAAGAAACGAGCAGCTGCTTTTTGCTTTTGCTGCTGAGCCATGTCGTCCCGGTCGAAGTGCCGGACATCTTGTTTTCCAGATAGAGTTCGTCGAGAAAGTTCATGTTGTTCCCATAGGATTCGTATTGATAAAGAGAAAGGGAGAAGAAAGGTAGAAAATTAATCAGGCCTATTTAGCCTTGGCCTTCGCCGTACTTTCTCAACTTATCACATTTTTTGTTTCTTGCGTCAAGGCAACCATGAGAAGGTCGGTGCAGTAAAACATGGTACATGTACATTCAGCGAACTTTCACTGTCTGCGAATGTACAATTTTCGCAACATTGTCATGATGTTCCGATGTGCGGGGAAATTTCAGGTAGGGAACAAGGATATCGTTTTTGCAGCCGCCGGTGCCGTCATAAGTAATGGAGACGACAGGGATGCCTGTCTGTTTTTCAATTGTATCTCTCATGGCCTCGGTAATAAGAGAAGCGCAGCACAGTGCCGGGCTTGCCTGGACCAGCAGCGAGACATCAGGATGAAATTTTTTTATGTAATGGATTTTCAGAATATTATCCATGGACTCGCCGGTGTTTTCCGGGGCAATGTCAAAGTAAGCGAGGATTTTAGCCGGATCGTCGTCGTAGGTGTACTCCGGTTCATGAAGAATTCTCTGCAATATCTTCATATAGTTCTTTTCCAAGGCACTCATGGCTGCCAGCAGGGCCCTGTAGGTGAAAAGATTGACATACTTGCCTTCCTTGAACCACTTGCGAAAATAGCTCCCGGCGATCATTTTGGCGTAGTCACTATACGGCGTGGTGAGCACTTCGCCGCCGTTTTCCTCGATAAAACGGATAAGATTCTGGTTCATGACGCTGTTGTCACGGCAATAGAGATCGCCAAAAATGGCCACTTTTGGTCTGGCTTGCCCGGCAGTTTCGATCCATTGAAAATGCGAGATAATTTCATCGAGGCTTTTTTCTATTGGCTGTTTACCCAAAAAGGCGTCGACGAGCACGGTGATACTCTTCTGCAGGACTTTGTCGGTTTCCCCTTTGTCGACTTCGTAAGGACGAATTTTACAGGCAATCCTACGCAGCATCCCTCCCAGCAAATAGGCAAAATAGCCGTTCTTGGCCGCGCGTAAAGAAATATCACATAAGGAAAGTTCCCCCTGGAAAACAGTAGCATGCTCCAGGCCGCCGCCCTCTTCTCTGAGAATGTGCTTGATATGGTGCGGATAGAGCCTGATATTGCAGGCCAGGGTCGACTTGTTGAGCCAAAGGACACAGTCGGCCGGATCTAGTTCTTTCTTTTTGATAGCATTGATAAAGCCCTGGGCAATAGCATTGAGGGGAATACACTGGCCGGAATTATGTTTCAAGCTCTCACGGATGGTCTCCTCTGTCTCTTCGAGCAGATGAGCGTCATAACCCTCCCGCCGCAGGGTGGCGGTGAGCAGGCTGCAGGTGATTCGATCCCAGTTGGGGAAAAAGATATGTTTATTGTCAAGATCGTCGGCAGCGCACGGGTTGAGGTTATGATAAGTAACCGGCAGGAATTGCTGCGGCCGCCGATGCTGTTCTATGTGGTTACGAAAGGCCCGGACTGCCGCCTCAATCCTCGTTTCATAACCGACGCTTGACCCATGCCCATCGAGTTCGAGGATGAGATAGGGTTTGGCGTGGCGGTCCATGATCGATTTAAAATACTCCAGGGCAAAAGAATCCGGCGAGCACTTAAACGAGGTGATAAAAACAGGATAGGCATCCTTGCTGCCGGCAATGACCTCGGCCGCCTCAAGGATCTTGGCGGCGTATTGCCAGTGGATTTCTTTGAGCAGCGGGGCGATGGCGGCGACATCCGCGGCTTCGTAGCTGAGCATATCCTGGTAGGAGCAGGCGATACCAAGATTATTGAAGAGCTTTGGGATGTTGCCGTTCAACGACGGCGAGAGCAAGGTATACGGGCGGCCCAAAAATATCACATTGATATCCCGGCCTTTTTTTTCTGCTCTTTGCTCAGTGTAGAGTTTTTTCAGCTTGGCGCGGTATTCCTGGTCAAACTGAATGGCCTGGTCATAGGCCGAGGCGACCTTAAAAAAACTCCATCTGTCTGGAGCGATGCGCTGCAGCATACGGTACAGCTGCATTTTCGTATGAAAGGAGGTGTAGAGATATCTTATCACCGGCCGCAAAAACCGATCTTGTTTCTCTGCCGTGATCCCCCTGACGAGCGCCGGTAGAAACTGGGTGTAATAGCAGTATTGCCGTCGCGTGTCTTTGGCCTTGTTCTCCAGGTAAAGCGGCATGAAAACGTAATCGGCACGATCGAGCAACCACCTCGCGTGACCGTGCATGGCACTGATGGGCGCACAAAATTCCGCCTGGCTGAGTTTTTTTCCGGCCTCGAGTGCCTGATGATATTTTTCACTCGATACTGTCGCAATGCCGAGGATATCGAAGAACTTTTGCCAGAGATGCAGGTCATCGACCAGATGGACGGCGGCCGGCAGGCCGATAACAAGGTTACTTTTTTGGGTCTCTCTTGTGAATCGTCTCAATCTTTTTCGTTCGCGCAGCAGGTCTATTACACCGGAATCATATGCGATATAAGAGGAGTCTTCATAGTCGCGTCCGCATAGAAAGCCGTAGGCGACCCGCCGGTCATCGATTTCCGCGACACTGATCTTGCAGTGGTTGGTGCACAATTGACAAATCTCGCGGCTGATCGGAATCGACTTTTTATAGATGTCTATGCCGATAAATAACGTTCCGCTCTGTTTTTCATCACGAAGGAGTAAGGCAGTACCCAGGGCGCCGGTGAGATGACAGAACTTTGAGACAAGAATCGGCCGTTGCAGACGTTGCTCGAAGGCGGCCACCAGTGCTTTGTTTTTGGCGGTTGCGCCTTGGAAAAAAATTGTTTTACCGATGTTTTTTTCTGTTGCCACCTTCAGGAGGTAATTTTCTCTGACCGAGTGCAAGGCCGAGGCGAGCACTTCATTGATGGCGTATCCCTCACTCAGGAAGTGGTTTATATCCCGTTCCATAAAAACAGTACACCGGTCACTGGTCATCGGCGCCCGAAGATTTTCCGCCCGTGCAGAATACTCGTCAACGGGACAGCCAAGCTTTGCCGCCTGTTCCTCGATAAAGGACCCGGTACCCGCCGCACAGACATTGTTCATCGTCGAGAAGGTGACCCGGCCATCTTGTAAGGTGGTGAATTTTGCATCCTGGCCGCCTATTTCGATGATGGTATCGACGGCAGGATTCAACTGGTAGGCGGCGCGGGCATGGGCGGTGATTTCGTCGACGATATTGTCGGCACCGATCAGTTTGCCGATAAATTTTCTGCCGGACCCTGTGGTGCCGGCCTGGATGACAGAAAAAGTGACGCCTTTTTTCTTGGCTATTTCATCAATAGCAAAAAAAATATTCTGTACGGCCATGAGCGGGTTGCCGGTTGTTCGGGTATAAAAGCCACTGAGAACCCGGCACCTGTTATCCATGAGCACGGCTTTCGTACTGGTTGAGCCAATGTCGATACCTAAGTAGACTTCCAGTAGCTGCCCGGTGGCAAGGTCCTCATACAGATCGACCTCAACTTCAGTCTTGTCGGTGGATTGTCTGGTCTTATATTGATTTGCACTGGAAAAATCCGGGTAGTCTGAAAGCTTGAGCTGCAGTGGTGGGTGATAATATTTTTTTACCTTTTCCGTACCACTGTCAAAAAGATCATCAAGATTCTCAAGACAAGCATTTATCTTGTTGTTTGTAGGTTGATTTGTGTTTATGTTTCTTTTGTCCTGGATACAACAGAGGTAGGCGCCGAGAGCGCCGTACAGATGGCTGTTGCCGGGAATGGTCAGGCGGTAGCCGGTCAATTCTTCGATGTGTCTGGCGACGGCCATGTTTTTGGCCACGCCGCCGCAAAAAATAATTTCTCCCTCTGGTTGTCTGCCGGAGGCGAAAAGGGTGTCGACAATATTGTGCGCCAGGCCTCGGCATAGACCATTACTGATCTGGTCAAGGTGGTACCCTTCCTGCTGGGCGTGAATGAGGTCGGTTTTCGCGAAGACCGCGCATCTCGAGGCTATTTGCGGGCAGGCGCCCTTGCTGCCGCAGGCGATTGCCGCCAGATTTTCGATGCCATGCAGGTGCAATCTACCGGCCTGCTGATCGAGAAAGCTGCCTGTTCCTGCCGCGCAGGATGTATTGGTGGTGCTGCCAAGATAGTGACCGTGCGCATTGAAGGTGGCCAGGCTGAATTTTTCTCCTCCGACAAGGAGCAGGGCGCCCATCCGCGGATAAAGATGTTTTGCGGCGGTGCTAAAGCAGATTTCATTATTGTATCTCTGCTCTGCCTTGATGGATAGTGGCGTTGACGCGGTGGCGACGATCTGTTCTATTCGGCGCAGATCAATCCCTTGCAGCAGTGTACCGAGGGTTTTGCGGATATCGCCGTGGTGAAAACCATAACCCTCGTGCAAGATCTGTCGGTCTTGGTTGATAAGAACAATTCCGGCAGCGACTGAGCCGACATCAATTCCCAAAATAGAATCTTTTATGGTCATCTGCAGCACCTCATTTCCCGTTTACCGGGCTTAGAGTTTTTCCCTGACCTCTTCCCATAATTGTTCAATGCCCTGTTTCCACCCCTGCAGGTAGTTCAGGAAATATTCGGATGTGCAGTAGGTGCTTGAGTCTAAAAGGCGGTTGGACTGGTGAATATGGCGAAAATAGTCACCAAGGACTTGATCCTTGGTGGCATTTTCCAGGTTGGTCCATTGCAGGGCATATTGCAGGTGGTCATAGTGGGCGGTTTTTGCCCATTGAATGCCATCGTTTTTCCCGGATTCAAAATAATTGCCCTCTGATTGCATTTTTTCCCGTCGCAAACGTTCGACGACCTGGCCGAGGTCTAAATCTTCGCGGATACGCTTCTGGAATTCTTCTTTTTTTTGAATGGCTTCCGACACCGCATCCTGGAACATTTTTGACAGATTAAATGACTCTCGCCATTTTTCCAGTTTTTCATGCAGCATATCCGGGATACTAATGGTCACCTTTTTAGCCATTTCGTTCTCCTTATCAGGCGGAGTGGTACACGTACATAGTGATTATATACGTATGGCATTGTTTCGTACGTGTCAAGGGAGGCGGCCGGCCAGGCGGTACGAGAAAAGAGAACTTTTTTCTCTGGCCCGGCGGTGTCGAGCAGCAAGGGAAATACTTAAATATTAAGTAGGTTACGCCGGATGAAAAAAATGGATGATTGCTTTGGCCAGTTCTTCGCCGATACCTTTTACGGCCATAAGCTCGGGCAGAGTCGCCGTTTTGATGCGTTTCAGGCTGCCCATATGGCGTAGGAGCTGTTTCTTTTTTTCGCCGCCAATGCCGGGGATCTGATCCAGATCGGAGGCGAGGGTGGCTTTGTTTCTTAGTTTGCGATGAAACGTGACTCCATACCGATGGGATTCATCGCGTATGCGCATGAGATAGAGCAGAATGGGGCTGTGTGCCGGGAGCATGACTGGGTTTTTTCTTTCCGGCTTATAGAGTTTTTCTCCCTCGTCTTGTTTCTCTTTGGCTATACCGATCCAATCAATATTGTCGGTAATGCCAAGTTCTCCGGCAACAGCCAGGGCCATGCCCAGTTGTCCCTTGCCGCCGTCAACGACAAACAGGTCGGGCAGGGTGTCTTCTTCCATCCCCCGCCGCAGTCGGCGTTCGAGGACTTCTTTCATCATGGCATAGTCGTTCGGCCCGTCGACTGTCTTGATCTTGTAGTGACGAAAATTGGCCTTATCCGCTTCGCCCTCGGTGAAACAGACTAAAGCCCCCACCGCCTGCCTGCCGCTGATGTTCGAGATGTCGAGACATTCAATGCGGTTTGGTGGTCGGTTCAGGCGGAGGGTTTTCTCCATTGTCCGGCAAAGGTTCTGCCAGGATAGGTTTTTTTGCTCTTTCTCCTCAAAGAGCTGCAGTGCATTGGTGTTCGCCATGGTCACGAGCTGTTGATTATCTCCTCGCTGGGGAATTTTCAGGTGTACTTTTACGCCGGCGCTGTCGCTGAGATACTCCTCGTGCAAGGCCAGATTGGTTGGTGCAAAGGGCAGCAGGATTTCCTTTGGCAACAGGCTGTGTGCATCGTAAAACTGACTGAGCGCCTGGGAAAGAATCGTCGCGTCGTCGCCGTAGGTATCGCTTAAGAAAAAGGTTCGACTGCCGTTGATCAGGCCGTTTCTGATAAAGAGAATGGCAATGGTCACCGCGGCGTCTTTTCTGGCAAAGCCGAACACATCCTGATCCTTATTGTGATCGGCGGCAATGACCTGCTTCTCCAATGTCCGGGACAGGGCCAAGATCTGGTCTCGTATGGTGGCAGCTTTTTCAAAATCAAGCAGTGCGGAAGCCGTCAGCATCTGTTCCTTAAGGTTGCCGATAAGGTCCTGGCTGCGCCCTTCGAGCAGCATGATGATCTTCGCCACATGGTCGAGATACAGCTGCCGATCGGCATTGCCGGCGCAGGGGGCGAGGCATTTGCCGATCTGTCGGTTCAGGCAGGGCCGGTCTCTTTTTTTCAGTTTGCTGCCCTTGCATTTGCGCAACGGAAAAAGTGAGGCAAGAAGCCGCAGGGTCGACCACATGGCCCCGGAAGATGCGTAGGGGCCAAAATAGCGGGCCTTGTCACGACTTTTCCTCCTGGTCATGAAGACTCGGGGCCATTCTTCCTGGACGGTAACTTTAATGTAGGGGTAATTTTTATCATCGCGCAGAATGATATTGTATTTCGGTTTATGTTTTTTTATCAGCGAGGCCTCCAGGATGAGCGCCTCTTTCTCGGTGTTGGTGATGATGGTGTCGACTTTGCGCACCTTGTCCAGCATCACCGCGGTTTTGTTGTACTCCGCCCCGGAGAAATGGGCATAGGAGGAAAGCCGCTTGAACAGATCCTTGGCCTTGCCGACATAGATGACGGCCGATCTGGCGTCGAGCATCATGTAGACACCGGGGGCATGGGCGGCGGATGAAAGGGTCGATTCTGGAAACATAGGAAAATTGCTGTGAACTTTGTTTAAAGAAAAATGTGTATGAGCAAAATGTTATATTATAGTGCATCTATCCTTATCAGTCGATTAAACAAAAAAAATCTGTGATTTACTTTTCTGTTTTTCTTGGCTAGTATTGCCCCGCAGTTAAAAATATCGACCAGGTGCCGCCGGATTTATTTTATCCGGGGGTGAAAAGGGAACACGGTGCGAATCCGTGACGTTGGGCCAGCGCTGTAAACGGGGACGACGACTGCTTGTAACCACTGTCATGTGACATCGGCGGGAAGGTGCAGTCGAAGAGAGATCCGCAAGTCAGAAGACCTGCCTGGGAGAATAAGACTTTCTTGTCCGTAATAAGTCCGTGCCGTGGTGTATAACACCATGGCACGGACTTTTTTTTTGCCCGCACGACAAGGATTCAAAAACGGGAGAATAAGGAACGATGAAAACACAGATTGAACAGGCTCGGGAAGGGGTCACTACCAGCCAGATGGCGCAGGTTGCCAAAGAAGAAAACATTGCCGTCGAGCTGATCAGAACCAGGGTGGCGGCGGGCCATATTGTCATCCCCTGCAATCCGAACAGACCGCTGCAAAAAATATGCGGTATCGGCAAGGGGCTGCGCACCAAGGTCAATGCCTCCATCGGCACATCCTCGGATATCTCCGATGTCGCCCTGGAAATACGCAAGGCGAAAATTGCCGAACTGGAACATGCCGATACCCTGATGGAGCTGTCGACCGGCGGCGATCTCGATGCCATTCGCCGGGCGGTGCTTGATAGCTGCACCCTGCCGGTCGGCAATGTGCCGCTGTATCAAGCCTTTGCCGAGGCAAGCCGGAAGTATCGTAATCCGAACAAATTGGATCCGGAGTATCTGTTCGAGCTCATTGAGCGGCAACTGGCCGATGGGTTGTCCTTTATGGCCATCCACTGCGGCATCAACCAGTTTTCCGTTGAGCGGCTACGCAAGCAGGGCTTTCGGTATGGTGGACTGGTCTCCAAAGGCGGCACTTTTATGGTCTCCTGGATGGAATACCATAAGCGGGAAAACCCCTTGTATGAACAGTTCGACCGGGTCTGTGCCCTGATGAAAAAGTATGATGCGGTGCTGTCCCTCGGCAATGGTATCCGGGCCGGGGCTATTCATGACAGCCACGACCGGGCGCAGATGGCGGAGATGATTATTAACTGCGAGCTGGCCGAACTCGGTCGGGAGATGGGGTGCCAGATGATGGTCGAGGGACCGGGCCATGTGCCGCTCGATGAAATCGCCGGCAATATCATGCTGGAAAAACGAATGAGCGGCGAGGCGCCCTACTATGTGCTGGGCCCCCTGCCGGCCGACTCCGGCGCCGGTTACGATCACATCACCGCAGCCATCGGTGCGGCCCAGTCGGCCTGGCATGGCGCCGATCTCATCTGTTACATCACTCCGGCGGAACATCTGGCCCTGCCCAATGAAGACGATGTGCGCGAAGGGCTCAGGGCAACGAGATTGGCTACTCGTATCGGCGATATTGCTAAATATCCGGAGCGACGGGAGCGGGAAAAAAAGGTCGCCCTGGCACGGCGGGATAGTGATTTTGCGGAATACTTCAAGCTGTCGATGTTTCCGGAGAAGATGCACGAGGTGCGCAACAACAGAAAGCCGGATAACGAAGCCACCTGCACCATGTGCGGCGATTTCTGTGCCATGGAGCGCGGTTTTTCACTGTTCAAGGATGATATCGCCGGTGATAAATGCCGTTATGATAAAGCAAAGCAGGCGGTACCGGTTCTATAGAAACGGGAACCATATTATCCCAGTGCGGCGGCGAACAGCCGCTGGGTATATTCCTGCACCGGGGAGGTGAAAATCTCCTGTGCAGGTCCCGCCTCGACAATCCGGCCGTGCTGCATGACGGCAACATAGTCGGAGAGTGCGCGAACCACCCGCAGATCATGGGAGATGAACATGTAGGTCATCGCATATTTTCTCTGTAGATCCAGCAGCAGCTCGATAATCTGCCCCTGGATGGTCACATCAAGGGCCGAGGTTGGTTCATCGAGAACAAGAAATTTTGGTTTGAGGACGATGGCCCTGGCAATGGCGATGCGCTGGCGCTGGCCCCCGGAAAATTCATGGGGAAAGCGAAAGGCCATCTCCTCTTCCAGACCCACCTCTATGAGGGTATCGAGCACCCGTTCATAACGCTGCTCTCTGGTGGCTGCCGGGGTATGGATTTTCAAGCCTTCTTCTATAATCTCATGCACGGTGAAGCGCGGCGATAGTGACGAGAACGGGTCCTGAAAAATGACCTGCATATCACTGCGCAGGGGGCGCAGGCGGCGGTTGGTCCAGGGTTGAATATTCTGCCCGTCAAAGAGTATATCGCCGCTGCTGCGCACCAGTTTTAAAATGGCCATGCCCAGCGTGGTTTTTCCCGATCCGGATTCCCCGACGATGCCGCAGGTGGTTCCTTTCCGCAGGGTGAGGCTGACATGGTCCACGGCGTTGATAATCTTTTTTTTCCGTTTAAAAGGATGCACCCACTCCCCGTAGGTTTCGAATCGACAGCAAAGATTGTCGGTTCGGAGCAGCTCCGGACCGGGTGGCGTGGTCGGCTTTATGGTTTTCGGAATGGCGGCCATCAGCGTTTGTGTGTATGCGTCGGAGGGAGCGATGAATATCTGCTCGGCCGGTCCGCTTTCAACGATTCGACCATGCTGCATGATGTAAATTTTTGCCGCCAGTTTACGGACCATTGTCAGATCGTGGGTGATGAGCAGCAGGCCCATACCGTATTCTTTCTGGATATCTTTGATCAGCTCGAGAATTTGCGCCTGGATGGTGACATCGAGAGCGGTGGTCGGTTCATCGGCTATCAGCAATGCGGGCCTGCAGGCGAGAGCCATGGCGATCATCACTCGCTGCCGCTGTCCGCCTGAGAGCTGATGGGGATAGGAGCGCAAACGGTCGGCGGGATCTTCGATGCCTGTTCGGGCAAGGAGCCGGATGGCTTCCTGCTCCGCTTCTTTATGCGCCATTTTTCGATGCAGCTTAAGAGGCTCCAGTAGCTGGTTGCCGATGGTGTAGACCGGATTGAGAGAGGTCATCGGTTCCTGGAAGATCATGGCTATTCTGTTGCCGCGAATTTTCCGGATCTCTTCCGCGGAGAGGTCAAAAATATTCCGACCCTGGAAACGAATGGCACCCTGCTGTGAAACATTACAGCTGTCTTCGAGGAGACGAAGGATGGACAGAGCGGTTATTGATTTACCGGAACCCGACTCCCCGACGAGAGCCACGGTTTGTCCCTTTTCAAGGGTGAGAGAGACATCAAAGAGAACCTGCTGCCGCACTGCCTGGTTCTCCTCATTATAGCTGTTGAACCAGAGGTTGATTCGGTCTATCTCAAGAAACATGATTTTCTAATAGCGTATTTCAAAGGTGGTAGCGTCTTCTTCCGCGGTGACGTCCCGGCTGCGCACGGCATCAACCCGTGATCCCGGCGATCCCTGCCAGAGCCATTCGAGCATAGATGCCACATCGCTGTCGGCACCCGTGAATATTGCTTCAACCGTGCCGTCATCTTTGTTGCGTACCCAGCCGGACAGGTTCAGCCGGCGTGCCTGCCGGCAGGTATGATCCCTGAAACAGACACCTTGAACCCGTCCTTCCACTATGGCATGAGTCGTTTTCATAGCTTTGCTCCCTTGATGTCGCATACCAAATTTTCAAAACAGAGGGTACTCATGGCGCGTTTTCATTGCGAATAATACTGCCAATCTCGTTGTTGGCGATTTTGTCCATTTCCTTAAAGGAGGTGATCATGCCTATATCGTATTGGCCGTTTTCGTGGGATTCCACGCGAACCACTGTACCGATAAGCATCATCGGTGGCCCATCGCCCACCGGAACCTTAACCTTGATCAGCGAACCGAGAGGCAATGGAGCATCATTTTCAAAGAGTATGCCGCCAAGACAGATATCCTTACTTGTGCCGGAAAAGGTCTGTGAATTGCTGAAATCAAGTTCTTTGACCAGTATTGGTTGATGAATTTTTACCCGGAGATAGCGTCTTTTTTCTTTCTTGAAGTGGGAAATTCGGTTCTTACCGGCTCCTTTTGATAAATAGACGGCATTGTCGGCCATCTGCAGTAATTGTTCGGGGTTTTCTGAGTTGAAGGGAAAAGAGGCGAGTCCACCGCTGATGGTTACTTTCATGCAGAGGTCATGATAATAGATTTTCAGGTTCTCCACTGCCAGACGAAGTCTTTCGGCAAAAATAAAGCCGCTGATATTGTCCGTATGCGTCAGGAGCAGGACGAATTCTTCGCCGCCATAACGGGCGGCGATGTCACTGTCGCGTTTCTGCTGGTTAATAATATGACCGATCTGCCTGAGGGCTTCATCTCCTGCCGCATGACCGTAGGTATCATTAATCTCCTTGAAATTGTCGATATCGAGAAAAAGGATGGCAAAGTCGTCGTTGTAGCGTTTGGCCAGAGAAATCTGCTGATTATACGCTTCATCAAAGTACGGGCGATTAAACAGTCCGGTGAGTTTGTCGTGGATGGTTTCATGCAGGACATTTTCGTAATAACTCGCCTCGATAAGGCGTGGGTGATGTAAGAAAATGGTGGCGTTTTGCAGATAGTCGCTGAGCGCGGTGGTTATATCAATATTTCTTCCGAGGAGCTGCATCATTTCCAGTCGATGCTTCAGCGTCTTTTCCCAGTGTTCTTCACTCTTATCCAGGGGCATATCGATCCCGGCAAGTAGTTTGAAAAAAGTTTGATATACCGCAGCACCCTTTGATCTGTGCAGTTCCTGCACCTTTCTCATGACAGTTTCGTCACTGCCCGTTTCCAGTATATAACCAAGAAGCTGCTGTTTGAGAGTCTGATCCATATCACTCACTTAATAATTGAGATAAGAAGTAACACCTCATGATGGGCATTAAGGTACCGCATAGTTGGAGCATGTTACAAGGCAAATAAAGTGTCATGCCCGGGGAAGGCATAGATTTCAGCGCCCCGTTGCCTGGGATAAACAGAATCATCTGTGCTGATGCCGGGGAAATCCTTTGCCTTTAGAGCTGGATACAGTAAACTGGCTTCGTTTTTTAGGGAGCGTAAAGATTCTATCCCGCCTTTGCCGGATAGAATCTTGTGTCTCCTGGTAGAGTAGCCCTTGAAGGGATGAAAAAGAATCCGATTTGTTGGGTGTCTATTGAGGCAGAATACTTCAATAGCATGTAAAATGCCTCTTTAATAAGAGAGTGCAAGCTGCCTCGTATGGCAAAAAAACCGGACTGTGTCTGTTGATGTTGATGGAAAGGTCTGTTTTCTTGTGAGCATTTTCTATCTATAAATAATGCAATAAGGAGTGATGAACATGGTTGATTTTACCTATCAGGAACCCTTTCCACTCGGAAAGGATGAGACAAAGTACCGAAAGATTGCAGGTTCAGAAACTTTTGTCAGTACGGATCAATGGAACGACCGGGAAATTCTGAAACTTGATGCGGCGGGGCTGACAACCCTGGCCCAGGCGGCAATGAAAGATGTCTCCTTTTTGCTGCGTTCCGCCCACAACGAGCAAGTCGCCAAAATTCTTGACGATTCGGCCGCTTCAGCAAATGAAAAAGGTGTTGCGTTGGCCTTTTTGAAAAATGCCGAAGTCGCTGCGCAATTTGAGTTGCCCCTCTGTCAGGATACCGGCACAGCAATTATCATGGGCAAAAAGGGTGAGAATGTCTGGACCGGGAGCAATGACGCCGAAGCACTGTCCAAGGGGGTCTTTTTAACCTATACCAAAGAAAACCTGCGCTATTCTCAGACCGTTGCCCTCGACATGTACCAGGAAAAAAACACCGGGACAAACCTGCCGGCACAGATCGATCTGTATGCCACACCGGGTTCGGAATATAAATTTCTCTTCATTGCCAAAGGAGGCGGCAGCGCCAACAAAACCTATCTGTTTCAGGAGACCAAAGCCCTCCTCAATCCGCAGACCCTTGAAGCTTTTCTCGTCGCGAAGATGAAAACTCTCGGCACCGCTGCCTGTCCTCCCTATCATCTGGCCTTTGTTATCGGCGGAACCAGTGCGGAAACCAACCTGAAAACCGTTAAACTGGCCTCCGCCAAATATTACGACGAGCTGCCGACTTCCGGCAATGAGCATGGACGCGCCTTCCGGGATGTCGAACTCGAAGAAAAGCTGCAGCAGGCTGCACAAAATCTTGGCATCGGCGCGCAGTTCGGCGGCAAATATTTTACCCATGATATTCGTGTCGTCCGTCTGCCCCGCCATGGTGCATCGTGTCCTGTCGGCATGGGGGTTTCCTGCTCGGCCGATCGAAATATGAGGGCGAAAATAAATAAAGACGGCCTCTGGCTGGAAGAACTTGATACCGCCCCCGGTCGTTTGATCCCCGAAAAGTATCGCGTTAAACACGAACACGGTGTGCGGCTTGACCTCAATCGACCTATGCCGGAGGTGTTGGCCGAACTGACCAGACATCCGGTCGGGACGATGCTCTTGCTCAGTGGTAACATCGTTGTCGGCCGTGATATTGCCCATGCCAAATTCAAGGAAACCCTCGATAGTGGAGCCGCTCTGCCCGACTATCTGAAAAAGCATCCGATCTATTATGCCGGGCCGGCGAAAACTCCCGCCGGTAAACCATCCGGATCGTTTGGTCCGACCACGGCCGGGCGTATGGACAGCTATGTCGATCTGCTCCAGTCACATGGCGGTTCGATGGTGATGATTGCTAAAGGCAACCGGTCGCAGCAGGTCACCGATGCCTGTAAAAAACATGGTGGTTTTTATCTCGGCTCGATAGGTGGACCGGCGGCGATCCTTGCCGAAGAAAATATCAAAAAGGTCGAATGCATCGATTACCCTGAGCTGGGCATGGAAGCGGTGTGGCAGATCGAGGTTGTTGACTTTCCCGCTTTTATCCTGGTCGATGACAAAGGCAATGATTTTTTTAGCGGCCTGATGTAAAGAGCGAAGCGCCCCCTGAAGGCTATGATAGACTGTAACCGTTTAACCGAATATCACTAGCCGCTCATAAGGGCTTGCCTGGCCGTACAAGATAGAACATAACGGCTGCAACAGTGGCAGTCTCGCCGAAGAGGCGGGGCTGCCATTGTTATTTATGAGATTTTGTGTGGATTCATGGTCAGTACCGGACAGGGGGCTCTTTTCAGGACCCGTTCCGCAACACTGCCAAGCAGGATTTTTTCCAGTCCCTTGGTGCCATGGGTACCGATAATGATCAAATCCACCTCTTTTTCCTTGGCTGTCTTGATAATTGTGTCCACCGGTTCGCCGACGATAACTTCTCCGGTACAACCCGGGGCCTTTTCCCTGTTGTCTTCAAGAAGGTTGGACATTTTTGTCTGTGCATCGGAGAGCATCCTTTCCTCATATTCCACCGCAAAAGGTGCGCCTATCATGGCATCCCCTGTAACGTAGCTGACAACATGGAGGAAATGAATAGTCGCCGATAATTTCTCTGCCATGTAGGTAGAGTAATCAATGAGTTTTGCAGTGATCTTGGAAAAGTCTACGGGAACGATTATTTTCTTAATTTCTTTCATCTTAGACCTCCTTCGTTAAATTTAACCCGATCATTCGGCAATGACAATTCCTTGAAGCTGTCATGCAGCCATTTTCGAGAGCTATTCTGCTCTTTTACGGCAACACGTAAATAATTTATCCTTATAAACTAGTCATCTTTTCAATTTGTTCGAGGGGTAGTCTGTTGTTATTTTTGTTTTACCTACTCTTTCAGGTGAAATATTAACCTGGCAACAATAAACCCGGAACAGCAGAGAGAACTGTCTGAAACTAGGGAGAAAGGGAGGATTATTAATTAGCGGATTCCAAATGGTTTTTCTAACAGTCATACAGAGAAAAAAATGTTATTATAAAAGTGAACCATTGACCAGTACCCCATTTTCGGTCCGATCAGGTTTTCTCACATAACCAATTATCAAGGTCTGCCGATGGTCGCTTACCTGCTCAAAAGCCTGTCTGAACACACCTGGAGCAGTGGATAAACGGTTACCGATCCGGGGTATGC
>CAYPPR010000056.1:21976-25645 GCA_964412665.1 uncultured Desulfopila sp.
CTTTGACGACGGCAGGATTTCAGCTGAAGAGTATGCCGGGAGAAGGCTCGGTGGTTACTGTCCGTCTGCCGAAGAACAAGAGAGAAAACAGACCCGGCGAGCATTGATGCCAGCAGTGCCAACGAAGGCGTAGAGGAGGATAATATGAAAGATATCGATAAAATTATGGCTTGTGTCGATTTGTCCGACTACACAAAAATGACCGTCGAATATACCTTGGCAGTGGTCAAGGGATTAACGGCGGAGGTTGTGCTCTTTAATGTTATTGATAGTCGGGATGTCGATTATCTGAAAAACGTCGGTCCGCATTTTCCTGGTGGGTTCAAGGTCGCAAACTACCTGGAGCGGATAAAAAATGAACGGCAGCAGGCAATCGAGGAAATGATTGAAAAACATTTTCCGGAAGAGAAGGCACGAATGAGCATCCTGATCGATGTGGGTGTGCCTTTTGATGCAATATTGAAGACCATACAAGCTCAAGAAATAGATGTCGTTGTTATTGCCAGCAAAGGGAAAAGCAATCTTATCGGTACACTGTTTGGGTCCAATGCGGAGAAAGTGTTCCGGCATGCAACTGTTCCGGTTCTCAGCGTCAGAAGCCGGGAAAGATTCAGCCGAAAGCGATAATCGGGAGGATGTACAATGAAAAGTATACAGCGAATAGTCGCCGCCATTGATTTTTCTGTCTATTCTCAAAAAATTCTCGAATGTGCCGCAGGAATCGCCGAACGAAATTCGGCGGAGATTGTCGCGGTCAATATAATCAACAAGAGGTTATTTGAATCGATCCAGAAGGAGTTTGACGATGATCACCTCTGTGTATTTTCATTGGATAAGTTTATCCTTGATGAGACAAGGAAAAGAAAAAGAAATTTGCAGGATATGCTGACGAAATGGATGCCGCAACAGCTTCCAACCAGGATTCTCATCAGAGGGGGCGTACCATTTGAGGAAATTTTGAAGGTTGTCGATGAGGAAGACGCTGATCTTATAGTTGTCAACAGCAAAGGACGAACAAATTTTCAGGACTATATGTACGGCACGACGTCTGAGAAAATTTTCGCTCATTCTCCCGTCTCCATCCTTAGTTTAAACTTGAGGACGTGGCTATAAATCCCTCGACACCCCGTGCATACCTTGCGGGTGCGGGGGCTACGCCGCATACGCTCCCAGGTAAAGGGTTTAAAGGGTTCTCGCTGCTAAACAAATTGTCCTGGCTTGTCAGAGAACAGGCGATTTGTTCAGTCATTTTCGCACGTTGCAAAGCATTCCAGGCAGCAGCCATGGGTCAGGTCAAACAATCCTTGCGCCAACAGCAGTCCTCCTGGTCGCATGATCCCAGGCTCAGCTGAAAACATGCGTGATTACCTTCCTCTGTCTGGATTTGTCGAATGAGATCTGCTTTCTTTAATTTTCTCGTTTTGATGCCTAATTTCTTGGCCTTCGCTTGCACATCGGTCATCTTCATAACGCTTTCCTTTTGGGTCAGTCAACGAGGAGTTTGATAGTCGTCGGACTGGATTGGTCATTAATTTTCTTCTCTGCGGATAGAGGCGCGATCAGCTGCGCCAAGAGAAACAAAGGACAGTTCACCGACACGCCACTGATGTTTTGTATGACACTGCCAACGAAAACATCAGTGACTGAATCATTAAAGCTTTATGACACGATCTGCGGCCGGACCTTTCTGGCCGACTTTAATATCAAAGCTGACACGTTCTCCTTCGGCGAGAGATTTGAAGCCAACGGCCTGAATTGCGGTATGGTGCACAAAGACATCCCCACCACTATCCTGCTCAATAAAACCATACCCTTTTGCATCGTTAAACCACTTCACTTTTCCTTCCGGCATTAGTCATACTCCTGTTAATTAATGGTCATTTTTCTTTCTACCTTCATTTCCAACGTTATTTGTAAGGATTGCACGTAAGTGTCGGGCATGGGGCCCTTTTTATTACTCGTTCGGCAACGCTTCCCAGCCACATTTTTTCCAGTCCTTTCCGACCATGGGTACCGATAATGATCAGATCGGCATCCTTGTCTTTGGCGTGTTTGATAATGGAATCAGCTATATTCCCCTGGAGAATTTTACCTTCACAGCCCGCACTGCTAGCACTGTACTTTTCAACAAATTGTTTCATCTTCTCCTCGGCATGTTCCGCCAGCTCGACGGCATATAACCCAAGAGAAGGATACTCATAGTCACCGTAGTAATGCGGCGGTTCTATGATATGCAGAAATTCCAGGCCGGCATTAAATTTTTCCCCAATGTACACAGCATATTCCGCGAGCTGCTCGGTGTGCTGCAAAAAGTCTATCGGCACGATAATTTTGTGGATTTGTTTCACAGGTAACCTCTTTGTCGTTTTCTCGAGACAGGGTGCCTCCTGCGCGCTCTGCCCAGGGGGCCCTGCCTCCTACCAACTCACTCATTCAACTCTCGTACGCCTATTTTATTTCTATCTGGGCCACTTTTTTCGTCGATTCTTTCGACTTAGGTAGACGAAGGGTCAACACACCATCCTTGAAAGCCGCTTCGACTTTATCTTTTTCGACTTCGACCGGTAATCGTATGGCCCGGTAAAAAGAACCGCTGCGCCGCTCAATGGTGTGATAGTGCTTGTCTTTACGCTCTTTTTCCTCTTTTTTTTCCCCCTTGATGGTCAGCAGGTTTTCTTCAAGGGAGACATTGATGTCCTTTTTATCCATCCCCGGCAGGTCGGCGACAATTTCCAGGCCATTGTCCGTCTCGCTCACATCGAGACGCGGACTCCAGGCGACATCCATGTCTTCCTCCAGGTTATGAAAGGGAAAACCGTACCACATTTTTTTGAGTGTATCGTCCATCTCGGAAAAAACATTCGGTACTGCGCCTTGACGTTTAAATGGCAATAGATCAAACATGTTGTGTCCTCCTCATTACATGTTGTTTCCTTTGTTGTGGACAAGATCTCTCCCGTCCGCCACGACTATCAATTTATTCAAGAATCGTAGGATGTTGATGGTACATGTTCACCAAGATATCGAGCAGTTGGTTGTTGTGCCTGCCTGCAGAATGTCTGCAATATCTTCTGATTTGAACTGTCAAAATCCATAAACTCAACGCTGAATAACCAGACAGGTGTGTTACTTTTCAGGTCAGTGACCAGTTTTCTTGACTTAACCCGTCCTGTGACTTGGCTGATGAAATATTCCGAGTCGCTGTGCTTGTCAAAGATGAGAATGTCCATCTTGAGATGATTGTTGCAAATGTCGCAGGCGTTGGCATGTAAAAAGGATACGCCATCGGGGGCAATGTCGTAAATGTTGGTAACAACTGGTTTGGTAAAATTTGTCAGCGCCACTATACCGTTGGTCTTAAACCTGATCGATTTCCGATTTCTTAAGGGGCAATCACTGGAGTCATCATGCGTAAAAATATTATCACCATTGGACGGATTTTGCTGGTAAGCGAAGAGGCTGTGCCGGCCATTTTCACACGTTTTTTCTTTTTTGACCAATGCCGAAGGCATAGTTGTTGCGATACGATTTTTCACTGATTTACCACCCGGTTTGTCTTTGCCGTAAAATTTGATTCCTGGGCAAAGGGAGCGTTGCTTGTGATAATTCTTTAGATAATCCTTTAGAAGCTATCTCTTGTTGTTCTGCGGTATAGTTTAGGTGATAGGG
>CAYPPR010000057.1:0-24620 GCA_964412665.1 uncultured Desulfopila sp.
CTGGAAAAAGTGCTGACAACGGTCGCTGCTCTACCGCATAATAAGCTGGTCTGTGTCTTTGGCTGCGGCGGCGACAGGGATCAGGGCAAGCGTCCCTTGATGGGCGAAATTGTAGGGAACCTATGTGATATCGGTGTGGTGACGGATGATAATCCACGCACCGAAGATCCTGACGTAATTGTGGCCCAGATCCTTGGCGGACTGCGCAAGACCGCGCTGCCTCGCCTGGAAGTAAAAAATGACCGAGCTTTTCTGGTAACAGGCAGCAAAGATTTTGGATATGTGGTAATACGTGACAGGCAAAAAGCGATCGATGCGGCGATCCGGGCAGCCTCGCCTGGAGATATTATCGTTATTGCCGGCAAAGGCCATGAGCCCTATCAGTTGACCCGGCAGGGAAAACGTTTTTTTGATGATCGCCTGGCGGCAAAACGGGTGCTTTTTTCATGGACGGCCGAGCTGGTGGCGACTGCAGCGAGCGGGAGACTGCACCCTGGGAACGATCCGGCTGATTCGACGAAATTACTCGGCCCGGTCATTACCGACAGTAGGCTTGTCGGCAGCGATGGGATTTTTGTCGCCCTGAAAGGAGAAAGCCATGATGCCCATGACTATGCCGAGCAGGCGGTGGAAAATGGCGCTGCCTGCCTGGTGGTTGAAAAAAGGCTGTCCTTGCCTGCCGAGCTGGCGGTTTGTCAGATAGAGGTGCAGGACACCGCGCAGGCGCTCGGTGATATGGCCGCCTTTCGCCGCAGGGAACTGGCCGGGCAACGCGACCAGGTCGTCATTGGCATTACCGGGAGCTGCGGCAAGACCACTGTCAAAGAGATGGTAGCGGCAATACTTGCGCGGATGTGGCCGGCAGGACCTGATTATCCTGCCGACTGTGTTCTGAAGACGAAAGGAAATTTTAATAATCTTATCGGCCTACCCCTGTCGCTGCTGCCGCTTGATGTCCAACATCGCGCAGCGGTGCTGGAAATGGGCATGAACCGGCCGGGAGAACTCAAACGACTTGGGGCCATAGCCGATCCTGATATCAGCTGTATTACCAATATCCACGGAGCACATTTGGAGGGGTTGCAGTCGATTGAAGGAGTCGCCAGGGCAAAAGAAGAGCTTTTTGCCGCGACGAAAGAATCCGGTGTGCTGGTCGTCAACCTCGATGACAGCAGAATTCGCGAGCTCTCCAGGAAATATACGCATCGAAAAATGACTTTCGCCGTGCACGGTGCAGCCGGACAACAGCAGCCCGATCTCTGGTCCTCTGATATGCATATGGCGGAAGGCGGGGGGATCACCTTTACCCTGCATTACCGGGAAGAGGCAACCGAAATCCATCTCTTTATCGCCGGAGAGCACAATGTGTCCAACGCCCTTTGTGCCGCCACCATCGGTCTTGCGGCCGGTGCATCGCTGCAGCACATTGCCGCCGGGCTCGCTGATTTCAGGCCGCCGGATAAGCGCATGGAAATGCTTCGTGGCGGATCCGGCTTCACCATAATCAACGACACCTACAATGCCAATCCGGCATCAATGGCTGCCGGGTTGAAGACGTTGAGGATGATAGCAGGAAAAACTTCGGTGGCTCTCATCGGGGACATGCGGGAACTTGGTGCCACCTCCCGGCAGGCGCATTATGATACCGGCACATTAATTGCGAAACTGGCGATTGATTGGGTCGGAGTTGTTGGAGAATTTAAGAAAGATGTGGTACAGGGAGCACTCGATTATGGTTATCCAAAGGCTCGCCTCTTTCCCTTTGACGACAAGGAAGGGGCCGCCCGCTGGATACACGACCTGGTTGATCACAAAGAGCTCGGCCAAGACGATGTGGTCCTCGTCAAGGCTTCGCGAGGCCTGCGTTTTGAGACTATCGTTGATGAAATTATTGATTATTGATGGCGTCGTAAAAACTCTTCATCCGAAGTCTTCGCTTATCTGCGTCGTTGCGTGCCTAGCATATGAAGTTTTTTACTTAGCCACCCGAAGATGTAGGTTTTTACGAGTTTACCCATATTACTGTTACTGAACCATCTACCGGCGAGTTGGATTTTTTATGCTGTATCACCTTCTTTATCCATTGCATACCAGTTTGAGCGGCTTGAATGTTTTCCGCTATATAACTTTCCGTTCCATAGGCGGGGCGGTCACCGCGTTTTTGCTGGTGCTTATTCTTGGCAATATTTTTATCCGCACCATGCGCTATTATCAGATTGGTCAAGTGGTGCGTGACGATGGACCGGAAACCCATCTGGCCAAGCAGGGCGTGCCGACCATGGGGGGGCTGCTGATTCTCGCCGCCGTTACCATCGGGACGCTGCTCTGGGCCCGGCTCGATAACTCGCTGGTGTGGCTCGGCTTGTCGGTGACGCTGTTTTACGGCTGCATCGGCGCAATTGACGATTTACGCAAGATTCGAAAAAACAATTCCAAAGGCTTGAGCGCCAGGTGGAAGTTCGCCCTGCAAGTCCTCGGGGCCTCGATGGTCGGCCTGGTTATCTTTATGCATCCCGGATTTGACGGCCACCTGAGTATGCCGTTTTTAAAAAACTTTCGCCCGGATCTTGGCTGGTTTTATATTGTTTTTGCGATCATCGTTATTGTCGGGGCATCGAATGCGGTTAACCTCACCGACGGGCTCGATGGTCTGGCGGCCGGGCCGACGGTGGTCACCGCTGCGGTGTATCTGGTCTTTTCTTATCTGGCCGGCCATGTGGTACTGGCCGAATATCTGCAGATTCCCTATGTCGCCGGCAGTGGTGAGCTGGCTATATTCTGCGGGACGCTTTTTGGTGCATGTCTTGGCTTTTTGTGGTTCAACGCCTATCCGGCCCAGATGTTTATGGGCGATGTCGGCTCGCTGGCCATCGGCGGGGCGCTTGGTTCCACGGCGATAATCATCAAGCAGGAATTCCTGCTGGCGATAGTTGGTGGAATTTTTGTCATGGAGGCGCTGTCGGTGATTCTGCAGGTCGGTTACTTCAAGCTGACTCATGGCAAACGAATATTCTTAATGGCCCCATTTCATCATCATTTCGAAAAGAAAGGCTGGCATGAGACAAAGGTTGTTGTCAGATTCTGGATTGTGTCGATTGTTCTCGGCC
The DNA here is from genome assembly GCA_964412665.1 of uncultured Desulfopila sp. Taxonomy (GTDB): domain Bacteria; phylum Desulfobacterota; class Desulfobulbia; order Desulfobulbales; family Desulfocapsaceae; genus Desulforhopalus_A. The sequence continues at coordinate 3,108 of CAYPPR010000057.1, forward strand.
TTGTTGCCATAGCTACCTTGAAACTGCGCTAGTGAAAAAGACATCCATGATATATCCCGGTGTGAAAGTGGCGGTCATGGGACTCGGTATTACCGGTCGAGCCGCTGTTCGCTATAGTCTTTCCTGGGGAGCCGATGTCCTGGTCTCGGACTGCCGGTCGGAGCAGCGTTTTGTTGCCGAGGAAGGTGCCTTGCTCGCTGCCACGGGAATAGAATGGGAAGCAGGTGGCCACAGCTATCAGTTTTTAAGCCGGGCAGACCTCCTTCTGGTCAGTCCCGGCGTTGACCTGCATCTGCCGCTGTTGCAAAGACTGCGGGATGACGGAATACCGATCGTCGGGGAGCTGGCCATCGCCGCCGGAAGAATTGGTGTGCCGGTGGTGGCTGTTACCGGGACCAATGGTAAAACGACGGTGACGACCCTCATTGGTGAAATTTGCCGGAGCGCCGGCAAGAAGGTTTTTGTCGGCGGAAATATCGGTACTCCCCTGTATGAGTATCTGCTTAACCCGGACGGATACGATATGGTGGTAGCAGAAGTGTCCAGCTTTCAACTCGAGAGTTGCGGGGATTTTTCTCCAGATATCGGTCTGCTGTTGAATATTACGCCGGACCATCTGGACAGACATCTTTCGATGGAAAAATATATGCAGGCGAAAAGACAGTTATTTAAGCACGCGAAAGCCGAGACCGTGGCGGTTGTCAACGGCGATGACCTGCTCTGTCGGCAGCTTGCAAACGAACTGCCCGCGGTCGTGCGCACCTTCGGCAAGAGCGAGGGCTGCACGGCAAGCTTCGCAGATAATCGGATAAGCCTGCTAGTGGACAACGAGCAGGAAGAGTATAGCTTCGAAGACCTTGCGGGCATCAATGACATCACCCTGATGAATTATGCCGCGGCAATACTGGCGGTCCGCTCGCTCGGCTGCAGTCACCGACAGGTTGAGGCCGGACTGCGCGCCTTCCATCCGCTGCCGCATCGCATTGAGTTTGTCGCCGAGGTAAACGGGGTGAATTATTTTAACGACTCCAAGGCCACGAATACCGGCGCGGTCATTGGCGCTCTGGCTCAGTTTGAAAAAAATGTCATCCTCCTTGCCGGGGGCCGTGACAAAGGAGACGATTACCGTCTGCTGCGCGAGAGTGTGGCGGCGCGGGTAAAAAAAATGATCGTTTTCGGCGAATCAGCAAGGCTTCTGCGCGCCGCCCTGGCCGATATCGTCGACATACTGCCGGTACAGTCCATGGCGGAGGCGGTAAGAACAGCGGCCCGGGAGGCCATGCCGGGCGATGTCGTCCTGCTCTCTCCGGCCTGTGCCAGTTTTGACATGTTTACCAGTTATGGCCATCGGGGCAACGAATTTAAAAAGGCGGTACTGGCTTTGCCGTCCGTCTTTGGCGAGAAGGAAATGGGGCAGGCGGTTTGAGCGAAAACGATCAGAAGATACGCCTGCTTCTTACCGGCGGCGGCACAGGCGGGCATCTGTTTCCAGCGGTGGCCACCGCTCAGGAGTTTAAAGAGCAGCGGCCGGATACGGAAGTGCTTTTTGTCGGTACCAGAAGGAAAATGGACAGCAAGAGTCTTGGAGCCTACGGCTTTGCCGGTGAGGGTATTCTCTGTTATGGTTTGAAGGGTAAAAATCCTCTGGAACTGCTCAAAGCTCTTGCCGTGCTGCCATTATCGTACCTGCAGGCCCTGTTGATCATTCGCCGTTTTAAACCGGACATTATTCTCGGCGTGGGCGGCTATGTCACCGGTCCGGTGGTGCTGGCCGGCAAAAATCTCGGCATTCCGGTGATTATTCACGAGCAGAATTCGGTTCCGGGGCTGGCCAATCGAAAACTAGGCCGGATAGCCGACAAGGTGTGTCTGTCGCTGCCCGGCAGCGGCACGGCATTCCCGGCGGAGAAAATACTCTATACCGGCAATCCGGTACGCAGCAACATTCGCGAACTTGCAGCAAAAGATTCGCCGGGAAAAAGTGAAAAACGAACCCTGCTCATTCTCGGCGGCAGCCAGGGGGCACTGGCGGTAAACACTGTGGTTACCGAGGCGCTCTGTTTAATGACCGATGTCGAATTACGGCGTATCAGAGTGATTCATCAAACCGGCGACAGGGATGAAGCGCGGGTAAAAGAGGCCTATGGTCAACGCGGAGTAGACGCCGAGGTGGCCGGATTTTTTACGCAGATGCACGAAATCTATGCCCAGGCGGATCTGCTCATCAGTAGAGCGGGGGCGACCACTCTTTCGGAAATGGCGGTGCTCGGCAAACCGGCGATTCTTATTCCTTATCCCTTTGCCGCCGACAACCATCAGGAAAAAAACGGCAACTATTATGTGTCCGGCGGTGGCGCCGTTCAATTCAGGCAGAAGGAGCTGACGGGAAAACAGCTTGCGGAGACCATCCTGCAGTTGATAAATAATGAACAGCAATTGCATGCCATGGGGGCGGCGATGAAACGACTTGCATTTCCCGATGCGGCCAAAAGAATTGTGGCCTGCTGCCTGGCGGAAAGAGAGAAGCATCAGCGAGACAAGAACGAAGCATAATGAATAGAAAAACAAAACATATCCATTTTGTCGGCATTGGCGGTATCGGCATGAGCGGCATCGCCGAACTGCTGCTCAATCTAGGCTACAAGGTTTCAGGGTCGGATCTGCACAGCTCGGCCATCACGGAAAATCTCGCACGGCTTGGTGGGCTGATTTATAAAGGGCATAAAAGTGACTGGATAGCCGGGGCCAATGTAGTGGTGACTTCGTCGGCAATTGCCTCGTCGAATCCCGAAGTGGTTATGGCAAAAGAAACCAATGTGCCGGTAATCATGCGGGCGGAGATGCTCGCTGAGCTGATGCGCCTGAAAAAATACGGCATCGCTATTGCCGGTAGCCACGGCAAAACGTCAACTACGTCGATGGTCAGTTGGATGCTGGCCGCCGCTGGCCTGGATCCAACCATCGTCATCGGCGGGAAGGTCGATGCCCTGGGCGGCAACGCTAAACTGGGCAAGGGCGAGTTTCTGGTGGCGGAAGCCGACGAGAGCGACGGCTCTTTTTTGAAATTGTCCCCGGTTATTGAAGTGGTGACGAATATAGATCTCGAGCATCTCGACTATTACCGGGATATTGAGCATATTAAATCGACGTTTCTTGAGTTCATCGCTAAAATTCCGTTTTATGGGGCGGCTATTGTCTGCCTTGATGACGTTAATATCGCCGACATCTTGCCAAGCATCAAAAAGAGAACGATTACCTATGGTCTGACGCCGCAGGCGGACATCCATGCCGACGATATAACCTGGCAGGATGGACGGGTATTTTTTACCGTAAAAGATGCCGCGGGCATTCTCGGCAGAATCGGCATCACCCCGCCAGGTATTCACAACGTCTACAATGCGTTGGCCGCAGTCTGTGTCGGCTTGGAACTGGAGCTGTCTTTTGACCAGATTCAGACCGGACTACAGGGCTTTGCCGGGGTGCAGCGAAGGATGCAGCAAAAAGGGGAAGCCGGCGGTATATCCATAGTCGATGATTATGGTCATCATCCAACGGAAATTCGGGCTACTTTGGAGGCGATCAAACAGGCGTGGCCGCAGAAGCGGCTGGTGGTCCTCTTTCAGCCCCACCGGTACTCGAGAACACAGGCTTTGTTTAAAGAGTTTCAGACCTGCTTCCATAAAGCTGACTATCTCGTCATGTCGGATATTTATCCAGCTAGCGAAGAGCCTCTTCCGGGTGTCACCGGCGAGAGTCTGCTTGAGGCTACGAAAATGCATGGCCAGCGTCACACCCGGTATATCGGCGGCGTGGAGCACATGGCGGTAGAACTTCTGCCGATGCTGCAGCCCGGCGATCTGGTCCTTACCCTCGGGGCGGGAAATATCGTCAAGGTTGGGGAAGAATTACTGCTTTTATTGCAAAAGAATGCACAGTAGGGTGCGTACACCGGATACACACCATGAACTCGAGACAACAGGAAAAATTAATCGGGCTAGCTGCCCAGCCTGTTCAGTGGCAATGCCGCCTGGATCGCTATACGTCCTTTGCCATTGGCGGTCCCGCGGAGGCTGTCGTCAAGGTCGAAAGGCGGGAGGAGCTGCAGGCTCTGTTGGCCTTTTTGGCGGATGAACAGATACCCTGGCGGGTGATCGGCCGCGGCACGAACCTGCTCGTAAACGATGCCGGGTTTGCCGGAATCATTCTGCTTCTCGAGGGAGAACTCAAAACGGTCAACCGACAGGTGAGCCAGGATAATGACAGCATCATCGTTCGTGCGGGTGCCGGCTATTCTCTTACCCCGCTTGCGTGTCGCTGTATGGAATGGGGCTATAGCGGAGTCGAGTTTGCCTGCGGCATCCCGGGGACCCTCGGTGGGGCGATGATCATGAACGCAGGGGCCTGGGGCAGCGATATGTCGGCGATTGTCGCAGGCGTCACACTGATGACGGCTGACGGTAAAAAACGATTTGTTCGCAGGGAACTCGACTTTTCCTACCGGTGCTGGCATGGCTTTGCCCCGTATTTCGGACGAGCAGTGGTCGTAGAGGTGGAGCTGGCATTACAAAAAAGTGACCCGGATATCATACGGCGGCAATGCGATGCATTACAGGATCAGCGGAAGAAGGTCCAAGGCTGCAGCAGCCGCAATGCCGGATCCTTTTTTAAGAATCCGGCAAACGACAGCGCCGGTCGTTTGATTGATGCCAGCGGATTAAAAGGTATGACCGTCGGCGGTGCGATGATCTCTCTGCACCATGGCAATTTTCTGGTCAATACAGGCGGCGCAACCGCCGACGATGTTGTGCAGCTGATGCAGATTGTTCGGGCGAAAGTGAAAATCGACAGTGGTGTCGATCTGGAACCGGAAGTCCATTTTATTTGAGAATAATAATGTTACTCGTCAAAATAAAAAAAATATTTGCAACGCTGACCGGCAGAAAGCAGCCGGCAAAGGGCAAGGGCTATCTGCACAGCGATATCGAGCTGCAACCTCTTCCCGGGCAAAGTAGCCGGCATGCTGGTCAATACACTACCCAGAAAAAAAGATTAGACCGTTTTCGGCAGGTCTTGACCGCAAAAAAAACAACTAAGCCAAACCACCAGGCATATAACACAGGGACAGCTGCAAACAGAAAGACGATTTTCAAGATGATCGGCTTGGCTACGCTTTCCTTCTCGCTGCTTTTTTTTATATTTTTCGGCGGCTGGCAGATTGTCTTGAAAAATCTCGAAGGCGTTTCCTTCTTTCAGGTCTCGGAGGTGGTTTATTCCGGCATGGATGGCATAGCAGAAGAAAAATTGCGCGAGGCCTCAGGAATAATCATTCACCAGACAAGTCTTGTCGGTCTGGACTGTCGCCGGGTAGAGGCTGCGCTGCTTAGTGTTCCGTGGGTAGCCCGGGCGGTGGTGAAACGAAACTGGCCGTCAACCGTGGAAATTTCTATTGTTGAAAATGTCCCGATGGCCCTGTTGCACAGCAAAAGTTTGCTTGGCGCCCAGTTGCAGTATATTGACAAAAAAGGGGTACCTTTTCTTCAAGTTAAACCCGGTGAGGATATTGACTTCCCCGTTATTACTGGACTGACCGAGATCGCCGACCTGCAGACGCGAGAAAAAGCCCTGGCCGAGGTGCTCGTTTTCCTCAAGAATATTAATGGAAGCAATCCCTATTTGCCGGCGCAGTCGGTATCCGAGGTGCATCTGAACCGGGACGGAGAAATGGTCATCTATCTCGTTGAAAACCCTTTCCCTATTTTTTTCGGTAGCAGTGATACCAGCAGGAAATATTCTCGCCTGGTACAGGTGCTCAAAGTATTGTATAAAAAGCAGAATGGGAAGGGGGCGATTTCTCAAATCAAATATATTCAGATGGATTATTTGCAGGATAAGGTGCTCGTCGCACAAAGTGAATCAAGTTAATAGCCGAGTATCTTAGATAGCTTAGATACTTTTATATATTCATTTTTTTGTTTTTTAAAATTATTTTTCCCCCTCATATCAGCGATAAATTCGAGGGGTTAATAAAAGAAGTCCCGTTTTCAGGGGTTAGAAAAAAGTATGGATGACAATAATAAAACTGTAGCGATTCCCGACCTCGAAATTGACCGGGCCGAAGAAAAAACTGGCGAATACCAGGCATCAGGCGAACTGGTTGTCGGACTGGACATCGGCACGACAAAAATCTGCTGTGTCGTCGGTGAGGTGTTCGATGATCGAGTGGAGATAATCGGGGTGGGGACGGTCCCTTCTCTGGGCCTGAAAAAAGGTGTCGTCGTCAATATTGAGTCGACCGTCAACTCGATTCGACAAGCGGTTATACTTGCAGAGGAATCGGCCGGTTGCGATTTGCAATCAGTCTATGTCTATGTCGGTATTGCCGGCAATCACATCAAAGGTTTTAACAGCCCCGGCATCGTCGCTGTCAACAACCGCGAAATCAAAGCGGTGGACATTGAAGAGGTTATCGCGGCGGCCAGGACTGTTAAGATCTCGGAAAACCAGCGCATTATCCATGTCCTGCCCCAAGAGTACATGGTCGACGATCACACCGGCATCCAGAATCCCATTGGCATGACCGGGGTGCGACTGGTCACCAACGTGCACATTGTCACCGCCGACATCGGTGCGGTACATAATCTGGTCACCTGCTGCAACAAGGCCGGCCTGCAGGTTGCCGAACTGGTTCTCGAATCAATCGCCTCGGCCCAGTCGGTTCTGAGTAAGGATGAGATGGAGTTAGGCGTCGCCCTCATTGACATCGGCGGCGGAACAACCGACCTGGCCATTTTCTGCGATGGGACTATTCGTCACACCTGCGAAATCGGGCTGGGTGGGCATAATCTTACCAATGACCTGTCCGTCGGCCTGCGCACCCCGCTTCAGGAAGCGGAACGGTTAAAAGAGGATTTCGGCGGGGCGATCGCTTCTTTTATCAAGCCCAATCTGGTGGTCGATGTTCCGACGGTTGGCGATAGGGAACCCCGTAAGGTCACCCAGAAGGTACTGGTCGACATTCTCGAGGCGAGGATTGTTGAAATCCTCGAGATGATGAACAGTGAGATGGTCGCCTCGGGACAAAAAAATAAGATCAACGGAGGTGTGGTCCTGACCGGGGGAACGGCTCTTCTCGCTAATCTTGTCGAGCTCGCCGAACAGATTTTTGATTTACCGGTAAGGATAGGCTATCCAACGGGAATAACGGGTCGGGTTGAAGAACTGCACAGCCCGCGCTGTACGACGGCGACAGGGCTGGTTCTGTTTGGCAGGAATGCGCGTAATGAAATGGGTGGACATGAGAGCAGCTTTGTTGACAAGGTACGGGAGTGGATTAAAAAAATCATGTGATTGTTACGTTTTTTGTTTAAGTGACAAGTCCGGGATGCTATAGTATTGCACTGATAATATTCGTACTTTATCTCTGCATGTGGTCAGGTATACGTTATAAGAGAGGGAGGAGACATGCCGTTCAGGATGGCTGAATCAGAAGGTGTTGCAGTCGTAAAAGTAATTGGTGTCGGTGGAGGTGGCGGTAATGCTATCAACACGATGGTGGCCAATAGACTTCAGGGAGTAGAATTCATTGTCGCCAATACGGATAAGCAGTCGCTTAATCAGTCAAGAGCTGATGTTTGCCTCCAGATCGGGCCGAGCATTACTAAAGGTCTCGGCGCGGGAGCAGATCCTGAAACCGGGAATATGGCCGCCATGGAGTCTCTCGAAGAAATCAAAGAGGCTCTTAAAGGCAGTGATATGGTGTTTGTCACCGCCGGACTTGGCGGCGGAACTGGAACCGGCGCTGCCCCTGTCGTGGCCAAGGCGAGTAAAGAACTTGGTGCTTTGACCGTTGCCGTGGTTACCAAGCCATTTAGCTTTGAAGGCAAATACCGTGCCCGAAATGCTGAAGAAGGCTGGCAGGAACTGCAAAAATATGCCGACACGATCATCACCGTGCCCAATGACAGGCTGCTGTCGATAATGCAGAAAAACAGCAAACTTTCCGATATGCTGGCCATGGCGGACAATGTTTTGCTCCAGGCAGTAAAAGGTATTACTGACCTGATTAATGTTCCAGGGCTGATTAATGCCGACTTTGCCGATCTGCGCACGGTGATGAAAGAAGTCGGACCGGCCGTCATGGGTTCCGGGTCGGCGACTGGTGAGAACCGCGCGACCGAGGCCGCCAGGAAAGCCATAGACAATCAGCTGCTCGAAGACTTCGGTATCGACGGAGCACGTGGGCTGCTCATTAATATCTCGGCCTCGGAGGCAAGTTTCACCATGGCCGAATTCATGGAGGCATCGGCGCTTATTCAAGAAAAAGTCGATGATGATGCAAAAGTGGTTATCGGCGCTCTCTATGACGATGCTCTCGGGGATGAATTGCATGTGACGGTTATTGCCACCGGGGTAGGCGGGATGGTCAGCAAAAAAGAGACTATCAATCCGGTCCAGGATCATATGCGCCGACCGGCACCGATAAGAGAACCGGAGACGGTTGTCAAAGGGTCACCGGCTGCACCGAACAAACAGCCCAGGGTGACACGGCTGCCCGGTTCAAACTTTGACGCACTGGATAATCTCGGTTCCTCAAATATCCCCGAAGGCAAGGCGACCAAACCGCTGAACTGGAATGATGACTATCTCGAGACCCCGACATATCTGCGAAAAAAAGCCAACTGACAGGCTTCCAGGAGCCTGTCCGAAAATGTGCAAGAGCTGTCACCGCTGCAATTGATCGGCTGCACCGCACGCAAGATGATCTGTTAATGTACCGTCTTCAAGAAGCCGTATCAGTGCCTTACTAATGGAAGCCTGCCACAAAGACAAGAAAGCGGAGAGTACTCTTAAAATTAACAACTTGAAGATACTTCCAAGGCACTTATCCCCGCACAGCACGGGGACTAAAAAGAGTTCCGGCTTATTTTCCCTTTACCGGGGTTGCTTCCCCGGGAGAAAAGATAATGGCAAAAGGGGATGAAAATGATGCGGTTCTTGAGTCGATCCGCAAAGAGAAGCTCGAAGCCGGTCTAGAATCCTTCAAGCTGGTAAAATATTTTTCCTTTTCCAGTCTTGCCGCCATCCTGGTTTTCACCCTCCTGCTCTCCTGGATTATTTCCAACAACGCCCGAAAAGTCATGCTTGAGCAAAATGAGGAGTATTCTCTTTTGCTGGCGGAGAACATCAATCAACAGGTCTTCAGGCGCTTCGTTCTGCCTGCGGTTATACGTTATGGTGGCATTGCACTGCGAAAACCCGAACAGTTTGAACTCCTCGACGGGATTATCAAAGGGGTGACGCAGGGTTTGAAAATAGACTCGGTAACCATCTATGATTCAAGCATGAACATCATCTCCTATTCGACGAATCCGGAGCTCATCGGAAAAAAGGATGTGGGGGGGGCGGAGTATTATAAAGCCCTGGTCGGTGTGTCAAATTCCCGACTTGTTTATAGCGGATCGGTACTTAGCCTGCTGCATATCACTACCGATGTGGAATGTGTTTTGAAAACGTTTATTCCCTTTCGACAGGTGCGTCGTGACGGCGAGGAAGGTGATCTTATCATGGGCGTGATCGAGATCGAAAAAGATCTGTCACGCAACTATGCCAATATCATTAAATTCCAGGGACGGATTATCATTGTTTCCAGTGTGGTCATGGCCATACTTTTTCTCGTGTTGCGGTATATCGTGTCTCGGGCTGGGAGAATAATAGAAAAGCGGGCCGTCGAACGTTTGCGACTCGAAGAAAAGCTCAATCAAGCGGAAAGACTGGCGCATCTCGGCAAAATGGTGGCAACGGTCAGCCATGAGATAAAAAGCCCTCTGGGCATTGTGCGCAGCACTGCGGAAATTCTTGAAAAACGTATCGCCAAAGTGGCCCCCGGCAACGAACATCTGGCCAAAATAGTCATTGACGAAACGATGCGTCTGAACAATATCGTCGTTGAATTTCTCGACTTCGCCAGACCGCAGAAGGCCGATCTCAAACCGGCCGGGGTGAACCAGGTTGTCAGAAAAGTACTCGACTTTTTATCTTCCGAATTAAAGCGTCAAAATATTGAATTGATAATGGACCTTGCTCCCAACCTGCCGCGGAACAAACTGGATCCGGATCTTTTCTATCGCGCCCTGCTCAATATTTTCATGAACAGTATCCAGGCCATGCCCGAAGGTGGACAATTGCAGGTGACGACCCGCAGCGCACCTTTGGCAGGGACTGAAGTGGTGCTCAGAGATACCGGCATAGGCATTGCGCCGGAAAAGATTGAGCAGATATTTACGCCCTTTTATACCGACAAAAATAAGGGAACCGGCCTGGGGCTAGCCATAACAAAGTCGATAATCGACACGCACCATGGGGAAATAGAGGTAAGAAGTGAAGAAGGAAAGGGGACGACGTTTACTCTTACCCTGCCTCCGGCGGCATAAGCTGTGAACCTCCCGGTCGAAAAGCCCCTTTTCTTGGCAAGGGACCCTATTTGTTTACGGTGGAAAAAACGACTATTACTTGGACAGGCCTGGCAACAGATGAGTCGGGATATTCGCAGTGATTGTATGCGGACCGGGATAATGCCGATCAATAACGCCAAGGCGGCAGCCGGCCTGGTCAGCTTTACCAGGGATGACGACCGGACAGATTTTGAGGGGTGACCCCACCGGTTGAGGCAGTAACGTATCAGGTTTTTATCATGTTTCTGATTGCTGGCGGGACAGGATTCGGAGTCGTCAGTGCTATCTGGTTGTCCGGATGGCGGCTTTTTGACGAACGACACCGGTTTCGTCTCGACGTTTTCAATATTATGTGAGCATGATGTGAACCGTGCCTTGCTGTAGATATTCTTTTAACCCAGATGGAGAAGAAGATGGCAAAACGAATAGTAATTATAGGGGGTGTCGCCGCCGGTCCAAAAGCCGCGTGTCGCTTAAAACGTCTTATGCCGGATGCCGAGGTAACCGTCGTTGACCAGGACACTATCATATCCTACGGAGGCTGCGGTATACCCTATTATGTCTCCGGTGATGTCTCCGACGAGAAGGAGTTGCGCTCAACAAGTTTTCATATGGTGCGGGACGAGCATTTCTTCGACAAGGCCAAGGGCGTGAAAACGCTGACGGCCACCCGGGCCCTGGCGATTGACCGGAAAAAAAAGACCGTCCAGCTTGAAGATCTCAAGACCGGCAAGAGACAGGAGATCGAATATGACACGCTGATGCTGGCAACAGGCAGTACGCCTTGTGTCCCGCCAATTCCCGGTGTCGATGCGGACGGCGTTTTTACCGTCAGTGATATGCATAAGGCGATAGCCATAAAAGATATGATCGCCAAAGGCAAAGTATCCAGAGCCGTGGTGATTGGCGGTGGAGCCATCGGCATTGAGATGGCCGAGGCATTGACCGATCTATGGGGGGTTGAAACCACTCTTATCGAGTTCCAGAGCCAGCTGCTGCCGCGGATTATAGATTGGCCGCTGGCGACAATGCTGGCAAAACATCTCCGCGATCACAACGTGGCCGTGCATCTCGGGGAATCTGCCGAAGAAATTGTCGTCAAGGAAGGCAAGGTCGTTGCCGTTCGAACCGGAAAACGCACCGTCGATGCCGATATGGTCATAATGTCGGTGGGCGTGCGACCACGTTCAGAACTTGCCCGAGACGCCGGACTGCAGGTGTCGGCCAATGGCGGCATCGTCGTCAATGAACGGATGCAGACGTCCGATCCGGACATCTATGCCGCCGGCGACTGTGTCGATATTATGCATCTCGTCTCCGGTAAACGGTTTGTTGCCCCGTTCGGCAGTATGGCCAACAGGGAAGGCCGTGTTGCCGCCGATAATATGGCAGGTATTCCCTCGGTGTTTAAAGGTGGTGTGGCCAGCTTTATCGTCAAGGCCTTTGAAATGTCACTAGGTTCGGTCGGCCTCAGTCTTCAGGCTGCCCTGGCGGAAGGTTTCTCCGCCGAAATGTCACTTTCGTCCCCCATAGACCGGGCGCACTTCTATCCAGGACATGATATTCTCATCCTCGAGTTGATTTTCGACAAGCGGAGCAGAAGGGTTCTTGGCCTACAGGGGACCGGTGCGGTCAATGATGCCCTCTCTGCTCGGATTGATGCCGCTGCAGTAGCCATTGCCGCCGGGGCGACCATCGATGATTTTACCAATATTGAAATGGCCTATTCTCCGCCATTCTCACCGGCCATTGATCCTATCAATGCCGCCGCCTATATTGCCGATAATCTCTGTGATAAACGGATGCGGCAGATTTCGATTGAAGAATTTTATACTTTTATGGACAACCCGTCCAGTCATCCGGACTGGCAGGTGCTTGATGTCCGTCATAAAAACGAGGCTGCACCTTTTATCGAACACTTTGGGCCCGCCCTGTGGCATTCTTTACCCTATGAACAGATACGCGATCGCTATGCGGAACTGCCGACGGATAAAAAATTTATTGTCTTTTGTAATGCCGGCTCAAGGTCTTTTGAAGTGCAGATTTTTCTAGACTATGTCGGGATAAAAAACAGTACTGTGCTGCCGGGCGGCTTCAATGTCATCAGGAGAATAGGGGCTGACTGGTTACCGGCAAGCTGGTAATATTTTGTCCGCTATTGCGTTTCAAAAAAGAGTCCGCGAGAGATTTTGCAATCTCCGGTGTATTGGCACATAATGCCCCTGCTTGTCATGGCTGGACAAGTAGGGGCACGCTGTGATATAATCAACAAAATAGGTTGGATAGGGGGAGTTGTATCGAGAAATATTATAAGGGCACGGGTGCAATAGAGCAATTATGGCTGAACTGAATCCGCAACATATGATTGAAGAGCTTCAGGAGAATATCAAAACCGGCGATGCCCTCAAGGCAAGGCTTGTTTTGGCCCATATCGAGCAAGTAGACCACAAGACCCGCAATCGACTGGTATATATATTGTCGAGGGCGGAGCCGGATTTTTCCGTGCCGCTTTTTATCTATCTCCTGACGGATCAGATGACGGTAGCCGATGAGATGCCGATCATCCGTGAGACCCTTTTTTCCATTCTTCTGGCTTATCCGGAAAAATTGATAGAGTTTCTTGCTTCACCGAAGATTCTCGATAAAACCGAATTGATCAAGGTCGTCGGGGAACTTCGTTTTGAAGAGGCAATCTTCGTTCTGCTTGATCTTGTTGCCGTATCGGAAAATGAAGCGGAGATTCTGTTGATTATCGAGAACCTCGGCCTCATCGGCGACCCACTGGCCATAAATACCCTGACAGACTATCTCTATGCCGCCGACAGGGAGCTCATCATCGCTGCGGTGCAGTCGCTTGGACAGGTGGGGACTCCGACAGCCATGCACCGTCTTGCCGAACGGATGGGCACGGATAATGAAATTGATTACCTGATTTTATCAATTTTTTCCGAAGTACAAGACCAGGTCTCCCTAGAAAAGCTTAACGATACCATCCGCTCGCATTATGCGCATATGCGCACGTTCGCTAAATCGGAACTGGTGAGGATTGGTCCGAAAGCGGTGCCGGTGCTTATCGACAACCTGCTCCACGATGATCCCGACTTTCTTATTCATACCTTGAATGTGCTCGGTGATATCGCTGATGAGTCGGCGGTAGTGCCTATTCGAAAATTGCTCGGCAACGAGCCCAAAAGCGCCAATGTACGATTTGCCGCGTACGAGGCCCTGGCGTTGCTGCCACTGAAAAAGGGTGCGTATACCCTTACTGCCGGTTTGACGGATCCCGAAGATCACGTCTGTGTTGCTGCCGCCAGGGCTATTGACAAGAATTTTTCAACGATCCTTGGGGCGGGCATAAAAAACCTGTTGCGTGGACCGGAAAACGAGGCACGTCATATTGCCAAAACCATCGTAAATGCTCAGGTTGACGCCATTTTCAATTACCTTGCCGATGACGAACTTTTCGAGGAAATGGCGCTGGTGTATCTTCCGCACGCCCACAAAGATATTCGCAATCATTACCATAAACTCCTGCTCCAGGCCGGGAAAAATGATTTCGCCAACAAACTCAATGGGGATGACGAGCAGACCGTGCGGCCAAAGGTTGTCGCGGTTGACGATTCGAGGATGATTTTAAATATTTACAAGGCAACACTGCATGAACTGGGCTTTGAGCCAGTGTTGTTTGAGTTTCCCGCGTCTGCTCTGGAGTGGCTACAAACGGAAAAACCCCTGATGGTCCTCACTGATCTGAATATGCCCGGTATTACCGGGATACAGTTGACGGAACGGATTCGTCAGAAATATTCGGCGAAACTGCTGCCGATTATTATGGTGACGACGCAGAATGAGAGCCAGGATAATGAGGAAGCCTATATGGCCGGCGTGAACACAATCGTGCATAAGCCGTTTAACACAAAGATTCTTGGGGCTGCTATGGAAACACTTCTCAAAGGGGAAGGGATTCAATAAGGTCAAAATATCTGCCAACATCCTCCGGCTTGTGTGCATCAGAGCCGAAAATGAAGGGGATGTTATACGATTGTGCCATGGTCAGGATGCGCCGGTTCGGAAACTGTTCCCGGCGTATGGCAAAGCCGGAACCGTTGATTTCGACGGCCATGCCTTTTGCACAGACCGCCTGGAGCAATGTGTCGATTAAAATATAGTGCGATTCGTTGAGGGAGATTTCCGGTAAATAGCGCAGGGCTCCGTCGAGGTGACAGAGCATGGTGCCTGGCAGAGAGTGCACGGCCTCGGTCAGGGTGGTGAAGTAACGATTGAGGATTGTTTCGGCGCCAATCTGCCGAGCAAGCTGGATGTTGCTTTCTTTGCTGCTGAACATATTCAGGTGATCGGCTATCCCGTCAATTTTTAGAAAATGACAGGAAATGCCTATCTGGTCCCAGCATCTTTCACCAAGTCTGCTCTGCAGGATGTCGCCGCAGTCAGGATTGTAGCCGCATTCGACGCCTAGGCCAATGACGATTTTTTCTTCATATGCTGCTTGCAGCCTCTGTCCTTCGACAAAATACGCGTCGAAATCATCCGGTGAGAGCCAGGTTTTCCCGTGAATATGCCCTATACCTTCCTCCATATGTTCCAGGAAGATAATTTTTTTCAGTCCTTTGCGGATGGCCGCCTGGACGTATTCTTCCATCTCACCGACGGCATGGCCGCAGAGTCGGGTATGGATATGGCTGTCGCATAGAGATGCGGCGTGTGGGCCGGGACTTTTTTTCACCATGACAGCGTGCCGTAGTCAGTTTGGCAAAGACTCTAAATCAAGCGTTTCCTTTGGGAAAGAAGTGTAATACCCCATCGATATCGGATGTGTCACAGACATGGCCGAGTTCGAGTTCGAGATCAAGGTATTCTTCGATACCTTCAATCTTCAGGGAGAGGGCAGGACCATCGGGAAGATGATAAACGACAGTACTGACTCCGGTTAAATCAATCGGACGACTAAATAATTTCATTCGTTAAAACCCTTGTCATGCCAGTTACCCGGCATACTAAAAAAATAAATAAATTACGCAAGCAATGTGACATATACGAACTATTATGGAAAACTGCAAGGGATAAGCTGAAATTATCGAACAGTTTTCCCGGGCAGTACATGATAAAGTTTGCCCCCGGCTACAGATAAAGACGAACAATCAATGCTCAGGTGAAAGTAGTTTACACAATGTGTGGAGATGTTTATGATGAGAGGCTGTCTGGATTAAACTTTAACCCTACAGTAGAAGGGTTCCGATATAATATTTTACTTTTAGGTGATGTGATGAGTAAGAACGAAAGTGACGCCAAGGTACAGACAATTTTTGGCAAGGAAAAAAACCCATCGTCGATTGAACCGAAAAAACTGACTCTCGACAGTCCGTTGAAATTTCGCTGTCATCCGGGAGTACGATGTTTTACCGCCTGTTGCGGCGGTATCAAAATTATTCTCACCCCTTATGATATTTTGCAGCTGACCAAAAGGCTGGAAATGCCGGCCCATGAGTTTTTACATACCTACACTCTGCCGACCTACCTTGAAAAGACGGATATGCCTGGTGTTATGATTAAATTGCGGGAAGAAGACAATAAATGTCCTTTTGTCACTCCTGAGGGGTGTACGGTGTATACTGATCGTCCCACCGCCTGCCGGTATTATCCCGTCGGTATGGCTGATTTCCATGAGGGCGGTTCAAGAGATGCCGACGGCCAAGAAGTGAAAACCGCTGAAGAAAAGTTTTTTTTCACGGTCAGGGAAGATCATTGTAAGGGGTTTGAAGAAGATAAAGAATGGACCATTCGCGAATGGCGGGCAGACCAGGGTGTTGATGTCCGTGACGAGATGAACAAGGAATGGCTGCGACTGGTCATGCGCCGCAAGTCCTACGGCCTCCAGGCCACCCTGTCTGAACAGGCAAAACGCATGTTCTTCATGGCCTCCACCGATATCGCCACTTTCCGTAAGTTCATTTTTGAGAGTTCCTTTCTCGACACCTATGAGTTGGATCAAGAGATTATCGATAAGATC
This sequence comes from uncultured Desulfopila sp., assembly GCA_964412665.1. GTDB lineage: Bacteria > Desulfobacterota > Desulfobulbia > Desulfobulbales > Desulfocapsaceae > Desulforhopalus_A. The sequence goes on from CAYPPR010000057.1 coordinate 19,587, forward strand.
AGGGAGGACGATGTGGAGTTGATGCTGTTTTCTTTTCAATATCTGGCGGCGACCCTTTTTGGCGCTCAGACCTTAAATATAAAAGAAGAAAAAATTAAGGCGAAGGTCGCGCAGATCAAAGAACGACAGGATGAGACCGTCAAGCAGTCGGTCAAAGAATATGAAGAGCTGAAAGCGCAGACAGCTGCCCTGAAGGCCGATACTGGGGTTGTGGAAAAATAATTTTGTGAAAAAGAGCAATAAAAAAGGCCGCGTGGTAGTTACCACGCGGCCTTTTTTATTTGTAGAACTGACTTCTTGATACCGGGATTTGCCGGCATCAAGAAATTCTGGAGAAAATTACTCTTCCACTTTTGCTTCAGGCTCAAGGGCTGCTGCAAGGCTCTTGAGGAATTTCAAGCTATGCAGGACGTCTTTCTGCGATTCGGCAAGAAGTGCATCGGCCTTCGTCGGATTGACCCGCTTGAGTGTGCGATAACGGTTTTCGCCAAGGGCGTAATCCGCAAAGCTGATGCTCGGATCACCTTTAGAGTCGATGATCAATGGATTTTTGCCCTGAGCTTCCAGGTCCGGGTTGAATCGGTACAGCGGCCAGTGGCCACAGGCTACAGCCTTTTTCTGCTGCTCAAGGCCAAGCGCCATGTTGATACCATGGTTTATGCAATGGGCATAAGCGATGATCAGAGACGGTCCGTCATAGGCTTCCGCCTCGGCAATTGCTTTTATTGCCTGTGCCGGGTTCGCGCCGATGCTGATTTGCGCCACATAGACATTGCCGTAGGTGGCGAAGATCATACCCATATTCTTTTTGGGCATTTTCTTCCCACTGGAAGCAAACTGCGCGGTAGCGGCACGTGGTGTGGATTTGGACATCTGGCCACCGGTATTGGAGTAAACCTCGGTGTCGAGTACCAGGATGTTGACATTCTCACCGGAGGCAAGGACGTGATCCACGCCACCATAACCGATATCATATGCCCAGCCGTCACCGCCGAAAGCCCAGACTGATTTTTTCACCAGGAAGTCGGTGAGGTGTAACAGGCGACGGGCGATGGGCTGACTATTACCTTCGATAATGGCATTGACCTCTGCAACACGAGCCCGCTGGGCCTCGATGTCCATCTGGGTAACCTGTGTCGCTTCGAGGATAGCAGTCGTCAGATCTTGCTTGATGATGCCTGCCTCGGTAGCATTGGTCAAAAGCTCAACAGCCTGATTGCGAAGCTTGTTGACGGTGGTGCGCATACCGGCACTGAATTCGGCATTGTCTTCGAACAGTGAATTGGCCCAGGTGGGTCCCCGACCATCGCTACGTTTCGAATAAGGCGTCGTCGGCAGGTTACCGCCGTAAATAGAGGTACAGCCGGTAGCGTTACCGATGTACATCCTGTCGCCGAAAAGCTGGGAGATGAGCTTGATGTACGGGGTTTCTCCACAACCGGCACAGGCGCCGGAGAACTCGAACAGCGGTTGTTTCAACTGGCTGCCTTTGATGGTTGCCACATTGATGTCAGCCGGATTGATTTCCGGCAGAGACAGGAAGTACTCAACGTTTTTCGACTGAACAGCTTTGATTTCGTCACTGTTTGGTACCATCTCCAGCGCTTTGGTTTTTGCCGGACAGACACTGACGCAGAGGGTACAGCCGCAGCAGTCTTCGGTGAAAATCTGCAGGGCAAAGCGTTGGCCTTTAAAGGACTTACCGACGGCATCGATAGACATGAAGGCCTCGGGAGCATCTTTTACTTCAGGGACGATCTTGATGCGGTTCGCCGCATGCGGGCAGACCAGGGCGCATTGTCCACACTGGATACAGTTTTCCGGGATCCAGCGGGGAACGGCGACGGCAATATTACGTTTTTCGTACTGGGTGGTGCCTGTCGGCCAGGTTCCGTCGGCGGGCATTTGCGAAACCTTCAGTTTCGCTCCGTTGCCTTCAATGATCTTGGCGGTAACTTCCTTGACAAATTTAGGAGCATTCTCCGGTACTGTCGGCGGCATTTCTTTGCCGTCAACGGTGTTACCGAGGGGAACTTGAACGATATTCTTGACGGCGCCGTCAACTGCGCTGTAGTTCATCTCGACAACTTTGTCACCCTTCTTGCCGTAGGTCTTTTTGATAGCCTTTTTGATAGCTGCTATGGCTTCTTCCTCGGTGAGGATGCCGGAAATCAAAAAGAAAGCGGTCTGCATGATCATATTGATGCGCGCGCCAAGCCCAAGCGCAAGGCCGAGGGAGACGGCATCAATGATATAGAACTTGGCCTTCTTGTTGATCAGGTCGCGCTGGACTTTTCCGGGCAGTTCATTCCACACGGTATCTTTGTCGAAACTGGTGGTCAGCAGGAAGGTGCCACCTTCGTCCAGGTTGTTGAGCATATCAACCTGCTTGAGAAAGGCGAAGTTATGGCAGGCGATAAAGTTGGCTTTGTCGATCAGGTAAGGCGCAACAACCGGGTTTTTGCCAAAACGCAGATGACTGGTGGTGATTGATCCGGATTTTTTCGAGTCATAGACGAAATACCCCTGGGCGGAGTTTTCCGTTTCGGTGCCGATGATCTTAATGGTGTTCTTGTTGGCGCCAACGGTACCGTCGGAGCCGAGACCGTAGAACATGGCGCGATAAACATCCTTGCCTTCAATGTTAAAGGAGGCGTCATAGTCGAGGCTGGCAAAGGTTACGTCATCATTAGGACCAACGCAATACTTGTTTTTCGGAGCCATGGCATCCATGTTGTCAAAGACAGCCTTGACCATTGCCGGGGTAAATTCCGCGGAACCAAGACCGTAACGACCAGAGAGAATGACCGGCGGATAAATGGAACTGTTCGATTCAGCAGCTTCGCCGATAGCCGCACGAACATCGAGATAGAGAGGATCGCCGGGTGCACCCGGTTCCTTGGTCCGGTCGAGTACGGTGATGCGTTCCACGGAGGAAGGCAGCGCGTTGACCATGGCCTTGCAGTCGAAAGGACGATAGAGACGAACCATGACCATGCCGACTTTCTCACCCTGGGAAATGAGGTAATCAACGGTCGCGGCAGCTGTTTCACAGCCTGAACCCATCATAACAATGATGTTTTCCGCATCGGGCGCGCCATGATAGTCAAAAAGATGGTACTGGCGACCGGTGATGTCGGCAAATTTATTCATGGTTTCCTGCATGATTGCAGGAACCGCATTGTAGTATTTATTGACGGTTTCACGACCGGTAAAGTAGACATCCGGATTTTGCGCGGTGCCGCGAATAGTTGGGTGATCAGGGGAAAGGGCTCTGTGTCTGTGCTCGAAGATCAATTCTTCATCGATCATTTCGGCCATTTGATCCAAACTGATTTCTTCAATTTTCTGGATTTCATGGGAGGTACGAAAGCCATCGAAGAAATGGATGAACGGAATCCTTGAGGCAAGAGTCGCCTGGCCGGCGATGAGCGCCATATCCATGGCCTGTTGTACATTTTCCGAGCAGAGCATACCCCAGCCGGTCTGCCGTGCGGAGTAGATATCACTGTGGTCGCCAAAAATCGACAATCCCTGGCAGGCTATGGCTCTGGCGGTTACATGGAAAACTGTTGGGGTGAGTTCTCCGGCAATTTTGTACATATTGGGAATCATCAACAGCAGGCCCTGGGAGGCCGTGAATGTTGTACAAAGAGCTCCGGTAGCAAGAGATCCATGGATGGACCCGGCAACCCCGGCCTCCGACTGCATCTGGTTGACGATAGGTACTGTGCCCCAGATATTTTTTTGCAGGGATGCCGACTTGGAATCCGCTTCTGCAGCTAGAGGGGTGGAGGGAGTGATGGGGTAAAGTGTGATGACCTCACTCGTGGCATAGGCGACATGGGTGCACGCCTGGTTGCCGTCAATTGTAACCATTTTTCGCGACATAATGTGTTCTCCTTTGTTATTTCTGTGAGTTGTGCCAGTAAGGTGGCGGAAACTGCTGAAATAGTATATTTTTCCTGAGGGTTTGTGCCGTCCTGTAAGAAATACCCGGTGATAATAGTATAAGGTGCACCGAATTACAACAAATCGATGACGACAGAGACAAATTTCGTTGCCCACTATATGCTAATTTTGCAACCGTTGCAATGGATGATAATTATTGATTGGTATGATAAATAAAACCAATTAAAAGCCGGGCGGTTGCTCTTTCTCCTATACGATGAAGAAACGATGGCCCTGTTGAATATTTATGCATTGAAAGGATAGACATATGTTGAAAATTCAGGATCCGGATCTGGTTAAATTGCTTGATTTTCTTGCCCGGCAAGAGGAGTTTGTCTTTCTGGATACATCGCAGCCGGACCATGAAAATGTTGAGTCACTTCTCTTTCTTAACCCTGTTGATCGTTTACTGTGCCGGGGCGGAGATGATCTTCAAGAGTATCTCGCAGCTCTCCAGGAGCGTTTGGCAAACGGATTCTACCTTGCTGGTTGGATTGGCTACGAATTTGGTGCAATGCTCGAAGGCAGGATCGGGTCGACGACCAGCCATGTCGGCGATAGTCAGCTGGTGTTGGCTGATTTAGGGGTTTTTTTTAAACCGCGGAGGTTTAACCATCGGACAGGCGAGCATGATTTTCCCTTTCGTGCCGAATACGGCCCCAGCGAAGGGCAGTATGCTATCGCCAATCTCCGGCCAAATATGGAGAAAGAAGAATTTCTACGGGTCCTCCATCAGGTGCGACAATATATCATCGCCGGCGACACCTACCAGGTGAATTACACCATGAAGCTGCTCTTTGATTTTCAGGGTTCCGCTGAAAATCTCTATGCCGTATTGCGCAAAAATCAGTCTGTTGCCTACAGTGCCTATATTCGGCATGATGAAGAACGCACCTTATCCTTTTCGCCGGAACTGTTTTTTAGAAAAAAAGGTGATGAGATCACCGTCCGACCAATGAAGGGAACGGCCGCAAAGGGATATAATGGACTACAGGAGCAGCGCAACAGCCGAGCACTTCAGCATGATCCTAAGAACAGAAGTGAAAATGTCATGATTGTCGACTTGCTGCGCAATGATCTTGC
>CAYPPR010000058.1:0-24596 GCA_964412665.1 uncultured Desulfopila sp.
ACAACTCCTGCATCATTTCCAGACCACCGCGCTCATAGAGCCAGATGTTGTAACCTTCTGTGTCAAGTCCCATAGGCACGGAAGCGAAGGCGACAAAAGCCTCATTCTTGCCTTTCCAGTATCCCGGCCAGTCATGACCGATATCAGCCTGTCCTTTAGAGACCGCATCAAAGGATTCCATGGCACCGACGAGTTCCCCGGCGGAAAAGAGTTTGATTTGCAGACGACCGCCGGAGGCAAGGGCGACGGAATCAGCAAAATGTTGTGCCATATCAAAAAACAACAGTCCTTTCGTCCATGGCATGACCATTTTCCACCTGAATTCTTCCGTGGAAGGTTTGATAGTACGCAGTTCTTTCTTCACCTCCTCATGGCGCTTATCGGCACCAAATTTTTCTCGTGCTGAAAAGGCGTTGGGCGCCATGATTAAGGTCGAGATCACTGCAAGACCAACTAACATCTTAAACTTGTTCATTCTTTCCTCCCTCTACTTGGGTTATGTGGTTTAACCAGGGGGTAATCCCCCCACATTGCTACCTCTGTTTCTATCAGGAAAAATATGCATTTATTGTGCCACAAAAGAGTTTCCTTTGTGGAAAGGGCGATAGGCTTTTCTCTCTCGGTTTGCATCTCAGTATCGAGCCTGAGGCTTTAGGGCGAGATGAAGGAATTTGAATATTGGTAGTACCAATTATTTATCATATAAAAATAACGTGTCAAGAAAAAACTTGATACATAGCGTTATCTTTGATAGATAATACATATGCGTGTTTTCGTCCAAGTTATCCATCGTTTTGAGAATGTCGAAGGTCTTGAAAAACGGCAATGGTAATACCAATATTGGACAGACAGGTACGATTGCGGTGCCGATGTGTGATGAGAGCGAAAAATCTATGCAGGTGCAGCAGCTTTATATTGAGTTCATCCCTCTGTAATGAGGGTGATCATAGGTGGCTTTTACTTCTTTAATTTAAAATACAATGATGAATCTCAAACCTATTAAACCAAAACGTATTTCAGATCAAGTGTTTGAGCAGGTCCGTGAATTGATTTACAAAGGCGACTTTAAAGCCGGTCAGCAGATTCTGCCGGAAAGAGAATTAGCTTTGTCCATGGCGGTCAGTAGAACTTCGGTGAGAAACGCCATCAATAAACTTGTCACCATGGGACTTCTCGAGCATCGACAGGGGCAGGGCACCTTTGTCAGCTCACCGGACAACCGGTCGGGCAATCCGCTGGCTGCAGCCATGGCCACGGATGAGGCAACGTTTGATGACCTGCTCGAAGTACGGATGGGGTTGGAGTGCAATGCGGCAATGCTGGCGGCGCAAAGGGCCACCGATACTGATCTCAAGGCAATCGAGAAGAGTCTGGAGGAAATGGAACATGACTTGGAAACCACTGATAGAATTGGTACCGAGCCTGATGCCGCTTTTCATATGGCCATAAGTTTTTCAACGAAAAATCCGGTGCTCATCCACCTGATGCGCAATTTTTATGATTTTCTTTTTATCGGCATCAAAAAGAACCTGACCCATATGTATATGGACCGGGCAGCATTGGAGGAAGTCATCGTCCACCACAGGACAATCTTCGAGGCAATTCAGCAAAGATCATCCCAGGGCGCCTTTGAGGCCATGCGTACGCACATTTATTTTGTCCAGGAGTATTTCAGGACACGTTGATGGTAAAAAATCCTGCCACGCTGGATTCAGTCCTGTTGTTGTCTGTTTGTGGCTGTTTCAAACAGGCTCTTTTTTCTGACCGATTAGTCTACTCAAAGCCATAAAATCCAGGAAAAATCACGATAGAAATCAAAACCATTATCTGGATGAGGATAAAGGGTATTACCCCACGATAGAGATCGACGGTCCGCACCTCGGGCGGGCAGACACCTTTGAGGTAAAAGAGCGAAAAACCAAATGGCGGCGTCAAAAATGATGTTTGCAGGTTCATGGCGATCAAGATAGCAAACCAGAGAGGGTTGATGCCGATTATGTCGGCTATGGGCAAAAGGATCGGCACGACGATATAGGAAATTTCTATAAAATCGATAAAGAAGCCAAGGACCATGATCGTCAGCATGGAAAGTATCAGAAAAGTCCATTTCTGACCCGGCAGATTAGTCAGTATATCTTCAACGATATAATCCGCGCCGCTGTAAACAAAGACCATGGAAAAAGCGGTTGCCCCGATCAGGATAGCGAACACCATAGCGGTTATTTTTACTGTTTCAAGAGCTGACTCTTCAATGATCCGCCAGCTGAGTTTCTGGTACATGGCGGCCAGGACAATCGCCCCGACACTGCCGACCGAGGCGGATTCGGTGGGGGTGGCGATCCCGGCAAAGATCGATCCAAGAACGAGAATTATCAGGGTCAGTGGGGGGACGATGGCTAGAATCGCCCGTTTGATGTTGCCGGAACGGTTGCCGGTCTGGGCAGGCAGCGGTGGGGCAACCTCCTTGTTGATAAATGACCAGACCAGGATATAAGCGATATAAAGGACGACGAGAAGGAGTCCCGGCGCTACCGCAGCCTGAAACAGATCACCGACCGGCTGCTGGAAGACATCGCCAAGAATAATTAAAACGATAGATGGAGGGATGATCTGACCAAGGGTGCCGGCGGCGCAGATGGTTCCCGTCGCCAGTTTTTTCGAGTAGCCGTACTTCAGCATAACCGGTAAAGAGATGACGCCCATGGCGACCACCGAAGCGCCGACCACTCCCGTTGAAGCAGCAAGCAGGGCACCGACCAGGACAGTGCTTACCGCAACACCGCCGCGGATCTTGCCGAAAAGTACCCCCATCGCCTCGAGCAATCGCTCGGCCAGTTGCGATTTCTGCAAGATAATGCCCATCAGGATAAACAAAGGAATTGCCATCAAAATGGTATTGTTCATGATGGAGTAGATACGAAACGGCATCATCGAAAACATCTGGAAAAACTCTTCCGCGACAAGCGTAACGTTGAAACCGGGCATCAACTCGATAATTGCCGCAAAAATGCCGAAAAAGATCGAGACGGAGCCAAAGGTAAAGGCCACTGGATAGCCGATAGCCAGCATCATGAGAGCGGCAATGAACATGATAATACCAATCATTTGCTTGCCTCCTCTGCCGCATCCTGCTTTGCCTTGCCGGCCTTTTTGGGAAGGTTGCGATAGATGTTTATGTTTTTGATGGTATAGCCGACAGCGGTAAAAATAAGATAGAGAAAGGCCAGGGGGATCATGCCTTTAATGATCCAGCGGTAGGATAAGCCGCCTGGATCTTCCGATATTTCATTGATTTGGTACGCGTCATTGACAAAATCAAAGGAGCCGAACAGGATGAGCAGGGCGAGGGGCAGCAGGAAAAAGATTGTGCCGATAATATTAATAATTGCTTTTGTTCGAGCCGAATATCGATCGTAGAGAAAATCAACCCGTACATGGGCTTCATCAAAGAGGGAGACGGAGACGCCGAAGAGAATGACGATGGAAAACAGATGCCACTCCATCTCCTGCATGCCCACGGAGCTGTTATGGAAAAAATATCGCATAATGACATCAAAAAAAACGTTTAATGCCATCAGCAGAAGAACTGCCGACAGGATCTTCCCCGCTTTACGGTTCATTCCAGCAAAAAATGCTTCCATCCTGATTAACATGCTCTTACTCCCTGCTTTGGCCATGATGGCCGAGAAAATCTTGCTCGTTCATTCAAGGTCCGCCTGCAAATAAAAAAAATGCCGTCCATCCTCGAAGTAAAGAGGATGGACGGCTGCGTTACTCCAATGGCGACATACAGCTTATTCAGCGACCATTTCAGATGTCTGGAGATAGTATTGTGTCGACATCTTCGTCCATTCGCGGGCTTTGGCCATATACGCTTTTTGTGATTCATACACTTCCTTGAAAGCGTCATCCTGCGCGGCATATCCTTCCATGACTTCGTCGGTGGCTTTTTTCATTGCTTTAAGCACCGGCTCAGGGAAGATCATCACCTTGATGTTCGGGAACTCTTCTTTCATTTGTTCCCAGGCACGGGCACTGGCATCGAAGTTGTCCCCGAGCATATCGGCGGATACCGCCTTTATGGCGGTATGCAGTATTGTCTGGTATTCCTTCGGCAACTTGTCAAATTCACGCTTGTTGATCAAGAACTGCATATCCGAGGCAGGCTCATGCCAGCCGGCGTAATAGAAGGGAGCCACTTTATGGAAGCCCATTTTAATGTCCATGCCGGGGCCTACCCATTCCAGAGCATCGATGGTGCCGCGATCAAGCGAGGTGTAGAGTTCTCCTGGGGCGATATTTGTGACATTGACGCCGAGTTTGGCAAAGACTTCTCCGGCGAGGCCGGGAATACGCATTTTCAGACCCTGCAGGTCGTCGAGGGATTTGATTTCCTTGCGAAACCAGCCACCCATTTGCACCCCGGTGTTGCCGCCGGGGAAGGAATAGACATTAAATTTATCATACAGTTTCTGCTGCAGTTTCATGCCGTCGTCGTAGAAGAGCCAGGCGAATTGCTCGTCTGAAGTCATGCCAAAGGGTACGGTGGTGAAAAAGACCGAGGTGATATCTTTACCTTTCCAGTAATAGGAGGCGGTGTGGCCCATTTCGAACTGCCCGCCTTTAACCATGTCGAGAATACCCAGGGGGGCTTTGTGTTTCTCAGCGCCTTCCACCCGGATTTCGAAGTTGCCACCGGTCATTTCGCTGACGAGTTGCGCAAGTTTCGGCGCGGGCGAGGCGAGCGGAGTCAAAGTGCTTGACCAGGTCATGGCCAGCTTCCAGCGAACCTTTTTCGTCTCTGCAAGGGCGGGTGAAGCTATCAGCATGCACGCTGCGAGCACAAGGGCGATTTTCCCAACAGGTTTCATATTTTCCTCCAATACGTAAATGAATGTTCGATGCCCCAGAGACACCTGAGACGGATTGCCTACTGCCTGCGTAGCTGTAACGTCGTATCAATGCAATTTAAAAGACATCATATTTAATACGCGAAACGAAATAAGGCAACATCTGATAACAATTCACATTTAAGAGAGATGGAAAAAGGAGGATCGGCCTTTGGCGACTTTTGTGTGAAAAACTGATGCACCGTAAAATTTAAAAAAAATGGTGCATCTAGTGTGGCAGGCTTAAATGATTTTCTTACCAAAGAGCGAGGAGACGAGATTAACCCCCATCTGCGCAGTCCGGTTCTGGTTATCGAGGATGGGGTTGATTTCCATGATATCGATGGAATGCAGCTGGTCGGTGTCGGCGAGGATTTCCATGATGAGCTGTCCTTCCCGGTAGGTCAATCCGCCCTGGGACGGCGTGCCGACCCCCGGGGCATCCAGGGGATCCATAACATCGAGATCAAGACTGATGTGGATGCCGTCCAGGTGACTAAATTTTTTTATGATTCGCTGCAGTATCTCGCGGATGCCGATTTCATCCACATCGCGCATGGTATACACCGTACAGCCGGAAGCCCTGATGAGGACCTTCTCCTCGTCATCGAGATCCCTGATACCCAGGAGAACGACATTTTCCGCCTGCACTTTAGGGCCGGGCCTGCCCAGATCAACCAGTTCATCCGGACCGAGACCAAGCAGTACGCCCAGGGCCATGCCATGCACGTTCTGGCTGTCGGAGGTTTCCGGTGTATTAAAATCGCCATGTGCGTCGATCCACAGCAGTCCAACCTCGGCGTCGTGGGTGACACCGCCGACCGTACCGATGGAGGCGGAGTGGTCGCCGCCGAGAAAGATGGGAATTTCCCCGGCGGCAATAGCCTTTCTGCCGAGTTCATAGGCACCAAGGCAGGCCTTGCAGATAAGGGGCAGTCGTGCCTGCAGGCTGGTGTTGGCCAGGGCGTAGTGACCAGGGATGGTGATGTCGCCGCTGTCGCACGTTGTATAGCCGAGAGCCCTGAGGTTGCTGGCCAGATTGGCGTAGCGAATGGCACTGGGGCCCATGTCGACCCCCCGGTGGTTCTGGCCGAGGTCCATGGGGACGCCGATGATGCGGACGGATTTTTTCATATGTTGAGCCTTCTCTGCCTGGGCTATTTTATACTTCTTTGGAAAGATGGTTCCATAAATTAACGATAAAATCCTGTACGTTGGTGAGGATGGCCTGGGCCTGGGCGGAACCCCGGTTGGCCAGTTTGTCGGCACTGAATTCGGACATATCCACCACATAGAAATAGACCGGCCGCACCGAACCATCCTGCAGAATCTTATAGCCTGGGGTCATGTTGCCAAAGGCAATGGAATGCAGCTGGGTGGCCATGGTGATCACCGTGGTAGCCCGGCGGGCATGCCCCCGCATCTTATCCTGGGATTCATAAACGTTGCCGATGGTTTCCGGCAGCGGGCCATCGTCGCGTATCGAGCCGGCGAGGACATAGGGGATAGTGTTTTTTTCGCAGGCGTACATGATGCCGTTGTCGATGTTCATGGTATCGATGGCGTTGCTGATGGAGCCGGCCTGGCGTACTTCATTGAGGATATCGAGATGGTTGTAGTGGCCCATGGGCTGGAGCAGCTGGGTGTAGATGTTTTGGCCGAGTCCGGTGTTGTAGATGGCCGCCTCGATATCGTGGGTGGCCAGGGCGTTACCGGCCATCAGGGCGTGGCAGAAGCCATTTTCGATGAGTCCCTGCATCGACGCTCTGGAATCCTTGTCAAAAGCCACGGCGGGGCCAAGCACCCAGACAATATGTCCGTGGTCTCTATCGTGTTTGAGTATTTCGTACAGTGAGTCGTAGGAGTGGGAAAAAGGCGTCTCCCGCGTACCTCGTGAGCGAAAAGAAAATTTATCTTCATTGGCGACGCTCTGGGCAAACCCTTTTTCATGCACCAGGATACCTTCCTCGCCGTTTTCGGTTCGTCCGGTGACCACCATATCGCCTTTTTTGAGGTTTCTTGCCTCAATCACCTCAATCCGCTCATCCTTGACGACAAAGACTGCGTCCATCCGGCTTTCCGGGGCAAGAAGCCAACGATTGCCGTCAATTTTCACATACTCCGGATGATTGGATGTGGCGTGATAATTGGCGGGAGAAATACCATCGGCCGGAGAGGGCATCAGCGTGGCCGAGGGGCTGTTTTTTAAATGGGCTTGCTCGAAATTCGGGGGCGTATAGGTGAAATCCAGCTTCATGCATGACCTCGATGTAAGGGTTTTTCTGATTGTATACAATTGCGTGTAGTATAGGCAGGATACTGATAAAAAGCAACACGAGTTCCAGGCACTGTTGGTTGATTGCTTGACCCCGTTTTGAAATACTTCTACAATAGAGAAAATATGACGTTTCAGTAATATAAATAACTCCGGGACAGAAAATGAACCGATCCGCATATTTCACAACCGGTCTGGCGATAAAACTTCTTTCCCAGCTCTCCCGGGCGTCCATCGTCGTCCATGGCAAGGAAAATATCCCGTCAGGGCCGACTATCTTTGTTGTCAATCACTTCACCCGGGTCGAGACTTTTCTACTGCCGACCTATTTGTATAACCTGAGCGGTAAGCCGGTGCTGTCTCTGGCCGCCTCTTCGCTGTTCAAAGGCGGCCTGGAAAAATTTCTCAATCTGGTCGGAGCGGTTTCAACAGCGGATCCGTTACGCGATAGCCTTATCTTGAAAAGCCTGCTCACTGATGCCGCCAACTGGGTGATCTTCCCCGAGGGGAATATGGTCAAAACGAAAAAGATCATGGACGGCGGCAAGTTCATGATCGCCAGCAGCAGCGGCATGCACGCCCCGCACACCGGGGCCGCCGCGCTGGCTCTTCGGGCCGAACTCTATCGTCTGCATCTGCTGGCAACGGCGCAGAGTTCACCGGCCAGGCTGCCGAAAATGCTCGAGGCTCTGGGGGTGGAGAGTATTGATGAAATCCAGCTGGAGCCAGTCACCATTCAGCCGGTGAACCTGACCTATTATCCGATTCGGGCGGCAGAGAATATCGCCTCGACTATCGCCTCGAAACTGGTCAAAGACATTTCTGAGAATATGGTCGAAGAGATAATGGCCGAAGGTACTATGCTTCTCTCCGGTGTCGATCTCGATATTCGCTGCGGCAAACCCATTCAGATGGCCGACTATCTTGCAAGCAGCTGGTTGAGTGAGGATATGGTGCGGGACGGCATCGACGGTTTTTTCGTGTCGGTTGAGCTGAAAGAAAAAATGCGCCAGGCTGCCTGTGACGTGATGCAGCGGTACATGCAGGATATCTATGCCATGACCACGGTGAACCAGGAACATCTCTTTGCGTCTTTTTTGCGTATGTGCCCGTTCACGCGCATTAACGAACTCGATTTTAAGCGGCGGGTTTTTTATGCCATTTCTCTTATTCGCGGCAAAAAAAGCGCCAATCTTCTTTTCCTGCACAAGTCCATTACCGAGAGCCAGACCCATCTTCTTACCGATGACCGTTACGGTAAATATGACAATTTTCTGCAACTCGCCCTGGAAAAGGGCATTGTCAAAAAAGAAGGACACTTTCTTTTGCGCGATCGTTCCATGTTGTCTGTTCCCTTGAGTTTTCATAAGGGACGCCTGAATAATCCCATCGAAATTATGGCCAATGAGGTCGAGCCGTTACTTAATTTTCTTTCGACCCTTAAATCCCTGTCCTGGCAACCTGGAGCTTTGCTGCGGTTTTCTCTGGTGCGGCATCTTCTTCGCCAGGAAATGACCCGCTATACGGAGGATTCCCGGCAGAGTGGTCAGGTTGGTCAAGTTGGGGGAATCAGAATTCGAAGTGGTGGCAAACCTTTTCTGCTGCCTTGCTTGAACCGGAGGATCGGTGTCGTGCTTATTCATAGTTATCTGGCGCAGCCGGAAGAGGTAAGGGCCCTGGCCGGATATCTTCGCCGGCGGGGCGTATGGGTCTATGCGCCTCGATTGCCCGGACATGGGACCTCCGCCGAGGATCTCGCCGACAGAAAATACCACGAGTGGGTGGAAGCCGTTGAGACAGCATATATAGTAATGAGTATGATATGCGAACGGGTCGTTGTCGGCGGCGTGGCGGTCGGCGGCAGTCTGGCGCTGGACCTGGCTGGCCGAGTTGCGGGTGTGGCTGGTGTTTTCGCGATCTGTCCTCCTTTGACGCTGCGCAATTATTCGACAAAATTTATGCCGGGAATCGACGTATGGGACCGTATTCAGAACAAAATAAAGCGGGGCGAACAGAATAACCAATTTATCGAATTTCCCCATGGTAATGCCCATGTCAACTATCCGATGAATCCGGTGGCTGGAGTAAAGGAAGTCGGTGACTACCTTGAATCGATCGAAAAAGGATATGCTGCCATCAATCAACCGGCCCTGATAATTCAGGCGGATAAAAACCCGGTCGTCAACCCGAAGGGGGCACAGCAGCTCTATGAGAGTATTGGTTCGTCTGACAAGGAATTCTGTCTGCTCAACTATGACCGGCACATTCTGGTCAACGGCGAAGGAGCTGAGAAGGTTTTTCAGAAGATCAGTGCGTTTGTTGGAAATGTATAAGCGGTGCTCAATGTACTGCGAAGTATGGGAGATGCTCTTGTGGATGCAGAAACAGAAAGATGTCGTGAATGGATAGAGTACTATCGGAAGTTCCCTTATTTTTCCAAGGAATTAGTGCGTCCGGGCTGTCACCCGCGAAAATTGCTCCACGCCGACCGACCTGAAAAAGCTATAGTCCTTGTGCACGGGCTGACCGATTCACCCTATTATATGCTGGCCATAGCCGAGTATTTTCATGATATTCTCGGCTATGATGTCTACCTGCCGCTACTGCAGTGTCATGGTCTGAAGCAGCCGGAAGGCATGGCCGGGGTTTCGCTTGCGGAATGGAAAAAAAACGTCCATTTTGCCATAGCCACTGCCGCGGCAAACGCCGAGCTGGTCTCTATCGGCGGACTGTCCACCGGTGCGGCTCTGGCTTTTTATTTTGGCTGTACCGACCCGGCGGTGACCGGTGACCTGTATCTTTTCTCGGCTGCCCTAGGGATATATGGTGGACGCCTGGGGATTTTCGGTGGTTTCCTGGAGTTTTTGGCACGCCGGTCCTTTGTCCGATTTCTGGACAGAAAAAAACATCTCGTCGGCAAACATCCTTATCGCTATGAACGCGTTCAGCTCAACAGTGCCGGGGAGTTGGCTCGACTGATTCTGGAAATTGACGGACTACTGAAAAAACCAGTCGATACAATATATGCGCAACGCATTTTTGCTGCCTGGTCGGAACATGACAGGGTAATTAGCATTGAAAAATTAAAAAAGCTGGCTCGTCGGGTGGAAAAAATCCCTTTCGATTCCTTCATCATCCCCAAGGCTGACCGGGTCGCTCATCCCAGCGTCGTGCTGCGCGAGCCGCTCTACGCAATCAAGAATCAACCGGGACAATCCCCTCTGGAACTGGCTAATCCCCATTTTGCCGAGATGCTTGCTGCCGTACGCAACTTCGAATCAGATGCCCGATGATTCATGCGCAAGACACGGCAGGATAGAGTATTACTTGTCGTATATCTTCTTGAGCTCATGCTCCATGTGCTTCTCAATGGCGGTTCGCTTCAGTTTCAGTGTCGGGGTTAACAGGCCGTTTTCCACCGTCCAGGGGGCGAGGCTGAGTGCGACTTCTTTTATGAAGACAAAACCTGGAAACCGGGAGAGAAGTTTTTCGGTTCTAGCCAGGACCGCCTGCCGCACCTCCGGAAGATTGAGTGATTCCGGATTCGGTGACACGCCCAGCTGTTCGGCAAGTTCTTCCCAGAGTGGTCCGTTGAGAACGCCGATCATCGAAAGAAAAGGCCGCCCCTCGCCGATGACGACGTTGTATTCAAAAAGGGGATCCATGGCGATGGCCATCTCCAGATCTGTCAAGGCGACTTTTTCACCGTTACTGAGGACGATAATCTCTTTCAATCGTCCGGTTATACGAATATGACCATCTTCCAGGCTGACCTGATCACCGGTATGCAGCCAGCCGTCACTATCGATGGTTTTGGCGGTTGCCTGGTCATTTCTCCAATAGCCCTGCATGACGCAGCTGCCACGGACAAGGAGTTCGTTATCCTCGCCGATCTTTACCTCAACGCCCGGAATGGGCTTGCCGACCCCTTCCGGTCGGTTGTCTTCCGGTCGATTGACACTGATCACCGGGCTGGTCTCGGTGAGGCCGTAACCCTGAAAAAGCGGCAGGCCGAGGCCGAGAAAGAATTGGGAAATTTCCGCTGCCAAGGGGGCGCCACCGGTTATAATGACCCGCAATCTGCCACCCAGTTTTCCCCGTACCTTTCCCGCGACCAGGGCATCGAGAAGGGGTTGCAACAGCAGTGAAAATGACCAGGGGCCGCGCCCCTGGCGGTAGAGAAAATTTTTCCAGCCGGTGTCCACTGCCTGTTTAAACAAGGCCTGGAGCAGTTTCGGCTTGGCGGCGATTGTGCGGATTATACCGGCGTGGATACGTTCGAAGATTCGCGGCACGGCAACCAGTACCGACGGCTGCACGGTAAGCAGATCTTCGGCGAGATCGGGGATCGATCTGGCGAAGCTCACCGTAGAACCGGCCATCATCGGCAGATAATACCCGGCGGTTCGCTCGAGCATATGCGACAGGGGTAAAAAAGATAAAAAGGTGTCTTCCGGGTAGATATCAATACACAGCAGCCCGGCATAACTGTTTCCCAGAATATTGCGATGGCTGAGCATCACGCCTTTCGGCAGGCCGGTGGTTCCCGATGTATAGACAATCGACGCTGTTTCATAGATGATTGGCGACCAGGATGACGGACTCTCCGCACTATCGGGGAGCCAGTCGGCGATGCAGGTAATTCGAGGATCGTCTTGCTGCCTTGAACTGGCACTGAGAGTAACTATTCGCTGAAGACTGGGCAACCGATCGAGCACCGGAGCCAGATGCCGCCAGGTGTCGATGGTTGGGCAGAGGAGGATTTTTGTCTCGGTGTTGAAAAAAATATGGCCGATATTTGCCGGCCGATCATTGGCAAAGAGGGGGACGACGATTAGTCCAAGAGACAGAGCCGCCTGATCAAAAGCGACCCACTCCGGGCAGTTGGGTAGCATGACCGCGACCCGGTCGCCAATTTCCAGGCCTTCCAGTTGCAGGGCCTTTCGCCAACGGCTGACGGTCTGGCTCATCTCCTGCCAGGTGATTGCCTGCCAGCTATGAGATGTCTTGTTGTAATAACGATATGCTGTACCATTGGGGCTTTTTGATACTCTTGCAAGAAAGAGTTCGGCTAGGGATGTGCAGGATTCGGGAGAAATATAATCGGTGGCGGCTGTCATCGCTGTACCTCCTTGTCCCCGATAAGGGCGCTTGACCGGGTGCCATTCCAGGTATTCCACCAGTCAGGTCTTTTCCCGACGACGGCGTAAACGGTTAATCCGCTCATAAACTGAATAAAAGCTCCGGATACCTATATAATAGGTCTTGTTGCTGCTCTTTTGCAAATTATATGTGCTGCAGGGCTCTTAACGGGAGCGATTGATTTTGAGATTTTTGAGAGATTACGGTATTGTATTGTTATGATTATTTCCAGAGTGCGTAGCCTCTGGACTTTCAGTGTTGACGCTTTCTGCAGCTCGAATCAGCGATTACCGCAGGAAGTAGTTGATGGTAATATATTTATTAAGTGAAACAATGAGGAGATGAGATGACAAAGACAATTCTGATTACTGGAGCGACTTCAGGATTCGGCAAGGCAAGCGCGGAGCTTTTCGGCAGTAATGGCTGGAAATTAATTCTCACTGGACGCCGCCAGGATCGCCTGCAGGAGCTGCAGGCGCAGCTTGGCAAAGCACATGTGCACATCGCCGCCTTTGACGTGCGAAGCAGACAGCAGGTTGAAGCGATGGTCAAAGATATTCCCGAAGAGTTTGGCAATATCGACATCCTCCTCAATAATGCCGGCCTTGCTCTCGGCCTGGGGCCCGCCCATGAGACGGATCTTGACGAATGGGAGAATATGGTTGATACGAACATCAAGGGGCTGCTGTACATGACCAGACAGATACTGCCGGCCATGGTTGCCAGAAAGACGGGGCATATTATCAATCTTGGTTCTATTGCCGGTTCATGGCCTTACCCCGGTGGCAATACCTATGGCGCGACCAAGGCCTTTGTCCAGCAGTTTTCCCGAAACCTGCGAGCCGATCTCGCCGGAACCGGCATTCGGGTGACGAACATTGAACCGGGGCTGGCCGAAAGTGAATTCTCTGTTGTCCGGTTCGGCGGAGATGCCGAGAAGGCGGCGAAGGTCTACGAAGGGACCCAACCACTCACCCCTGGCGATATTGCCGAAATAATATATTGGACGGCCAGCCGGCCCGCCCATGTTAACATCAATGCCGTTGAAGTCATGCCGGTTTGTCAAAGTTGGGGGAACTTCGTTATCGATCGCCAAAAATAATATCTTCATTAATCCCTCTGGAGAGAAAAAATGAAAAAACTCTTTCTGTTGTGTTTTCTAGTCTTACTCTGGGCTTCACCCACAATAGTTTTTTCAGAAGATCTATCGCCATGGGAAAAAAAGCTGCCCTTTCAAAGCGCCATTATTCATTATGCTCTCAGCGGCATGGAGGAAGGTGAGGAGACCCTCTATGTCCGCGACTACGGCAAAGAGCGGGCTACTTACCACGAGACCGTCTCGGCAATGATCGGCCTGACGGCAAACAGCTCGACTATCGAACTCGAAACACCGGACTATATCTATTTTTATGACCTGCAGGAAAAAGAAGGCATTAAAACGAGTAATCCCAAGAAATATATGATCGAAGAGTACGCCGGGCTCTCGCCTGCGGAAAAAAAGAAAGTACGCGAGAATGCCGAAAAAATGGGGACTGTTTATGCGGAGGCAATGGCCGAGGGAATGGGTGGAGAAGGCATGGCAGTAAAGATTGAGCACAATGCCGCCGAGATCCTCGGTTACAGTTGTGATAAGGTGGAAGTCATGGGCGGGGTTACCTACCTGCTGCACGGAACCGATATTTGTCTGAAAACAGAAATGAATGTGTTGGGTATGCAGATGGCAATGGTCGCCACATCGGTGCGGGAAGGGGATGTCGACGACAAATTCTTTGAACATCCGGATGGCATCATTGCTGAAGTAGATGCAGAGGCAGAGACGATGGTCAAAGAGATGGCCGATCAGGTTGTCGCCATACTCAAAGATCCAGATAATCGGTCGCATAGCAAGGCGCGACCCATGAGATTATCGGAAAAAATGGAAGGCTTGTCGGAAGAAGAAAAGCTCATGATACAGCAGGCGGAAAAAATGATGCAGACCATGAAAGGCATGCTGCAGTAATAATTCGACAACGGCTTGCACCCGACAGAAGGCATCATGACCGACGGGGAACCTCCAGTGAGGAAGGGTTGCACGCAGGGATAAGAAAAAGATAGAGGCAGGGATGGAAAATCTGTTGACACCTTTTCTCCGGCGGTTTATATTGCCCGCCTACGTTGATTCGGTGAGAATAAACAACTGCAAGATTGTAAAAATACAATTCACAGAAAATACGTTTGCTCCTCGGTAGCTCAGTTGGTAGAGCAGGTGGCTGTTAACCACCTTGTCGGCGGTTCGAATCCGTCCCGGGGAGCCAGATCCTTCAGGCTCGATTTTTTGAAATCGAGCCTTTTTCAATATAGTCGGGGCGTAGCGCAGCCTGGTTAGCGCGCCTGCCTTGGGAGCAGGAGGCCGTAGGTTCGAATCCTACCGCCCCGACCACTTATCAGTAAAGAAGCCGGACAGTTACATGCTGTTCGGCTTTTTCTTTTTCCCGACCCCCTACCTTTTTTAGACGCAAATTAGACGCATTCATCATCGTCACACTGCTTCTGCAAGTTGCTTCGACCACACACGACCCAATAATT
Source organism: uncultured Desulfopila sp. (assembly GCA_964412665.1). Classification (GTDB taxonomy): domain Bacteria; phylum Desulfobacterota; class Desulfobulbia; order Desulfobulbales; family Desulfocapsaceae; genus Desulforhopalus_A. The sequence continues at coordinate 14,872 of CAYPPR010000058.1, forward strand.
CATTCTGAGCTTTTGTACCGTTGTCGAGGTGTCCTGCATAAATTTCGGTGGTACGCTGCTCATCGTGACGAAGAAACCTCTGGAGTTCAGCAATAGTTGCACCTTCTTTTTTTAGGATAGATGCGGCGAGGTGTCGGAGCTGGTGCAGAGTGAAATGTTTTACCCCTTCTTTTCTATAGCTATTGAAACTGTTCGTTGAAAATTTTCGTTCACGTTCATCAAGGCGGACCTTTTCGGCAAAGAAAGTCATCGAATAGGATTTGCCGCTGCCCTGGGTATGCCAGAAAACCCCGAGCTTACCGAGACCCCTATGAGCCGGCTCGGGCAAGTTAAGGAAGCCGGATGATTCGTTGGTTTGCATGAGCGACAGCACATCGCCTTCAGCCGTTTGTTCGCGGGGGAACTCGATAACCCGGTAGGTGAGGCGGTGATCAGGTGGAAACTGTTTTTTCAGTTCTTCCTGGTGAAAAACCGAGACCATGGCGCGATTGACCCCCAGCAGCTGATGGTTGCGTGCCGGTTTTTTCCTGACTATAGAAGGTGACCTTGTGGCTGGTATCCAGACCTTTCTGTTCGATAAAGTGGCTGCTCTGCACAAACATGCCGCCGGAACCGCAGGCGGGATCAAACACAATGCAGTGATCCGGTTCGATGACGTTGACGATGGTCTGTATCAGGGACGGCGGGGTAAAGAATTCGCTGTAATCAAAGCATTCATTGCCGCAGAGACTGCAATTGAACTAAATGAGGCCAGTGCACCCAAGGGAGAATTGAACAGAGGGTGGTGGAGTTTCATGCTTGGAAGTATTCTCACAAAATAATTACCACATCGCACTAGACGACCGGTCTATTACGTATTACAGTTCGTTCCATGAAGAAAGATACCAAAGAAACGCGTCAGCACATTTTAGATACCGGCTACAAGCTCATTGTCAGCAAAGGTTTTTCCAGCGTCGGATTGACAGAAATTCTCCAATGTGCAGGAGTGCCAAAGGGCTCTTTTTATTATTATTTCAAATCTAAAGAAAAGTTTAGTGAAGAAATTATTAGTAATTACTTCAGAGAATACCTTGTTGCTCTTGAAAATATTTTTCAACCACGAGGCAGTTCTGCTTACAACCGTCTGATGGAATATTGGCAACGCTGGATTGAAACGCAATCTGATTCGTGTGTTGACCAAAAGTGTTTGGTGGTCAAATTGAGTGCCGAGGTGGCTGATCTTTCCGAGCCGATGCGCATCGCTTTGCTGAACGGATCTTCTCAAGTCGTGCAAAGAATAGCACGGTGCATTGAAGCAGGCATTGCTGACGGATCAATAGTAAAGAGCGATGCAGCCGTAACTGCGGAGTTTCTCTACAACATGTGGCTAGGGGCAACGCTGATGAGCAAATTGCAGCGTAACGACGATGGTCTGCAGCGGGCTATGCGCATAACCATATCAATTTTAACTAACAATACAGTATCATAAGTCGTAGCCACCTGTTTTTGGGCAGATTGTCTTTGCACGCCTTGTAGACGACTGGTCGACTATTGAGGAAGAGACACAATGCGTCAACCCAATTGATACTGCCGATTACCTCATTCAAAAATATACATATAAGGTGAATTAATGAAAATTTTAATGGTTCTTACATCACATAATAAACTTGGCGATACAGGTTTAAAGACCGGTTTTTGGTTAGAAGAATTTGCTTCACCATACTACGTCTTTAAAGACCAGTCGTTTGAAGTTACCTTGGCATCCCCGCAAGGAGGCCAGCCCCCGCTCGATCCCAAAAGTGATGAGCCTGATTTCCAGACAGCGGCTACAGCTCGTTTTCGAAAAGACGATCAGGCCCAACAGGCGCTTGCCAACACCCTCCGTTTAGATTCGATCAAACCCGACGACTATGATGCTCTTTTTTACCCTGGCGGGCACGGGCCTCTCTGGGATCTGGCTGAAGATAAGCACTCTATTTCCTTGATTGAGGATTTTTATCGAAAAGGCAAACCGCTGGGACTTGTCTGTCATGCCCCCGGAGTTCTTCGCCATGCAAAAAATGCAGAAAAAGAGCCTTTGGTTAAAGGAAAAAAAGTAACGGGTTTTAGCAACACTGAAGAAGCAGCTGTTCAGCTGACAAAAGTCGTTCCCTTTTTGGTCGAAGACATGCTCAAACAAAATGAGGGAGTGTATTGCAAAGGTGACGATTGGGGAAGTTATGTTATAGAAGATGAAAACCTTGTAACTGGTCAAAATCCGGCATCATCAGAAGTTGCTGCTTTACGCATTGTTGAGATCCTCCGACGTTAACGTGAACTGTCACCATCGTTAACAACACAATCATAACTCCTCTTAACGTATTCTTTAGATAGATATATTGTAACGTTACCAGACCTGTGGAGGTCATTATTATGCTAGATTTTAACTTTGTAAATCCTACCCACATACTGTTTGGCAAAGGGAAAATTGCCGAAATTGAGAACAAAATCCCTGCCAAGAGTCGTGTGCTCATAACATATGGGGGCGGAAGTGTGAAGAAGAACGGCACGTTGGATGAGGTACTTGCCGCCCTTCGTGGTCACACTGTCTTCGAATTCAGTGGTATAGAACCCAACCCCACTTACGAAACACTGATGAAAGCAGTGGATATGGTACATACAAATTCCATTGATTTTCTTCTGGCAGTTGGTGGTGGTTCTGTCATAGATGGAACAAAATTTATTGCAGCAGCTGCAGTGTTCGAAGGCGATCCCTGGGACATCCTGGTAAAACATGGGGCGGGAGTCCGGAAGGCGTTACCCTTTGGTTCGGTATTGACACTGCCGGCTACCGGATCGGAGATGAATAGCGGCTCCGTCGTGACACGCAAATCGTTACAGGCGAAACTCGCCTTTATGAGTCCCTTGGTGTTTCCACTCTTTTCTGTGCTGGATCCTGAAAAAACCTATACACTCCCCTCTCGACAAATCAGCAATGGCGTGGTTGATGCTTTTGTGCACATTGTCGAGCAATATCTCACCTATCCTGTGAATGGGAAGGTCCAGGATCGATTTGCTGAAGGACTGCTGCTGACGTTGATTGAAGAAGGGCCCAAAGCACTTAAAAACCCGCAAGATTACGAAGTGCGATCCAATCTGATGTGGGTTGCAACTCTGGCTTTAAATGGATTAATCGGCGCCGGAGTACCACAAGACTGGGCCACCCATATGATTGGCCATGAATTAACTGCCCAGCATGGCCTTGACCATGCCCAGACCCTTGCGGTTATCTTACCCAACCTGTTGACTGTATGTAAACAGAATAAAAGAGAGAAATTACTCCAATATGCTGAGCGTGTTTGGGAAATTAAAGAAGGTGACAGTGAACAGCGAATTAATGCGGCCATTGAACAAACCCGTAACTTCTTTGAACAGATGCAGGTAAAAACACGCTTATCTGATTATGGCATTGGCAAAGACAGTATCCCGCCTCTTCTTGAGAAGTTGCAGGCCCATGGCATGAATTCTTTGGGAGAACACCAAGATATCACACCGGATTTGAGCAAGAAAATCTTGGAATGCAGCCTATAAAAGAACGGTAATCGATTTTGGTCATGCAGCTGAAAACTTCAAAAAAGAGATCAACATCCCTCTTCTTCTTATGGGAGGTTTTCTTTCTTTTAATGTTGTGGAAGAGGTCGTGGCTTCAGGCCTTGCAGACTACGTTTTCCTTTCACGTCCTCTCATAAGGGAGCCAAACCTTGTCGGCAGATGGGCTGGCGGAGACAGGACGAAGGCTGCCTGTATTTCTTGCAACAAATGTTTCTCAACTCTATCCACGAAGGAAGCTTTACACTGTGCCGTTGAGAAAAATATCAAGACAATTGGGGCTGCGATACCAGGTTAAGACGTGTGGGCTAATAGCTGTTTTGTAACAACGATCAAGATAAAGAGTATTGACGATGTCATCAACGCTTTGGAATAAGGAAAACTGCTATGTGCTTACATGCAGAAAGGATCTTAGAAAAAGGCATTCTCCTGGAAAAGGAGGCTCATTTCAAACAGGCAAAAGCCTTCTATGAGGATATCCTGCAGCATGTCACCGACGAAACTATTCTCGAAAAAGTTCGATTACGGATGGAGGACATGGACGATCTGATCGCCGAGAAGGCGGTCTACCAACGCATCGATGAAAACGCAAAACGGGTGCTGACGGAAATCGGCATAAATATTGCCGGAAACCAGATTCTCATGGATATCCTCCTGGATGCTGATGCTATTGATTTCGAGAGTGAAACTGGGCTGTTTATTCCCCTGAAAAGGAGTTTTGTTGATCATTGCCTGGAGCAGGCCCCCCGTGAAATGGCAGGTGACCCGGGAATGAATACTTTCGGCACCGGTGCAACGTCCCCCTTTCTCAAACGGGTTGGCGAAGAAGAACTACGTCCGGCCAATCGTAAAGAATATGAGAAAATCACCCGACTGGTGGCTGAACATCAAGATGTTGTACGCATTTTCAGTCTTCCGGTGGCCTGCGACAAGAGTATATCCCTTTGTGAGGTGGCTCGGTTAATGGAGAGAGCCTATCAAGGGCTCAAGATGATCACCACCAATACCATGACTGCTGACGAGGTGACGTTTTTGAAAGGCAAAGACCACTGAATCGACGGTACCAGCCTGATTGCATCCTTGACTCCCATGAACAACATGGTGGAGCCATTTTTACGAAGTGCGCGCACCGGCAACAACCTTCTGCTGATCGACCAGACCATTGCCGGCGTTTCCGGGCCAGGCAGCCCGGAGTCATTTTTGACGCAGAACCATGATACCGGCGTATTACCTCTGTACTTTCCGGGAGACGACCATGCATTTGAGGGCATTCGCGAGATTGCTGAGAAAGGTAATGCCAAATTTGCTGAGCACACGTTAAAAAACGTAGATTCATTCTGTCTATGGGAGAAAACCATCAATGATGCTGCTAAAAAAAAGCTTTACTGCCCGCAACTCAACGATACAGTTATAGAGGCAATCAGCAGAGGCAATTAGCGGCGGAGAAATTTGTCCTGACATAAAAAAACATCTTCAAGCCACCAGATAATTTTATAAAACACGAACTATATCCTATGTCCTACAACCAGCTGAATCCAGGAACAAATTGATACGAGATGTAAGGTTATGGCCACTACACATCACATACTTTATTCGTTTAAACTGCGATGAATGCGAATTCTCACTGAACGTTATCCTGTCAAAGTTAACACATAATTCCTGAGTATACGCCTCACCAACCATTAGGAATTTAATGGATTGACTATAACCCTCCTCTCGAAAACTCTTACGACCTGTATATTGTTATGTTTTTACATGGAAACATCCTGACTATAGTCAACAACCACTGTCTGCCCGGCGTACAAAGCGTGAACGGTCTTGCCAGTCTTGAATAAGATATTACCGAGGTCATTCCTTATCTGAACAGTGCATTGGGTGGATCGCAGTTAACGGAGGAGTCTTGCCGTAACCTGAAGACCTATTTCGGTCAGTTTCGGTTTGAGGGCTGACAGGTGATTTATTTTTCCGATATTACAGGCCGCTTCATTTTCAACATAGCATGGTAAAAAAAATCTGGTTTGCCGATACGTTAAAAATACTTAAAGAAATTTTATTGGGCAGGTGGTGATTGTGGCAGATTTGTATAAAGAAAAAGCAGAAACTTATGACTCAACGGATTGGAATAAAGAAATATCGGCAATTGGAAAAATGATATTATCAGAGATACCTTTTCATGACCAGATGCATGTGATGGATTTTGGTGCTGGTACGGGACTTCTCTGTTGCCAGATAGCTCCAATTGTCCAAAGGATAACGGCGGTGGATATTTCCGAAGCCATGCTAGAAAAACTCAACGCGAAACCGGAACTTAAAACAAAGGTAAAGTCTGCATGCCAAGATATCATGAATACTCCTATTGAGGGGGACTTTGACATGATTGTCAGTGCCTTTGCAATGCACCACATAGAAGACACGAATAGATTAATCCAAACATTTGCAGAGCACTTGAGCGCAGGTTGTCGTATTGCTTTGGTCGATATTGATGAAGAAGACGGAAGCTTCCACTCTGAAGATAATATAGGAGTGTTTCATTGCGGGTTCGATCGGGATAATCTAAAAAAATTACTGAAAATGCATTCCTTCGAGCATATAGACTTCGTGCAAACACATTTTTTCAAATGGAATGAAAAAGAATATTCAGCCTTTTTAGTGACAGCCCTAAAAGTTTAACTCCCAGCCAACGATTTGCCAACCTATCCCGGAATACGACGCCATATTACCTTTCCGGAGCTTTAAGCCCCATCTGCTGAAGAGATGTGTATTCTCCGGCCAGATCAGGCTCCCCCAGACACTGCAGCATCTCCTGGCGAACCTTGGCCCTGAGTTGGATTGCTTCCTGCCAGTCTGTCCCTGTTGGGTAGCAGGGTGGGAGGATGGTCACCTGTATCCTGCCTCGCCGCGGAAACCAGGAACCCCCGCGGAGAATATTACGTGTCCCCTTGATCACCACCGGCACCACCGGCAGCTGTTCCCGACAGGCAAGGACAAATGCTCCCATCTGGAAGGGCAGCAGTCCGGGCATTCTCTGCAGGGTTCCCTCGGCAAAAAAGAGGGGCCGCAGCCCCCTGCGGACACCTTTGTCGATCTTTCCGGTATCGGCAAGCCCCTGTGCAGCATCAAATCTGTCCACCAGAAAAACCCCGAGCTTGGCCAAGGCTGGACGGAGAAAAGGATTTCGCGCAAGCTCCGCCTTGGCAACGAAATGACACTGTTCCGGCAGTACTCCGGTCAAGACGATTGAATCGAGATAACTCATGTGGTTGCTGACCAGCAGATACTGTTGGCCAACAGGCATATTGCCCAGGTTGACAGTTTTCAGGCTGATCCCGGTTACTCTGCAGAGGAGCCGCACCGCTCGGCCGGCGAGTCGCCAGCACTTCGCACCACGGGGTAAGACCATCAGTCCGCACCAGACCACAGCTCCGGTCAATGCCAGCGCCAGCCAGCAGTAACCAGCGTAGAGCAGCGCGTTAATGCGACCGGCCAGCCTTCGCAGCATGGGTGCCATGCTTTTTAGTCCCATTCGCAGTAATTGCAGCCAGATAGCAGCTTTTTTGTGGCCGACATGACCACTTTCATATAACTGCCGACAGGAGGACCTACGGATTTTTCCGCTGGAGGTCTTCAGCACTGTCCCTGGTGGACCAATGACAACATCATCAGGTGGCATTGCCAACAGATCGACGGTTGCCTCAACGACCTTTTGCCTGAGTTCCGCGAGAGCCTCTGCCGTTGTCTGTCTCGACTCGGTCAGCACTACCAGCTTTTCCGTTGTGGTGCTGTCTTTTACACTGGCAAAGACTGCGGTACAGCCCTTTCTGATCCCGGGGATATTGCCGACCACCTCTTCCAGTTCATGGGGATAGATGTTGCGTCCGCCACGGATAATAATATCCTTTATCCGGCTGGTTATATATATATCACCTGCCGCAATATAGGCTAAATCTCCCGTTTCCAGCCAGTCGCCTCGGAACAGTCTGCGGGTTTCGTCGCCATTGCGGAAATAGCCGCTGGTGGCGGATGGGCCTTTGAATTGGAGCCGCCCCTCCTCCCGTTCCGGCAGTTCCCTCTCCTGTCTATCGACAACTCTGACCTGGTGTCCAGGCAATGGCTGGCCGCAACAAACAAACTCCAGAGCAGCCTTCTCCTGTTCCAGCGCAACCACTGCCTTGCCCGACCCGACAAAGGTATCCCTGGCAATGCGATCAATCCGTGCACCACTTCCGGGGGTCGGAAAAATCAGTCCCACCGAAGATTCTGCAAGCCCATAGACCGGAGCAAGAGTCGCGGGACGAAAACCATATGGCTGAAATCGCATCTGAAACTTGCGCAAGGTGTCAGGCAATACCGGTTCGGCACCATTATAGGCCATTCGCCAGGAACTCAGATCGAGGCCCGCGAGATCATCGTCATCGAGTCGTGTGGCGCAGATTTCATAACCAAAATTCGGTGAGGCCGAAAGGGTCCCGCGAAATTGGTCGATGGTGCGCAACCATCGCACGGGCCGGGCCAAAAAGGATAACGGTGACATGACCACCAGACGGCAGCCATGGCAGAGACTGCCAAGCCAGGCGCCAATCAGACCCATATCATGATAAAGCGGCAGCCAGCTGACAAAGACATCATTGGCCGTAACCTGACATACCTGCCCCATGGCCCTGATATTTGCCAGCAGGTTGGCATGGGTGAGAATCACGCCCTTAGGATCGCCGGTACTGCCGGAAGTGTATTGTAAAAAGGCAATATCACTTTCTCTGTGCTGCATCGGGATTTTTCCCGCAGCCTCTGAATAGAGATTCTCCGTGGTAACTATTTTCCGCAGCTCCGGAACCTGGCCCATGAGCAGTCTTGCCACGGGTTGTACTTCGGGTAACGTAACCAGGAGTCTTGCTCCGGCGTTGGAGAGGATTTTCCGGTGACGCCGCACGTGTTCTTCTATCTGGGCAGGGCGGCCAGGTGGATAGAGAGGTACCGGCACGCCGCCGCAGTAGAGTATGCCGAAAAAGGTGTAGAAATAATCGGCACCGGTTGGCAGCATGATAGCCACCGGCTCCCCTGGTTCCAGGTCGAGCTGACGCAGCCGTACGGCTACCTTCAAAGCTTCCTGCTGCAACATCCCGTAGCTGATGGGGATTACGTCATCGTCCTGCAGCAGAATAATATGCGGGGAGTCTGGCTGGATGTGGACATGTTGCTCCAGGACATTCGGCAGGGTCAGGGCAGTTGCCAAGCCAACCTCTTGGCGTCTCTCATATGGTTCTGAAACCGGTTTGACGGTCGAAGTTGTCGGGGGCGGGATCTTCTGATTGAGGTAACGCAGGAGATCCCTCGGGGTTTCAGCTTCCATTAACACCCTCTCCGGTAGCTTGATTCCGAATTCTTTCTCTAGCCGGGAGAACAGTTCCATCCGGGCAAGGCTGTCCAGGCCAAGATCACGGTCTAGACCGCTGTCGAGGGTGATTGGTCGATGCCGTACGGCATCGGGGTGCAGTTCCTCCATCAACTTGGCGATAATCGGCAGAAGGGATTCAGCGGTTATGGCGGAAGTCATGACACACCTCGGAGGTTGAGGATAGATCTAATAACTCGACGAGAATTGGCTGAAATCAGATATTCGATGTGGCAATATTAACGTGAAACTTAACGGTTTATCCGGTGCATTTTTTTTGTTGGAAATCGGTATTAATTCAAGATACTGAAATTTCGTCATATGCGGGCAATGTTATAATTTTATGGGCGTCCCATTATTATTCTCGCTAATTGATAAACAAGGTATTCCCATTTACCAATGTTGATTTCATCGCGGCGAGAAGGGAATTTGGCAATCCATGGATGACTATTCTCGTCTAATACACTAGCTTTGGGGCGTGCCCCACCAAGTGACCCTCCAGGGGCAATAAGCATTTTCAGCCACTTCATGTAGTCCTTGTCGCTTTCAGCATCATCCTGCTCTAACTGCAAGCTGGCATATTCCAAATCCCGTAATTTTGTCCATGGCGGTGCAGCCATATCTTCTTGATTGTCTAAAAACGGCTCATCATCGCCCAGGCGAAAGCGCAGAGCCCCCATGCGATGATCATCATAGACGCCAAGTAAATAATCTGACTCAAGAAGTGGGCGCGCATTTCTTTCCTCTACTCTTGCTCGTTGAGCCTCTC
>CAYPPR010000059.1:0-24457 GCA_964412665.1 uncultured Desulfopila sp.
ATCTGGGTGGCCGCGGACAAAATATACCAGGCCCGTCTCGATCTAGCGGCCAATGGTTTGCCCACCGGAGGTGACGTCGGCTTTGAGGTCTTTGACACACAGAGTTTCGCCCTGACGGACTATGTGCAAAAAGTCAATTACACCAGGGCGCTGCAAGGGGAACTGGCGAGAACGATTACCTCGCTTGCCCCGGTGGAGTCTACCCGGGTGCATCTCGCCCTGCCGGAAAAACGGCTTTTCAAGAATCAACAAAATAATGGCACCGCCTCGGTGATTGTTACCCTTGTTCCAGGCAAAGGACTTGACCAGGAACAGGTCCAGGGCATCATACATCTGGTCGCCGGCTCCGTAACCGACCTGACCCCTGAAAACGTCAAGATAATCGATTCCAATGGGGTTGTTCTTGAGGCGCAGGAAAAAACTTCTGAAGACGAGCTTCTTTCCGTCGACAGACTTGCCTTCCAGCAGGAGGTTGAACACCGTATGGAAATCCGCGCGCAGGATCTGCTCGACAAGACCATGGGTATTGATAATGCCATGGTGCGTGTATCCGCCACCTTGGATTTTGCCAAAGTCGAAAAAACAGAAGAGTTCTATGATGGCGATGAACCGGTCATCAGAAGCGAACAAATTAATGTCGAGAACAGCGGCACGGAAACAAATGGCGGCATCCCCGGGGTCGAAGCCAACCTGCAGGGGAATCAATTGGGTGAAAATAATGGTGCCGTGTCGACAAACAAAAACTCCCGCATAACGAATTACGAAATCAGCAAGACCATCAGTAAGATTGTCAATCCCGTCGGCAGTATCACCGCCCTTTCGGTCTCCGTACTGGTTGCCGATAAAATACTACGTGATGCGGACGGCAACTTCGAATCGGCAACACCACGTTCCGCCGAGGAATTGAAATCCATTGAAAACATGGTGGCCTCGGCTATCGGCCTGGTGGCCGAACGCGGAGATGTTATCAACGTGCTGTCAATGCCCTTTGTTGATACGAAACAAACCGCGTCTGCCGGAGAACCGGTCGCTGACATTCTCCTCTACCAGTATATGCCGCTGATAAAATATGCCCTGATTGCTCTGGGCCTGTTTCTTATCTACCTGCTCTTACTCCGACCGGTTCTCAAAACTGTGAAAAGTGACGTGCAGCAGCATAATAAAACAGTCGATCAGCTCGAGCGGGAACAACGCCTGCTGCTCGAAGCTGAACCGGTCGAACCGCCACTGCCGATCGACGATGCCATTACCGCTCTGCGCAGAGAGGTGCATCACAATCAGGTTCCGACAGCCTTTATATTGAAAAACTGGATCCAGGAAGGTTGACGAGCAATGGGTATTGAGACACTTACCGGAATCAATAGAGTCGCTGTTTTACTTATATGCCTTGGGGAGGAAGCGACGGCGAAGATTTTTGCTGAAATGTCCGACGATGAAATACGCCAGGTAACCAGGGCCATGGCGACCATCGACCATATTCCCATCGATATTAAAGAAAAAGTTTTCGCAAATTTTCGTGAATCCCAGGATCGTTTTGCCGGTCTTTTCGTCAAGGGAGGGGATTTTGCCCAAAAGGCAATCGCCGCCACCTCCGGTGACAAAAGATCGAAATTTCTTCTGGATCAATTCCTGTCCGGAACCGAGACAAAATCTCTTGAGACAATCGCATTAATGGCGCCTCTTATGGTCGCCGGTCTGTTGCAGCAGGAGCATCCGCAGACCGTCGCCCTTATTCTGTCGACGCAGCATATAGAGCACGCCGCCGAAATTTTAACCCATTTACCGGAGGATATCCGCGCTGATGTAGCCTATCGTATTTCCAAGATAGAAAAGGTCTCTCCCGTCGTCCTGAGCAGAATCGAAGACGCACTGCACCTCGAAATAGGGCTGGTATCCGGCAAAGCACATAAAAAGGTTGGCGGGGTTGATGCGGTGGTCGGTATCCTCAACCATATGAAAAACAATCTCGATGCCGATATCCTTGACGACATGGAACAGACGGATCCGGATATGGCGGAAGAGATCCGCAAGAGAATGTTCACCTTCGAGAACCTTGTCGCGCTGGACGGCAGGTCGTTGCAGATGATTCTGCGCGAAGTCAACAACGACTCCTTGACCCTGGCGCTGAAAATCGCCTCCGAACAGATGCGGGAAAAAATATATGCCAATATGTCTACCCGTGCGGCGGACATGATTCGTGATGATCTGGAGGCCATGGGTCCGGTACGGCTTTCCGAGGTGGAAATTATGCAGCAGTCGATCGTCAAAATCGCCATGAAACTTGAAGAAGAAGGCAAACTGGTGCTCGGGTCCGGAGGTGGAGATGAGCTTGTCTAAATATTATAAAAATTCCGCCTTTTTTCAACCTGAAGACCTGATAAAACGCGATGGACAGTCCTCCTCGGGGTGGCAGTCACTGCAGACGGAAGACGGTCACCCTTTTGAAACCCAACCGCTTCCCGAGGCGGCCAACCCCAAAGATTCCGCCCGGAATCCGCAGGCGAATAGCACTGTTCCGGCAGATACTCCCACTACGCCGACAAAGACGGCAGTTGAACAAGAAGACCAGCAGGTAGCTCCCACGCCCCCTGCCCCCTCTGCTCCGCTAAAGGAGGAAATCGATTTATCCAACTACCTCGAACTCGCTCTAGCGGAGAAGAAAATCGAACAGGCATATCAGAAAGGACTCCAGGCTGGAAAAGATAAGATCGAACAGGATTTTCAGGCGGCAACAAGGGCTCTGCTCAGTACGTGTCAACAACTTGACACGATACGCGAGACGATTATCAGTAACAGCGGCGAAGAAATACAGCAATTTGTCCTGGCAATAGCCGAGAAAATTTTACGTATTTCCGTGCGCGAGCAGGACAACACCATTATCGCCACAATAGAAGAAGCGTTACAACGGGCGGTGAAATCCGATGAATTCACCGTCTATATTCACCCGGAAGATTATGCGACCGTAGCGGAAAACTCCACGGAAATCGTCGCCGGCCTGAGCGGACTTAATAAAATTGTCATAAAAAAAGACAAGAACGTCGAACGCGGCGGAGCAAAGATCGAGTCTGATAACTGTACCATCGATGCAACCATCGCCAGCCAATTCGAGACCATCCGGGAGGAGATTCAAAAGAACCGATAAAATCTACAGGTAACAGCCATCGACTGCCATCGATAGCCATCTTTCGTCATGAATAACCATCCCTTGTCTAACAAAAGGTGTATCAACCACTCCACTTAAACGGAATCACCAGCCAATGTCATTTGATCATAGCCAGCTCAGTAACCTCAATGTCATTAAAGTATGGGGAAAAATCACCCGGATTGTCGGCCTGGTCATTGAAGGCTACTGTCCCCATGCCAGCATTGGTTCGCTTTGCGAGCTGACCACGGTTGCCGGGGATCTGAAAATTTATGCGGAAATTGTCGGTTTCAGAGACGGTAAGGCCCTGCTCATGCCGCTGGGAGACCTGCGCGGGCTCGGCCCGGGAAGTCTTATCAGAGTCATTCGCAACAGTGCTACCATAAAAGTCGGCAACAGTCTTCTCGGCCGGGTCATAGATGCCATGGAAGTCCCCCAGGACGGCCAGCCCCCGCCGCATCTCAGCGAAGAAAAAGATCTGTATTCCCTTCCGCCGGGGCCGATGGAACGGCAGAATATCACCGAGACCCTCGACCTCGGCATCCGCGCCATCAACGGCCTTATCACCTGCGGCATGGGGCAGAGGATGGGCATTATGGCCGGCTCGGGTATCGGCAAAAGCGTTCTACTCGGCATGATGTCAAAATATGCCAAAGCCGATATTAACGTTATTGCCCTGATTGGCGAACGCGGCCGTGAAGTGCGGGAATTTATCGAAAGGGATCTCGGCAAAGAAGGCCTGGCCAGATCAGTGATTGTTGTGGTCACCTCCGACCAGCCGCCCTTACTGCGCATGCGCGGTGCTTTCGTGGCCACCGCCATTGCCGAATTCTTTTGCAATCAGGGAAAAAATGTCCTGCTCATGATGGACTCCGTTACCCGTTTTGCCATGGCCATGCGGGAAATTGGTCTGGCCATCGGCGAACCACCGACAACCAAAGGCTACACCCCGTCCGTTTTTGCCACGCTGCCGAAACTCCTCGAACGGGCCGGCAGATTTCAGGGCAAAGGATCGATAACCGGTTTGTATACGGTACTTGTCGATGGCGACGATATGACCGAGCCGGTTGCCGACTCCGTCCGATCAATCCTTGATGGGCATATTGTCCTTTCCAGAGCAATGGCGGCAAAAAATCATTTTCCGGCCATAGACATCCTCAACTCGGCAAGCCGGGTGATGCGCGACATTACCTTTCCGAGGCACCTGGAACTGGCCGGGAAAGCGCGAGGGGTACTGGCCAGTTACAGCGAGGCGGAAGATCTGATAAATATCGGTGCCTATGCAAAAGGGTCCAACCCGAAGATCGATTACGCTCTCAGTAAAATAGACGCACTCAATGATTTTTTACGGCAAAATTACGATGAGACAACAACCTTGAAGGAATCGATAGAGCGTCTGGGCAGTGTGCTCAGTGATCGGCGGGACGAAGAACCTCTGAAAAAAAATCGCCGGCAGACCGATAAAAGTAAATAATCGACAACCTCTTTTTTTTTATCGTCATACCCCATCCTATGAAACCGTTTAGTTTACAAACAGTACTTGACTACCGTAAACGCCTGGAAGATATCGCCCAGCATCGTTTTATCGAAACAAAAAGGATGCAGGAAACTATTCAGAATAAATTAAACGAAGAGGTTCGTTCCCTCGCCCTGTTCATCGATGAATCCGAAAAGTTACAGGCTGAAGGCATAGGTATAACGGAACTGATGCGATTTGAAGAAAGAATAGCCGCCCAGGAAAGCAACATTCAAGCGATCAAAAAGAACCTCAAGGAAAAATCCGCACTGGTTAAAAAAGAACAACAAAACCTCATTAACCGGAGCAGGGAACGGCAGATAATGGACCAACTGAAAGAGACCCAGGGCCGAGCCTGGCAAGTTTATGTTAACAAAAAAGAAGCGGCCATGCTCGATGAAATAGCCACCAGCCGGCATGAGCCGGATACATTCTAATAACACCTCTATTATGATACTCAATCGCAAACACCTCCTTTTGTTCCTCTCCTTAACGCTTTTGCCGCTGAATCTTTCTGCCGCGGACACGGAATCGGCTAAAAATTACGGTTCGGTGGAAGAAAGACGAATCGACACCTCCATTGTGCTGGAACGGGAAACTATCAGAAAAGAGCGGGAAGAGATCGCTCTTCGCAAAAAGGACCTAAAGACCCTTGAAGAGGGGGTCGATAAGAAATTAACCGAAATAGACGGCAAACTGGAAGAGCTCAGAAAATTGCACGACAAGATTGAGTCGCTTCTGGCCGGTAAGTCGGCAAAAGAAAAAAAGAAGGTGCAGGAACTGGCGGGTATTTATCAAAAAATGTCACCAGACAAAGCTGCCCTGGCCATAGGTGGCCTGGAACAGCAACTGGCGGCGGACTTGCTGGCCAATATGAAAGTGAAGGCCGCGGCAAAAATTCTCGATCAGATATCCAAACAGAAAGCGACGGAACTCAGTACTATTTTTTCAACCTTGCAACTTGAGTGAAACATTATGCCACAAATGGTCTCCATCCAGCCGGTGATTCCACAAGGACCGCCACCAGGCGCCCCAGGCCTGAAAGAACACAGCCCGTTCGAACACAGCCCGTTCTCCCCCCACCTCGAAAACGCACTCGCAAACAAGAAATCTCAGCAACAAGCCGGCCAGAGCAAGAGTGACAAAAAAATGTCACCAGCGAACGACCAGAATGCAACGGCTGATGAGGCAGTTCAATCATTGACGCCGGAAGATTCCGAAGCCATTGAGACAATTGACGGAGAAAACCTTCAAGACGGTAATCATCAAAATAGTGCATCCACTAACCTCGCATATTTTCTGGAAGGAACGGCGCGAACCATTCCGCCAACATCCATTTTTGCTCGATTTCAACAGCTGGTCCCTACTGCCAATATGCCCCAGGATTCTTCGGCGATAATTGGTAGTCTAGCAAATAATCCCGAAGCGTCTGCCGGCTCCACCACACTTCAGGCCGATCTGTCACTTCAAGCTAGTCTGTCTTTAGTGAGCACGGAATCAGAAATTTTGAATGTTACTAAACCGGGTGTTGCCAATAAACAAGACGCCCTTCTGAACCAATTGCAGCAGATTATTGAGAACGCAAACGAAATTGGTACAGTATCAATAACCAAAGCAGCAAACGTATCCTCATCAGATTCCCCCCGAAACAACATCCATGGTTTGACCACCGCCTTGTTTGCCCCCCATGCGGAACCGGTTACAGTCAGTCCAGCTACGGCAACAGTTGACCTGACGTTCAATGGTCTTCTCCTTGCCGGTGCCGAAGGCATTGAGAAAACCGCCGGCAAGCCGATGCAGAACTGGACGGGAATCAGGCATGATATTCAGCAACAATATTTCAATGCCAAAAATACCGTGCAAAATCTCGCCGAAAACAATCAAGGTTTGCAAAATAACCAACAAGGCGAAGAGTTCTCCCAACAAACAATGAATTCCGGATCGCAAAGCTCAATTTTTACTGCAACGGAGCCGACAAACACTTTTTCTCAAGTTTCTGCAACACTGCAGCCAGGGACTGCCCAGCCGGTAAACGAATCACCCAAACCAATACCCTTGCCTTCGGGGACTGTTGTTCACGAAGACGAAGTTATCCGGCAGCTGAGTGAACGGTTTCAGATAACCAGTAGAAACATGAATTCGCGGATAAATATAAAACTCCATCCGGTGGAACTCGGCGAACTAAAAATTGATCTGACCGTTAAAGAAGGCTCCATCCGAGCCAATGTGGTCGCCCAGAGCCAACACACTCTGGAGATTTTAGAGAAAAATATTCAAAAATTAAGAAATGCCCTCGAAAAACAAGGATTTACCATCGATGAAATATCGCTCACCGCCGAATCCGAATCGGTCGACGACTTTGATCTTTTCGATCAACAGCTATTCGGCAAAAATGACTACACCCCGGCAGCCCCCAAAAATCGCCGGGAAGGTGAGGCCATTTTTTCATTAGCAGACCAGGCAATTGCTGATCCGGCGTTAAACACCGGCGTCAATGTAAAAATTTAGGAGTTCCGATGAGCAGTTATATTGAATCTATCAGCCAGACAACCACCGCCTCCACGGGAGCAAGCACGGCAAAAAGCACCAAGGATGCGGTCATGGGAAAACAGGATTTCCTCATGCTGCTTGTGGCCCAGCTGCAAAACCAGGATCCGCTCAGTCCCGATGACCCGACTGAATTTACGGCCCAGCTTGCCCAGTTCAGCTCTTTGGAGCAGCTTTTCACCTTAAATGAAAGCATGGACAATCTGGCCGCATCGAATGCCAATGCCGATTTGTTTTCAACTGTGAATACCATCGGCAAGGATGTCGCTTATTACGACAGCAGTTTCACTTTTACCGGGGAGCCGGTGGAAATAGGCTACGAGCTGGATGGGCAGGCCTCGCAAGTCACTTTATCCTTACAGCAGAACGGGGTAACCCTGGCAAGACTGCAGGGCAAAGAACTTGGTGCCGGGAGTCATTATATTACCTGGGATGGCCTTTTATCGGGCGACAAAAAGGCCCCCCAGGGAGAGTATAAAATTATCATTGAAGCACAGGCCGCAGCGGGGGAAAGCGTTGGCGTCGCGCCTCTCGTCAAATCAGAGGTAACCGGTGTAGACCTGCAAGGCGGAAAAGGCGGCATGCTTAAAACAAAAGCAGGCGAAATAGCCTTCCACTCTATCCTCGGTGTTTACGAACCCGGCAGCTCATCTGCGAGAACGACAGAGGAAGATTCGCAGCAGACGGCACTGTAAGCTCCCGACGAAAAGGCACAGGCCATGGTCGACAGCTTTCCGACAGTGTCTGTTGAACAAAAAATCAAGTTGTTATACACAATAACACAAGTCGTTGTATCAAACGGACTTTGAGAAAAAGGAGATAAAATGGGTATTTCGAGTGCACTATACAGCGGCGTCAGCGGTCTGAACACCAACGGCCAGGCAATGACTGTTATTGGTAATAATCTTGCGAACACCAATACACTGGGCTTTAAAAGTTCCCGAACAATCTTCGCCGATCTTTTGTCCAGCTCGATAAATGGTTCGGGTGGTACATCTCAGGTGGGACGCGGTGTCGGAATGTCCAAGGTTGACCAGATTTTCAGTCAGGGCACCTTCGAATCGACGGAGTCAAATCTCGATGTCGCCATTGAAGGCGATGGATTTTTTATCCTCAAGGAACCCGGCGATGCCACTGCCTATTACTCCCGGGCCGGTTCTTTCCGGTTTGACCAGAACGGTTATCTTATCAACCCCGAAGGTCTGCGCGTGCAAGGTAAGGAATTTGACGCAAATGGATTATTGGCGGCAGGCGATGCCACGGATATTCAAGTGGAAAGCAGTGGCCTGGTGCAAGGCAATGTTACCTCGTCCCTGGTACTGACGACAAACCTGGACTCTTCAGAACCGGTACTTGTGGATACTGTTGGTGACCTCATAACCTTTGCCCCGAATGATCCCACCACCTATAATTACTCTTCGTCAGTGCAGGTTTTTGACAGCCTGGGCAATCCACATCTTTTTACCACTTATTTTACCAAAACAGACGACCCTGACCCTAACACATGGGCAGCCTACTGGAGTGCCGAAAAAGATGATGGTTCCGGCGATATTATGACCGGCGACCTTGGAACTCTTACTTTCAATTCCGATGGTATATTGACGGGCGCAGCCGCTGATCCACCGACAACAACAGAAGCAATTACCCCCCCACTGGAATGGAATAACGGTACAACAGATACCCCCATTACCGTTACCTTCGACACCACCCAATTCAACAGTGAATCGGTCGTCATCTCGCAAAATCAGAATGGTTCCGGGGCGGGAAATCTCACCGGCATTGCAATTGATCCCGAGGGTATTGTCGTGGCCTCCTATTCCAACGGCGAACAGACCAAGGTTTCCCAGCTGGTTTTAGGAAAATTCGTCAACACCGGCGGTCTGGCCCTTGCCGGAAGCAATCTGTATACCGCGACAACAACCTCCGGTGCCGCCCGTACCGGTTTGCCCGGCCCCGAGCTCGGCAATATCTTCACCAACTCTCTCGAGCAGTCAAACGTCGACATGGGGGCGGAATTTGTCAGAATGATCACCGTCCAGCGCGGCTTCCAGGCCAATTCAAAAATCATTACCACGGTTGACGAGTTGCTGGGCGAGCTTATTAACTTAAAAAGATAGTTGCCATATTTTTGACACCCCCCACCATCAGACCAGGACCGGCGCTCTACCGGCCCTGGTCTTCTTTTTAACTGTATCCGAACATTCCCCGCCCCGCGACTGTTTCAGCCGACCAACAGTAATAATATCCATATGTGGAATATTTTTTGCTAGCTTGAGTTTTAAAAATCCAGCGTCTATGATACAAAGAACAGCTTCAGGGAAAAAAACTGCAATGGCCCTGATATGTATTACTGGAAAATACAGGGCACGCTCCCCGTGCAATTTTTAATAACCTGAACCTGTCATGGAGGACTTGTTTGGATCTTTCAACTGTAATCGGCATAGGCGCGGCATTTGGCCTGATGCTTATGGCTATTCTGCAGGGCGGCCCCCTGACTATTTTCATCAATGTACCGGCAATCATGATCGTCTTTGGCGGCACTCTCGGCAATACCCTGGTGCATTATCCCTTCAGCGATGTCCTCGGTGCGATGAGCGTGGCGAAGAAAACATTCCTGCACCAGGAGATGTCCATAAACAACCTCATTGTGCAACTTATGGAATTTGCCAACAAGGCGAGAAAGGAAGGCATTCTTGCCCTGCAGGGAGCAATGGAGACGGTTGACGACGAATTTCTTAAAAAAGCCATGCAGATGGCGGTGGACGGCCAGGAGCCGGATACCCTGCGCAGCATGTTGAATACGGAAATAGAGTATATCCAGATGCGGCACGGCAAAGGCGCCGATATTTTCACCTCTATCGCCGCCTATGCACCAGCCATGGGTATGGTCGGCACCCTGATCGGCCTGGTGCAGATGCTGCAGACCATGGATGATCCTTCGACCATCGGCCCGGCAATGGCCGTGGCCCTGCTGACAACCTTTTACGGCGCGGTCATTGCCAATGTTGTCTGCGCACCAATGGCCGGAAAACTGAAAAATCGGTCGGCCTCGGAGGTACTTATCAAAACGCTCATTATTGAAGGAATGCAGTCCATTCTCTCCGGCGAGAACCCGAGAATCATGGAACAGAAACTGCACGCCTTTATTGCTCCAAAACTTCGCGAATCTTCTTTTAACAAATAAAGGGAGGCAGGCCATGGCAGAAGAAAAAAAGCAAGCTCCCCCCAAAAAAGAAAGAAAAGTTGATCAGCCCGCCGGAGCACCGATGTGGATGGTCACCTATTCTGACCTGGTCACCTTACTTTTAACTTTTTTTGTCCTGCTCCTTTCTATGTCCCACATGGACCCAACTCGCTTCACGGCCGCGTCGACCTCCCTGAAAGACGCCTTCGGCATGCACCAGGATCCGTCCCGTGTTGATTTCACCATTCCCGTCCTCCCGTCGCCACCGAAAAGCCAATTTTCGCCGATTCAGATCCAGACCACCGAAAAAGTGTATGAAAAGATAAAATCACAAATCGACTCTCTGCGGCTGAACAACAATATCGGCGTCATAAAAGAGGATGATGACTCGATTATTTTACGAATCAACGACTCGGTTCTTTTTGGCCCGGGGCAATCGACGCTCGCGACGAAATCCCTGCCGATCTTAAGAAATGTCGCGGACATAATCCGCCCACTGCCGATGAATATGCGCATTGAAGGGCATACGGACGATATTCCTTTATCAAACGCACAGTTTGGCAACTGGGACCTCTCGGTTGATCGCTCGGTTTCGGTCCTGCGCTTTTTCACCCACAGTGACCTGCTTCCCCTGGACCGAATGGCGGCGGTCGGCTACGGCAAGGACCGACCGATTGTCGTCAATAAAGACGAGGCAAGCAGAGCACAAAACAGGCGGGTTGATTTCGTGCTGAAACTGCAGGGCAATAGATCGCCAAGAAACAATCCCATAACAGAAGGCACATTGCCTCTTTAGCACCAAGGTAGAAAATATGGCTGAAAAAAAAGATGTTACAGCTGGAAAAGATGGCAAGAAAAAGAAACTTTTTCTCATCATTGGCGCAGTCGTTCTCGTTCTGCTGCTTGGCGGCGGTGCCGGCGCATGGTATCTGCTGCAGGACAAACCTGCCACCGCGAACGAAAAAGATCCGGCTCGGAACGTTCCGGTCCCAGCCCTCAACCAGCAGGGACAAATCGGCCCCATGGTCAATATTGACGAGTTCATCGTTAATATCATCAGTGGGGACGTCGCGCATTATGTCAAGGCCTCGCTCACCGTCGAGCTGACAAATGTCGAAGTGCAGACGGAAGTCGCGCAGAGGATGCCGCAAATGCGCGATGCGATTCTCCTGTTGATAAGCAACAAGACCTATGAAGAATTACAGGATCTGCAGGGGAAAAAACAACTTAAAGCCGAGCTCACCGGCAAGATTAATTCCTTTCTGCAAGCGGGCCAGGTAACGTCAATTTATTTTACCAATTTCGTGGTGCAATAGGACTGGCAAGATTATGGATCCTATTCTTAAAAAATCAGAAATTTCCGATCTTCTGAGAGCCATCAGGGAGGGGAAAGTCTCCCTCGACCTCGATGAGAATACGCAAGATGCCTTTCTTGCGTGCAGTCCCATTAATCTGTTTCAACTCGCCCGACCGGACCGGGAACAGTTTCGAATTCCAAATTTTGATATTATTCTCGATGTCTTCTGCCGTTCCTATGCAACTTCCCTGACCAATCAATTGCAACGGACCTTTTCCATCACCCGGACTGCCCTGGAAACCTTTGAATTTCAGAAGTTTATGGCCGACAAAAACCAGCCGGGGGCCATAGGTATCCTCGATATGACGCCCTTAAAGCATGGCGCCCTGGTTATCATCGACCCGCAGCTCTCTTTTTCGATAATTGAAACCATGCTCGGTGCCGCAAGCGATCTGGAATCACCGCAACTCGACCGCAAGCTCACCACGATTGAGCTGACTATTTTAAAGACAATACTTACCGATGCCTGCCGCGATCTCAACAAGGCCTTTTCCCAGCTGCTCGACCTGAACAGCTCTCTGATTAAACTGGAAAACAACGCCCGGTTAGTGTCAATCGTTGAACCGGAGGCAGAGGTCATCGTCGGCACCCTGATGGTGAAGGTCGGCCAATATTCCGGCGAAATCCACCTGGTGTTCCCGTACGCAACCCTTGAGCCGCTGCGTGATCTTTTGCGCGAGCTGCTGAATATCTCCACGACAACCAGAGGAACCTGGCAGGATGTCCTCGAAGACGAGGTCCAGGCCATCCCCGCCGGCATTACCGCTCAGTCAGGTATCATCACCCTGTCGATACAACAGATACTCGACATGCAGGTTGGTGATATTCTTGATCTGGATTATGACCCCAGCTCTCCACTGAAGGTTCTGGTGGAAGAAATGGCAAAGTTCTCCGCCATCCCCGGTACCCATAACGGCAAAAAGGCTATCAGCCTCACCGGTATTATTAACTAAGGAAGAAACATGGATACGACCACGAAAAACAGTCGTCCCGACCCGGACGAAATCAAGGAACTGCTGCAGGAAACCGCCAAACCTGCCTCTCCATCGGCCAAGTCTTCCGCAGACCCGAAAAAAGGCAGAGGACTCAACTTTCTCTATGACATTCCCCTGCAGATTTCCGTCGAGGTCGGTAGAAGCAAGATCCTCCTGCGCGATCTGCTGAAAATGGGCGAAGGCTATGTTATAGAACTGGATAAACTGGCCGGTGAACCACTTGATCTCTATGTCAACTCAAAACTGATCGCCAAAGGCGAGGCGGTGATGGTCGGTGATAAATTCGGCATTCGTCTGACCGATGTGGTCAGTACCGCCGACCGGATCGAGAACCTTGGATAAGAGCGAGACACTATGCTGCCGTTTCTAAAATCTCCCTTCCTTTTCGCCCTGCTTTTCCTGGGCTGCCAATGTGCTGCACCGCTCGACACATTGGCCGCTGCTCCGGCGACCGCGGCGACAAGTGATACGGAAAATTACTTTCGCGTTATCTGGGGTTTGCTGGTGGTACTCGGCATCATCCTGGTTCTGTATGGGCTGTTGAAAAAACGTTTTTCACTCCTGACAGCAGGGGAAAATCAGGAAATCAAGATTATCGAAATCAAACCGCTGATGGGCAAAAAAGCCCTCTGCCTCATTACCGTCAAGGGACAGGAGCACCTGCTCGGCATCAGCGGTGACAATATTACCCATATTGCCGCCCTTACCCCGCAACCTGCATCGTCCTTTGCCGAAGTTCTGCAATCGACCGGACGTCCTCAATCATGATAGACAGGATACAAGCCGCCTTGCCGAAAGTACTGCTTAGTGCTGTAATGCTTTGTGCTCTATTGTTCGGCCTCTTTCTTGTTTCGCCCCAAGAGGCCGGAGCCATCGGCCTGCCGACAATCACCTTCGGCGTGGAAGATGCCGATACCCCGGGCGAGGTCTCCAATGCGCTGCAGGTGCTCTTTGTCCTGACCATCCTCTCCGTTGCCCCGGCGATCCTGCTCATGACCACCTGCTTCACCAGGATAGTCATCGTTCTCGGTTTTGTCCGGCAGGCGATGGGCACGCAGAATATGCCGCCGACCCAGATTATTATCGGGCTGTCGCTGTTTCTTTCCTTTTTTGTCATGTCGCCGACCATCAACAGAATCAACGAGGAGGCCCTGCAACCATATCTCAATGAGCAGATAGATCAACCGGCAGCCCTGGAAAAGGCCATAGCACCGATGCGGGATTTTATGTTTAGCCAGGTGCGCGAAGCGGAACTGACCTTACTTGCCGAAATCACATTGGATTCAGAGCCGTTCGAACCCAAGGACATACCGACAATGACCCTTATTCCGGCCTTTATGCTTTCCGAGCTGAAAAGAGCCTTTCAGATTGGCTTCATGATCTATGTTCCCTTTCTAGTCATTGATATGATCGTTGCATCGGTGCTTATGTCGATGGGCATGATGATGCTGCCGCCGGTGATAATATCCATGCCGTTCAAGCTGCTGCTTTTCGTTCTCGTTGACGGGTGGAGTCTTGTTGTCGGCTCCCTGGTCAAGAGTTTCGCGCCATGAGAAAAAACAACACGATAATAGACTTTCAGACAAAGGTGCGCGGCAAATGACTCCGGAGATGGCCATAGATATCTGTCGCAAGGCGATTGAAACCATTCTGATGTGCGCTGCGCCGATGCTGATTATCGCTCTGGTCGTCGGCCTGTTCGTCTCTGTTTTTCAGGCGGCGACGCAAATCAATGAGCAAACACTTACCTTTGTGCCTAAGATTGTCGCGGTATTTATCACCCTGCTCATTTTCGGTTCCTGGATCATTAAAATTGTCTCCGTTTTCACCGTCGGCCTTTTTGATATCATTCCCACCCTTTAATGGCCGCCTATGGATATCCAACTTATTCCCGTTGAGCAGTTCCAGACCTTTCTGGTCGTGACCAGCAGAGTTGCCGGGTTCGTTGGCGCCGTACCGGTGATTTCTTCCGCCCAGACCCCCGGACGGGTCAAGACGGGACTGGCCATAGCCGTGTCGCTGGCGCTCTTTCCGATCATGGCCGATGCCGTGCCGACGGATATCAGCTTTGCGCCATTGCCCTTCCTGCTGTTGATCATTTCCGAAGTCCTGTTAGGCACGCTGCTCGGCCTTGTCGCTCGACTCATTTTCACGGCGGTGGAGTTCGGCGCAACGGTCATCGGCTACCAGATGGGTTTTGCCGCGGCCAATGTCTTTGACCCGCAAAACGAACGCCAGGTTGCTCTCATCTCCCAATTTCAAAATGTTTTCGCCATTCTGATTTTCCTGGCCATCAATGGTCATCATCTTTTTTTACGTACGGCAGTGCTCTCCTATGAGCTTCTGCCGCCGGGGAAAATTGATTTCTCCGGCCAGGCGGTGCCGTTTCTCATGGAACTCGCCTCGCATATGTTTGCCATTGGTGTGCAGTTCAGTGCCCCGGTGCTGGCGGTTTTGCTTCTCTCGGGCCTGATTCTCGGCGTACTCGCCCGGGTGTTTCCCCAGCTGAATGTCTTCTTACTCTCTTTTCCCATCAACATCGGCACCGCATTCATTGTCATTGCTTTGACACTCAGCATGGTTTCGATTCTTATTAGACGGGAATTTGACATCCTTGGCGAACGTTTTATTCTCCTTCTCCAGTTTCTCAACCCCTAAGACTTCGATACAAGTTGTTTTTTTACTCTTAGGTGCGTGAGGAGTTTTCATCTTTGTAACAGGCGATAACCAATGGCAGAAGAAAGTTCCGCAGGCGGCGAAAAAACAGAAGCCCCCTCGGCAAAACGACGGGACGACTTCCGTAAAAAGGGCCAGATCGCCCAGAGTAAAGAGGTACAGACCGCCTCGCTCTTTACGATTATCCTCCTCTTCTGGATTTTCTATCTCCCTACCTTCTGGAATGGACTGACGGAACTGATATTTTTTATCTGGCAGACAAGCGGCAGCTATGAAATAACCCCCGCTTCCATCCTCACCCTGGCGACGTTTCTGTTACAAAAACTCGGCTTGCTTATAGCACCGCTTTTTCTGCTGGTTGTCCTTATCGGCTTTTTCTCAAGTGTTTTTCAGTTCGGCTGGTTACTGACCGGCAAGCCGCTGATGCCTGATTTTTCCAAGCTTAATCCGATCACCGGTATGGCCCGATTCTTCTCTAAGAAATCCTTTATAGAAGTGGTCAAATCGCTGTTGAAAGTCCTTCTGGTCGGCTGGTTCGCCTACTCCACCGTCCTCGATAATTTTGAGGAAGCCCTGATACTCGTCGATACGCCTGTCGGCACGACAATTAGTTATCTCGGCAGGATTTCAATAATTATCATGGCCAAAGTGTGTGCCGTGCTCATTCTTATCGCCTTTCTCGATTTTCTTTTCGTCAAATGGGAAATGGAGGAAAAAATGAAAATGACCAAGCAGGAAGTCAAAGAGGAGTATAAAGAAAGCGAGGGCGATCCGCATATCAAGGCCCAGATCCGTTCCATCCAGCAGGAAATGGCGAGAAAACGGATGATGGCCGAAGTCCCCAACGCCGATGTCATCGTCACCAACCCAACCCATCTCGCCGTGGCCATTCGCTATGATGCCAAGCAGATGGCGGCGCCGGTGATCATCGCTAAAGGGGCCGATCTGGTCGCCATGAAAATCCGTGAAATCGCCAGAAGCAACGAAATCCCCATTATTGAGAACCCACCCGTGGCTCGATTATTGCATAAGTTAGACCTAGGCGAACATATACCAGAGGATCTCTTTAAAGTTGTCGCGGAAATTCTCGCTCACGTTTATTCACTGAAAGGCAAAACCAACTGATGGAATTGACAGACATACACAACAACCAGGCTGTTCTGCGCGTCAAACAGCTTTTTGGACGCAGTGATGTCATCGCTGCCCTGGGCCTGGTGTCGATCCTGATGATCATGATCATTCCTCTGCCGTCGATCATCCTCGATCTGTTTCTTTCCATGAATATTACCATTGCCCTGCTTATCCTGATTATCAGTCTCTATACGGTCAAGGCCACCGATTTCTCTATTTTTCCGTCCATTCTGCTGACCACCACCCTGTTCAGGCTGGCGCTGAACGTTGCCTCCACCCGGCTTATTCTCATCCACGGTGATGAAGGCCCGGGCGCTGCAGGTTCCGTTATCCAATCCTTTGGCCAATTCGTCGTCGGCGGCAATTATGTGGTCGGTATAGTTATCTTTGCCATCCTGGTGCTCATTAACTTCATGGTCATCACCAAAGGTGCCGGTCGTGTCGCCGAGGTTGCCGCCCGCTTTACCCTTGACGCCATGCCGGGAAAACAGATGGCCATCGATGCTGATCTGAACGCCGGCCTGATCAATGAAGATGAGGCGAGAAGCCGTCGGGAAAATATTTCCAAGGAATCGAGTTTTCACGGGGCCATGGACGGTGCGTCGAAATTCGTCAAAGGCGATGCCATCGCCGGTATCATCATCACCTTTATTAATATCGGCGCAGGCTTTGTTATCGGCGTGGCGCAAAAAGGCATGCCGATGGCCGAAGCCGCCGCCAACTATACTATTCTGACGGTCGGTGACGGCCTTGTCGGCCAGATTCCGGCGCTGATTATCTCCACCGCCGCCGGCCTTCTCGTCACCCGGACCACCGGCGACAAGGATTTCGGCAGCGATATGCAGAGTCAGTTTTCTCTCAATACCGTTGCCTTGTGGGTGGTTTCCGGCATAATCCTCGTCTTTGCCCTGATTCCCGGGCTGCCCTTCTGGCCTTTCCTCATCCTCTCCATCGCCCTGGCAACACTCGCCTACCACCTTGACAAGTCAAGAAAGATTGTCGAGGAAGAGACCCCGGAGCAACCGACAGAGATGCCCACTAAAGCCGAAGAAAACTACGAAGAGATGCTCAATGTCGACCTGCTGCAGCTCGAAGTCGGCTACGGCCTGATTCCCTTTGTCGATTCGGCCCAGGACGGGGAACTGCTCAATCGCATTCAATCGATTCGCAAACAATTTGCCATGAATAACGGCTTCATTGTTCCGCCGGTACATATTAAAGACAACCTGCAGCTGTCCCCCAACCAGTATGTCTTCTCCCTGAAGGGGGTAAAGGTCGCCGGCTCGGATATCCTGCCCGGTCATTTCATGGCCATGGATCCGGGCATGGTGACGGAAAGAATGCAGGGCATCGCCACCACCGAGCCCGCCTTTGGCCTGCCCGCCCTGTGGATAACCTCCGACAAAAAAGACCGGGCGCAGATTGCCGGGTATACGGTTGTTGACTGCACGACCGTCATGGCGACACATATCAGTGAGATCATCAAGCAATACTCCCATGAACTCATCGGTCGCCAGGAGGTTCAGGGCCTCATTGACAATCTGGCCAATACCTATCCAAAACTTATCGAAGAGTTGATTCCCGGCGTGCTTTCTCTGGGAACGATCATGCGGGTGGTACAGAATCTGTTGAAAGAGAGCGTGTCGATCCGCGATCTGCGGACCATTCTTGAAACCATGGCCGACTGGGCGGCGACCACCCAGGATACGGACATCCTGACGGAATATGTTCGTCATGCTCTGGCCCGAACGATCAGCACCGAACTGGCCGTCGACGGCGTCATTCCGGTGATCACCCTGGCAAAGACCGCCGAGGACGCCATCAGAAATGGCGTGCAGCACAAAGAAACCGGCAGCTACCTGTCGATAGATCCGGTTATTGCCCAGAGAATTCTTGACGGCATCGGCAAAGCGATCCAGCTCTTTGACGGCGGCAGCCGCCCGACCCTGCTGTCGGCGCCGCAGATACGACCCTATGTCCGGAATTTGACCGAGAGATATTATCCAACGCTGACCATTCTCTCCCATAATGAAATTACCCCAAATCTGAAGATCAGATCCCTTGGTACGGTGAAACTCGATGCAAGTTAGAGTCTTTGAAGCGGCAGACATGGCCTCGGGCCTGAAATTAATCAAGCAGGAACTTGGACCGGACGCCCTTATTCTGTCAACGAGGACGATCAGAAACGGCAAACTCGGCATCCTCGGCAAACCGATTCTGGAAATTACCGCGGCGGTCGATGCCGATTTCCCGGAACCAAAGAAAAATGATCGTAAATCCATTTATCAGGAAACGCAGCAGACGCCGCCCACCGGCAAACAACGCTCCGGGTTTCGTCAGGTAGTCGGGGATTCGGTTGCCCATTATCTCAATGGACAGGATGCCGCACCATCCCCCGCACAACCGGCAGAGCGGCAATCAAAGCAAAATGCCGGCGCAAGAACCGACGATCACCGCCTGCAAAATGACGTCAACGAACTGAAAGATATGGTAAAAAATCTCGCCGGCCAGATCGGTCTGCTGGCCGAACAAGAGGCGGCAGGCAAAAACCAAAAGAACACCAGGCAGACCGGCCTCCAGGTGAAAGATATCGATTTTGCCAATCGTCTCACCGGCAATGCCATCCACGGCGATCATATCCTTTCTTTACTCACCGGCCGAGGCATTAACGTCGAAACATCGCGGACTATAACCGGTTTTCTCAGGCAAAGTCTCACCGAACAGGAACTATGCGATCCGGCCAATGTGATCAATACCATCATCGCCACAATCACCGATCTCATCGAAGTGCACGCCCCGATTTTCGCCGCAGGCCAGGCGCAGCAGCGCATTGCCCTGGTCGGACCGACCGGTGTCGGCAAGACGACAACCCTGGCGAAAATTGCCGCCTCGTACCTGGGCAGGCATTCCAACTCCATTGCGCTGATTACCATTGATACCTACCGCATTGCCGCTGTCGAACAGCTCAAGGTCTATGGCGAAATAATGCACCTGCCGGTCGACGTGGTCATTAGCCCGGAGCAGCTCGAACAGGCCATAGCCAGACACAGCGACAAGGAACTGATCCTCATCGATACGGCGGGCAGGAGCCCCCGGGACAGCTACTGCATCGAGGAGCTGGCGCAATTTCTGCGCCCCGAACTGCATATCGACAAGCATCTGGTGCTCTCGGCGGGAACGCGGGAAAACGAGCTTCTCGATACCATCGAACGCTTCAATACGCTGGGCATCAGCAACACCATTTTTACCAAAACCGACGAGTGCACCAGTCTTGGCATACTCCTCAATATACAGATCCAGAACGCCAGTCCACTTTCATATGTTACCAACGGCCAAAGGGTTCCCGAAGACTTACTGGAAATTTCACCGAAAATTGTCGCAGAGTTGATCATGTCTCAAAATGAAGGATCCATGCATGACTAATACATCACACCCGGCCGGAGATCAGGCAAAGACATTGCGGGATTTAAACTCTTCTCGCCCCGAAGCGGTACCAGTCGGCGCCGAAACGGCAACGGCTGTTTATTCGATCACCAGCGGCAAAGGCGGTGTCGGCAAAACGGCGGTATGCGCCAATCTCGCCTACAATCTCGCCTCGATGGGCAAACGGGTGCTGATCCTTGACGCCGATCTGGGCCTGGCCAACATCGATGTCGTCTTCGGTCTTTCCCCTTCCTATAACATGAATCACTTTTTTACCGGGGAACGCGAGCTGCAGGACATTATGGTCGATGGCCCCTTAGGCATAAAAATATTGCCGGCCGGTTCCGGCATTCAGAATTTCACCCGCCTCGATTCCAACCAGAAGATGCGCCTGCTCGACGGCCTCGACGCCATGCACAACCATTTCGATTACGTGCTGATCGATACCGAGGCGGGCATTTCCGAGAATGTCACCTATTTCAACACCGCCGCCCAGGAAATTCTCGTTGTCACCACGCCGGAACCGACGGCGATCACCGATGCTTACGCCTTGATGAAACTGCTTTCCACCCACTATCATGAGAAAAAATTCAATCTGCTGGTCAATCAGATCCGCACCGAAGACGACGCGCTCGATGTCTACCGCAAACTAACCATGGTCGCCAACAGGTATCTCGACATCTCCATTGATTACCTCGGTTCTATTCCCGAAGATCGGCAGATGATTGATTCCATCAGAAAACAAAAGGTTATCAGCGAACTTATCCCTGGCTCGAAAATCACCGCCGCCTTTCGCCAGCTCGCCGGTCGCATCTGTTCCGAACCCTCGCAGACCTCGCCAAAAGGCAATCTGCAATTTTTCTGGAAAAAACTGCTCAACATCGGGGGCTAAAAAGAGATGCTCTATAATCAGCTGCCGCATACCGACGACAAAACAAAAATCATCCGCGACCATCTCTACCTGGTGGATATCCTCGCCGGCAGAATGGTCACCCAGGTGCCTGCATTCATGAACAAAGATGACATGAAGAGCGCCGGGATGCTCGGTCTGCTCGATGCGGCGAACAAATACGATCCATCGAAAAATATTCTCTTTAAAACCTTTGCCGAATATCGCATTCGCGGCGCCATTCTCGACGAGATGCGCAAGCTCGACTGGTTCTCACGATCCCTGCGCGACAAGCAAAACCGCATCGGCAGAACAATTGTCGATCTGGAACTCAAACTCGGCCGAGATCCGGAAGAACATGAAGTGGCGACGGCGATGAATCTCCCCCTGGACGACTACCGCATAATGCTCGGCGAAGTCAGTCATCTCGGCTGCGTCAGTCTCAACGAGACCCTCGATAATTCCCAGGAGGGCAGTTCTTTTCTCGATGCCCTTATGGACGACCGAGCGGATATATCCCCCGGGGCGAGAATTGAAAATCTGCAGCTCGCCGAAAAGGTCGCCGACGTTCTTGCACAACTGTCCGAAAAGGAACGTTTGGTCATTTCCCTTTATTATTATGAAGAGCTGACCCAGAAAGAGATTGCCGAGGTAATGGAACTATCCGAAGGGCGGGTCTCGCAGCTGCACAGCCAGGCCCTGATCAAGCTGAAGACCAAACTCGAAGCACGACTCTATTAGGAGGCTTTCCGAGAATGCACTTATCACTTATTCTTCTTGGTATTCCTGCAATACTCTGTGTTGTATTCTTTATTATAATTCTGCGTACCAGAAAAGAGAACAGACTCCTCGCCCGGCAGCTGACCGAGACCACGGTCTCGCTGGAACTGGCCGGAAAAAAATTTAGCGAACTGCAGGACAGGCAGGCCGAGCTCAATGCGTTCCACAACAATCTCCAGACGGCGGAACTGACCACCAGGTTGCAAAAACCCCGTCTCGATGCGCAGAAAAGTGTGGTTCCCGGTCCTTCTTCCGGGAAATACAGCAACATCCAATCGCTGGCCGACCAGGGCATGTCCATTGAAGACATCGCCGCCAAACTGGCTGTATCAACCCATGAAGCTCAGCAATTGGTCAACCTGGCCAAAATAGCCCGGCGGAATTCCCCCGGGAAAGTTGCCGCATAAGAGTTAAGAAAACACGCAGTCAACCGATAAGTAAAGGAGACAACCTCGCAACTCGTCTTCTACGGAATTTTTTATGGGAATCTATTATGGGATCAGGAAAATACAGTGCCCTCGCCGGAGCCATTTCAAGAGAACAGGCCATCGCCAATCTCAGCAATAATCTGGCCAACATCAGCACCAGCGGCTATAAAAAATCCAATATCAGCTTCGAATCGGTTTTGCAGGAACAAACCCAGGTCAACGCGGCCAAGGGCAAGAACTACAGCCGCATCGGTAAAAACTATACCGACTTCTCCCCCGGAGCAATTCGTACCACGGAAAACCCGCTGGATCTGGCCATTCATGGCGAAGGATTCCTCAAGGTCGAAGGGCCCGAAGGGATTTTATACACCCGACGCGGCGATATGGCCATTGACGCCGACGGCCTTCTTACAACGAGCAACGGCCTGCCGATACTTGATGGCGGCAACGGCCGGATCACCATCCCCGACACCGACACCAGCAAGGTGGCCATCGGCGACGACGGGACCATTTATATCATGGGTCCGCAAGGCACGAGAAGCGAAGTGGCGCAGCTGGCCATCGTCGACATTGACGATAAACAAAAACTCAAGCGGGAATCCGACACCACTTTTTCTCTGGAACAGGGAGCACTGGAAGCCCCCAGCGAAGACTCGCGGGTCGTCCAGGGTGCGCTGGAGCTGTCCAACGTCAATATGGCGGAAGGCATGGCAAAAATGATCGACAACTACCGGACCTTTGAAACCTACCACAAGGTGCTGAAGAGCTATTCGACTATTGGTGAGCAGCAGGAAGAATTGGGCACCCTAGGTTAAAGTTACAAAGTTACAAAAAAATAAGGAAACAACCATGATCCGATCACTTTGGACCGGCACAACGGGCATGCACAGTCAGCAGTTGAATATCGACGTCATTGCCAACAATCTGGCAAACGTCAGCACCACCGGCTTTAAAAAAAGCAAAGCCGACTTCCAGGATCTGCTCTACCAGACCATGAAGGTTCCCGGCAGTCAAACCTCCCCGGACACCGAATCCCCCACCGGTATTCTCATCGGCTTAGGGGTGAAACCGGCCGCCGTCACCAAGGTTTTTTCCCAGGGGGACTTGATCCTTACCGAAAACGAACTCGATGTCGCCATCGAAGGCGATGGATTTCTGCAGATCGAGCTGCCAAACGGCAATACCAGCTACACCCGGGCCGGGGCGATGAAACGCGACAGCAACGGGCGCTTGACCAATTCCGATGGCTACCCGATCATTCCCGGGATTACCATTCCTGATGGCTCTCTACAAATCTCTATCGGTGAAACCGGCATAGTCAGCGCCATCATCGGAGACGATTCGGTCAGCACCGAACTCGGCACCCTCGAACTGGCCACTTTTACCAACAATGCCGGACTGTCGGCCATCGGCAAAAACCTCTTCGAAGAAACCACCGCTTCCGGCACCGCCCAGACCGGTAACCCCGGCGAAGACGGCTTCGGCACCCTGCTGCAGACCTACCTGGAAGGCTCCAATGTCAACATCGTCGAAGAGCTGGCCAATATGATCACCACCCAGCGGGCCTATGAAATTAATTCGAAGACCATCCAGACATCGGATGAAATGATGCAAACTACCAACAACCTCGTCTAACCATGGTAAAGATATTCATTCTACTCTGCCTGCTCATGGGGCTCGGACAAACGGCTGAAGCGCTGGAGATCACTTTTCAGCCGACGAGCTCGGTTGCTGACTCGGTCATCAAACTCGGCGATGTCGCCCGCTTCGATGAACAGACGGAAATGACCCGAGCACT
This sequence comes from uncultured Desulfopila sp., assembly GCA_964412665.1. Lineage (GTDB taxonomy): Bacteria > Desulfobacterota > Desulfobulbia > Desulfobulbales > Desulfocapsaceae > Desulforhopalus_A. The sequence goes on from CAYPPR010000059.1 coordinate 23,867, forward strand.
TGCCACCCTCGAGGTCGGCCAGGCTTTTGCACCGGGAGAAAAAACGACGCTGTCTTCCCTCGGCATCAAGGACTCTCTTACCGCCATACATTCCCTGTCCGGCGATATCGTCTGGTCCGGTTCGCCGACGGTCATCGTTGCCAGACTGGGTGTAAGCGTTGGACCGGAGAAAATACAGAACATTATTGCTGAGTATATCGAGAAAAACAAAAAACACCTGCCCGAGGCGGAAATCCGCTTTGTGCCGAGTTCTTTGCCACTGCCGTTTATGCTGCCGACCGGGGATCTCAGCCATGAAGTCATCCCTTCACACCCGGATATTCTTGGCAGTTCACGTTTCTCGATAATTTTCAGAATTGACGATAAAGTCGTCAAAAACATGTCGGTACGGGGCAAAATCGAAGCCCTGACCGATGTGGTTATCACTACCGGAGCTGTGCGAAGAGGCCAGATTCTCCGCCCACAACACCTTACCACGGCGATGATGGACATCAGCTCCATAAACAATCCGGGCCTTGCAGTCGAGGACTTTATCGGCAAAAAATTGACCAGAAGTCTGCGGTCCGGCTCGCCTATCCTTCACTCCATGGT
>CAYPPR010000060.1:0-24359 GCA_964412665.1 uncultured Desulfopila sp.
AGAAGAAGTTAAAATCAAACTTCAAAAAATTATAGACGATCGAATCGATGAAGAAAAGGCAGCGGAGGTTGAAAACGCCGCGAGGAATGAGAAAATTCGCGAGATCCGTCAATTGTTGGTAACAGAAGGCATTGAACCAGATGAATTACTTGACGGCTCTTCTGAAAAACTTGGCAGAAGAGCAATGCGTCAGCCGAAATATGAGATTTGGAATGAAGCGGGGGAGCATATTACTTGGACCGGCCAAGGCCGCATGCCTAACGTTTTTAAGGCACGTATTGAAACCGGTGAATCTCTTGATACTTTTCTCATTGATCAATAATTTTCAAACCCAAAAGAAAGTTGGCGTCGTAAAAACTCTTTCCTGGCTTCGTTGTACAATCTTTTTGAATCACTGCTGAATAGTTTTAAATAGAGAGGTCATTTCATTGAAGTACCGATGAAAATGAAATGACCTCTTCTTTTCTTCCTGATCTGAAAAACACTGCACACTCCATCTGTCAAGATTTTTCTCAGAAGTATTTCCCCCAGAAAAAAATGTCTCTTCTTGCACAGGTTCCTAGAGTGAGGCACTAAAACGTTCATAAGCTTCGAATCTGCTCGAATTTTCTTTGGGAGTGATTATCATAAGCCGGAACGTTACAACACAATTCATCGCCGGAAAAGAGATTTCCGGCTGGTGAGGCCTTCGTAAATAACATGATGATAGGAAGTTTATGACAAAGACTATTCTCACGGCTGAAAAGCTTTCAAAGCATTATTTTCTTGGTGGGCAAAAGATTGCCGTACTCAAGGACATCTCCCTGACTATAGAAAAAGGCGAGTTCGTCGTCATATCGGGGAGCAGCGGCAGCGGCAAAACAACCTTGCTAAGTGTCCTCTCCGGTCTTGATAGGGCGAGCAGTGGCCGAATCAGCATGGCCGGCAGTGATATAACCGATTTAACCGAGGACCAGCTGGCACCGATCCGCAATGAAATAACCGGTTTTGTCTTTCAGGCATTTCATCTTATTCCCTCGCTTAATGGTATTGAAAATGTCATGTTTCCGGCTGAGCTGAAAAAAGACGTTCATGCCCTGGATAAGGCGCAGGCCCTTCTTGACCGGGTCGGGCTTGGGCACCGGGGCAGGAACTTTCCCGAGCAGCTTTCCGGTGGTGAACAGCAGCGCGTTGCCATCTGCCGGGCCCTGATCAATGAACCGGAAATAGTTTTTGCCGACGAACCGACGGGCAACCTTGATTCGCAGAACAGTGAAGGTATTATCAAGCTGCTCCTCGACTTGCACGTGGACCGCCGGACGACTCTGGTCATGGCCACCCACAGTATGTCTCTCGCTGCTCGCGCCGATAGAGTCATTCACCTGCATGACGGCCGAATTACGCCGGGGAGTTCCGAACAGTGATCAACATTCGTTTTCTTCTCCGGGAAATACAGCACAGCAAAAGCCAGGCAGTCGTGTTTGTTCTCTGTGTCATCCTGTCTCTTGTCAGCATCGTCGCCATCAACAGTTTCCGGCATGATGTTCGGCAGTCCATCGTTAGTGATGCGCGGGGTTTGCATGGCGGCGATATCATCGTCCACTCGCATTATGACTTCTCGCAGCCTCTGCAGCAGGAACTTGACGCTTTAGCCGGGCAAGAAGGAATAGAAAAAGTGCGGACCTGGGAATTTTATTCGGTTGCCAGGCGGGAAGATGGACGGGATTCTCTGTTGAGTAATATCAAAGCGGTGGAGCAGGGATATCCCTTGTATGGCGAGGTGGAGTTAGCATCCGGCGGTAATTTTTCACAAGTCCTCCGGCCAGGGCAGGCGATTGTTGCCGCGCCTCTGCTGCTGCGTCTTGATCTTACCGTTGGGGAGAGGCTGCTTCTTGGGGAAAGCTCGCTTGAGATCGTTGATGTCATCAGCCGGGAATCGATGCGGCCTGTTGATTTTTTTAATTTCGGACCGCGCATATTTGTCTCCGCCGATGACCTTGAGCAGATGGACCTGGTCCAAAAAGGCAGCAGAGTGCATTTTGAGACGCTTGTAAAGGTCACTGATGCAGGCCGTATCGAAAACATTGTCGAGACGCTGCAGGACAAAACGGTTTTCGGGCAGGAAAGGGTGGCTACCTCAACGACTGCCAACTCCCAGGTGAAACGTTTTTTTGATAACCTGTTGTTCTTTCTTTCCCTTGTCTCCGTCTTTACCCTGCTGCTTGCAGGGATAGGCATGCAGAGTTCCCTTGCCGCGCTGTTGCGGCAAAAGGAAAAAAGCTTTGCCATTCTCCGCTCCCTGGGGGCGACCGGTTCCTTTTTGCTGCGCCATTATCTGCTGCTGGTCTTTATCCTGAGCGCTATCGGCTGTGGTCTGGGTATTTTCTCCGGACTGCTGCTCGAAAAGAGCTTTGTCAAACTTTTTGCCGGTCTGCTGCCGGACAACATAGTCCTCGGCGGGACAGTTTTTGATATTCTGGAAGGAGTAGGGCTGGGCATAGTGGTTGTCGGGTTTTTCACCTTTTTGCCGCTGAGTAGGATAAAAAATGTCAAACCTGCAGCGGTTTTTCGCAAGGAAAGCGATAATGGCCTGCCTGGCAAGGGACTCTATGTGCTTATCGGCTGCAGCGTCATCCTGCTCGCCGGCCTTGTTGTGCGACAATTAGAAGATGTTCGTATCGGCCTGTACTTTATTGGTGGCGTCCTTGCCTTGATTGCAGTTATCTCCGTCCTTATCGGCGCTATGCTTGCGCTGCTCTCCCGTATTGTCATTGCGGCATTGCCGCTGCGGCAAGCCGCAAGAAGCCTGCTCAGACCCGGCAATGCCACGCGAACCATAGTCGTCACGCTGGCCTCTGCTCTCTCGGTTTTGATGACGATTTACCTGGTGGAGGACAATCTGCATGGGACCTATATTGCTTCCTATCCCGACGACGCCCCCAATCTCTTCTGCCTCGATATTCAAAAAGACCAGCAACAGAGTTTTTTGGAACTCGTGGGAGAAGATGTGGAACTTTTTCCCATTATTCGCGCTCGTCTTACCTCGATCAACGGCAAAGTGATCAACCGCAAGGAAGAATTAAAAAAACGAGGTGACAGTCTCGCCCGTGAATTTAATCTTACCTACCGCGAGCAACTGTTGGACGATGAGCTCCTTGTTAAGGGCGGTTCGCTATTCGACAAAGAGGTGCTGCAAAAAGGAATGGTGCCGGTCTCCGTTCTTGATTCCGTGGCGGAGATGGGCAACATGCAGATCGGCGACGTGCTACTCTTCAATATTCAGGGCGTCCCCTTGCAGGCAGAAGTCAGTTCCATACGCAGCCGCAACAAATCCATGCTCTATCCATTTTTCTACTTTGTCTTTCCGGAAAAAAATCTGCAGGCCGCCCCGCAGACCTTGTTTGGGGCACTGAAGGTCGAAAAAGAGAAGATCTCGCAGATGGAAAATACCATAGTCAACCGCTTCCCGAATATCAGCACCATCAATGTCAGTGAAACGGCCGCGGAACTCGGCAAGATTATGCAGAAGCTGTCGACGATCATCAACTTTTTCGCCTCCTTTTCTATTCTCGCCGGGGCCTTGATCTTGATCAGTTCGGTTTTCGCCACCAGGATGGCCAGAATGAAGGAAGCTGTGTATTATAAGGTTCTTGGCGCCGATTCGCGTTTTGTGCTGCAGGTCTTTTTTCTGGAAAATTTCCTGCTCGCCCTTCTCAGCGGGGGATGTGCGATTTTAGTCGCCCAGGCGGGCAGTTGGGGACTCTGTCGTTTCTTGCTGGATATTGCTTACGATCCGAACTGGCTGACAAGCCTTCTCATGCTTGGGCTGACGGTTTGCCTGGTCGTCTCGCTGGGGCTGTTGAGTTCTTGGTCGATTTTGCGTCAGAAGCCGATACGCTTCCTGCGCGAGCAGCTGTAAAATAAACGTGTCTGCAGGGGAGAGTAGCAAGAATATCGCTCTGCGAAAAACAGGTTGGAGAGAAAGATGGCAAAGGCTTTTTTTGTGATTATGTTCATAATCTGTGTGTCCGTCAGCGGCTGTAATCGAGAACAGGATGATCAGGTTGCCGCGCAGGAGCCAAGAGCGCCTATGAAGACAATTGTCGCGGTGGGGGACAGTCTGACTGCTGGATATGGCCTCAATGAAAGCGAGGCCTATCCTGCCTTGCTGGAAAAAAAACTCCAGGCGGCTGGCTACAAGTACCGCGTGGTCAACGGAGGAGTCAGTGGCGAAACGAGCAGTGGGACACTGTCCCGCATGGAGTGGATTTTGACCCTCGAGCCGGATATCGTCATCCTGGAGACAGGGGCAAACGATGGACTGCGTGGTGTTGATCCGCGGCTGGCTGAAAAAAACCTGCGGCAGATGCTGCACATCCTCCAGGAAAAGGATGTGGTGGTCGTCCTGGCCGGGATGAAAATAGTCTGGAACATGGGTCCGGAGTACGTTGCCGAATTCAATCGCATCTATCCGGAGCTGGCCGAGGATTTTGATGTGGTTTTTCTGCCGTTCTTTTTAGAAGGGGTGGCCACGCAGAGAGAACTGAACCTCGGTGATGGCATCCATCCCAATAGCCAGGGGTATAAAAAAATAACGGAAAATATCTATCCGTATGTGTTGAAAGCCATAGAAAGACGAGAAGGGTGATGAAGGATTCACAAACGATAGCCAAGGCGGCCAATGAAATAATCCTCGAATCGATTTCCGATGGCGTGTTCACCGTTGACCATAACTGGCGTATTATGAGCTTTAACCGGGCCGCCGAGGAAATCACCGGCACCAGCCGTAATGAAGCCATTGGCCGTTATTGCTGGGAGGTTTTCCGCTCGAATATGTGTGAGGGGGATTGTGCCCTCAAGCGCACGATGAAGGAAGGCAAATCCTTTGTCTCCAGCTCAACCTACATCATTAATAACCGTCAGCAGCGTGTCCCCATCGGTGTGTCCACCTCGCCGTTGAAAAACCACAAAGGCGAGATCCTCGGGGGAGTGGAAATATTTCGCGATCACAGCCTGGTGGAAGAGTTACGCCGAGAGCTGATCGGTACTTTTGAAGTCGGGGATATGGTCAGCCGCAGCAAGGGCATGAAAAAGATCTTTAATATCCTCCAGCAGGTGGCCGAGAGCGACAGTACCGTGCTGATCGAAGGGGAGACCGGCACCGGCAAGGAATTGATGGCCTGTGCATTGCATAATCTTTCTCTTCGCAAGGATGAACCCTTTGTCGCCATCAACTGCGGCGCCCTCCCCGATACCTTGCTCGAATCCGAGCTTTTTGGCTATAAAGCCGGAGCCTTTACCAATGCCGACAAGGATAAACCCGGTTTATTTCAGGCTGCCGGAAAAGGGACGATCCTGCTCGATGAAATAGGTGATACCAGCTCGGCCTTTCAGGTCAGACTGCTTCGGGTACTTGAGGAAAAGGAGTTCCAGCCACTGGGCAGCGTGGAAAAAATTAAAACCGATACGAGAATAGTTGCCGCGACCAATCGGGATCTTGGCCGGATGGTTGAAGAAGGTGAATTTCGCCGCGACCTTTTTTATCGGATTAATATCATCCGCTTCCAGTTGCCGCCTCTGCGCGAGCGAATGGAGGACATTCCCCTGCTCGTTGAGCGATTTATCAAAAAATTGAATCATATCAAGGGGCGATCCGTGTCTTCGGTCAGCAAGGAAACAATGTCCCTGCTGCTGGCGCACGATTATCCCGGGAATATTCGCGAGCTGGAAAATATTATTGAACATGGCTTTGTCCTCTGCCCCGATGGAGAGATACAGGCGGCCCATCTGCCGGCCTCCCTGCTGCAGCAAGACCGTGGTCAGGCCAGCGGCCGATTGTCCATGGAGGAGAGTGTTGGGCTGAGTGAAAAAGAAACCATTGTCCAGGCTTTGAAGAAAAATAATTACAATAGGCTGGCGGCGGCGAAAGAGCTCGGCGTTCATAAGAGTACTTTTTTTCGCAAAGTAAAGAAATATCAAATAGTCCTGCCGGAAAGTGATGGCCGTTCCGGGCATAAGGATCTCCACTAGGGTCGCATGAGTGCGACCCTAGATAGTCGCACAGGGTCGCGTCCATGCGACTCTGTTTTGCTTTCCAGTTCTAGTCTTCCTACTCTCTTCTTCGTAACGTTTTGAATTTAAATAAATATATATTTTATATTGAGACTGGCCTGCAGTTTGCTTCTATCATTGTGACAATGAAAAAGGAGCTCCGGATATGAATGTCGCCATTACCGTATGGGGTAATAGAATTTCGCCAGTTTTCGACTCGGCCCAGACCTTATTGGTTGTAGAAATCCGGGACGATCAGGTGGTTGATAGAAAAATACAGCTGTTTCAGGCAACGATGTTTAACCGGTGCCTGAGACTGCTTGAAGAATTAGACGTAAAGGTGCTGATCTGCGGCGCTCTCTGTGAGGGGCCGGCCAGACTCATCGAGTCGCACGACATTGAGGTGATTCCTTTTATCACCGGGGAAGCGGAGAAGGTTTTGCAATGTTTCGTTCAGGGAGATGATTTGCAGGACTTTGCCATGCCCGGCTGTGGTCGTGGAAGATGTTGCCGAACGCGAGAGGGCAGGCAGCGGGAACGTGGTCTCACTCAGCTGAAAGGAAAATAGCAGACATTCGCAAAGTACACCGGTTGGGTGTGCCGAGGCGGACAGTACACCCCACAAGGGGGCATAAGTACCTTACGGATTGATTTCTTGCAAAAAATAACAAAAATCAATCTGTAAGATACTAAAAAACAACGTAAGAAGGAGGGCAGGTTATGCCGGGATTTAATCAGAGAGGGCCTGAAGGGGCTGGACCAATGACGGGACGGCAGCGAGGGATGTGTCGGAGAACGGAAGATCAAGCTGTTGCATTTGACCGTGGGTATGGACTTGGACTGGGCGGTGGAAGAGGAATGGGCATGCGCCGTGGTTTAGGCCTGGGGCAAGGCCTAAGGATGGGCCGCGGGTTTGACAGTGGCGTGAACCCACCGGTAACCAGTCCGGCAAATGTTTCCGACGATTTGAAAAATTTGCGGGAGGAGTACCAGGCAGCACAAAACACACTCAGTTCGCTTGAGGCAAAAATAGCTGCACTAGAAGCTCAAAAATAGCTAGCAGTACAAGAAGGTAAGGATGAAGGGGAGAAGAGTATGTTGAGTATATTGTTGGTCGGCAAAGATCCTGCCTCGCTGGCGGTCTTTGCCGACGAATTGTCCGGAAATGATGGAATCCAGGTAAGCAGCGTTGGTTCCGGGCAGCAGGCCTGGGATTTCCTTGGTACAAACAAGGTCGATGTCGTCGTTGCCGATGAAGAACTGGCGGATGAAACGGGGTTGTCCTTTGTACGTGAACTGACCAAACGGCAACCGCTTATCAATTGCGCCATGGTCAGTCCCCTTGATCCAGAGGAATTTCACGAGGTGACCGAGGGACTCGGTGTTTTTATGCAGTTGCCGGTTTCTCCGGGGACTGCGGAGGCTGCAAAAATGCTGCAGCTGCTCAAATCAATAGATGCCATTCTTATGGGTAAGTAACAGCGGACAGTGGGAGAAGAACAGCGATGATCATAAGTATTGCAAGCGGCAAGGGTGGCACTGGAAAAACGACAGTGGCCACCAACCTTGCTCTTTCTTTGGGAAAAGGGACCAGGATTTTGGATTGTGATGTCGAAGAACCAAATGCCCATCTCTTTCTTTACCCGGAGATAACTGAGACGGAAGTGGTGAGTACGAGCATTCCGGTCGTTAACGATGAATTATGCACAGCTTGCAAAAAGTGTGCGGAGATCTGCCGGTTTCGCGCTCTGACCGTGGTAGGAAAGAAGGTGCTGGTTTTTCCCGAACTCTGTCATAGCTGCGGTGGCTGCGTTGAGGTCTGTCCGGAAAATGCCATCACTGAAGGCGAGCGGGAACTAGGTGTGATGGAGTCGGGATACTGCGGTGAACTGGGCTTTAGCCAGGGGCGCCTGCGAATCGGCGAGGCCATGTCGCCGCCGCTTATTAAAAGGGTGCGAAGCCATCGTAACGGCGCAAAAACAATAATCATCGATGCGCCGCCGGGTACTTCCTGCCCGGTGATTGCCGCCATGAAAGGCAGTGATTTCGTTTTAATGGTTACCGAACCGACACCTTTTGGGCTGCATGATCTGAAACTGGCGGTCGAGGCGGTCCGGGTTCTTGGTATTCCAAGTGGTTTGGTCATTAACCGTTCGGATATGGGAGATGACGGGGTGCTTGAGTATGCCAAGCAGGAAGATTTGCCGATTCTTCTGGAGATACCCTTTGATCGGAAAATCGCCGAGGCATATTCCTGCGGCAAACCGATTGTTGAGATTATGCCCGAATGGAAAAACGAGTTTCGAGCACTCTATCAGCGTATTGAAAAATTGGTCCAAAACGGAAGGAAAGCCTCATGATTAGAGAGTTAGTAATTGTCAGCGGCAAGGGTGGCACAGGGAAAACGAGCATTACTGCAGCGTTTGCTTCCCTGGCACAAAACAGTGTGCTCTGCGATGCGGACGTGGATGCTGCGGATCTCCATCTTTTGATGGCCCCGACAGTGCGGAAAAAAACTGATTTTATGGGTGGTTGCCTGGCCCAGATCAGACAAGAGGACTGCATCGAGTGCGGCAGGTGTATCGAATTATGCCGTTTTGATGCTATCTCGGAAGACTATGTGGTCGATTCGATCGATTGCGAAGGATGTGGCGTCTGCGTTGACCTGTGTCCGGAACAGGCCATTAATTTTCCGGTTCAAAAGTGTGGTGAATGGTTTATTTCCGACACACGTTTTGGACCGATGGTCCATGCCCGCCTGGGTATAGCTGAAGAGAATTCCGGTAAACTGGTCAGTCTGGTGCGCCAGGAAGCGAGGAAATTGGCGGAGACAAGAGGCCACGAGCTGATCTTGACCGATGGTCCTCCGGGTATCGGTTGCCCGGTGATCGCCTCTATCGGCGGGGCAACAGCGCTGGCCATCATTGTCGAACCAACCGTATCCGGCATGCATGATATGCAGCGGGTTGCTCAACTCGCGGTGCATTTTAAGGTGCCCGGGCTGGTCTGCGTCAATAAATACGATCTCAATATGGACATGACCGAGAAGGTTGAAGCCTTTGGCAAGGCGCATAACATGGTCGTGCTGGGTCGTATTCCCTTTGATCCGATATTTACCAAAGCGATGATCGAAGGAAAAAATGTGTTGGAGTATGCGCCGGATTCACCGGTAGCGGCGTCCATCAAAGAGGTCTGGAAAAAAATAATAACCTTCCCGTCGATGAACGCGATGGGGATCAAGGATTTTTCAGCAATAATTCAATAATACATAAAAAGTAGAAAGGAGAGAACAGAATGGCACTCGTACGTATTGCAGTACCCTCTGAGGGACAAGGTGGCCTTGACGGTCTGCGCGCTGGACATTTCGGACATTGTGATGTTTTTACCCTGGTGGATATCGAGGACGGTGAGATAAAAGAAGTGACTATCCTCGCTAATAAAGAACATGTGCAGGGCGGATGTATGGTCCCCGTGCAGCTTCTGGCCGAAAATAAAGTTCAGAAACTGGTCGTCGGCGGTATCGGCATGCGTCCGTTGATGGGCTTTAAACAGGTCGGCATCGATGTCTTTTATGATGGTGACCGCCGGGATATTCGACCGGTGGTTGAAGATATGATTACCGGAACCCTGCCGATGATCGGTGACGATCAGGTATGCGGTGGCGGCGGCGGTCAGTGATAAGCGATGTTCGTAAAAATATAAGGAGATATCATGATAGTTGCAATTACGGCAAAAGGAAAGCACCTCTCCGACGAGGTGGACCCTCGATTCGGCAGGGCGCCCTATATTCTCATTGTTGATACGGAGACAATGGAATATGAGGTTCTGGACAACAGTTCTAATGTCAATGCCTTAAAAGGGGCGGGTATCCAGGCGGCGACCATGGTCGCCGACAAGGGAGCCAAGGTGCTTCTCACCGGATACTGTGGACCCAATGCGTTCACAACTATTCAGGCGGCTGGCATGAAGGTGGTCAGTGATGTCACTGGGACTGTTGAAGAGGCGGTCAAAAAATTCCAGAGCGGCAATGTACAGTACAGTGAGAACGCCAATACCGAAGGGCATTGGTAGGCTTCCTAGAAGGACGTTATAATGAATGACCAGGAATTTGATGCACTGATAAACAAAATCCAGAACGAAGTTTTTACCGAGGCGAAGAGTGTCCTCGGCGAAAAGGGTTTTGAGCGATGGCGTAATCCGAAGTATTGCGGCGTGATGCAGGGTGCGGATAGTCATGCACGCCTGAAAGGAAGTTGCGGCGATACCATGGAGATGTACATTCGGGTAAAAGATGACCGGCTTGAGCAGGTGAGCTATTTCACCGATGGGTGCAGTTCCAGTTCCATCGCCGGCTCCTTTACCGCCGAACTGGCAACGGGCAAAACTTTTGAGGAGGTGCTCGACCTGGCTGGAGCCGATGTTCTCCAGGTGATCGGCACCTTCCCGCAAGCTGAAGAGCATTGTGCACATCTTGCGGTGACGACTCTGCAGGAGGCGGTCAACAGTTTTCTCGTTGCCCAGGTAAGAGGAGAAAAGCAGGGTATTTGATCTGGAACACCAAGCTACCGTTCCAATTACTTTCATAAGATTCCGCTCCAAAGAAAGAGGGACGGGAAACCGGGATTGTCCTTTGCACAATTCCGGTTTTTTTTGTTCTTTTTACGAACAAATAATCAGTCTGTGTTGTCGGTGCAGGAGCGCCCAGGCGGTACAGCCGTAGAGTGCTGCACAGAGCCAGAGCTGTTGCCAGAGCGGCAGGATGTCGGCGAATTCGGCGCCCATCTGGTTCAGCCCGATAAATGCCTTGATGGCTGGGATGACCGGAATAATTTGCACGATGGCGGTCAGTTGTTCGGGAATCATGGCAACCGGCCAGATAAAGCCGGAGGCGAAGATAAGCGGCATTGAGCTGAGAAGGACCAGCAGGGTTGCCAGCTCACGCCGCGGCAGGAGCAGTCCGAGGCTGATGCCCAGAAAAGTCGCGCTAAGCAGAAAAGGCAGGATGAGCAGGTTCATTTGGGAAAAATCTGCCATATGGGGAATGTTATAGAAGGAAAAACTGAACCCGAAATAGTACATGCACAGCAGCCAGTAGATGGCAACAAAGATAGAGCTGCGCACCAGCAGCAGTTTCCACGGCGCGGCCTCGAGCCAGTAGCCGCTTTCCGCAACCAGGCGCTGTTCATTCTGCCCGCCGCCAAGTATGCCTGCGCCCATGATCAGGGTCTGATGCAGAATAAGGATAAAGACCGCCGGAATAACGTAATTCACGTAGCCGGTGGTCGGATTGAATACCGGATGAAGGTTGAGTCGTATCGCACTGTACTGTTCCGCGGCCAGAGTCAATACCTGTCCGGACATCACCAGCCGTGAGACCTTCACCTCTGCCGCCAGGGTTTGACCGGAGCCGGCCAGCCCTTCCAGAACGGTGCCGTAGACGAGAAAATAGCCGGCATCTCCGGCATAGGACAGGGTTGGTTGTCTGCCCTGGAGCAGATCCCGGTAGAAATGCTTCGGAATAACGACAATCCCGGCCATTTTCCTCTTAAGAAAGATCCTCTGTGCTTCTTCAAGGCTATAGGCCCGTGCGCTGAGCTGAACCTGCGGCGTTGCATCGATCATTCTTTCCAGCCGCCGGCTGAGTTGGCTGCCGTCGAGATTGACGACAATTACCTGTTGATCTCTGGGGATCTGTTTGGCATAGGGCAGCGGATAGAGAAAAGAATAGAGCAGCACCCCGCCAAAGACAGTGAGCAGCAGCGCCTGATTGGTAAATATTGCCCGCAGTTCATGTCTGTAGAGAGCCCACCAGCTCATTGCTTCACCCCGCATGCCATATGGATGGCACCAAGCCGCCTGGCTTTGTAGCAGACAAATAAAAGCGGCACGACGAAAAGACCAAGGTGCTGTAACGGTTCAATTGCTGCCTGCAGCGATGCGCCATGGTTTACCTGACCAAACTGGATCTCAATGTAATGGCTTATCGGCAAAAGACCGCGCCAGAGTGTTGCGGGCAGGGTCATATCCGTCACCGGAAAGGTCACACCCATAAAGGCCAGGCCGGGTGCCGTATAGGCGGCGGCAAGGCTCAGGCCCCGCGCCGCATCCAGGGTCAGAAAAAAAAACAGGGAGGCCACGGCCAGGCTCGCGCAAACCGTCAGCAGCTGGGCAAAAAGCAACAGGGTCCAGTTGCCATGCATGGGCCAGCCGAGAAAGATATACATCCCCCAGAGAAAGAGCATGCCGTGCAGCCAGAAGAGCAGGATGAGCGGCAGAAATTTTGCTATCAGCGCCTTGATCGGCGAAGCTCCCAGCCATTCTCGTAAGCCGTCTCTACGCTGTTCGGCAGCAAGAGAGAGCACGACGACCGCGACCATAAGAATTTGCCAGATCGCCGGCAGCATGGCGGAAACGAGGAACTGGGCGTAGTTGTTGTTGCTGTTGAAAAGGGGCGTCACCTGGCTGGCTATGGGCATCGCCGTTGCAAGTGCCCTGTCAAAGACCGGGGTCCCGGTTGCAAGATTTTTGGCGATTTCGATTTTGCCGACAAAGGTGCCCTGCGCCTGCAGCAGCGCCGAATTAACAAGCTTGCCGATGAGCAGAAACTGACTGTTGACAAAGGCATCGACCGCAGGCGGTCGACCGAGCATCGTCTGCTTTTCCAGGTTTGCGGGCAGGATCACCAGGCCGTAGATCTCTCCTGCGCGCAGGCCGGCCGCTCCCTCTTGCACGTCCAGATAATGGCCGGTTGTTGCCAGGGCGGGACTGGCGTCGTAATGGCGGATAAGGGCCCTGGAAATACGGCTTTTGTCCAGATCGACCACGCCAAGTGGAAGGTCTCTGGCAATGCCCTGGGAAAAGATTGCCCACATGAGAAAAAAGAGCAGCAGCGGCACCCAGCTGACAAGGGAGAGCAGCCAGGGGTCGCGCTGCAGAACCCGCCATTCCCGAGCCGCCATCGATGCAAAGGATGGGGAGGTCATTTTTCTACCAGCACACTCATTCCCACCCGCAATCCTGCAATAGGGCTGATCGGTCGGGCCTCCACCTCGAAGCTGCGCATATCAAAACCTTTATCGCCATTGGTGGCCCGCCAGGTGGCAAAATCCCCCATAACCGCCACATGGTCGACACGAAAGCGATGGTTCGCGTCGGCAAGAGCCGGAATTGCCGCGATAAACTCGGCGCCTTTTTGAAAGTCTGCCAGCCGATCCTCCCGGACATGAAAAACCACCCAGGCATCGTTAATATCCATGATAGTGACAACGGGAAATCCCTGGGGGGCAAGTTCCCCGCTTTGCAGGAGGATCTGGGCTACCTCGCCGTCATGCCAGCTCTCGATCCGGGTATCGGCAGCATAGACTTCCACCTCCGCCACCGCTCCGGCGGCCATGCGAGCCTTGCCTTCCGCCGCGGCTATTGTCTCATCGCGGGCGCCTTCTTCGGCCATTTTGAACATCTGGTAGGCACCGTCGGCGGCAAAACGCGCCGCCTGGAATTGGGCCGCGGCCTCATCACGCTTCTGTTCGGCGATGACGCCGTCTTTATACAGGTTGTCGATGCGCTGAAAGGTTTTTTCCATCAGGTCGGCAGCCGCCTTCGCCTGCTGCCACTGATCTCGGCTTGCGGCAATCTGCTGTTTTCTTGCCCCGGTATTCGCTTCCTTGGCCTGGGCATCCGCCGCATCCTTTCCGGCATAAGCCTGGGCCAGTTTCGCGTCGATTTCCGGACTGAGGATGGTGAAAATAAGCTGGCCTTTTTCCACCGGATCCCCTTTGCGGACAAACACCTGGTCAATGCGACCGGCGATTTTTGAACTGATATTATACTGCTGCGCCTCTACCTGGCCCTGTAGTCGCACAGGTTTTGGCTGGTAGGCGTGCCAGAAGGTGTAGCTGAGCCAGGCGACTCCGGCTACGAGAACGATGACCACCAAAAAGGTTCTGAAAAAACGCATTATTGTACCTCTGTTCCTTATCTATTTCTACTTCGCCATCTTCAATTAATTTTTTTGGACACCATCAATGCTGATAAAGTAAAAAATTCTCTGGTTCGCCGCTGATTGCGCTAAGTCTTGCCAGGGTGACGACATAATTGTAGATGGCCAAGGCTCTCTGGGTTCGTATCCCGGCGAGAAACAACTCCGCATCGACCACATCAAGAGAGGTCGAGAGCCCCTGGCTGAAGGCCTTCGATCGCAGGTCGACGGTTTCCCGGGCCAGTTCCAGGCTTGAACCGAGCCCGTTATATTCCTCAAGGGCCTGCTCGGCCTGCCGATAATTCTTTTCCACCAGCACGGAGAGATCGCTGCGTGCTTGAGCCTGCAGGGCATTTAACTGCGTTACCAAGCTTCTTGCCGCCTTGAGCTTGCCCGAACGTCCGGACCTTTCCAGCAGAGGGATGTTGACGCCGACACCGACAACCCAGTCGGGAAGCAGCGTGGTCGCCAGGTCGTCCTCCTCGTAAAGACTGTAATTACCGAAGAGGGCCACCGTCGGCAGATATTTGCCTTTTTCCACGGCGATGAGCCCTGTCGCCTGCTCTTTTTTGGCATCGAGAATACCGAGTCCGGGATAGTCGTTTAAGGTTTTTTCGAGAAAGGTATCCAGGGGTGGGAGGGTTTCATTGATAAACAGGGCATCTGCCGGGATAACCGTCGAGGTACTTTTTAACAATCGTGTCAGGGCGAGCCGGGCAATTTGCAGATCGCGGCCTGCTTTGCGGCGTTCAACGATCGCCTTGTCATAGGACGCCTCCGCCTGCATTCTTTCAACCTTGGCTATCTGTCCCTGTTGTTCAAGCAGCAGTGCATGGTCGCGATGTTTCTGCAGGCCGGCTTCAACGTCAACTCTGGTGTCGAGGACCGTTTGTGTCAGGACGGCGCCGAAATAGATGCGGGCGAGGTTTGCAAACTGTTCTTCCTGCTTCATTTTCAGCTGCTGGCCGGCCTCGCCCAGTTGTCCCTTGGCAATGTCCTGCGCCGCGCTGATTCTTCCGCCGGTATAGATCGGCCACTGCGCCCGGATGGAGCTGGTGAGGTTATCACGTTCGGCAATGGTTGAGGTGAGGCCGCTGTTTCCTGCCCCCATGGACATGTTGTAAATCTTCGACAGACCGGCAATGATCGGCGCCAGTTGATCTCCGGCGGGCATGCTCTCTAAAATATCCGTCGGGGAAAGTGTTACCTCATCGTCGAGATACATATAACTTGCCGATATGGTGATTTCCGGAAGATACAGATCCTTTGCCGCATGCCGTTTATGGGCAGCCCGTTCGACGTTAGCCCTGGCTGCGGCAAGCGTATCATTTTCCGCTAAAAGCTGCTGCCAGGCCGCCGTAAAACTCATCGGGCTGTCGACGCTGAGGCCTCGTGCCGGTTGTGTCAGGCAGAACAGAAGGGTGGTTGCTATTATGCCCGCGCTGAGCATTTTTGATAAATATGAAGTCACGAGTCCCACGGTGTCGGATTTATGTCTTTGATATGTAATATTTTTTATACGAACAGGGTAATGGCTCGGCACTATAAGATGGAACGGTTTAAACGGCAAGAAAAGTCTGGATAATTGTATTTATGGCGTAAAGTAAAGAGCATGTGGTGATGTGACTTGTAGCCTGCCTGCTACCTAATAATCTTCCTCAAGTCTGTTTGCATTATCAATAAAAAAAAATATTGACACGGGAGGAAATATCAAGCACTTTAGTGTTACAAAATAAATATTTGTCACACTTTGGTGTTTGTGTTGTCAGGCAAAGGAAAGTTTCGGCAATCGAATCAACCAGGAAGAACATTGCCGTGCCGGTTTTCGCCGGGTTCTGGGTGTGATGAATTTGAATAATGTAATATTTTTGCGTACTATGCAGAGAAAAATCATTTAATAATTGCAAAAAAAGGAGAAAATCATGAACGTGCAGCAACTTATCGCCGGAACGGCAACCATGGCCTGTCTGTTGGTTATGGCAAGCAGCGGATTTGCCCATTTCGGCACTATTGTGCCGTCGGACGACATCATCAGTCAGGCAGACAGCAAAAAACTGAATCTGGAAACAAAATTCCTCCATCCCCTGGAAGGCCATTACATGGAGATGGTAAAGCCGAAACAGTTCGGCGTCTTGCATGACGGGCAGAAGATCGATTTGCTTTTCAGCTTGGCGGCCGCCAAGGGCAAAAGCGCCGACCAGGAGAAAGAGTATACTTTCTGGAAAAACGAATATCAGGTTACACGTCCCGGGGATTACACCTTTTATGTTGAACCAATCCCATACTGGGAACCGGCCGAAGATGTCTTTATTATTCATTACACCAAGGTTTGCGTCAATGCCCTGGGGCTGGAAGAAGGCTGGGATGCACCTGTGGGCCTAGAGACCGAGATTGTCCCGATGACCCGGCCCTATGGTCTGTGGACCGGTAATATCTTTACCGGCCAGGTGCTCGTCAAGGGGCAGCCGGTGCCCGGCGCCGAGGTTGAGATCGAATACCTCAATGAATCCCCAGGCAACACCAAAATTCTTCATGCACCGAGCGATCCCTTTGTTACCCAGGTGGTCAAGGCCGATGCAAATGGTGTTTTTTCCTATGCCATGCCCAAGGCCGGCTGGTGGGGTTTCGCGGCCTTGAACGAGGCCTCCTGGACGATGAAACAGGACGGCGTCGAGAAAGGTATTGAAATCGGGGCGGTGTATTGGGTACATACAACTGATTTACAATGAAACATTCATGAACAAAGGAGGCTGGCGCATGCTACGTCAATATTTGGCTAAAGTGTCATGTCTGGCCATGGTGCTCGGCATGTTTCTTATCTTTGCCGCACCGGCGATGGCCCACAAGGTCAATATCTTTGCCTACGTCGAAGGCGATGTCGTCTACACGGAAAGCTATTTCCCGGACGGCAGGATGGTTGGAAACGGTACCATCACGGTTCTTGACGCTGCCGGGAACAAGCTGCTTGACGGCAAGACCGACCAGGACGGACTTTTCAGTTTTCCCGTGCCGGAGAAAAAAGAAGATCTGACCATTGTCATCAATGCCTCCATGGGCCATAAGAACAGTTATCTGTTGCAAAAATCCGAGATGTGAGGAGAACAGGGAG
Organism: uncultured Desulfopila sp.; assembly: GCA_964412665.1. Lineage (GTDB taxonomy): Bacteria > Desulfobacterota > Desulfobulbia > Desulfobulbales > Desulfocapsaceae > Desulforhopalus_A. The sequence continues at coordinate 17,118 of CAYPPR010000060.1, forward strand.
CATGGTGAACGGGAGAAAGCAAAAGATTGGCCGAGCCTCGGCTGTTGTGCTGTTGTTTGTTCTGTTCCTCGCTCTAGCCCCGCCGGTCATGGCTGATGAGCCGGCAGCTCCACGGCAGGCGGGGGGCGAGTTGTCGGCGGATAATGCGGCCGGATATGAAAAAGTTATTGCTCTTCTGCAGGAACAGGATAAGAAAAATAGTCGGGAATTTCGGCAGCTCAAACGGGAAATTGCCGCCCTCGGGCAACAGCTGGAGACCCCCGGAATCTCAGAGATTATGGGCGGTATCGGCTATATTTTCGGCCTTTTCGGCGTTGCCGCCTATGTCATGTCGCGCAAAAAAACTATCCCGGGGGAACACTGAACCATGCATATTTCCGATGGAGTGCTACCCATCTCGATAACCGTAGCCTCCTACGCTGTTTCCGTTGTCGGTGCGGCCTACAGTCTGCGACGCATGAAAAATGAGGACCTGCCGAGGATTGCCGTGGTGACCTCGGCTTTTTTTGTCGCCTCGCTGATCCATCTGCCGTTTGGTCCAACCAGTGTCCACCTGATTTTACCGGGAATCGTCGGCGCCCTGCTCGGGCCAATAGCCTTCTTGTCAATTGTATTGGGGCTTTTTCTCCAGTCCATTCTCTTTCAGTTCGGCGGACTCACCGCCCTGGGTGCCAATGCGCTGATGATGGGCCTGCCGGCACTTTTCTGCGGCCTGCTCTTTCAGACAATACGTGGAAAAACCGTCTTGAGTCATACCATTGCCGGAGCCATCTGCGGCGGTCTGGGTACGGCCATGGCGGCGACCGTGCTGGCCTGCCTGCTCGCCACCGCCGGGGAGAATTTTGTCGGGGTGGCGAAACTCGCCCTGGCCGCCCATGTGCCGGTCTTTCTTGTCGAGGCCGGAGTCTCCGCTTTTACGATTTCTTTTCTGTTCAGGGTCAAGCCGGAACTCCTTACGACAGGGCGGTTTATCAAATGAGTGCAAATCCGGAAATTCATATCCCATTGACGGTGCTGGCCGTCGTCATCGGCGGCCTTGCTGTTCTCTTCGTTCTTTTTTACTGGAGTACCGGCAGGAAACGAGCAAAACGAGGCTCTTTTCGAACCGGCGATCCGGACTGGTCGGTGCCGACCATCGATGCCTATGCCGACCGGTCTTCTTTTTTCCATCAGTGGGACCCGCGCATCAAGATCGTCAGCCTCTTTCTCTACTGTTTCATGGTCGTCTCGCTGCAATCCTTGTGCTGGAGCGGCGTCGCTTTTGCCATATCGCTGCTGGCTGTCACCGCCTGTAACATCCCTTTTGCCAGGGCGGGAAAACGCTTGCTGGCCATGGCCGGATTTTTGTCGATGTTTCTCCTCGTCGTCCCCTTTACCTCGCCGCTGCAGAGCTCCGAGACCCTCATTTATTTCCCCGGCCTGTCCGGATTTCCGTTTCATTCAGCCGGCTTTTTTGTCGCGCTGATTATTGTCCTCAAGGCCTGCGCCATCGCCCTGATGATGGAACCGTTGCTCGGCACCGCACCCCTGGCGGTCACTCTGCAGAGCCTGTCCCGTCTCGGACTGCCCGATTCCATCGGTCAGATGGTCCTCTTGTCCCATCGCTATATCTTTGTCTTTGTCCATGAAATTACCCGCATGTATCGCGGCATGCGGGTGCGGGGCTTTGTGCCGGGTACAAATCTAGCCACCATGAGTGCCATGGGTAATTTTTTCGGTATGCTCTTTGTCCGCTCCTTTGATCGCACCCAGCGGGTCTACGACGCCATGTTGAGTCGCGGCTATGTCGGGCGGTTTCCCTCCTTTGTCCGCTTTACCACTACGGAAAAAGACTGGGCGAAAGGCGCCCTTTGGATTATGATGGGCCTCTTCTTGCTCTTTGTCGACCGAATGTACGGCAATCCTTTCCTTTGAAGCGGGGAAGGTCTCGGCGAAGGGTTTTCTGCTACGCTGCCAGGAGTTCCTACGGGTAATCCATCATGCATTTCATGTCCGAAGAACATACTCCCCGGGAAGGCGAATTACCGCTCTATGGCCTCGATTCTCTCTCCTTTCGCTACCCGGACGGCACCTACGCCCTGCACGACATCTCACTGAAAATTCATCAAGGCGATCGGATCGCCCTGGTCGGCCGGAACGGTTCCGGCAAAACGACTCTCGTCAAGCATCTCAACGGCCTGCATTCCTGTCAGGAGGGGAGCATCAGCTATAAAGGCCTGCCATTGATCGAGTCGATGCTGCCGGACCTGCGGCTTGCCACCGGCGTTCTCTTTCAGGACCCCGATGATCATCTGTTCTGTAATTCCCTGTTTGATGACGTTGCCTTCGGCCCGATGAATCAAGGACTTGATGAGGATACGGTAATCTCCAGGGTTCTCGAACAGCTGACGGCGGTCGGCCTGGAAAAACTGTGTTACAAACCGGCCCACCTGCTCAGTTACGGCCAGAAAAAACGGGCGGCCTTCGCGGCGATTATGGCCATGCACCCCGAGGTGCTCATTCTCGACGAACCGACTGCGAATCTTGATCCGCGCCAAGAAAAGATTTTCAAGGAACTGCTGCGGGAATATACCGGAACCCTGATTATTATCGACCACGATCTGCTCTTTCTCTATGATCTCTGCAATCGGGCGGTGGTGATGAGCGACGGTGCCATCCACCACGATTACTCCTTTGACCAGCTCGTTTCCCAGCGGGGATCGCTTCGCGAGCACGGGCTCGATTTTACCTTTCGTTTCAGTTGTTGCGGCGACCATCAAAGCGTCCATGTCCACCAGCATTACCACCATACCCATGAACATCCAATCGGCGCAATCCATACGCCGTCTGTTCTCCCGGTGCCGCCGCTCATGGAGCTGCAGCATTATTCCTTTCGTTATGGTGATGGGACACTTGGGCTTTCCAATGCCAATCTGATCATCCGCCCGGGCGACACCCTGGCCCTGGTCGGAGAAAACGGTGCCGGTAAATCGACCCTGGCCGCCTGTCTGCTTGGGCTCAATCGTGGTGACGGGTATTTTTTTGTCAATGGCCAGCCGGTGAACAATGCTCTGCGTAAGGCATTGTGGCGAAGGGTCGGCATGGTCTTCCAGAATTCCGCCGACCAGCTGTTTACTCCCTCCTGCCGCGAAGAAGTCGCCTTTGGCCCAAAACAGATGGGGGTTAAGGGCGAGGAGCTGAACGACCGGGTCAATGACGCCCTGGCCCGGGTTCATCTGCAGGGCTTTGAGGATAAGGTGCCGCTGAATATGAGTGGCGGGGAACGTAAGCGGCTGGCTATCGCCGCCGCCCTGAGTATGCAGCCGGAGATGCTCATTCTCGATGAACCGACGGCCGGCCTCGATCCGCATGGCGAGGAGCTGCTCACCGAGATCCTCGAGAGCCTGGGGCTGACGACCATTCTCATCACCCACGACCTGTTTTTTATCGAAAGACTCACTGCCCGGGCGATTGTCATGCACCAGGGCACGATCATCCGTGATTATTCAACCGACGAATTCCTCGCCGATGACCATCTGCAGTCGGTGAACGGCCTGGATTATTCCTACAAGTCCGATTGCGGCCGTCGGATCATGGCCCTGCAGGATCATGAAAAAGGGCTAACAATTCTGCCTGTTGACTAACTGAGCGGATCTGGTAAAAGGCATTGTCATTGCATATGCCGTTATAAATAAAAAATAAACATAATGCAGCAGGTCACCGTCCAACCTGCTCGAATTCCCTGGTCCGGCCAATGTCTGCCAATCTGAAAGTCCTTTTTGCCCTGACCCTCATTCATTTCACCGGCGATTTTTACACCGCCTTCATCAACCCTCTTTTTCCGGTTTTTGTCGACAAACTTGATCTGTCACTGACCCAAGTCGGCATCATTGCCGGTACCATGCGTTTACTGGCGTTCATCATCCAGCCAACCGTCGGCTACCTGGCCGACCGTTATCAGACACGAGCCTTCATTTTCCTCGGTCTGTCGTTGACTATCGTTTTTATACCGCTCTCGGGCATCGCCCCCAATTTCTGGGTCCTGCTGTTGTGTGTCGCTTTGGGGTCGGTCGGTTCCTCGATGTTCCATCCTTCGGTCACCGGCATGGTGCCGGTGTATGCCGGATCAAAGGCCGGATTTTCCATGTCCGTGTTCAATACCGGCGGCACGCTGGCCTTTGGCCTTGGCCCCCTCTTTATTACCTGGTATGTGGCTTTTTTCGGCTTGACGGCCATGCCTGTGACGATGATTGGCGGCCTGCTGGTGCTGGCTTATTTGTTGACGGTGGTGCCGAAACCGCAAAGCGAGGGGCTGCGGCGAGCCGGTTTTTTCGGAACACTCAAGGAAAGCCTGGGCAGCGCCTGGAAAGCCGTGGCCTTGATCTGGCTGGTTATGTTTTTGCGGGCGGTGGTGGGGCAGTCATTTCTTACTTTCATGCCGGTGCTTTATGTTCAGGAGGGACTAAGCGTGGTTTCGGCAGGGGGGATTTACGCACTCTTTCTGGTGTCCGGAACTGTCAGCGGTCTGCTTGCCGGGCACATCTCGGATCGCATCGGCTTTAAACCGGTTTTTCTTTTTTCCTATCTGTTCATGGCCCCGGCCCTCTGGCTGCTCATGCAGCTGAGCGGCGGCTGGGTCTATTTCGGCGCGGCTCTGGCTGGCGGCTTTGTCCTGGCGCCTCTTCCCCTGGGGGTGACAATGGCCCAGACCCTGGCTCCGAAAGGCCGTTCCATGGTGGCCAGCCTGATGATGGGTTTTGCCTACGGCCTCGGCGGAATCATTACGCCGGTTGTCGGGAAACTCGCCGATACCTTTGCCATCCGCCCCGTTCTTACGGTGATTGCCTGCATTCCTCTCTTTGCCCTGCCTATTATTGCACTTTTTCCGAAAACGCGCAGCAATGGCTGACCTATAAGACTGCTGAAGACAGAAAAGTTCTATCTCATTTTGGCTATCTCTTCACGACTGCGTTGCAGTCCATGATATGCTATGACAGAAACTGCAACCCACCCAGCCACGAGATGATCCCATGCACCCCATGGGATCCAGTGTTGTACCCTAACGCTTAATCCGGAAGAACTCCAATATCAGTGCAGGAAAGTTACTCCGGCATTTAACAGCTGCAGAGTCAAAGCCTTGGGTCAATGGAACCGGGGCCGCCGCAGTCCGGGGTGTAGCAGGAGACATTTTTAAAAAGACATCTTTCGTTGCAGCTTGGGCAAATTTCCGGGGGCGCCTCCATTTGCACGGTATTACCGCATTTATCGCATTTCCAGAAGGGGTCGGTGTTTTTTGTCTGGGATATAGTTTGCTTTTCACTCATACTCTTCTCCTTTTCTTTGTTTTGGCTTCGTCAGCGTTCCAATCCTGCATATCGCCAATATCATTTATGTAAAATCAGCCAGGTGACCAAAGCCCTCCAACACCTGGTATTGTAATATTGGTTAATAGTATGAATCGACTCCATAATAGTCAATTGTTGCGATTTTTTGGTTGGGGGGCGGGCACGCTAACTCTTCAATATTCCGACCATGACACTTGATTCCGGGCCAATTTTATGGTCTATAGAGATGTTTTCAATCCCCAATTCAATTCCCCCCGTCTGAGGAGTTTCGATGAGCGAAGTATGGATGGCAATGGGTCTGACCCTTTTTGCCGGCATGGCGACCGGTATCGGTAGCCTGATCGCCTTTACCGTAAAAACCACCAATTTTCGCTTTCTCTCCGTCGCCACCGGTTTTTCGGCGGGGGTGATGCTCTATGTCTCCTTTGTGGAAATTTTGATCAAGGGGGGCGATTCGCTGAGCGCCCAATATGGCGACTATTGGGGCAACTGGATCAATGCAGCCTCGTTTTTTGGCGGCATGTTGCTGATTGGTCTGATAGATAACCTCATCCCCTCCGCTGAAAACCCCCATGAGGTGCATGGCAAAGAGGAAATGAACCTCCTCCAGGACCCTACCGCGCCGTTGCCTGATTTTGGTGCCATCCCGGTCAAAGCCGGCCCGTCGTTCAGTTCTGCGGAACTGGATGGTGTAGCCCACAAGCGCAAATTGATGCGCATGGGGCTGTTCACCGCCCTGGCGATTACCATCCACAATTTTCCGGAAGGCCTGGCGACCTTTCTTGCCGCTCTTGAGGATCCGATGCTCGGGGTGGCCATCGCCGTGGCGATCGCCCTGCACAACATTCCTGAAGGGATCAGCGTTTCGGTACCGATCTACTATGCCACCGGCAATCGGAAGAAGGCCTTTTTCTATTCGCTGTCCAGCGGCCTTGCCGAGCCCTTTGGCGCCGGTATCGGCTATCTGGCCATTATCTTCTTTTTTGGTGGTGATAATGGGGCGATTCCGCCCCAGGTGATGGGTATTCTCTTTGGCGGGGTGGCCGGCATCATGGTCTATATCAGTCTTGATGAACTGCTCCCGACAAGCAGGGCTTACGGCCGGGGCCACGACAGTCTGTTCGGCCTGGTTGGAGGAATGGTGGTGATGGCTCTCAGTCTGCTGCTGATGCAGTAGCCGCAAAGCACCGGTGTCGCACACCGCCGGGGATTAGTCGAGAATTTCCTAAAAAATTCTTCATAAGCAAAATATTGATCTTTCAGCAAGAGAGCCCTTGGCAATACCGGTTTAATATTTATCAGTAAGCAATATTAGCAAGAATTATTCGTCACCGCCAAGCACTAAAGGATACAGAACATGGTAAACGGAAATGCTTTTGTGGAAATCGCTGCTATTTTAGGGCTCGCAACGCTGGCTGGCATTGTCGGACAAAAATTGCGTCAACCTTTGATCATCATGTTTCTGGCGACAGGCATTTTGGCCGGACCGTCGTTTCTCGGCATCATACACAGCTATGAGCAAATTGAGCTTCTGGCCCATATCGGCATTGCCCTGTTGCTGTTTATCGTTGGGCTCAAACTCGACCTGAATCTGATTCGGACCACCGGTCCAGTCGCCCTGGCGACCGGTCTTGGACAGATCCTATTTACGTCGGTTATCGGGTTTGTCATCGCCGTCGCCATGGGCATGTCATATCTCACTGCCGCCTATGTCTCCGTCGCGCTAACATTTTCCAGTACGATTATCATCGTCAAGCTCCTGTCGGACAAAAAAGAAATCGACTCTCTTCATGGGCAGATTGCACTTGGCTTTTTGATCGTTCAGGATATTGCCGCCATTCTGGCACTGGTTATCCTGACGACATTGGGGGCATCTGTTGGCGGGGAGGGTGCGGGATATCTCTCGTTTCTGATGATC
>CAYPPR010000061.1:0-24235 GCA_964412665.1 uncultured Desulfopila sp.
CGCCACCCAATCCCCCCCCCGGGGGGCGCGCCAATACGGTAATTGCTAAAGAAATACGGTGAAAGAATACCGGGCTAACGAGTAGAAGTAATGAATTTTTTGAGGTTTTTTTTCTGGTTTTTAATCCTGAGTTTTTTCCGGATATTTTCGCGATAGGATTCTATTGTTCGCACGGAAAGGTTTAACAGATCGGCAATCTCTTTTGATGTTTTACCCTGGCGGATATAGTGGACAACCTGCAGTTCCCGTGGGGCTAATTTTGCGTTTGCCAGCACGGTATCATGGGGATGCGTTGAGAAAATGTCGAGCAAATTTGCCTGCGCGGTCTGCAGATAATCTTTTGCCGGACCGGAGAGTTTGTTTTGTGCTTTTTTCAGCAGAGGAAGGACCATTTCTACTGTTTTCTCGGCAATTTCTCTTCTGATATGGTCATGCTCCAGATCCCTTCTCTTGAGCATGATATTTAAAGCGGTGTTTGTGTCCAGGAGTTCGCGGTTGGTGTCCTGTAATTCCTTTTCTCGCATGAGTAATGTTTCTAAGACGTTTTGCAGCTCATGCACGGTGTCGGTTAACTCTGCTGTTCTTGCCGCGACCTGTTTTTCCAGATCGGCACGCGCTTCCTGAAGTTGCAGCTCGGTGGCCTTGCGGGCGATTATCTCGTTGCTCAACTGCACATTCCGCTCGCGCAGTTTGGCCACCAGATCCTGCTTCTCAAAGCTGTGCCGCGCCCTATTCAGCAGGTCATCCGTATCGCAGGGCTTCTGCAGGTAATCATCAGCCCCCAGCTTGAGTGCCTCGACGGCGGAGGGGACACCGCCATGTCCGGTCAGGATGACAACTCCGATATCAGGGTAGAGATTTTTGGCCTGCTTGAGCACCGCTATGCCATCAACCGCAGGCATTATCAGATCGGTAATGACCAGGTCGAAATACCTTTCTCGGAGAATGTCTATGGCTTCCCGGCCATTTGACGCCGTGGTTACGGTGAATTGGTTTTTTTCGAGAATCCAGCCAATTGACGCCAGAATGCTTTCTTCGTCATCAACGAGCAGTATTGATTTGTTGGGCATGGTGTACACTCTCAATGGGCAGAAATACGGAAAATCGTGATCCTTTATTGAGTTCGCTCTTTACCTCTATCCGGCCGCCATGTTTTTTGATAATGCCGTAACTGACGGATAAACCAAGGCCGGTACCTTTTGTTGTCGGTTTGGTGGTAAAAAAAGGCTCGAAGATATGCGCCATGTCGTCAGCGCTCATGCCGATGCCGTTATCTGCAATTTGGACGGCAACGTTGTCCATATCGCATACTTTTGTACTGACGGTGATAACCCCACCACCCTCGCAGGCATCAGCGGCGTTGTTGAGAAGATTGAGAAAAACCTGCTTGAGCTGGTCACCAACCGCGATGATCGGCGGAATATTGTCTCCATATTTCTTGACAACGGTAATGTCACGCGAATGAAAGTCTTTTTTGCTGAGTAGCAGGAGGGCGTCAAGTGCGGCATGCAGGTCAATCTGCGTGGGTTTGTCGGAAGTCGGTTGGAAAAAATCCCGTAAATCGGCGATAAGATTTTTCATCCTGTAGCATTCCTGCAGGGCCAGCGCGACGAATTCCTTTTCCTTTTCCTCCAGGGGAACGTATCGCGATATGCCTTTGATAATCGTCATGACGCTCTGCAGGGGATTGTTGAACTCATGGGCAAAGGAGGCGGAAAGGTTGCCGATGGCGGCAAGTTTCTCGGAGTGGAGAAGCTGGGTGTGTGATTCCTGTAACTCAAGCGTACGTTCGGCCACCCGTTGCTCCAGCTCATCATGCGCCTTTTTTAGTTTTTCTTCGGCTTCTTTCAGCTGGGTGATATCCCTGCCGACCGCCTGATATTCAAATATTTGTCCTGCCTCATTATAAAGAGCTCTGCCGCACCACTGCTGCCAATGTACTTTTCCGTCCGGCAGGTACACCCGATATTCAATGGTTTTATCCGGTTTAAATTGTGTCAGATTCTTGAAATGATCCTCGACGAGCGGCAGGTCGTCTTGATGAACGGCAGGCAGAAAATTGGTGCCGAGTATGTCCTGATGGTCGACGCCAAAATGTCGGCAATAGGCGTCATTGACAAAGGTAATTCTGCCCTGGGGGTCAAAGCGGCAGATCATTTCAGTCTGATCCATGACAATGGCCCGATATCTGTTTCTTAAGCGGCGAAGTTTGGCCAGCTCGGCCTCCTTGCGGATGGAAATATCGCTGATAACGATGCGAAACTGGGCAGATGGATGACAACCTGCGGAATGTGCCACGGTCTTTACCAGGCCATGGAAAACTGTTCCATCACTTCTCTGCAGTCGAAGGTCATAGGATTGCTGCCGTCCGGTCTCCAGCAGTTTTCTCCAGCGGAGATAGTACGTATCCTGATCATCTGGAAATATAAAGTCGGACAGCAGACGGTTGAGCAGTTGTCCCCTTGTTACCCCAAGCATGTCTCCGGCGGTCAGGTTGGCCTCGAGAATCAATCCTTTATCGTTGGTGGTAATGAAAGCAACCGGGGCGAAATCGTAGAAATCGGCATAGCGGCGACGGGATTCTTCAAGCTCGTGCTGAGCGGTGCGCAGATCCTCATTCTGCAGTTCCAGTTCGATCTGGTAGGTGTCGAGTTCGTGGACCAGCTGCCGGATATCCGCTTTATATATGTCCGCTTTTTCTGATGCTTTTTCTGATTTGCTCGCCAGGAAAGCCTGGGCTTTTTTACGCAGCTCGGAAAATTTATTCTTGTCGGAATCTTTCTCCATAGTCCTCCTGAATCTCGCACACCATCTTAGCCCCCGCCGATAACCGGGAAAATGGCCAGGACATCGTTTTCGACCGGCAGCACCTCGAATTCAGTATGCCGCGAATTGATCATTAACACACCGACTTCTTCCCGATCGATGCCGAGCGAGTCGACAATGTCGCCTACGGTAGTGCCTTTGCTGAGTTCTCGCTGCTCAATCTTGAAACGATTGTCGCGAAAGTAGGCAAAAAGTTTGACTGTTATCTGCATGGATATCTTTTCCAAAAATATGTTTTACAGTTGTTTTTCATTATTGCTCGTACATCACTTTGCCGCAATCCCGCAGATCATAGCCGCCAAGAGCGAAAATCGCCGTATGGAAGGCGGTGCTGGTGCGAATAAGGTCGAGGACGCTGACAACCTTGCTATCCTGGAGGTGTCGGTGCGGCACTATCAGGTCGTAGCGTTCCAGGGCGATGGGGACAAAATCAAGACCTAAGGCATTGGCGGCAGCGCGGATGCCGAGCCCGCTGTCAGCACTGCCGTTGGCCACGGCTGCGGCGACGCTCATATGGGTATACTCTTCATGGTCGTAGCCGATGATTTGCGAGGCATCAATGCCCTCGTCCTGGAGAACCTTGTCCGTCAGCAACCGGGTGCCTGCACCGTTTTGTCGGTTGATAAAGGTCAATTTTTCTTTGGCGATATCTTCAAAGCCCCGGATATTTTTAGGATTGCCCTGGGCGACGATCAAGCCCTGTTCGCGGTAGCAGAGATTGATCAGTTGCAGGGGGATGCCTTTGAGAAAACGCTGGATGAAACTGATGTTGTACTCACCAGTCTGTTCATCAAGGAGATGGGTGCCGGCAATGTGCGCCTCGCCGCGTCTTATGGCCATTATACCGCCCATGGAGCCGACATGGGCCGAGGAGATGCGCACGATAGGCCGCTGTTTATGCAGGTGGTTAGCCAGCAGATCGAGGATGTTGTCATGGCTGCCGATACAGACCAGGGTGGCGTCTACCTCGGTCTGCGGCCGCAATAATTCGATCCGTACCTTTTCACCGGCGCCGATCCCTTCACATCCAGAGGGGACGGTCAGCAGCCCGTCGGCACGCACCAGCGACATCACCGCCCCGGCGCCTTTGCCAGAGGGGGTCGCCATGAGATTGTCACCTACCCGGCCAAGGGTAATGCGGACGAATTGATCGACGCCCATCGACGAATGCAGGGGTCTGGACAGAATCGCCTCGACATAGTGGGACTCCGGCAGCCCCTGGCCGAGAAAAAGGGAGATCATCTCTTGGACAAAGAGGCGCATGGTGAGCAGCGCCGACACCGGATAGCCGGGCAGACCGATCACCGGGGTGTCGCCGATCATCGCCAGAATGACCGGTTTTCCCGGTTTGATGGCCACGCCGTGGACGATCACTTCACCAATTTCAGCGAGGACCCCGGCGCTGTAGTCCCGGGTGCCCGCAGAGGCTCCGGCATTGAGAATAACCAGATCGTTTTCCAGAGCGGCGGTGAGCAGGGCTCTTTTCAGCAGCTCGGGATCATCGACAACCGGTAAACCACGATCGGCATCCGCCCCCCATTCGTTTAAGTAGCCGGCGAGAATGCGCGAGTTAAACTCGATGATCTGGCCGGCTTTGGGCTGCTGGTCGGGCTGAATGAGTTCACTGCCGGTAGGGATGACATGGGCCTTTGGCGGCCGCCGCACAGTGATCTCGGTTACCCCGGTAGCAAGCATGGCCCCTTGGTCGATGGCTCTGATTCTGTGCCCCTCGGGGAGGATGAGTTCGGTGGCGACGATATCCTCGCCGATGGTCCGAACGTGCTGCCAGGGAGTCGCCGGCATATGCAGCTCGACCTCGGTCTCGCCGATATAGTGTACGTCTTCGATCATCACTACCGCATTGAAGCCGTCGGGGATGGCGTTGCCGGTATTGACCGGCATAAATTTGCCCTCGCCGAGACGAAGTGGTTTTGCCTCGCCGGCCCCGGCCAGGTCGCTGAAATGCACGGCAATACCGTCCATGGCCGCGGCATTGTACGAGGGCGACGAGCGCAGGGCAAAAACAGGTTCGGCGGTGATTCTGCCGAGGCTGTCGTCAACCACTATTGTTTCCAGGGGATCTCTTCTGTAAAATCCATGTTTTTCAAGGGCTGCCTGCCATAACTCTTTCGCTGCCGCGAGTGGTTTGTTGCTGACGTAAATGTTTCGCTTGCTCATTGTGTTCCTTGTGATCATGTGTAGAGATAGACCTTGACGGCGGTATTTTCCGTGACCCCCTGGCTGTCCTCGTCGATAAGAAAGTAGCCGTCGGAGCGTGCAAGAGTTGAGATAGAACCTGATTTGCCGAGAACGGGCTCGGCCCGCCAGGAGTCATCTTCTTTTATCATTTTTACCCGCACCACATCGAGTCGGCCCGGTGCGGAGTTGATATTGCGGGTTAAACCGGCCATAATGTATGGGGTCGGCAGTTTTATTCGATGGATGCGACCGGAGAGCTGCTCGATTGCCGGTTTGACAAAGAAATCAAAGCAGACCAGGGCGGAGACCGGATGACCGGGGAGACCGAATAGAGGTGTCCTGCCGCTTTGGCCGATCAAAACCGGTTTGCCAGGTTTCAGGGTAACGCCATGCACGAGAATGCCCGGTGGACCGAGTGCTTCAACGACCTGTTCGCCAAGGTCTCTGACGCCGACGGAACTGCCGCCGGAAAAAAGCACCAGGTCATTTTCCAAAATGGCTGTTCTGATGGCCGGCAGGAAAATATCTTTATGATCCGAGACGATGCCGTAATCCCGGGCGACACCTCCGGCGCGGCTGATCATTCCGGCCAGGGCCAGGGCGTTGATATTGCGGATCTGCCCCGCTTTCGGCCTTTCCGTATGGGCGATTATTTCGTCCCCGGTGGAGAGAATGCCGACCCTGACTCTTTCGGTCACCGGGACTTCGGCAATGCCCAGGCCGGCGAGCAGGCCGATATCCTGGGGGCGGAGCAGGTGACCTGCGGACAGAGCTGTCTCACCCTTGGCGATATCTTCGCCTTTCTGGATGAGATTGGTTCCGGAACCGACACCCTTGATGATCTCGATCATCGTTTCGTCGACCGGAACACTATGTTCAAGCATGACCACGCTGTCGGCGCCGGCGGGCAGAAGGCCTCCGGTGGGGATTTTATGGCAGCAGCCCTTTTTCACTTCCCCAGCGGGCGCTGCACCCATCAGCACCTCTCCGGTAATGTTCAGATAGCAGGGCATCGATTCACTGGCGCCGAAAGTGTCCGCCGCCCGGACGGCGTAGCCGTCCATGGTCGACCGCGCCTGAGCGGGCAGGTCTTCCGGCGAGAGAATCGGTTCCGCCACAACTCGCTCAAGGGCCTCGGTCAGCGGGATGCTGGTGCTTGCGGTTCTGATGTCGGCAAGGTGGACGAGGAGAATACCCAGTGCCTCGTCCACAGGCAGTAAACCACTGCGGCCCAGCATGTCTTTTGTATATGATTTTTCAACTATTTTTTCATCCATTCGTTCAGTCATTCGTTCAACCATCAGTGCCGATTATGTGGAGGTTGACCTTGGGTATTTTACCGAGAACGCTAAGAAGTTCATCGAGTTCTATTTCTTTTTTCGCAAATTGTATGTGCACGATATGCCGGGCGAGATGCGGTCTGTTCGTCAGAAAGTTTGCCAGCTGCTTGCTTTGCAGGCAGAGACCTGTTTTCAGTAAATCTGTGCCCCGATCTCTGGCGATGCTGTTAAAGAGTTTCAGGGTGACGAAGATAGATTTTTTCTGCTCAGCTTCCGACGGTAGGGTTTTCGTGTCGGTACGCAATGCGGCGTGAAAACTATTTTTACGAAAGATTGCTCCGGCAAGGCCCGGCATGGCCGCGGAAAGTGCCAGAACCGGATTGCTGCCGGTAAGGGGCAGCGAAAGGTCGTCAACGGCTGTGCCGTTAAGGAAAATGGTCTGCACGGTATCTGCCAGATAATTTGCGGTAAAACCGGGGAAATTACTTAAAAATTTGCCCAGCGTTTCGCCGTGTGCCGTCTTTATTTCTATACCTGACTGTAAAACAGTGGTAAACAGGGGCAGGGCATCGCCGGCTACTGACATTCTCAGAGTGGGGACAGAGAGTTGATCTTCCATATGAGTTGATCTTCTGTTTAATTGGCTTACAATATGTGGGATTACACTGTCTTTGTTTTCGCGTGAAAGCGCTTCTCGCCATATCACGAAAACGACCGATAACTACAAACAAGTATAACAAATTTTCACGCCTGTGAGATAAAAAAGTAATGTTATTTCACTTATACTTTCCTGAAAGGATTTAAAATGACGACAAAAACACTGCCGCCTCTGTCCGGCTATAAAAGTTTTAACGGTCCGCTGGTCGCTCTTGTCATGGATGGCATGGGCATAGGCCCGCGGGATGAAAGCGATGGCGTATTCGTTGCGTATACGCCTGTTCTTGATGCACTTTTTCAGGAACCTCTCATGATGAAACTGAAGGCGCACGGTACGGCGGTGGGGTTGCCGACTGATAGTGATATGGGGAATTCCGAGGTTGGTCATAATGCGCTTGGGGCGGGAAGAGTATTTCCTCAAGGGGCGCGGCTGGTTAACGAAGCCCTCGCGTCAGGGGTCATCTTTAGCGGCGAGGCCTGGCAGGAAGTGTCAAAACGTGCTCATTCCGGTGGAACAATACATTTTATCGGACTTGTCTCCGATGGCAATGTCCATAGCCACATCGAGCAGCTGTATACTTTGCTTGACCAGTGTGCGGCGGATGATTTTGCCAAGGTCAGGGTGCATGCCCTGCTCGATGGCCGTGACGTCGATCAGAAAAGTGCGTTGCGCTATATCGCGCCCCTCGAACAAAAATTGGCTGCACTCTCGGCGGATGGCCGTGACTATCGCATAGCCTCGGGCGGCGGGCGGATGGTGACGACCATGGACAGGTACGGCGCCGACTGGCAGGTGGTCGAAAAGGGTTGGCAGGCGCATGTTCTCGGACAAGGCCGCACCTTTGCCGCGGCATCTGATGCGGTGCGGACCTATTATGAGGAAGATCCGGAAATGACCGATCAGTATATGGCCGCGTTTGTCGTGGCTGATGAGCAGGGCCCGATCGGGACCATCGAGGACGGTGACGGTGTCGTCTTTTTCAACTTTCGCGGCGATCGGGCTATCGAGATTTCCCGGGCCTTTGGCGAAGAGGATTTTCACGAGTTTAACCGGATTCGATTGCCGCGGGTGTATTATGCCGGCATGATGCAGTATGATGGGGACGCGCTGATACCGAAAAATTACCTGGTTGAGCCTCCGGTCATCGATAACACCCTGGGACAGTATCTGTGCGCCACGAAAATTACCTCCTATGCGATTTCCGAGACACAGAAGTTTGGTCACGTTACCTATTTCTGGAATGGCAACAGGTCAGGGTATATTGATAAAGATCTGGAAAAATATGAAGAAATCACCTCCGACAAGGTGGCGTTTGATCTGAAGCCGTGGATGAAGGCTGGCGAAATTACCGATAAAGTGGTTGGCGCGATAGAGAGCTGCGACTATAAGTTTATTCGTCTTAATTATGCCAACGGTGATATGGTTGGCCATACCGGGGTGGTGCCGGCTATTCGCATCGCCGTTGAAACCGTCGATCTCTGCCTGCAGCGTGTTTTGCGTGCTGTGGAAAAGGTCGGTGGGGTCGTGGTTATCACCGCCGACCACGGCAATGCCGACTGCATGTGGACTAAAAAAAACGGCACCATCACCCCGATGGTCGCCCATACGTTGAACCCGGTACCTTTTATCATCAAGGATTTTTCCGGGGCCAACAGCTTTGAGTCGGCCGGGGTAGAGAATCCCGGACTGTCGAACGTCGCGGCGACCCTCTGCGTCCTTCTGGGACTGGAGCCGCCTAAGGAATTTGATGCGCCGCTGGTAAGGCTGCAATCAATCAACTCTTGATGAAGGTTTTTACTTAGCCATCGTAAAATTCGAGTTGTTACGAGTTTATCAACTCTTCAAATGAGCAGAAATGACTGAAAGAATAAGTAAATCCGCACAAAAGAGACGTTTTAAGGATGAAGAAGGCGCTGCTGCGGAACTGGCACAGCTGTCGGACAAAGATGTAAAAAAACTGGCCATCGGGCAGGCGGTAAAGGATGAGATTATCAACTGCAGAGGCCTGAAAGCCGGCGCACTGAAGCGACAGATTAAATATCTGGCCAAGGTCATGCGGGATGACTCCGTCGATGAGATCTTCGATTTCCTTGCCGACCGAAAAGGCTCCAAGCTGAAAGATAACAAGCTGCAGCGCGAGGCGGAGCGTTTACGCGATGTGATTATCAACGAGGCTATGGAGAATCAGCAGGCATGCATGCAGGCCGGAATGACCTGGGAACCGAACTGGCAGGGGGAGGAAATTGATGCCTTTGTGCGGCATTATCCGGTCGATGAAGGCGACCTGCGTCGGACCGTCTTTCAGTATGTTAAAACCAGATTGCATAACCATAACCGCGAAGTTTTCCGTATTGTCAAAGCGGCGGTGCAAAAAGAAGAAATGCTGCGAAAAATTGACTGAGTTCTGCTGCCATTGAACCGCTACCCTGGACAACCTGTCTACAGAATTATGAGGAGATAATGTCAATACGAGCCCTGGCCCTGGAACTCTACCGGGCGCAACAAAATGTCGATACGCTGCAACAGAAACACGATAATGCGACGTTCACCGAGCAGGAGGCGCTGGTACAGGAACTAAACCATGCCCGGAAGGAGATGCAGATGTTGCGGCGGATGCTCGACGGCGAAAAAGAGTCCGGCAGCTTTCATAGTCGTTTTAGTGGATTCGGCAGTACTAAGAAGTAAGGGAGCTATCTGATCTCGTCGCTGTCCACATAGGCATAGGCGCTATGCTTATGGATTGACTCGAAACTTTCCACCCCGGCGGAAAACCAGGTGATTCTCGGGTCGCTGAGAGCCAGAACCGCCACCTTTCTGACCACGTCTTCAACGAACATCGGATTGTTGAAGGCTTTTTCCGTAACGTATTTTTCATCGGGCCGCTTGAGCAGCGCATACACTTCGCAGGATGCCGACTGTTCGATCATCGTTATTAAATCCTCGGCCCAGATAAAGTCATTAAATTTGACATTGAGCGTCACTTCCGCGCGCTGATTATGGGCACCGCCGGCGCTGATCTCTTTCGAGCACGGGCAAAGAGTGGTTACCGGCACGGAGACGGAGAGGATAAACCCTTCGTCATCACCGATGCCGCCGGAAAATCCGCAGGCGTATTCCATCAGGCTGTGGGTGTCGCTCACCGGCGCCTTTTTGTCGATAAAATAGGGGAAGGTCATTTCCAGCCGAACACTTTTGGCCTGCAGATCTTCTTTCAGTCGAGCGAGAATCGACGAAAAACTGGTGACGGAAAGCTCTCCAAGGTAGTCATTGAGAACAGAGGTAAATATCTCGACGCAGTTATCTCTGTGGCTCTCTGAAAGACGGGCCCGCATGGAAATCGTCGCTATGGTGTTTTGCAGGCTGCCGCCTTTTTCCTTCACTCGAACCGGCGTCTTAAGACCTTTCAGGCCAACCGTCTGGATATGCATAGTCGATTAATCTTGCTCAGATGAAATTCAAAGGGAAGTGCTCATTGTCACACGTTTTTACTTTCAGGGTAGGCAATGGCATAAGGGCCGATTACAGTAAGACGTTTGTTACTTACTCTTTTTGGCTCTCTTCGACAATACTCTTTTCTGCCGCGGGTTTGCCGTGGTCTCAAAATTTCAAGCGTTTCTGCTTAAATCAGTGTATCCTACGTGTTTTCTCATTCCACTGATCGATGATACTGCCTCAAGAGGGCCTGAGTGATGGACACTAATAACGAAGCGTGCAGATTGGACAAATGGCTGTGGGCTGCCCGTTTCTTTAAAACGCGTTCCCTGGCCGCCGCTGCAGTCAATGGTGGAAAAGTGCATGTGAACGGCAACCGGGCAAAGGCTGCTCGGAATGTCGCGGTTGGTGATGAGCTGCGTATCACCATTGGATTCATGGAGTTTCATATCACCGTCCTGGCCCTTGCAAAGTTCAGGCGACCGGCGAAGGAAGCCGCCCTCTTATATGTCGAATCGGATGAGAGCATGAAGATCCGGGAAGAACAACGGGAGCTGCGACGGATGGCGCAGATCGGCTATGCCGGGCCGGCTAAAAAACCGAGCAAGCGCGACCGGCGAAAAATAAAATCTTTCACCAGAAAAGATGAACAGGAGTAAGCCATGCAAAAAATTGAAAGAGCATTGATCAGTCTGACCGACAAGGCAGGTATTGAAGGTTTTGCGACGGAACTGGCAACCTTGGGAATAGAGCTGCTTTCCACCGGCGGCACGGCAAAAAAACTGCGTGACGCAGGGCTTGCGGTCATGGATGTCTCGGAATTCACCGGATTTCCGGAGATGCTCGATGGCCGGGTGAAAACCCTGCATCCGAAGGTGCACGGCGGTATTTTAAATCAGAGAGCCAACAGCGAACATCAGCAGCAGTGCCTGGCGCATGGCTTGAAAAACATCGACCTTATCGCCGTCAATCTCTACGCCTTTGACAAGACCGTCGCCGATCCAAACTGCAGCCTGGCCGATGCCATCGAAAATATCGATATCGGTGGCCCGACGATGCTGCGGGCGGCGGCAAAGAATTTCCACGATGTCACGGTGATCGTCGATCCTGCCGATTATGCCCAGGTCATAGGGGAGCTCAAAGCTACCGGCAATACCACCTTGAAGACACGGTTTAAATTGATGAAAAAGGTCTTTGCCCTGACTGCAGCCTACGATACGGCCATCTCTACCTGGCTGGAACAGGTTGATGTCGAAAATGATTCATATTTTTCCGGAGAATAGACCATGTTGAAGATGGCGGTTTTATTGTCCGGCAGTGGACGGACCCTCGATAATTTTCATGAACGTATCCAAAAGGGCAGTCTTGCCGGAGAGATCCAGGTAGTCATCGCCAATGTAGCCGATGTGCTTGGCCTGAAGAAAGCCGCGGAATATGGCTATCCCGGTTTTCATGCCGCCGATAACGCGCGTATCAACGAGATCCTGCAGGACTATGATATCGACATCATCTGCCTTGCCGGCTATCTGAAACTGTATACACCGCCGGCCGAGCTGGACCGGGCGGTCATCAATATTCATCCCTCGCTGATCCCAAGTTTTTGCGGCGATGGGTTTTATGGCCATCATGTGCATGACGCGGTAAAAAAAAGGGGTTGCACCGTCACCGGCTGCACGGTGCATTTTGCCGATGAAAACTATGATGAAGGACCGATTATTCTGCAAAAGTGTGTCGAACTCGCCTATGAAGACGAGGCCGACACCATTGCCGATAAGGTCTTTGCCGTCGAATGTGCGGCCTTTCCCGAGGCAATCAATAGAGTGGATGAGTTGGGAATAGATTTTTTTTGGAAAAGGGTGGGGTTGTGAGTGTGAACAAACGTGTCATTATGTCGTCTCTGGATATTGATCTGGCCATCCAGAGGATTTCCCTGCAGATTTTGGAAAAAAATCATGGCGGTGATGCCATGGCCATAGTTGGTATACACACCTGCGGCGTCTATGTGGCACAGAGAATTCACACCTATATTGAACAGCAGAACAGATTGTCGGTTCCCTTCGGCTCGCTTGATATCAATTTATATCGCGATGACTGGAGCCTGATGAGCCAGAACCCGATAGTCAAGACCACCGACATCGCCTTTGATGTCGACAACACCAATCTGGTGCTGGTCGATGATGTCATCTTTACCGGGCGGACCATCCGGGCGGCTATGGATGCCATTATGGATTACGGCCGTCCGACCACTATTCAACTTGCCGCCCTGGTAGACAGGGGTGGTCGGGAACTGCCCATTCAGCCGGATTTTACCGGCCTACATACTACTATTCTGCCGAATGAACGTATCTCGGTCCTACTCGATGCCGACGGCACGAGCGGTGAAGTGGTCATTGAGAGCTGATGGCTGCCATGGAACTGCTAGCCCCTGCGGGAACTGTTGAAACCTTTGGTGCAGCCCTGGACGGCGGCGCCGATGCCGTCTATGTCGGCGCACCTGGATTTAATGCACGAAATCTGGCCAGGGATCTGCGCCTTGAAGAGATCGGGGCGATGATCCGTCATTGCCACAGCCTGGATAAAAAACTCTATATCGCCGCCAACAGTCTTTTGCTGGAAAGAGAACTGCCGCTGGTTATTGAAAACCTTGCCCTGCTGCAGGAGCTGGGGCCTGATGCACTTATTGTCCAGGATCTTGGTCTGATCCGACTGGTGCGCGACTATTTTCCGAAATTGAAGCTGCATGGCTCGACGCTGATGACGGTGCATAACTCGGACGGACTGCGTTTTCAGGAGCAGCTTGGCTGTGAGAGAGTGGTGCTGGCCAGAGAACTCACCCTCAAGGAAATCAGCACCATCAGCGCCGGACGAGGGGACACGGAAATCGAGATTTTTATCCACGGCGCCATGTGTTTCTCCTATTCCGGGCTCTGTCTGTTTTCATCGTATCTCGGCGGAAAAAGCGGCCTGCGCGGGCGATGTGTCCAGCCGTGCCGCCGCGCCTATAGTTCCCGGGGGAAGGGGGCCGGTGGCAAAGGCGGCGGCTCGCTCAAAAAGGGTGATTCGGGTCGCTATCTTTTCTCGATGAATGATTTAACCGGTCTCGAGGCGGTATCTTTTCTCAAAGAGGCGGGGATCTCTTCGCTGAAA
Organism: uncultured Desulfopila sp.; assembly: GCA_964412665.1. Lineage (GTDB taxonomy): Bacteria > Desulfobacterota > Desulfobulbia > Desulfobulbales > Desulfocapsaceae > Desulforhopalus_A. Next base: position 13,543 of record CAYPPR010000061.1, read on the forward strand.
ATTGAAGGCCGTCTGCGCTCGGCGCACTATGTGCAATCGATTGTCGCGGCCTACCGCAAAGTTCTCGATGCCGCACCGGGGCATGAGGAGAGTGCCCTTGCCGAAGCCAAGGACTTGGCCGAGCAGGCGATGAGTCGCAAGACTTCCAGCGGTTATTTTTTTACCCCGCAGCCGGCGGAAGCCATAACACCCCATCACTCGGGGAATATGGGCATGCATCTCGGTCGCTTTACCGTGACTCGCAAAGCCGGAGAACAACTTACCTGTAAATTTGTCACCAAGGCCGCTCTGGCCGTCGGCGACAGACTACGTCTTCATATTGAGCCCTCCGGGGAACGGACCGCCTTTCGCTTGAAATCGCTCTTTGTTCTCGGACGGCAGGAAGAAAGCGCCGCTTCCGGCAGTAAGGTGTCTATTGAGTTGCCGCATGGGTTTCAGGCCGATAGTGGCGGACATGTCGAGGTGTACAAAATTGACGGTGGCTTTCGCCTCGGTGCTCTGAACAGTACGGTGCTGCAAGTAGAACAGATAGGCCGAGAGCTGAAGGGTACAAGACAACAACTGGCCGGCACCATCAAGCAGATTGTCGGTGAGGTGTGTGCCGTCGGCGGTACGGCGGAGATGCCGGAACAAAGCGAAAAAAGCGAAAAAAGCGCAGGTAAAGGCGCAATGCGGGGTACAACGAAAAAAAGGTTGGCGCACCTGCGGCCGGTAAGAAAAAAAATGCCGCTGGAATGGTGGCTGAAGACCGATTCGCTGAAACTACTGCAGGGCGATCTGCCCTTTACACCGGATCGATATCTGCTCAGTTTCAATAAGCAGACGGTGCTTCAGGCCGGCAAGCTGAAAGGGGCCCTTGGCGCAAAAGCCAGGCTGGTCACCTGGGCGCTTCCTCCCCTGATTATGGAAAATGACCTGGCCAGGGTACGCAAACAAATTCAGCTGCTTCTTCGTACCGGCTTTCGAAGTTTTCAACTCGGCCATCTCAGCCAGAAACTGTTCTTTGCCGGGGAGAAAGCGCATCTTTTTGCCGACTACACCGCCAACCTGTTTAATAATCAAGCGGTGGCCATGGTCGGCGACAGCGGGATCGGTGCCGCCCAAGCAGGTATAGAGATGGATCGTGCCGCCCTGCAGGAGCTGCTGCGCGGCTGCCGTGGAGGCGAGGGGGGCTCCGGGCCGGGGCAGAAGAGGCGAAACATACCGGTTGGACTGACGGTATACGGTGCCCCCGCCCTGTATACGTCACGACTTGCACCGGATCATTTTCAGTATGAGCGGCAGATCCTCAGCCCAAGGGATGAGCCCTATATCATCAGAAAAAAAGAAGGGTTTACGCAGACCTTTCCGGCAAAACCCTTTTCGCTGCTGCCGTATCTCGATGAACTGAAAGAGATAGGCATAAAATACGTTGTTGTCGATATCTCCGGTACCGATTCCAAACGGGAACTGTTGGAGCTCAACGATCGGTTGTCTAACACAGGTCGCTATGGCAAGCTGTCGACATTTAACTACCTCGGAACGCTGGAATAAGAGATTCTCGGACAAGTTCCTAGGACAGCCTCCTAATTGATCTTCTGGTTTCTCCCCTCATCCAGCCGGCGCATCCCTTCCATGAGCAGTTTCATGAAAAAGCCGATTTCCGGGGTGCTGAAATCTTCCTGCGCAATGCCCGGAGTAAAACGGAAGCGGCCGGAACTTTCTTTCAGTATCTGATAAAAGGCCATATCGCCGGCGAACTCATCGTATTTAGCCTTGATCAGTGCGCCCTGGCGAAAGGAGAAGCGGGCGGTCCCTTTGCTGAGATCGGTGATGGTCAGGATGCCGGTCTTGTTGTTCATGTTCAGGGTTTGAAACAGGGCCTCCGGCGGAATCTCCGAGAGATTGCCGATTATTCCCGAGGTGAGATCCTCGGCGCGGATTTTATTCGACTTGTTCAGCCTTTCGGCCATCAATCGTGAGAAATACAGCTGGATAGCCGGATAAATATCGAGGATTTTGTGAAAATTGGGCTGGTCAATGTAAAGAATCGAGCTGGGTTCTTTGACCTGGATGGTAGCATTGACAATATCGTTGCAGATAAGACTCATTTCGCCGAACACCTCGCCGGTGTCGAGCGTCGAAATGATAATGCCGGCACTGTTGAGGACGTTGACACTTCCCGAGACAATGATATAAAACCTGCCACCCGGATCGCCTTTACGAATGACGATCTCGCCGGTGTTGTATTTGTTCAATTTGAAATAACTGATAACCTTATCGAGGTTTTTCTGATCGATATGTTTGAAGAAAGGAAAGCTGCTCAACAGGTGCATCATCGAGCCAAGTTCATCGGTGAGGGTGTTGTGAACGAGTTTCTCGAGGTTGTCCTCCTTGCTGTGTTCGAGCCTGATTGAGCCGGTGCAGCCGCTGCAACTGATCATGCAGATGGGGATTTTGTCACCCCTTTCATATTGCATGACGAGTTTGGAGAAGTCGCCGTTGAGGATTTTGCACAGTTTTTTTCCGGCTGGATAGGTGATGATGGAGGTCGTGATGAAACTGTTTTCAGTATCATTTGTCAGCGGGATGGCGATTCCCGAGAGGGAAAAAATCTCGTTGTAGGCGTAGAGCGGACAACTGCGATTTTCGATAATTTTAAATAAAATTTTTGGAAACCCCATGATCTGCCTTTGATGTGTGCGATGATTGTGGTCGATTCGGATGAAAAAAGTCCTCGGCTGCCTTTTCGTTAGACACCACAGCATATCGCAACATCAGGGTCTGTGTCAAAACAACAGAACGTCGTCTCGCAGACATAAAAAAAACATTGTGCAATTGACGATGAATACCTGATGATATCTGTTGACAATGTCCTTTTCTTACATTATAAATTATGCCCTTCACAATATGGACTATTCAGGATCAGTGCGCCTTGCAGCGATTACGGTCACTGATACATTGAAAATATATTTTACTCATCTCTTTAAAGAGATACGATACTTACAGGAGGAATACCTACGTGGCAAATCATAAATCCGCTGAAAAGAGAACCCGTCAGGCCCAGGCAGCTCGTTTGCGTAACAAAATGAACAAAACAAAAATGAAATCCATTATCCGCAAACTCGATGAAGCTGTGGTTGCCGGAACAGCAGATGTTGCAAAGGATGTTCTGAAAGAAGCTACTTCCGTCATTGCCAGGACCGCAAGCAAGGGAACTATTCACAAGCGGAACGCGTCCCGTAAAATTTCCCGTCTCGCCAAGAGGGTGAATAAGATGGAAAGTGCTGCCTGATGACCGTTCGTTAAGAAACGGTTGATCCAATAAAAAAAAGCCATGGAATCGTATGATTCCATGGCTTTTTTTTTATTTTTTTGTCGGCAAGAGGCTGGACAAGAAGAACCGATAACTGGTATGTTACCGTCCGTACTGACAATCAGAGCTTGATACCTATTTAATAAGCCAATGAGCCAATGCCTACGAGAATGTTTCAACCGGACCTACAGAAGTTTAAGCGTGATATGGCCGATGCCCGGCTGATTCCCGTATGTCGGGAAATAGTCGCCGATCTTGATACGCCGCTGACCCTCTTTGCCAAAGTTGCCGCCGGCAACAGCCATGTTTTTCTGTTTGAGAGCATGGAGGGCGGTGAAAAATGGGGACGGTTTTCTTTTATCGGCTACGATCCGCTGGTTACCTTCACCTCGACGGGGAATGCCATTACCCTGCAGGAAGTGAAAAAAGGGGTGTTGGAAAGCAGTACCTTTTCCGCCGATCCTCTGCGTGCCTTGAAATCCTTGATCAACGATCTCGATGCCGCTGAATACGACCATCTGCCGAGGTTCTGCGGCGGCGCGGTCGGCTTTCTCGGTTATGATATGGTCAGGTTCATGGAGGATCTCCCCGACAGTCGCCCGGCGACGGAATTTCCCGATTCCTCTTTCATGGTGCCGAAAATCGTCCTGGTGCATGACAGCTTCAAACAGACTGTGACTGTCGTCTGCTGGGTGCAGGTGGATGACGACGATGGCGATATGCTCTATAATAATGCGATTGCGCTTATTGAGGGCGTCATTGCCAAAATCAAGCAACCGGTCTCTGCTGATTTTTTTGCAGCAAGCGCAAATGATGCTTCTTTTTCGCATAGTTTTACCTCGAACATGGCCAAAGAACAGTTTGAGGCCATGGTGGAGAAAGCCAAGGAATATATTCACGCCGGCGATATCATCCAGGTGGTTCTGTCCCAGCGGTTTCATACCGAAACCGAGCTTGCTCCAATGGTCCTGTATCGGGCGCTGCGGCATATCAATCCAAGTCCGTATCTGTTTTACCTGCAGTTAGGCGAGGTCATTCAAATCGGTTCATCGCCGGAAATTCTCGTGCGAAAAGAAGGCACGAACATCGAGCTGCGGCCGATTGCCGGGACAAGAAAACGAGGAGAGACGCCGCAAGAAGACCTGGCCCTCGAACGTGAACTGCTCGCCGACCCGAAAGAGACGGCGGAACATCTGATGCTCGTCGACCTTGGTCGCAATGACGTCGGCCGGGTGGCCAAAGGCGGTCATGTGTATGTGCACGACCTGCTGGTCATCGAGCGTTATAGCCATGTCATGCATATTGTCTCTGGGGTCCGTGGCGAGATTGCCGACGGCAAGGATCAATTCGATGTTATGGCCGCCTGTTTTCCGGCGGGTACGGTCAGTGGTGCGCCGAAGATCAGGGCGATGCAGATTATCGATGAGCTGGAGTTGGAGAAGCGCGGTCCCTATGCCGGCGCCGTCGGCTATTTCGGCTTTTCCGGCAATATGGACTTCTGTATTACCATCCGGACCTTTATCATGCAGGGCAAGGATTTGTGGATTCAGGCCGGGGCGGGCATTGTCGCCGATTCCGAGCCGGAAAAAGAGTTTGAAGAGACGGTCAATAAATCATTGGGCTTGCGCCGGGCAGTCGAGCTTGCCGAGAAGGGATTTTGAGAAATGCTGGTTATCATAGATAATTACGATTCTTTCACCTATAACATCGTCCAGACTGTGGCGGCGAATGGGCTGGAAGAGGGTCGCACCGAAGACATTCGCGTCTTTCGCAACGACAAGATCACCGTGCAGGAAATCGAGGCCTTGCAACCGGACAGGCTGTTGATCTCGCCCGGTCCCTGCACGCCGCGAGAGGCCGGGATATCCATTGAAGCCATCACCTATTTTGCCGGAAAGCTGCCGATTCTCGGGGTGTGCCTCGGTCATCAGGCCATCGGTGAGGCCTTTGGCGGCACGGTTATTCGTGCCGGACGCATCATGCACGGCAAGACCAGCCCTATGACCCATGACGGCAAGGGTGTTTTCACCGGCCTGCCGAATCCATTTGACGGCATGCGTTACCATTCGCTCATCGTTCGGGAAAGTGACTTTCCCCACTGTCTGGAGGTGACCTGTCGTTCCGACGAAAACGAGTTGATGGGCCTGCGCCACCGGGAACTGGCAATAGAGGGGGTACAGTTTCACCCCGAGTCGATTATGACCCCAGCGGGCATAACGCTGTTGAAAAATTTTCTGTCGGCCGATTATGTAAACCTGCTGCGACCATAATGCGGTGGCCCGAAAAACCAACTTTTTAAAAATTATGAATATCAAAGAAGCGATCGGCAAAGTTGTTACCGGACAGGACTTGAGCGAAACAGAAATGGTTTCGGTCATGAACGATGTTATGGGCGGCTACGCCAGCGATGCCCAGATAGGCTCGTTTATCACCGCCCTGCGTATGAAGGGTGAGTGCATTGATGAAATTGTCGGTGCGGTGCGGGTCATGCGTGAGAAAGCCACCTTTGTCGACTCAGGCGTCGACACCGCCGGCGGTGCGATCTTGATGGATATTGTCGGTACCGGCGGGGATTGTTCCGGAACCTTTAATGTATCGACGACCACAGCCGTTGTTGTCGCCGCAGCCGGTATTCCCGTGGCCAAACACGGCAACAGGGCGGTTTCGTCAAAATGCGGCAGTGCCGATGTCCTTGAGGCCCTCGGTGTCGACCTCAGCCTCCCGGCCGAGGCTGTTTCCCATTGTGTCCGCACGGTGGGCATCGGCTTTCTTTTTGCACCGATGCTCCATGGGGCGATGAAATATGCCATCGGACCACGACGGGAAATCGGTATCCGGTCTATTTTCAATATCCTTGGGCCAATGACCAATCCGGCGGGGGCCAATGTCCAGCTTACCGGCGTCTTTGCCAGAGAACTGACGACAATTCTTGCCGAGGTGCTGGTTAGGCTCGGCATGAAACGAACCCTGGTCGTCTGGGGTGAGGGGAATATGGATGAGATGACCGTTACCGGTACCACCCATGTGGCGGATGGCTGTGACGGGAAGGTGACCAGCTACACCATCGAACCAGAGGATGTCGGCCTGACCAGAGCTTCGATTGCCGATATCCAAGGTGCTGCAACCCCTGTTGAAGCGGCGGAAATGGTTCGTTCGGTTTTGCGCGGTGAGCCGGGTGCACGGCTCGACATGGTCCTCTTGAATGCCGGGGCTTCTCTTCTTGTCGCAGGAAAGGCGGACAGCATTAAGGCCGGTGTTGTTCTTGCCCGGGAAGTGATTGCCTCGGGGGCGGCGCTTAAAAAATTGGAACAACTTGTCGGTTTTTCCAGAGCTGCCGGTAAAGCGTAAGCGTAAAGAAGGGTCGGATAAATATTATGGCAATGATTTTAGATACTATCGTGGCAAAAAAGAAGATTGAGGTCGCCGCGCTGCGCAGCAAGGGGATCCAGCTGCCGCCTGCCTTCAGAGACCGGGAGATTGCCCCACCGCGTGGTTTTCGCAGCACGCTGACGCAGTATGCCGATGTCTCGATCATCGCCGAGGTGAAAAAGGCTTCTCCGTCAAAGGGGGTTATCTGTGCCGATTTTCATCCGGTGGATATTGCCGTGAACTATGAGGAAAATGGTGCACAGGCGATTTCCGTGCTGACCGATGTCGATTTTTTTCAAGGCGCCCTCGTCTATATGATGCAGGTTCGCGACGCGGTTAAACTGCCTGTGCTGCGCAAGGATTTTATTATTCATGAACTGCAAATCAAGGAAGCCCATGCCCACGGCGCCGATGCCATCCTGTTGATCGCCGCCATCCTCGATCTTAACCAGCTGCGCGAGTATCAGGCCTGTGCCGGGGAATACGGCATGGATGTGCTGGTCGAGGTGCATGACGAATGGGAAACGGAACTGGCCCTTGAGGGGGGGAGCACGCTGATTGGCATCAATAACCGCAACTTGAAGGATTTTTCCATGGACCTCGAAACGACCTTCAGGCTGAAAAGACTTATTCCCGAAGAGATTCCGGTGGTCAGTGAATCGGGCCTGAAAACCGCCGATGATTTCCGGCGACTGCGCGGTGCCGGGATCAGCGCCGCCCTGGTCGGTGAGACGCTGATGCGTGCCGGCGCCGACAGCCCGCTGATGCAGTCTTTGCGTCAATAAGGATATCGTTTATGACCGGGAAAAAACCGCACAGAACACGGGTGAAGATGTGCGGCACTACGCGCCTGGAAGATGCCCTGGTCGCTGTGGACTGCGGCGTTGACGCGCTGGGCTTTATTTTTTACAGCAAAAGTCCTCGCTATATTGCACCGGATAAGGCGGCACGGATAATTGACCAATTGCCCCCCTTTATCGACAGGGTCGGCGTCTTTGTCAATGCGACAATTGACGAGGTGGGCGTCGCTGCCGCGGCGGGGCTTTCCGCCCTGCAGCTGCATGGCAATGAGTCGGTTGAATACTGCCGGGAATTGCGCCAAAAACTGCCTTCCTGCAGTCTGATCAAGGCCTTTCGTGTCGGCGACAAGAGTCTGCCGGACCACTTTTCTCCCTACAATACCTGCGTCGATGCCTTTCTGCTCGATACCTATGTGCAGGGCGCAAGCGGCGGGACCGGACGGATTTTTGACTGGTCGATTATAGAGCAGCTGCAGCTGCGTCGGCCGATACTTTTGGCCGGGGGGCTGTCGCCTGAGAATGTGCTTGCCGCCATCACCGCGGTGCATCCCTACGCAGTGGATATAAATTCCGGGGTCGAGTTGCAACCGGCGGTGAAGGACCATACCCGCCTGAAAAACCTGCTGCAGCTGGTCCACCAAAGCGCTCTTTTATAAGCAGGGGGGGCTTACCGCCTTCATTCCCGCCTCGACCCGGAATCATTCGGCGATGATAAACGCTCCGACATAGCCGTGATCAAGCAGGGATTTTTCCGCTCGCCTGGCGTGCTGCATTGTTTTCCCGGCATAGACCAGCACGCTGTAAAACATTGACTTGGTACCGTTGGACTGGCGAATAACCGTCGTATGGCCGGCATCGGCAAATCGTTTCTGTAATTTGTCGGCATTGAACTTCTTCGAGAAGGCGCCGATCTGCACAAAAAATTCGCCAACCGACAGATCCTTATAGACCAGTACCGGCGGTTCACCCCATTTATTAATGGCTTCTTCGCCAAGGGCTATGGCGTGCACCCTGGTAATCCCTTTTTTATGTATGCCCAGGGCGATTGCCGCTTTATAGCTGAGATCAACAATCCTGCCCCGCACGAAAGGGCCGCGGTCGTTGATGCGGACGATGGTTTGTCTCCCGTTTTCCAGATTTTTGACCAGCAGCATGGTATTCATCGGCAGGGTTTTATGGGCGGCGGTCATGTCATGCATGTTGTAAATTTCCCCATTCGACGTCCTTCTGCCATGGAATTTGCCGCCGTACCAGGAGGCAACGCCTTTTTCGCTATAGCCTTCGGCTGAAGGAATGGGATAGTATCTTTTGTTTTTGATAATATAGGGTTTTTGCGTGGCAGCCGGTCTGTGGCCGGATGCCGGGGCGGCGGGAACGAAAAAGAGTGACAAGACAATCAGTACAGCCAGAAACCATAACAAGACAGCGCTGCCTTTTTCGCCGGCGGCGACTGAAGTGAAAAATATCATGCAGCGCTCTGTCGTTGATTAATCAGGTGCATTGATTGGCCTTGGTGAAATTGACTGTGTCGCTGACGGTGTAGCGGCAGAACGTTCCTTGGCGAGAAACCGGGTCAGGCGCTCCTGGTAAAAAAGTCCGGCCGGTCCGGTGGTATGCGGCACATAGGGCCGCATACCACCGCTTGGGGCAGAGGATGGGACCGAATCGAACCGGACATTCTCATCTTCATCTATCCATGAGAGAGAGTAGTCGAGCAGCGGACGCATGGGGCTGATTCTTCCCTTGTCGTCACGGCCGAGGACTATTTCTTCCCAGCGTCGCATGGTAAAGCCTTTGTGCCATAGACCGATTTCCGCTTCGCCGGTTAATTTATCGGTCATTTCGGCCGGAATTTCGGTTTTATCAAAATCGTTGTTATGGTCGATAATCGTCTCGATTTCAAAACTTCCCTGGACGGAGAGATATACCCATTCATCAAAATCGTCGGTGTCCGACCTGAGGAAATGTTTACCGACATCGTTGAACGTCCATTGGGCATGGCATGCCTGGCAGGTAATTTTATCCGTTTGCCCCGCATGGGCCGGATGGCGCATAAGCGGCAGAGGGTGCTCTGTGCCGTCACGCCCACGAAGAATGAAGCGATCCTGCTGTTTTTCAACGCCTGCGGGCAGGGAGCGCATGAGTTCTTTGTGGCTATGGCAGCCAGCGCAGGACGGTTTCTGTTCACCTGTTCGCATCAACTCCCGGCCGGTATGACAGTCAATGCAGAGCATACCGCGTATTTGATGGATATCCGCCTGCAGCCGGCGATATTCGACACCATAGGGCCGAAAATATTTATTTTTGGTTGTATAGGGCGTACGATATTCGTTCGTGAGGTCGTGCTCAAAACGACCATGGTAATCAAAACCGACATAATTGCCGTAGTGGCATGACAGGCACTGGGCATCGCCGGGTTTTTCCAGGCTGTGGGAGACGGCTTTTCCTTCACTAAAGGCTATATGGCAGGAGGCACAGCCGGTACCGTGACTGACGGCAGGATACTCATCGCCTGAACTGTAGGGGTGGCAACGAAAACATCTGCGTCGCAGCAGATCGTCAGCCAGCTCAAGTTTTGTTGCCGGAGAAATATTCTTCGGGGTCGCACGAAAATCGGTGAGGTCGGTTTCGGCGCCGAAGGCTTTTCTGAAAAGGTTGGTGCTGTCGGCCAGGGTAAAGTGCAGTGAACCGGCTATTGTCTCGGTAATATCCCCATGACAGGGGCCGCAGAATTCGGCGAGATTATCCGGGTGGGCAGGAGAGGGGACATAGCCGAGGTGGGCGGTTTCCTTGCCCTCTGCCTGGTTGTTCCCTTTATGGCAGGAGATACAGGCCTGCTGGTGGTTGCTGTCGGTGTGCACGGCATGGCAGTCGATACATTGCCGAAGCGCAACGGTCGTCTGTTCCTCTGTCGTGTCTGCCGAACAGCCCGGCAGGAGAAAGAGAATAACTATGAGGTAAAAAGCGTTGTACATAATCCCAGATTGGCTTACCATTTCAGAGAGGTGGGCGCACAGTTTTTGCGAAAAAATATGCCTTGTTTATATTTCATAATAGTTGAATTTTCAATGATTACCTGCTATATACGCGTACTGAAATGAGCAGGGAGCGCAGGCAAGGCCCCCCTTGCTTTATTTTGACACATTTGCCGGCATAGCTCAGTTGGTAGAGCGGCGCTCTCGTAAAGCGCAGGCCAGCGGTTCGATTCCGCTTGCCGGCTCCATTGATA
>CAYPPR010000062.1:0-22556 GCA_964412665.1 uncultured Desulfopila sp.
ACCTGTCCGTGAATTTCCGGCTGAAAATCGGTTTCGGCATATCCTACAATCTCCAGGCTGCAGCCACCAAAGAGGTGCTTGAGATCCTGGAAGCCCATATCCGCAACCAGCTGGAAGTAGAAGAATATGCAGAATCGCTGCTGAACCTCAGGGTGGAATTTGCCGCAGCCGGGTCATCCTCTCTGGATCTTGTGGTAATTGCTGACTTTGAGGGAAAAATGGCTCCACTTTACAACCGGATCTCCCGGGCCATCCAGCGGTGGTGCACAGATGCCTGTACCCAAAACAGCTGGGAAATTCCATTTCCGCAGCTTACGGTGCATAAGCCGGCAGCGCTGCCCTTAGAGGCTGTCCGACAATGATGAACGGCTACCAAATTGCCTCAAAGAGACTTTCGAAAATAGCCGCTTAAAAAAGTGTCTGTTTTTACTTGACCATTCCAAAACGAAAGGTGCCCCATGAGAATTACAATTGCGTACAATCTTCGCACCGATGATACAGAAGCGACAGCTGAACTCCTTACTGAAGCGGACGTTAACCGGATATCAGGTGCCATTGCTAGTCTTCAGCACACAGTAACAGTCGTAGAGGTCTCGGGTAAACCGAATGATGTAATTGAGCGGCTTCTTGAAAGCGAGCCTGATCTTGTATTCAATCTGGCAGAGGGGACGATTGGCAGTTCCCGTGAGGCATTCTACCCGGGGCTGTACGAGCAAATGGGTATTCCGTTCACTGGCGGGAATGCATCACTGCTTCATCTCAATCTTGATAAACACCTTGCTAAAACTGTTTTGGCATCGCACGGAATCAGCGTTCCAAAGGGTGTATTAATTACCGAGAAAGAACGAAATCTACCCAGCAATCTACAATATCCTCTCATAATTAAACCAAATTCTGAGGGATCAAGTAAAGGCATTATGCAGGATTCTGTTGTTGAATCACATGATCAGGCCCAGAAAAGAATAAACCAACTCTTAGGACATTATCCTGCCGGCCTTGTTGTTGAAGAATTTATAGAAGGTCGCGAACTCAGCATTCCTTTCATTGAAAGCTTTCCGGGTAAATTGCTTGATATCGTTGAACACACTTTTGACATGGACAAAATAGACGGCAAATATAACATCTACGATTACGACATGAAGCAAGGAGGAGAAGCGTCAAAATCGGTTCATGTTATTTGTCCAGCCAATATTAACTCCCGAGAGCAAAAAGCTGTCATGAAAATGGCCCGTTCCGTTTTCGATATCATGTCATGCCCCGATCTTGGCCGGGTGGATATTCGATTACATACAAATGGGCAACCTTATTTTATTGAACTTAATCCGCTGCCAAGTCTTCATCCAAATGCTTCCCTTATAACAGCAGCCAAATCGCGAGGACTCGAATTCAGGGATGTCATGAGGTTGCTCATTCGCTCTGCCGCTCGCCGATACGGCCTGGCAATCAGATCGGTGAAGCAGCCCCCCAAAGATGAGTACACATCCGTGACCTCGCGGCCTACCGCCAGGGAACTGGGAATTCAAATAGGCTGGATGCGCCCGGGAATCCATAATGCAATCACCGATGTTAAGGGCGTTCGTGTTGGCCACTTTTCCCGAATAGAAGATGGTGTTCCAATTCCCGGAGGAACTGAAATAAGTTCCATTCGTACCGGTGTTACGGCAATCATGCCTGCCGGACAGACTTATGCCAATCGGATAGCAGCTGGTGGCTTTATCCTCAATGGTGTTGGAGAGATGGCCGGACTCACCCAGGTTATTGAAACAGGTTGGCTGGAAACGCCCATTCTTCTTACCAATTCACATTCAGTTGGTCGGGTTCATGCCGGCGTTGTCAACCATATGATTAAAAAGAACCCTCATCTTGGCACAGAAACCGATGTGGTTCTGCCTGTGGTTGGCGAAGCCGACGATTCTTTTCTAAACGATGTGAGAGTGGGATCCTGTTCGGCAAAAGATACGATTAAGGCGATAGAATCAGCATCATCAGGGCCGGTCATGCAAGGCTCGATTGGGGCGGGCACAGGAATGACAAGTTTTGATTTTGCCGGAGGGATAGGCACTTCTTCCAGAATCATTGACCTTTCTGAAGATAAAGCATTTACTCTTGGGGTACTTGTCCTCTCAAATTTTGGCAAGATGCGCAATCTTACCATAGATGGAGGCGTTGTCGGCAGGCAACTGAACAGGGAATTCGATCCGGCCGGCCGTCGGGAGGTCTCGGAGGGGTCAATTATCGTTGTTGTTGCCACGGATATCCCACTCATCACCAGCCAGCTTAATCGTGTGGCCAAACGGGCTGCTCTTGGTCTCGGCCGAACAGGTTCATATGCTGCTTCAACCAGCGGCGAAATTATAATTGCTTTCAGTACCGGTAACCGCAAGCCTCGACAGTCCACCTCAAATAGTAGTTTTATAACGTTAAAATGTATTTCGGATAATCATATAAATCTGGTTTATGAAGCTGTAATTGAAGCAACCGAAGAGGCCGTAATAAATGCCATTTTCTGCTCCAATGGAATGAATGGACGTGAGCAACGCTGGTGTCCGCCGGTGCCACACGAACGCATCATCGAACTATTGACTAAAGGAAGAACAATTCATGAAAGTAATTGAGAAGTATAACGATAGCTTGCACAATCCATATTGGAAGTTTCAACTTGGACAAGAGGCCTACGAAGTAAAAGATACACCTCAACGCATCGAAGCCATCAAGAAATCACTTCACTCAGACGAGAAATTTCATTTCCTTACGGCAAAACCATTTCCGGAACGTTTTATCACCCGGCTGCATCCCTATCACGATTATATTCGCAACACGACATTAACCCTACAAAACGATGAAGAGGAGTTCTATCCCGATCTTTTCCCGGGCGAGGGTGCCCATCTTAAAAAAAAGACTGATTCGCCTCTTTGGGGCGGGTTATGGTGCACCGATGCCGTTACACCGATTAAAAGAAAAACCTATGAAGTTGCACGTGCCTCAGCTGAAACAGCATTAACCGGTGCCGAATTGATCCGCGATGGTCATGAAAAAACAGTCTATGCCTTGTGCCGACCCTCCGGACATCATGCAGGACCCCGAGTTTTTGGTGGCTATTGCTACTTTAACAATGTGGCTACAGCCGCCGAGTATTTATTACCTGAAGGCAAGGTAGCTATTGTCGATATAGATTACCATCATGGAAACGGAACCCAGGAGTTTTTTGATGAAATAAAGTCTGTATTTACCGCCTCAATTCATGGCGATCCTGATTTTGAGTACCCATACTTTTGGGGATATGCGGACGAAAAAGGCAAAGGGCAGGCTGTCGGTACAAATCATAATGAGCCTTTACCCAAGGGCACGCAACTGAAGCAATACAGCAATGCTTTAGATCGAATCATTACCAAAATCGGTGAATTCAATCCGGCGTACCTTATTATTGCTGCCGGCTTTGATACGCATGAGGCTGATCCGATTGGTGGTTTCAAACTACGAACGGAGGATTACTTTGAAATTGGCAAACAGCTTCAGTCTCTGGGGTTGCCCACACTGGTATGCCAGGAAGGTGGCTACAACATTGATGTTCTTGGGGAAAGCGTGAAACACTTTCTTTTAGGACTAATGGACAATCAGTAAAGCCGTTGTGAACAAATAACGAAATAACCACCTGCAACCACAATAACTTTGCTTTCGTTAAATCCTTATTGAAAATAATTCCATGTCATTCAAACAACTTGAAGCTGCAGTGATGCCGGACGGTACAATCCAACTTGAATGGGAGGATGTGGCTTTAAGTCTTGACCGACACAGCGAGGAACTGCAAAACGAAATATTTGCCCACTATTCCGCCGATCCACGCAGTTGGTTTTTCCAGCTCGGTTTTTGCAATAAACATACAACATTGCCCCCCTCTCTCGTTTTTTGGCGTGACTTCAGCGGTTTTTTTATCGAGAAACTCCGCCTCACCCCCGACATCGAAAAATGTCGTGGTGAGTTGGCGCTCCCCCTGGCCGATGAAGATCTCATCCGCTTTAGGAAAACGGCACCGCTCATGTCCGGCGGGGAGTATCTCAACGATGAGATGTTTCTTGACCTGTGGACTAGGCTGCACGAGATATTTGCTAAAAAGATAACAGACTTCGACGGCTTGGTTGCGGAGTTCCTTAAGCAATACAGCCCGGACATCCACCTGGTTGGACGGATTTATTTCCATCTGGTCGAAAATAAAAAAAGCGATACACCTTTTGCCTTTCTTGCCACCTATTCGACACGCTTAAATGAGCAGGGCGAATCACGGCATCTGCCGTTAAAATACGCCCTGGAAGAATACCAGGGCGATCAGGATAAATTGCTCCAGCTGCTGGTGACCGTCCATGAAGCTGCCCGTCGGAGTGACCTGCTGGCGAACCTCCTTGACTCCGGCGAGTTGTTCCATCCGCTCTCCTGGTCGGCGAAAGAGGCGTTTTCTTTTTTGCAGGAGATACCGCTTTACCAGGAAGCCGGTATCCTCTGCCGCATTCCGAACTGGTGGAAGGGGAAAGCCGCGAGTATTGGTATCCACATCAGCATTGGGGAGAAACCGCCGGCTATGGTCGGGATGAGCGCGCTGCTTGATTTTTGTCCCCGGCTTATGCTTGGCGACACGGAAATCTCCGAGGAGGAAGCCCGTCATCTTCTGCAGCAGTCGGAGGGGCTGGCATTCTTGAAAAACAAATGGGTTGCTGTTGATTCGGAGAAATTGCAGCAGACGCTTGCCGCCTATGAAAAGGCCCGGGAACTGAACACACAAGAGGGTATCAGTTTTCTCGATGCCATGCGTTTCTCCATGAACCCGCAGGCACTTCTCGGTTCCGGTGACGGCGACATGCTTGCCGGGGTCTCCAATGGCCAGTGGCTGCAATCAGTTATTGCAAAACTTCACCGTCCCTCTGCAAGCAGCATTGTCAAAACCGACAGGTCCTTTACCGCCAAACTTCGGGGCTATCAGCAGGATGGCCTGCAATGGCTGCATTACCTGCATACCTTGCAGTTCGGCGCCTGTCTGGCCGACGACATGGGGCTCGGAAAGACCATCCAGCTCCTCGCCTTTCTCAGTGCCCTGAAAAAGGACAAGAAGAAAAGCGGGACCTCGCCCGGAGCCTCGCTTCTGGTTATTCCGGCCTCACTTTTATCCAACTGGATGAATGAAATACAGACGTTTTTTCCGGATCTTAAATATCTTGCCGTCCACCCAGACCTCCATAAACCAGGCAAGGTTCCCATTCCTGGTCCGGATCAGCTGGCCGGCCTCGATCTGGTCATCACCACCTATGCCCTGACCCAACGCTATGTTTGGATTCAGGAGGTCTTCTGGTATTATATCATTCTCGATGAAGCGCAGGCCATCAAGAACCCGGGGACCAAGCAGACCAAGGCCATAAAAAAACTGACCGCTGTCAATAGAATTGCCATGACCGGCACACCGGTTGAAAACAGGTTGTCGGATCTGTGGAGCCTTTTCGACTTCCTTAATCCGGGACTACTCGGCAATGCCAAGGAATTCAGCATCTTCACCAAAGGCCTGGCCGATGACCCGAATGGCTATGCCGGGCTCAGAAAGGTAGTCAGCCCTTTCATTCTCAGGCGGCTGAAAACCGACAAGTCGATTATTTCCGATCTCCCCGACAAGGTAGAGGTCAAGACCTGGGCGCCTTTAAGCAAAAAGCAGACGGTGCTTTATGGTGAAATGGTAGCGGGGCTCAGAGAGATTATTGAAAATGCCGAGGGGGTACAGAGAAAAGGTGTCATCCTGTCGGCCCTGATGAAGTTCAAGCAGCTCTGCAACCATCCAGCCCAATATCTTGGCCAGGAGCTGTTTGAGGAGACCGACAGTGGCAAGTTTGCCCGGCTGCGGGAAATCTGCGAGATCATCCACGAAAAAAGAGAGAAAGTTTTGGTCTTTACCCAATTTAAAGAGATGACCGAGCCCTTGTCCAGGTTCCTGGCAACTATTTTCAAACGACAGGGCCTGGTTCTGCATGGCAGCATTCCGGTCGGCAAGAGAAAAGAACTCATTGAAATATTTCAGGGTCATGAATATGTTCCATATTTTGTTCTATCACTCAAGGCCGGAGGGGTCGGACTGAACCTGACCGCCGCTAACCATGTCATTCATTTTGACCGGTGGTGGAACCCGGCGGTGGAGAATCAGGCAACCGACAGGGCTTTTCGTATCGGCCAGAAAAAAAATGTCATGGTCCACAAGTTCCTGACCAAGGGTACGGTGGAAGAAAAAATCGATGAGATGTTGACCGCCAAATCACAGCTCGCAGGGGAGGTTGTCGCCGCGTCCGGCGAGAACTGGATAACCGAAATGAGCAATGACCAGCTGTTGGATCTCTTTTCCTTGCAACCATAATAAATATTGGGGCGATGGCTTATGAGCTACGGGGGATATCCAAAATATGTATCTGTTGGCCAAAAAATGGCCAAAGCAGAGAAAAAACTGAAGCAGCTGAGAAAAAAAATGCCGGGCATCAAACCGGTCATTCTGAGCGGCAGCACCCTGGCGCGGACGTGGTGGGCGAAGAGTTGGAATGGCAATCTGGAGCGATATGCCGATTATGACAACCGCATCGGTCGAGGCAGAAGCTATCTCCGACACGGGGCGGTACTCGATTTGCAAATTAGCCCCGGTAAGGTGACTGCCCTGGTCATGGGCTCGGTGGCCAATCCCTATGAGATAACAATTACCATTAAGCCGGTTGCCGCGAAGCATTGGCAAACAATCAAAAAGCAGTGCCAGGGCCATTTGAAGTCATTGCAGGACCTGCTCGTCGGCACGTTTCCCAAGACCCTGGCGGAAATCTTTTTCACTCAGGATCAAGGGCTCTTTCCAACTCCGAAAGATATCCGATTTCATTGCAGTTGTCCCGACAGCGCCTCGATGTGCAAACATATAGCGGCCACCTTGTACGGCATCGGTGCCAGGTTTGATGAAGATGCCTCATTATTCTTTGCTCTACGGGGAGTGGATACCGGAGATCTGATTGCCGATGCGGTACAAGGTTCGACGGATGAGTTACTGAACAAGACCAGAGAGAAAACCGCCAGGGTTATTGACGATGCCGACCTGGCCGACCTCTTCGGCATCGATATGGATCCCCAGCCGGGCTTAACCGGTATAAATACCGTGCAAGCCGTTCATACGCACCCCAAGCCCCAAAATAGCGCAAAATCGCCACAAACAGCCACCGCCCGTGTTGCGGCAATCATTGTCGCCGAGACGTCCGGAGTCACCATCGCCGACCTGGTAACAAAGACCGGCTATCCGAAGAGTAAACTGTACGGTATCGTGCATAGGTTGAAACAGAAAGGGAAAATAAAAAATGTGTCGCAGGGTGTGTATGGACGGCCTGATTAAAAGCCTGGCAAGAAGGTTACATATTCACATTTTGGATACAGGTTGCTCTCATCGGGTACCTTGTCTGAAAAACTTGATTCTGTGTTTTTTTTGCCTCTTGATTTTTAATTCAGCAGGATGGGCGATTGCCGCAGAGAAGCTCAACGTCGAAGTCATCGGTGTTGCGGATGATGTGCTGCAAAACGTGGAGATTTCGCTCAGTATCAGTATCGCATCGAAAGAGCAGGAAGTGGGCTTGCTGGAAAGCTTCAGCTTTGATGATAAAGAGGAAAAGCCGGCTTTGTCCGAGGCAACCATTAAGCGGTTGCATCGCTTGGCACCGGAAGAAATTCGCCTGGCCCTGCAACCTTTCGGCTATTATGAACCCAAGATCGATGCGCAACTTGAAAAGGTCAACGGCGTTTGGCAGGCCGTTTACAGGATTGCCCCTGGGCCTGCTACCATACTGGAAAACGTCGAAATCCGTGTAAACGGTGCAGGCGGTGAAGAGCCGTCCGTCCAAGAGGTGCTGACTTCGACAAAAATTGTTTCCGGCGAAAAGCTGGACCATCGCGCATATGAACAAACTAAAAGCCAACTCTCAGACGCCCTCTATAATGCAGGTTATATCGATGCCAGGTTCACCCAGAGTGAAATCAGGGTGTATCCGCCCAGGCAAAAGGCCGATATTTACCTGATAGCTGATTCAGGGTCTCAATTCCAGTTTGGCCCGATCACCGTTGAACAGGATATTCTCAATCAAGATTTTGTCGATAAATTCGCCACATTTAAACAGGGCGATCGTTTCGATACCAGCAAGTTGATCGACTACCAGCTTGCTCTGACAGACAGCAACTATTTCAGCGAGGTTGAGATTCTCGCAGAGCGCGAGAACGCAATCGGCACCGAAATTCCGGTGATTGTCAAAACCAAGGCAACCAAACCGCGCCGCTATACGGCCGGACTCGGTTTCGGCACGGATACAGGCCCGCGGGTGACCGCCGGAGCTGAATTGAGACGAATTAACCGTCGCGGACACAAGGTGCGTTTTGACCTTCTTGCATCGTCCATCGAACAATCATTCAGCAGTCAATACCTGATCCCGATCAAGAATATTGCGACAGACAACCTTGCCTTCACCGCTTCGGCTTCACGGGTCCAGGAAGGCGATATCGATACCGAGCAGTTCAAACTTGGTGCCGGCATCAATGAAAACTGGCTGGGATTCCGACGCCGCCTGTCCCTTACCCTCGAACGGGAAAATTTCGATATTGGCGATGGGGCGCAAACTTCGACCCTGGTGATTCCAGGCATTCTGTTGTCGCGCACGTTTACCGATGATCCGCTGTTTCCACGTTCGGGCTATAGCGTAAATCTCGATATACATGGCGGTGTGGAAAGCCCCTTGACCGAGACGACCTTTCTCCATACCAGCATCAGCGCGCGCTCGGTGTGGCCTCTTACACAGCGCAGCCGGTTGCTGTTGCGGGGTGAGCTTGGTGCAATTCAGGCGACGACGTTTTCCGACCTGCCACCCTCTCAGCGATTCTTTGCCGGTGGCGACCAGAGTGTTCGGGGTTATGCATATCAGGATCTAAGCCCGAAAAACAGTGATGGCGATGCTATTGGCGGGCAATACCTCACGGTCGCAAGTGTTGAGGCGGATTATCTGCTCTATAAAAATTTTGGTCTGGCGACGTTCTTTGATGTCGGAAATGCCGGCGACGATATACTGGCCAGTCTGAAAGAGGGGGTGGGTATGGGACTGCGCTACCGCTCCCCGGTTGGTATGATCCGTTTTGATGTGGCCCGACCGCTGGATGATAGTGCCGACAGCTTTCGCCTGCACATCAGTATCGGAGCCGATCTATGAAACGCGTAGTAAAAATTATATCTGTTGCGGCAATTTCACTTGTCACACTCTCGATAGTGACGCTGGTCTCCGTACTTGTTTTGGTTATTGGCACCGAAAGCGGAATGCAGTTTGCCTGGCGGCATGCACAAGCTTTTGTGCCCGCCAGTGTTGAAATAGGTGCCCTGGAGGGTCGCCTTGCCGGGCCGCTGGAGATCAAGGACCTGAAAGTCAGCAACGACGCATTTCAGCTTGAAATGGACAAGATATATCTGCAATGGCTGCCGTTGCAGCTGCTGCATCGGGTGCTGGATATTGACAGTATCGCCGTGGAAGGTGTGCGCTATACGCAGCTGGACGTTGTTCCACCACAAGCCAAAGAAGAATCAGCGCCGACAAACCTGCCGGAAGAGATTGTGCTGCCTGTCGGTGTACGACTCGGCGAGGTGCGTCTGCGCGATTTCGAGTTTCGCTCCCAGCCGGACAGTGCCCCTTTTGTCATAACTTCCGCCATAGTAAGTGCTAGTGTAAATGAACAGGAAGTTGACATCTCCAGTCTGAAAGTCGAATCGCCGCTCTTTACCGTGGCGGGAAAAACGCTTCTGTCAACGTACGGCGACTACCCCGTTCAAGGTGAGCTTGACTGGCAGGTCCCTGTACCTGATTATCCCGCAGTACGTGGGCAGACGCTTTTCAGCGGCAGCCTTCGCGAAATGACTATCACCCAAAGCATCGCAAAACCTTATGATGTGCAGGGCACGGTGCTGCTGCAAAATCCTGTCGAAAATCTTGCCTTCGAGATTGCATTGCATATAAATCCGCTGGAGCTGCAGGCCTTGAATAAAGATTTACCGCCGATGACTGCCCAGCTGACGGTCATGGGCAAAGGTAATCCAGACGATATTACCTTCAATCTCAGCGGGTGGGCGGAAGATCCAGGCCTGGGGCGATTCAATACCACCCTGGCTGGTGGCTTTACATCCAAGACGCTCACTCTTGATGCACTTAAAATCAGTGTGGCGGAACAAGCTGCCCAGATCACCGCCAGGGGGCAGATTGAACTTGCCGACACACCTGCGTTTGACCTTATGATTGACTGGCAGCAACTGCAATGGCCACTGCGGCAGCCGACGGTAAAAAGTCCCAAAGGACACATCGCCGTGGATGGAAAAATTGACGCCTATACGCTCAGCATGCTGGCCGATGTTGCTGTGCCGGAGCAGACCGATGCCCGGCTTCTGCTGGAGGGTCAGGGGAGCCGGGAAGCCCTGACATTGTCACGCATCGATCTCAAGACGCTTGAGGGCACAATCGAAGGCAAGGCCGGCCTCAGTTGGCAGCCCGAACTGAAAGGAGATGTCGATCTGGTCGGACAAGGGTTGAATCCCGGGGAAATCATGCAAGACTGGCCGGGTAAGCTGGGATTTTCCTTGCAGGCCCAAGGGGGCATGAAAGATGAAATGCCCCGGCTGCAATTGCAGCAGTTTTCCGTGCAGGGGCAATTGCGCGGCTATGAGGTGGCCCTGGACGCAGCCGGTTCCTATGCGGAAAACCTCGCGACGCTGCAACACCTTGCACTGTCCTCCGGCTCGACAAAGCTTGACGTCAGCGGCACGATGAGCGACATGGTCGATGTGCGCTGGCAGGTTCACAGCGACGATCTTGGCACATTACTTCCAAAGGCGGAAGGTCGCATCACAGGCAAAGGAAGGTTGGCCGGACCTCTGAAAAGCCCCCGGGTAGTGGCTGCCCTTAATGCGGAGGGGCTGGTCTATGAGGACTCCCGCCTGCAATCGTTGCATCTCGATGCTGATGTTGATGTGGCCGGGAAAGCCCAGTCAAAGGTTTCCCTCAGCGTAACGGAGGGCAATGCGGCAGGTGTCGAACTTCGTAAAATTGTCTTGAACGGCCGGGGTGTTCCTGGCGCGCATACCCTCACCCTGGCGGCGGACACCTCCAGTGGGCAGGCCGAGATTGCCCTGCAGGGAGACCTGAAAAATCCCGGGCAACCGGACATGACCTGGAACTTCACATTGAAGCAGGCCGACCTCAAATACCCTGATCTGGACGGCTGGGCACTGCAAAAGCCTTCCTCGGGAAAAATTTCCGCCGGACAGGCAATGCTTTCCCAGAGCTGCTGGCAATCGGGACAGGCGTTGCTGTGTCTAACGGGCAAACAGGCAAAAGAAAAAATCCAGGCCGATTTTACCTTAACGGACCTGCCGTTCTCGTATGTATCCCCTTACCTTCCCCCGGATATTGACGTCCAGGGCAGCCTCAATGGAAAGGGGACCTTTAGCCAGTCGGCAAAGAATGACCCTTTCATCGGTGTTGATCTCAAGACATCCCCGGTTCGTCTGTTGTCGCGCGATACGAATGAAGAGCAACAAAAGGACGCCTTGATCATTGCATTTGAGCCTATTGATATGCGCCTGCAAATGGACCAGGATGGATTGCAGACCAACATGGCAGTACCCTTGTCCCAGACCGATAGAATTACCTTGCAAGCCGCTATTCTCCCGGGACAGACTTCCTTAATGGAGCGGCCATTGAATGGACAGATCACCACGGAAATTCAGAACCTCGATTTCATCGCCGATCTGCTTCCCGAAGTGCAGAGCCTTTCCGGCAGACTGACCGGCACGATGGCCCTCGCCGGGAGTCTGGCGTCGCCTGTGCTGCAAGGACGGCTGGCGCTGGTCGAAGGGGCCGGCGAACTGGAACGCCCCGGCTTGCATCTGAAGGATATTCAGGTAGAACTGACCGGTGAAGGCGAGAGCGGCATCCGGCTGACTGCCCATGCCACCTCCGAAGGGGGCGAGCTGGATATTGTCGGCACTTCTGATTTGCGCGATAAAGCAGCCACCGCCGACATTACGGTCAAGGGAGAAAATTTCAGGGTGCTCAACACGCAGGAAGCACAGGTTGACGCCTCGCCCAACCTGACGATCGCCCTGCGCGAAGACAGGATAGATGTGGGTGGGGAACTGGTCATCCCCACAGCGCAAATTACCGTGAAAACATTACCTGAATCGGCTGTCAAGGTTTCCGATGATCAGGTAATAATCGAGTCGGAAAAACAGGAAAAAGAAGGTACAACGCCAGGTCGTGACGTCTATGCACGGGTTCGGACTATTCTGGGCGACCAGGTGCGCTTTAACGGATTCGGACTGAAGGCGCGTATTGAAGGCGATATCCTGGCTATTGATAAACCGGGTGAGCCAACGACGGCCAGTGGTGAGCTGAAAATTGTTGACGGGGAATACCGAGCCTATGGGCAGGGACTGGTGATCGAAAAAGGACGTATCCTCTTTTCCGGCGGGCCTATCGGCCAGCCTGGGCTCGATGTACGAGCCTTCCGCCGACCTGAGGAAGGCATTACTGTCGGCGTGCAGGTGAGAGGTAATCTCAGACAGCCTGACTTTACATTGTTTTCTGACCCAAGCATGACCCAGGGCAATCAGCTTTCCTACCTCGTGCTCGGGCGACCCCTGAGCGGGGCCTCAGGCGGTGAGGGCTCGGCCCTGAGTCGGGCCGCACTGGCGCTGGGATTAAAGGGGGGCAATACCGTGGCGGAAAAAATCGGCGGCAGCCTGGGCCTGGATCAATTCGGGGTTGATTCCGGCGAGGCCGGGTCGGGCACCAACCCGGAAAATGCCACCTTTGTCATCGGCAAATATTTGTCACCCAAGCTGTACGTCAGTTACGGATTGGGTTTATTTAATCCGATCTCCACCCTGCGGCTGCAATATACTATCAGCAGTCACTGGAAATTTGTCACGGAATCCTCAACCGAGGCAAGTGGAGGCGACCTGATCTATATGATTGAAACCGGAGAATGATGGGGGAAAAGGCATACTCGGACAGCCTCCTGACATGCTCAAGAAAATCGAAAAAGAACAGCTTCTAGATCTTAAACTCATGATATCAGCTCTGTAGGTCACACCAAAGGTCTGCTTTGACAATGTAGGTAACCCTGGCGCACCCCCACTGGCCACTTAGTCTTTACTCATGATTATGAAGGATATCAGTTCCCTGGTGATAAAGACAAAGTATTGGACCAAATCGACCAGGGCCTGACCTTTGGCCGGAAACACAAAAAATGTATCCATCTGTGATGAAGAATTTCGCAGGAAATCCTTGAAGAAGGCGCCTGGATGTCGCGGAAAGGTTGCACGGTGGGCATTTTCGAATGCCGGAATCCGAGCGCTTACAACGAGAATTTTGTTAATGATAGTTGAGCGACTTGTATGTTGTTTTTTAGCCGCTCGAGATTTCTCATTGCAATTTTCGCGTCTTTACTCGGTGTTTTTCGAGTTTTTTTAATAAACCCATGCAATAGCACAATGTCGTTTTCCGGTATTTTTACAAACAGTACTCGGGCTGACTCTTTACTGCAATCTACGCGAAGCTTATAAATGGTTCCTTTGTAACCCCATATCTTAGGGTTCAAAATTTTTAAGCTGTTGCAGATATAAATGTCATTAAGTTCAGCATATGCATGAAGTTTTTTACATATAGCAGCTGCGAGTTTGTCAGAAATTTTATTCAAAAAGACTTCGAACTCTGATACGTCATTATACTCTTGTATACCTAATATCTTCATGTGGCAAAAGGAGTCAGGGCTGCAGTAAATGATGACATATCACTCTATCGAATTGTTTCTTGTATTTTATATGTCGTCCATGGAGTAGTCATCACCGAATACCTTCTTGCCGATGGCCAGCCTAAACTTCTCGGAGGGCAGTTCTGATGCATCCCCTGGCCAGATTATGGCCTTGTTAATACATCGCTCCGCACTGGCCCCTCCGTCCTCCCGACAGACACGGCAATCGTATTCAGTTTCCACCGTCTTTCCGGACACCATGATCATCTCTCCCATGGGGGCACCCTCTTTCGATACAGCACATGCCCTGATACATCCGCAATCCAGTTCGTGCAGAACCGTGGCAACGGCCTCTGGACTTGTTCTTCCCATGTATCTCATGATACCGTCTATGGCCTTGTTTCTCGAATCTTTGACTTCCTTCAGGTGTGTATTTACTCCCTCGATATACTCTTTTGCACTCTTTGTAGGAATTGCCGCCTCTGCCTGCCGGATGATCCGATCTTTCATCTTTTCCTGAATCTTGGCTGCATTCCACTTGGGGTGCTGCTTTTTAAGCAACTCTGCCTGTTGTTGCCAGCTCTTTATCAATTCTTTAGTCTTACTATCGATCTCAACGCTCTTAAGCCTCTCTTCCATAAATCCCATTCCTTATCGATACTATTATAGTTATGCCGAAAGCTGCATGTTTTGGCAGTAATATAAAAAGGCATTCATACCATTGCCGTCCGATTTTCAGTCCGCTTAATGGATTCTCAACCCTTCTTCTTCCATCAATTCAACGCCGTAGTCGATGGCCACCGCATAGGATACATTGGTGTGGGACTGGATCGACTGACTGCCGTCGGTATAGTCCCTACCGGCGTACTGCGGGTCGAAACGGCCATTGATAATACCAATGACCAGGCCGTCCTCTACCGAAATCAGCGGGCCGCCCCGATCGCCATCATGGATCATGCTGTCGAACAGCAGAATTTTGCTGTTATTGCGGGAGAGCACCTTGGCACTGGTGACCGCGCTGATCGCCACCAGGGTATGCAGCGCCTGATGACCAAAGGCGAAGCCCAGCGCCAGTACCTGATTGCCGACAATGGTGCTCTCGGCGGTGCCGATAAAATGGTCGGGCAGCTGCATGTCGATCTGTTGCTCCATTTTCAGAAGAGCGACGTCCCGATCGAGATTGCGCCGCACAACGGCAACCGGAATTGAAGTCACCGTTTCCTCGTTGATCGGGCTAAATTCATTGACCGCAACGACCGGAACCACGATCAATTGCCCTTCTTGGGGAAGCGTGTGGGAAACTGTCAGCAGGTATCCCTCTTCGTGTACCAGAAAGGCCGTGCCCAGAAAGCGGGTCGAGTCCTTATCGACCAAAAACACCATCATGCAGCCGCCGCAGAATTTCTGATAAATCGTTCCTAACATATCCACTCCATTGCGCCATAAATAAAAGGTCTGATGATCAATCGCCAGCTGAGCCCGATGGCTTCGGGCCCAAACCAGTCGTCCACTATTCCAGCCATTCGCTCACTCGGTGCGGATTCATGCGCAGCCAGCGCTGGGCTTTTTCATAGGGGTACATGCCGTGATCGGCCTGGTTCCAGATCATATATTGAGAAGCTTCCTCCGGGGTCCAGGAAAAACGATCGAGAAACCGGTAGACCTCGGGCATCTCTTCCTGCAGTCCTGGGCGAACCATGGTATGAATTTCCTCCGGACCGCCGAAAACATTCTTGGGATCCTCAAGGAACTTCAGATTCCAGCGGGCAAACATCCAGTGCGGCGTCCAGCCGGTCACCGCTATCCAGCGCTGTCGGCGGATGGCATTGGACAGCTCGGCGGTCATCGACACTTCGCTGCCGTCGATCAGGCGGTAATCCTCCAGGCCGTAAGCCTGCAGCGCCTCGCGGGTTTTTATCATCACCCCGGCGGCCGGATCAATGCCGACAATGCGGTGACGAAACTCATCCTGGTATGCAGCAAGATCGGGGATCGATTCGGCCTTGATATAAGGACGGGCCCTCTTGCCCAGGCCACCGGTCTGTCGGCCGACACTGACATCGGGCACGACCAGGCCGATTCGGGCGCCTTTCAGGTTAGGTCCCAGATCAACCAGCTGATCCTTGAAACGCGCCAGGTACTGCGCATGGGTGGTCGGCAGCCAGGCCGAAAGCATGCCGTCAACCTGGCCGTCGGCAACCGCCTGCCACATTTCATCGGCCTCCATCCCATGGAGCTCAACCTGGTAGCCCAGCTTTTCCTGCAGAACCGCCTGCACTATGTGAGTGCTGGCGATCGAGGAAGACCATTCCACGTAAGCCAGTTTGACGGGCTGTGCTGCCTGGACTGTGCCGGGCAGAGCAGCTGAAAGCATCAGCAGCAGTGCCGGAAGAAGAAAACCTGTGCTTCGTTTTTGCATTCCATATACCTCCAATTCTTTGGTGCTGATTCAGGGATGATGTATCCGGGAACCTAAGGTAACGCTACCTTTTCCGGGTCTGCCGGGATGACACGTCATCTCTCTACCAAAACCGGCGGCGCCCGTAAGTCGGCAGTTTGGCGGTCGGCTTAGGCCGCAGTTTGCGGGTTTTAACACCCTTTATGGAGAGCTCGAAGCTCTGCCCTTCGATGTATTCGGCCAAACCCTTGTGCAACGACAAACACATGCCCAGCAGAATCACCGCAAAGGGAAGGCCGGTGGTAATCGCCGCAGTCTGTAGCGCAACCAGGCCGCCGCCGAACAGCAGTACCGCAGCCACGACACCCTCGAGCACCGCCCAGAAAATCCGCTGAATGACCGGAGGCTCCTGGTTTCCCCCGGCAGTAATGATATCAATGACCAGCGAGCCGGAGTCGGAGGAGGTGACGAAGAAAGTAATGACCACGACCACCGCCAGCAGCGAGGTCACCGACTGCAGAGGATAGTGCTCCAGCAGCTTGAACAGGGAGACCGGTACGTTCTCCTGCACCGCCCTGGCAATATCACCGGCCCCAAACATCTCGATATTAATGGCGCTGTTGCCGAAGACCGTGATCCAAATAAACGTAACAAAGGTCGGAACCAGCAGCACGCCTTTGATGAACTCTCCGATGGTCCGCCCATAGGAGACCCGGGCGATAAACATGCCGACAAAAGGAGACCAGGAGATCCACCAGCCCCAGTAGAAGATTGTCCAGGCCTGCTGCCAGTCAGTGGCTTCATAGGTTTCGTTCCAAGTGGCCAGTTGCGGCAGGTTCTGCAGATAGAAGCCGATATTTTCCATCAGCGCCTTCATGATGAACAAAGTCGGCCCCAGCAGCAGAACAAAAAGCATCAGGCCCGTAGCCCGATAAACATTCATCTGGCTGAGCAGCTTGATGCCGCCTTCGATGCCACGCACCACCGACCAGGTCGCTACCAGGGTAATACTGGCGATCAGGATCACTTGAACCAGAATCGATTGGGGAATGCCGAATAGATGGTTCAGCCCGGCATTGACCTGCTGGACACCGAGCCCCAGGGAGGTGGCCACACCGAACAGGGTGGCGACGGTTGCCATAATATCGATGATATTGCCGATGGGGCCATATATCCGTTCACCGAGCAGAGGGTAGAAAACCGAACGGATCGATAGCGGGAGACCTTTGTTGAAGGAAAAAAAAGCCAGCGAAAGGCCCACTAGGGCATAAATCGCCCAGGGATGCAGCCCCCAGTGCAGGAAGGTCAAATCCATGGCGACCCGGGCTGCCTCCGCCGTGCCCGGTTCAACCAGCGGCGATGCAACAAAGTGAAACATGGGTTCGGCCACTCCGTAAAACAGCAGTCCGATGCCCATGCCCGCGGAAAAGAGCATGGAGAACCACCCCAGGGTGGTGAATTCAGGGACCGCCTCGGCCCCGCCCAGGCGAATGCCTGAAAAGCGCCCCAGCAACAGAGAAATCACGTAAACCAGAACAATATTCATGGTCCAGACAAAAAACCAGCCGGCATATTTGCCGATCCATGACTGTACGGTGGAGAAGAAATCGTCCACAGTGGCCTGAAAAACTAAGGTCAAAATAACAAACGTGACGATCAAGCCGGCCGAAACAAAAAACACCCAGGGATGAACATCCAGGTGGAACCAGCCTTTCTCTTCGAGAGATTGCGGATCTTGTTGAGCCATAAGAAAACACCTCCTTTAAATACAAAGACATAGTAGCAGCGACAGGGACGAAATGCTGTTAATCGACAGCCGGGAACACCGTCAACGCGGCATGACGATGGCAGGATCATTGCTGAAATTGAACAGCGGACGGGAAGCGGCTGCCGATATCGACAGACCGATTGCAGGGAAGCCGCCTCAAGACCATTGGGGTCCGACGTCCAACCCTAGTTGGAACGGAACAACCTTCTGAATTTATACGTTTTAAAACCAGTGCCTTAGCAATTTAGAAATTATATATGTCAGCACAATAGCCGTTTTTGTCAAATTTTTGCACTACTTTTCTGAAAAAAAAAGGGCCATAATTCTGCTGCAACCATCGTCATGACTCCAATGGTCTGCAGCACAATAAAACAAACGTGGCGCAGACCTGCGAGCTGTAGCGAGCCCGGTGATTTCTGGAAAGAATCGGGTCTTTTTCTCCATTAATACGCCAGGTATGCGGCGAGAAACTGATCGAAATCGATTGTATCGTCCGCTTCAAGCTGCTGTTGTTGACGGCGTGACTCTTCGGCTTTCCCGGCCAGGTTCTGCAATATTGCAGCATTCGGAGGCAGACCCAAAAAGAATTCTTTATGTTCCCGACTCTTCTGTAAAATCCATGCAGTATATTCCTGTCCGGTTTTACGTAAGGCCGCCAGCACCCTGGCCGATGGCGTCAAACCGGGGTCTTCCAGTTTCCGCACTTGCTCGTCGACTGCCATACTGTACTCCTTTGTCCGATGCACCCTATCCAGCAGCTCAGCGGTCATTTTTATCTTGTCGATGAGTGCTTTGCCGGTCCCGACAAGGGTGCTCTCTCCCTGGGGAGTAACCAGCAGCAACCCTGGTTCGCGCCCCCTGGTCACTACTTTCTGCTGGTTGTCGTTCACCATCCGGCACTCAGCCGGACAGAGAACGGCATCATTCATGAGCAGGCAGCTGATCAGAAAAGCATCGAGAAACAGTGTTTGCCGGTGATCGATGCCCACCGGCAAGAAAGGATTATTGTCCAGGAGCCGAACTTCTATATATTCGACACCACTTGCCCGCAGGCCGGCAAGAGGTTTTTCTCCTGATCGGATCCCCCTTTTCGGCCGAATATCGCTATAGTATTCATTTTCAATCTGCAAAACATTGCTGCTCAGCTGGCGATAGTGCCCGTCGACTTTGACACCTATTTTCTCGTAGGGAAGATAAGGAGTATGGATCGCCTTATCAAGTGAGGTGATAAACGTGTTCAGATGATTAAAGCAGATGTTCAGAGAAGACTGGGCTTTGGTTGCATAGCCGAGATCACTCATACGCAGAGAGGTAGCATAGGGCAGATACAGTGTCCTGTCACTTAAGGAATGCAGAGGATGGGGTTTCCCTTTTAAAAAGGAAGAATCCACCGCCGGGGAGGCACCAAACAGATAGAGGAGAAGCCATGAATACCGACGAAAGTTGCGAATCATTTTGAAATAACCGGACGACCGAAATGACTGCAGCGAATCAGTATTTCCCTGGAGCTCTTGAAATGATCGCCAGAAGTCATCCGGCAGCGAAAAATTATAATGAATACCGGCGATGGTCTGCATCATCTTGCCGTAACGATGCGCAAGGCCGACCCGGTATATATGTTTCAATCGGCCGATATTCGACGAACCATACCGGGCGACGGGAATTGCCTCGGCATCGGCGACATGACAGGGCATACTCCCTGCCCAGATAAGCTCTTCACTCAGTTGGCCATAGGTAAATTGATGCAGTCTTTGAAGAAACTGCAATGCTGCCGCACCGTCATCAAAAACGGGAGTAACGAATTCAAGAAGGGCTTCAGAAAAATCGGTCGTAACAGTACCATTGGTTAATGCCGAACCGAGGCCCTCCGGATGCTCTTTTTGTGACAACTGCCCCAAAGAGTCGACACGCAGGCTCTCTTTTTCAATACCCCGCAAGGCACCTTGTAAAAGGGAACTGATGTCATTTTCAACCAGTAGCTCCAGGTTTTGCGCCAGTTGTTGTTCCAGATTGGATTCCAATGTTTCGCTCTTTTTATGTCTGATCGGATTGGTCGTTTTGCAATCGTTCACCGGTACACATCAAAAGACTGTATGACCCGGATCTGTAAAGCTTCCTTTTTAAGGAATTCAACACTCGTTCTGCTGAGAGGAGTCCCACTCAAAGTCAGATGTTTCGATGTTTTTGTCATGAAATTATCTATAAGTAGTAGAAATATTTAAGTCAATATAACAATTTGGCTCTTCATACGTACCTTGGGCCATTGGCCTTTGGTCTTTGACGAAGGTCAAATATTTATTTTTAAAATCTGTCCCAATTTTCCGCCGCCATTTTCCATACCACTTAAACAGCAAAAAACAATTGTTTTCACGGTTCTTTACTGTGTGAAAACAGGTTTTTGTATTATTTTCGGGCAATTCCTCGTGAGACATTCGGTTCAAGAAACTGAAATTTCGACATTGCTTTTTTGCCAATTCTCATATAATGGGACCAGCGAAACTCATAGGGAGACATACATTCTCCGTCTTGAATAAAATATCTTTGGCGAGCGTTTCCATCGATAATAAAAATTGACAATTTATCAAAAAGGTAAGGGCAAAAAATGCTGGGTATTCTTTCCAACTGTTGGGCACTGTTTCTGGGCATGGGGCTGATCGCGCTCGGAAACGGGTTACAGGCAACCCTGGTCGGGGTGCGTGCGACCATAGAAGGTTTTGGCACAACAATTACCGGTCTCATAATGTCCGGCTATTTCCTTGGCCTGATAGCCGGTTGCAATATGGTTCCTAAAATGGTGGGCCGGGTCGGTCACGTTCGGACCTTCGGTGCCCTGGCATCACTTGCTTCGACTTCAATCCTGGTACAAGCCGTTTTTGTTGCTCCCTGGATCTGGTGGGTAATGCGTTTTGTCACAGGTTTTGCCTATGCCGGTCTCTTTATTGTTGTGGAAAGCTGGATAAACGAAGCAGCAAACAATGGCAACCGCGGAAAATTGTTGAGCTTTTACATGCTGGTATCTCTTGGCGGAATGGCCGGTGGGCAAATGCTGCTCAATCTTGCCCATCCTTCCGGTTTTGAATTATTTGTGCTGGTGTCTCTGCTGATCAGTTTGGCTGTGATCCCAATACTTTTATCGACGGCACGCGCACCAGTAACCGATGTGCTTGAAAACGTTGGCATTTTAAAGCTTTACCGCGTGTCGCCCCTCGGCATATTCGGCATGTTTGTCACCGGTATGTCGATAGGCGCATTCTTAGGCATGGGGGCTGTTTACGCAACCGAAATTGGGTTATCGGTGAAAGATGTATCGTTTTTTATGAGTACACTTATTCTCGGTGGATTTCTATTCCAATATCCCTTGGGCTGGCTTTCCGATTATTTCGGGCCACGTATTGTGATTATATTCAGCTGCACGGGTGGAGCGTTAGTCTCCTTTATTGCCTCGTATTCTAACGGGGAGGGGTTGTTGTTCTATGTCATTGTCGCCACTGTTGGTGGCTTGGCCATGCCTCTATATTCTCTTTGCGGCGTACACACCAATGATTACCTGACCCCCACCCAAATGGTTGCTGCCAGTGGGACTCTGGTGCTGCTCAGTGCGATCGGGGCGTCAATTGGTTCACCGATAACCGCCTTAGCCATGGATATCTTTGGTCCTCAGGCATTCTATTGCTGTATCGGTGTGATGTTGAGCTCGGTTACGGTCTTTGCCTTATGGCGTACAACGCAAAGGGCTGCAGTTGATACAGCAGAACAGGGTGATTTTGTTGTGATGGCAACGAGTCCGTTGAGTGTATCTCTCAATCAGGATGTT
Organism: uncultured Desulfopila sp.; assembly: GCA_964412665.1. Lineage (GTDB taxonomy): Bacteria > Desulfobacterota > Desulfobulbia > Desulfobulbales > Desulfocapsaceae > Desulforhopalus_A. Next base: position 21,805 of record CAYPPR010000062.1, read on the forward strand.
GATCTGGCGGAAATTGAAGCTGCAGCAGATGAAGATGCTGAAGACATTCAGTCCAGCTTCGAAGACCTTATAAATGATCTTGAAAACCCCGAGAATGTCGCCTTATCCGAAGAGAAGTGATGGGACATCGGACCATTCGAATTCTGCCGCCGGAATATACTTTGCAGCAAGCAGTCAGTGGCAATGACAGCGGACAGGTAAGTTCATTAACCTGACGACATCGTGGGCGACGTAATACAGTTCGTTACTAAATTAACAAGTCAGCCTTCCAGGGCCTCGCGCAGTTTCCCGCCCAGGTCTTTCATTGAAAACGGCTTCTGAATGAAGTGCACGCCTTCGTCGAGCACGCCGTGATGGGCAATGACATTAGCGGTATAGCCGGACATGAACAGGGGTTTGATGCCGGGATAGGTGGAGAGCAGGTTTTGGGCCAGGTCGCGGCCGTTCATCTCGGGCATGACCACATCGGTTAAAAGCAGATCGATGCGGCCGGGGTGTTCCTGGGCCAGGCGAACAGCCTCGCTCGGGGTGCCGGCTGCCAGCACGGTGTACCCCAGCCTTTCCAGCATCTTCATGGTCATCTCCAGGATCGCCGGTTCGTCCTCCACCAGGAGAATGGTCTCGTGGCCGCGTTCGGCCGGACGGTCCGGCGCCTTTTCCGCCACACTGGCCGATTTTGCCGTGTATCTTGGCAGATAGATTCTAAAAGTTGTCCCCTGGCCCGGCTCACTGTACACGTTGATAAAGCCGTT
>CAYPPR010000063.1:0-4755 GCA_964412665.1 uncultured Desulfopila sp.
AAATTTAAACACCCCGAACACCGGTTTTTCTTGTGGCGGAAAAAAGGATGTTTATCATTACTCGTGATTGAAAAAAGGTTCTGCAGGGTGGTGATCGTTCTATAGCCCCCGGCAGGGAATATGGATAATAAAATTTTTGGAGGAATGACGTGTTACGAATTGTTCTGTTTTTAGCAACCAACATGGCGATACTTATCTTGCTGGGTATCGTTATGACAGTTTTCGGCATCGACTCGAGGTCGACGACCGGCCTGCTGTTTATGGCGGCGGTATTTGGCATGGGCGGGTCGTTTATCTCCCTGGCCATGTCCAAATGGATCGCCAAGAAATCGACCGGGGCAAAGGTCATCGAAACACCGAGTAATCCGACGGAACAGTGGCTCTACGATACGGTTAAGCGGATGGCCCAAAAGGCGGAAATCGGTATGCCGGAAGTGGCAATTTACAATTCTCCGGATATGAATGCCTTTGCCACGGGCATGAAGAAGCATGCCGCCCTGGTGGCCGTTTCCACCGGTTTGCTGCAGAATATGGCCAAAGATGAGGTCGAGGCGGTGCTTGCCCATGAAATTACCCATGTGGCCTGTGGTGATATGGTGACGCTTTCCCTTATCCAGGGGGTGCTCAACACCTTTGTCATCTTTTTGTCGCGCATGGCCGCCAATGCTATCAACAACGTCCTCAGCAGTGATGAGGAAGGCGGGGGCCTGGGATTTTTTGGTTATATTGCGGTGACCATCGTTCTGGAGTTGATCCTTGGCCTGTTTGCCTCGATTATCGTCATGTGGTTCTCCCGTAAAAGAGAGTTTACCGCCGATAAAGGTGCGGCCTATCTGACCGGCAAGGAAAAAATGGTCAGTGCCCTGCGTCGCCTGCAGGCCCACCACGAACCATCCCATCTGCCCGATCAGGTAGCGGCGTTTGGTATCCGTCCCAAAGAAGGCGGCATGGCCTCGCTGTTCAGAAGCCATCCGCCCATCGAGGATCGGATCGCCGCGCTGCAGAAGCTGTAAGGTAGTTATTATACCTGTTTTAAGGCCATGCGGGCGGCGATGATCAGGGGATCCCAGACCCCGGCAAAGGGCGGGGCGTAGCTGAGATCAAGATAGAGCATGTCTTCGAGGGTAAAACCGGCATGCAGGGCGGTGGCGGCGGTGTCGATCCGTTTGGCCGAGCCGCGACCGCCGACTATCTGGGCACCGAGCAGCCGCCCCGAACCTTTTTCCGCCAGCACCTTGACGCATATCGGCGCCGATCCTGGATAGTAACGGGGCAGGGTGTTGGCGTCAATGCGGCCGACCGCGTACTGCAGGCCAAGAGCCTTGATCTCTTTTTCATTGAGACCGGTTCTGGCGCATTCGGTATCCATGAATTTGCTGATCGCCGTGCCGACGATGCCGGGAAATGTGGCATATTTCCCACCCAGGTTCATGCCGGCAATTCTGCCTTGCTTGTTGGCCACGGTGCCCATCGTCACATGCACCGGTCTACGACTGACCAGATGGTAGGCCTGGGCGCAATCCCCGGCCGCCCAGATGTGCGCCGTTTCCGTCTGCTGCCGCTCGTTGACCTTGATACTGTCGTTGGGCCCAAGAGGGATGCCGGCATCTTTTGCCAACCCGCTGTTCGGGCTCACGCCCAGGCCGAGAACGACCAGATCGGTGGCAATGGTTCGATTGTCGGTGACGACGCCTATTGCCCGTCCGTTTTCCACAGTGAAACCTTGCACCGCTTCCTTGCGATACAAGACGATACCGCTCTGTTGCAGCGAATCACCGAGCCTCTCGCCCATATCCGCATCCAGGGTGGGCATCACCTGCGGGCTCCGCTGGACCATGGTAACCTGCAAGCCAAGCATATGCAGCGCTTCGGCCATTTCCAGTCCGATATAGCCACCGCCGACGATTACCGCCGTCCGTGGTTTTTCCCGGTCAAGCACTTGCTTGAGGCGGGTGCCGCTGGTCAGAGTGTTCACATCGTGGATATTGCTGCTGTCGATACCGGCAAGTTGCGGTTGTACGGCTCCGGCGCCGGTGGCTATAAGCAGCTCATCGTAGTCGTGCCGGTGCTCCGTACCCGTATGCAGATCTCTGACCAGCACGTGTTGCTCCTCCGGGGAAATGGCCAGCACTTCATGGCGGGTATGGACGTGTATATTCTGTTTTTCGCGAAACGTCTGGGGAGTTCTGGCAATAAGTGCATTCTCTGTGTCGACCAGCCCGGCGACATAATAGGGGATGCCTCAGGCGGAAAAAGAGGTGTGCGGTCCCCGCTCAAAGACGGTAATTGCCATGTCCGGCTGCAGTCTGCGTGCCTGGGACGCCGCACTCATTCCGGCTGCATCGCCGCCTATTACTAAGAGTTTTGTCAAAATATTTCTCCTGTTTTGATGGCGTCGTAAAAACTCTTCATCTGCGTCGTTGCGGCAAAATTTTTATCATCACGAAGTACTTTAGTACGCCGTAATGATAAAAATTTTGCGCGCCTAGCATATGAAGTTTTTAACTTAGCCATCCTAAAACGTAGGTTTTTACGAGTTTGTTCTGCTTTATTGTGTTTCCGAGAGCTTGGTGATGCCGAGAATGGTGTGCCAGATTTCATCCTGATTCCAGCGTTTCAGGATAAGAACCGGCTGGGTATGGAGAAAGTCCATGATTTTTTCCGCTTCACTGCGCAGCAGACCGGATAGAATAAACCATTTCTGGTTGAGAAAGCCCTCGGTGCGCACCAGATCCTTCATCACATCGTAGTGGATATTGGCCACCAGCAGGTCGGTGGCGACAGAGGTGTGTTCTTCCGCCCGGCCGTTGACCACGAGAATCCGGGCGTCAAGATTATTCAGCGACACATTCACCCGGGCGGTCTGCGCGGCCAGATAATTGTAGTCGATAGCGAGGATTTTTTCGCAGCCGAGTTTGGCGGCGGCCAGCGCAAGGATTCCGGTACCCGAGCCGAGATCGAGCATGGTTTTGACCTTATTGCCGCAACAGGCGATATCGATGGCCTCGAGGCAGGCCTGGGTGGTTGGGTGGGCGCCGTTACCGAACACAACGCCTGGGGCGAGGGTGATGGCCACATCGTTTTTGCCGGGAGATGCCTTGATCCAGGTCGGGTTAAGCAGAAAACGGCCGATACGCACCGGTTCGATGTTGCCGCCCTGCCAGTCGGCATAGGTCATGGCATACTCGTCGAGCAGCTTTAGCTGTGGGAAGTCGGAAAGGATGTCCAGCACCTTTTCCCGTGCCGGCTGGGTGAAAAAGAGAAAGCTGAAGTCGTCTTCCACCCAGTTGCCGATAAAATTCTCCAACGCATCCGTGTGCAGAGCGGGGACGATTCCCTCGATATAATAGATATGCAGTAAGGTGTCGGGCCGAAGCAGGGGTGCTGGATGCATAATACAATCTCTATCAATACCTAATTGTAGTCAAAAAAGCCTGCATCTCATTGAGCATATTCTTAACCTGTTCACCATCAATAGCTTCATCCGTCCCTTTCGCCGCCGCATCGCACAGTTCCAGCCAGCTGATTACCGCCTTGTTGTCCTGCCTGTCGTAGAGTTTCTTTTTATATGCCTCGCCGGTCAACTGCAGGCCTTTTTTGGCAATGGCTTTGCCGTGGCTCTCATTGTGGATGGCGATACCTCGGGCCAGACACAGATTGCGCAGCTGTTTTTCCAGGATCGCCCCGGCGATAATCGCCGCTGCACAGAGGTTGCCCTGGTCAAACTGCATCCTGGCCAGGCGAAGCATGTCGATTAAGATATCGCGGGAAATCGCTCCGGTGGTCGTTTCCAGCCAGTCTCCCTGCAGTGCTCTTCTGGCCGCCGTCAGGATACCGACGCCTCTGCGGGTGCGGCTTGCCGTGTGGTGGGTGACTTCGGTTCGAAAGCTTTCGTAATGGGTGCTGATTTCGCCGAAGACGCGACCAAGATAGGAGAGAGCGGAGATTCTGAAGTCGTGGAATTTTACTTCGTTGACAAGGGATTTTGACTGGGTTTCACTGGTTTCCGTGGCAAGAACTTTTTCTCCCATTGTGATGAGTGCCGTAGCCTGGGTAATAAGCTCGTCCTGGTTTTTCATGTTTTTTTGTCTCTGTGCAAAATGGCAGATCAGATGCGTTGATCAAATTAGTTGAAAGGAGGAAATGCAAAGTTTCTCCCATATACCCTGTTATGGCAATTTTATCATCTGTCGATTCGGCTAAAAAAAGTTTTTACGACGCCATCAGTTTTAGGGCGGTACTGTTTTTAAGCGTTTCGAGGATAAAAGAAGTTTTCACGTTTTGGATGCCGGGGATTCCCGACAGCTTATTGTTGACGAAATCCGTATAGCTGTGCATGTCCTTGACCGCCACCTTGAGGAGGAAATCGACCTCCCCGGTCAGTTGATGACATTCAAGCACTTCATCCATCTGCGTCAATCGTTCCTTGACGTTCTGCAATGAGGAAATCTGATGGTGGCTCAGGCAGACCATGATGATGGTCTGGATGCTGAATCCCGCCTGCTCACGGTTCAGGATGGCCACATATTTCTCTATAATCCCGGATGATTCCAGCCGGCGGACCCGCTCCAGCACGGCAGGCGGCGATAAACCGACCTCCTGAGCCAGTCTGGCGTTAGTGATACGGCCGTTTTCCTGCAGAAGGGTGAGAAGCTTTTTGTCGGTTGCGTCAAGCATGGGGCAATTGAATGGAAGTTGTTAAGAGTATAATAAAAAGTGAATCGACAATATAACGAATATTCTTCAAAAATAAAA
>CAYPPR010000063.1:4855-5945 GCA_964412665.1 uncultured Desulfopila sp.
AACGCTTGGGCTCCAGAAAACCAGAAAGGGTATCAGGCAGGAAAACTTGACAATTTAGAATGATGCCTATAATGTAAATACATAGAATATATGTGGAGGATATTATGGCCCAGTTACATTGTTACGTGCCTGATGAAATAGCTGAACAGTTTCATAAGAAGGCTAAGAATGCCCACCTGTCAGTGTCTAAGTATCTTGCCTGTCTAGTTAAAAAAGAAATCGGCAGCACCTGGCCCGAGGATTATTTTAATCTTTTCGGTTCCTGGGAAGGAGATCCTCTGGAACGTCCGGAACAAGGTGAGTATGAGCAAAGACAGGAGTTCAAGTAAATGTATTTACTCGATACGAATGTATGTATTCATCTACTCAACGAGAGAAATACTAAAATCGAGCAAAGCTTTCGTTCACATTCACCTACGGAAATTGCCTTGTGCAGCATCGTCAAAGCAGAATTGCTTTTTGGTGCCAGGCACAGCCGGAGAGTAAGTGCCAACCTGCGACTCTTGCAACGATTCTTCGCACCGCTGGTAAGTTTAGTCTTCGATGACCGTTGTGCCGAGGAATATGCTCAGATTAGAGCAGATCTAAACGCTCAGGGAAAAATAATTGGGCCAAATGATCTGTTGATTGCAGCTATTGCCCGGGCCAATAATGCAACCCTCGTGACCCACAATGTTGATGAATTTAGTCGAATCGTCGGTTTGGAAATAGAAGATTGGGAAAATTAACATACGTTCCCGTGAATCGCATTCCCTTGCTCCCATGCTCCAGCGTGGGAACGCCAGCGGTATTACTCCAGCGAAAAAGGGCCCTGAGCTGTTCTTCATTCTGTTAGAGGAGATAAAATAAATCTGTCTCCTTTTAGTGGTAACGTGGTCCGACCCCAATTGGTATCGTACTTATGATGATATCTTTTTTTTATACCCTGAATTTCATCCTCCTCCTCACAGGTCTTTTGGCTTTTCGGCCAGGCAATGGTGAGAGAAACTTTTCCCTGGCGCTGGTCCAGACCCTGCTGGCCTTGCCGCTTCTCGCTTTCGAATATTTTTACCTGACCTACAGCCGCGAAGCCGAGGCCGTTCATCTCGTC
>CAYPPR010000063.1:6045-8822 GCA_964412665.1 uncultured Desulfopila sp.
CTCGTCTAGCAGTCGATGACTTTCGACGGCGCCTGATCATCGAGGTGTTGTCCGGCGCCGCTCTCCTGGCCATGGCCGGATATTTTTTTGTCTACCATTCAGCGGTCGGTATCTCCGATGCGAGGCTTTTTTTTCCCATGTACGGGCCGGTCTATTTTTCGGCTGTCCTGGTCCTGCTTGTCGTGCTCTACGCCGCCTGGCGTCTTGAGGAGTTTTGGCGTCCCTTGAATGGAGCGCGGCGCTGGGAATATAAATTTCTGCTCGTCGGCTGCTACCTGGTCTGCGGTGCTTTGGCCTGGTCCTGTTCCGTCCGGCTCACCTATCTGACCATCCTCCCGAAACATCTCAATCTTCTCGCGGCACTTTTGCTTTTCGGCTGGGTGATGATGGCTTATGCGGTATTCCACCATCGGCTGCTTAACCGTAAAATCTTTGTTTCCCGCAAGGTTGTCTACTCTTTCGTGGTTCCTTCCCTGTTGGCTGGCTATCTTTTAGGTTTTGGCATTGTTTCTCTCGCTATGCGCACCTTTGGGCTGGAGATGTCCTTTGTTCTGAAGTGGCTGTTTCTGGTTCTGGGGCTTGTCGGTATTGGACTTTTCGCCTTTTCGGGTAAAATTCGTCGTCGGGTCCATTTTTTTATCAGCACCCATTTTTATATCAACAAATATGAATACCGTGATGAGTGGCTGTCCCTGTCTCAGCAGCTTCAAGGAGCGATGAATGAAAAAGATGTTATAAAAGCGCTGCGCGAGGTGCTTGCCGAAAGCCTCTACACCTCGGAGATTTTTATCTGGCTTGCGGGCGGCAGCGTTTCCCGGGAGTATAAGCTGCTTTCTTCTCGAGAAGATACGCATATCACCGGCCAGGGCGCTACTCTTGGCGCAGATGACCCGCTCATCGTCTATCTCCAGAGCCATGGTTTTTTTCATATTCACGACAAGGAACCGGACGAGATCTGGCGAAAGGTAAAAAAAAGCAAGGAATCTTTTTTTACCGCACTGAATCTCACCCTTGTTACTCCGCTTTCTATCGGTAATCAATTGACCGGCCTGATCGGCCTTGGTCCGGAATACACCGGTGGACAATACGGGCACGACGATTTTGACCTGCTTACCGCCCTTGGCTGTCAGACTGCCTCGGCGCTGCTGGCGGTGCGCATGGCCGAAGAACTGGCGCATACCCGCGAGCAGCAGGCCTGGCATCGGCTGTCGGCCTTTGTCCTGCACGATATTAAGAATGCGGCGACCATGCTCTCCCTGCTCCAGGAAAACGCCCCGGAACATATCCATGAACCGGAGTTCCAGCAGGATATGCTGGAACTGGTCGATGATGCGTTGAAGAGAATGGGGCGGGTGGAGGCGAGGTTGGGGGCATTAAAAGACGAGATTACCCCCGAATGGCAGGATATTGATCTTGGCGGGTTTTTGCATAAGTGTATCGGCAAGATCAGGAAGAAGCTGCCGTCAATGGAGGTTACTCTTGATAGTTCCGATTGCATACAGGTAAGGAGTGATTCGGCACTTTTTGGTTCCGTGATAGAAAATCTGCTGCTCAACGCCTATGAGGCGCAGGGGGAAGAAGCTGCAGTGAGGATAAGAACCGCCAGGGATGAGGCCAATCAGGTTCATGTCGAAATTATTGACAACGGGCCGGGAATCGTAGCTGAGTTGTTGCCGGGTGGTTTATTTGAGCCATTTAAAACTAGTAAAAAAGGCGGCAGCGGTATTGGTTTGTGGCAGGTAAAAAGAGTGGTGACCAGTCTGGGTGGTACGATCTCCGCCGGCAACAATCCTGATGGCGGAGCACGGTTTGTCATTATCTTGCCCCTAACCGTAGGTGTCGGATAATTTTACAGTTAAATTTCTTCTGAAGATTTTTGGCAGTGGATGCAGCATCAAAATGATACCGTGCAGCATTTCCTGCCTGACGGAAACGGTGTTTACCGTTGCACAACGAAAAGACGGAAGTATAATATATTCATGATTCAAAACTTCAAACATAAAGGGTTGCAGAAATTTTTCACCACCGGAAGCACTGTGGGAATAAATGCACAACATGCCCCAAGGATTGAAGAACGTTTACAGGCTTTGCACACTGCCACCGTGATCGATGATATGGATTTGCCGGGATGGAGGTTGCATTCGCTAAAAGGCGATCGAGTGGGTTTGTGGGCGATTAATGTCAGCGGTAACTGGCGTATTGTTTTTGAATTTAAGGATGGTCACGCTTATGTGGTCAATTATGAAGATTATCACTAGTCGAGGGTATTAAAATGGCTGTTCAACAATATAAGCCGATGCACCCGGGAGCATTTATTAAAAGAGTCTATTTGCAGCCTTTTAATGTTGGTTCCAATGAGCTGGCCCGCAAACTACATGTAAGCACAGGGTTGGTTAGTCGGTTGCTTAATGAAAAAACTGATATTTCGCCGGAGATGGCCCTGAAACTTTCTAAAGTTGTGGGCCGATCCCCTGAAAGTTGGTTGATTATGCAGGATAATTATGATCTTTGGCGAGCAAGGCAGGAGATTGACTTGAGTGGCTTTGAGGCAATTTCTTTTGCTCATGTATGAATGAAAACAGTATGCTTGACTAAGCTGCAGTAACTACAAGGATGAAACAAATTGGTTGGAAACGTGAACCGCAGCCTGAGAGGCTGGGCGAACTACTTCCACTTTCGGAACTCAAGTCAAATGATGAGCAAGGTCAGGCAGCATGCGGAAGATCGGTTGCGAACTCACTTGATGAAGCGTCACAAGGTCAAAGACAGGAAAGCGG
>CAYPPR010000063.1:8922-15580 GCA_964412665.1 uncultured Desulfopila sp.
GGAAAGCGGGTTGGAACTCGGCGCATGCCTTGGCATGAAGAACATCGGAAAGCCGTGTGCGTGGAAACCGCATGCACGGTTTGATGAGGGAGCATTGATGAAAGATAGTACTCCGGAACACGTAGTAGCCGCGTGCGGCGAGGCGTCATTCCAACAAGGGCCGGAGACAACTATCCAAATCAGTGCTCTACTCTACCCTATTTCCTTCTCTCTGGTTCAGTGAAAATTGAAAAGAAAATCCCCCACAGCAGTGAGGGATTTTTGACAAACGAAATGATGTATTGAGATGGACAAAAATGTTTAGCCTTTATTGCTTTGCCGTCTACGTCTGTGGGCAGCCAAGCCAAGGAGGCCGGCACCCATAAGCACAGTGGACGGCTCTGGAATTTCAGGATTTGTGTCACCAAACGAACCTGCCTTCAAAAAAACACCGGAATCAAGAACATAGTCCCCAGCGTCAGCAATTGCCAATGTCAAGTGGTATTTCTGTCCACTAGTCAACCCACCCAGGGTGGCTACCAACACATCAGTAAAACCATCATATTCGAAAGCAAAAGGAGTTGGAATCCCATTTGAAGGATCGTTGTCATTGTAGAAGGCGGAGTTTTTTCCATTGTTGACATTATTAATTGAGACAGCTGTTCCATCAGGAAGTAGTGCAACGTTGTCAGTGACCGCTGTCCCATCTAAAAAGAAACCGAACACATCATTATAGTTTGAATCGACATATTCGTTATATTCATCTGAACCAAAGCTATAGCTAAAAAATGCGGTGTCTCCTTCACTCGTGAAGTCGAACTCCAAAACAGATGCGTCGTATGTAGTATACCCCGGAATCAAGGCATTCAAGTATGATGTTCCTGATACACCATTATTTCCGGTTATGCTGTCAGAAGTATTCTCGGTGCCATTGAGATTTGAAGCCAAACCGGAGGTTAGCACGATACCGCTTTCAATACCAATTCCCGCAGCTACACCACCAGTAAAATACCCTGAAGCCGCTGTAGCTCCTGAATAAGTTGCATCTGTTACTGTAACGCCTGATCCGACCAATGCCTGGGCCAAATTATCAGCGGTATCGAATGGGGTTATGGTCATCGAGTACGCCGGAACCGAAAAAGCTACAACAGATATAGCTAGACTTAAACTTGATAATAATTTTTTCATTTTTTTTCCTCCATTCATAATTTGTTTTTATTAAGTAACAAAGTTTACACGGATAAAGCAAAGAACATGCCAAACCTGAAATGTCTAGATATTGCTGGTAAATATCTTTATTGCTTCTCATATGAACAGATCATTGTAAAGAAAAGCGACAGTCTTGAAATACTGCTATTCGCCTATCGTTTCTGATTTGATGGTAAGAGAAAGATGGTAAGAGAAAAAGAAAGAGGGACATAGAGGAGGAAATAGGGGACAGTCCCAATAGTGTTCGGCATAGTTTTTGAATAACACTTCAGGCATTTCGGCCATTTTTTTACTGGACTCGCAAGCTTGTTTCTGCTATCCTATAGCCATGAAACAGTACATTGCTACTATTCAGGCTAAGAAAACAACGGTTGATGTTGAGAAAATTCAGACATTACTCGAAAATAATCCGAGTTGGGGACGTACCAGATTGTCTGAAGAACTCTGTCGTTTGTGGAATTGGCGCACTACTGATGGTCGGCTTAAAGATATGGCTTGCCGCACTCTGCTGCTCAAGCTTGATCGTGCCGGCATTCTACACTTACCGGCGAGAAAACGACCTTCCACAAATGGATTTCGCAACCGTTCCCTTACTGATGTACCCCATGAGACCAAGGCAATACATTGCTGCTTACAGGAAGTACTGCCACTGAATCTCTTGCCTGTTCAGCAAACATCAACTGAGCTGAGCTTGTTTAAATGTCTTCTGGCAAAATACCACTATCTCGGTTTCAGAAACACCGTAGGGGAAAACTTCAAATATCTTATCCGGGATAACAAAAAACGTCCTCTTGCCTGCCTTTTATTTGGGTCAGCAGCCTGGAAATGCGCCCCACGCGACAGTTTTGTCGGCTGGGACAGCCACTCTCGTGGGACCAATCTAGGCCTTATAACCAATAACACCCGATTCCTGATTCTTCCCTGGGTACGTGTACCTCACCTGGCAAGCCACATCTTAGCACGAGTTGCAAAACGGATCAGTGCAGACTGGGAGTCCAAATACAGCCACCCGATTTACCTGCTTGAAACTTTTGTCGATGGTTCCCGTTTTCGGGGCACTTGCTATCAGGCCGCCAACTGGACTCTTGTCGGGCAGACACAGGGACGCACGCGCAATGATCGTCACAACAGCATTGAGGCCCCTATTAAAGATATCTACCTCTATCCACTAAGAAATAAACACATATGGCCGGGGACAGCAAACCGCACATAACTGCAAATACCCTCCAGGGATTTAAGTACCTTAAAAATATTTTCCCACTTTTACAGAGATACCGAGAGGTTGGAAAACATCATAATAGGAAACTCCACTTTGATCAGTATCTAGCCTTGATCATACTTTATTTTTTCAATCCCGTTCTGACGAGTTTGCGAGCCATTCAGCAGGCCAGCACAATAAAAGCCGTCCAGAAAAAAATGGGTCTAAAATCCACCAGCTTAGGCTCTCTTTCCGAAGCCTCGCATGTCTTCGACGCCGAACTTCTTCAGCCCTTGATAAAAGATCTGGCCACACAGGCTCTGCCTCTTGAAAAAAATCCTCAACTCAAAGCACTACAACAAGAATTGGTTGCGGTAGACGGTACCTTGCTACCTGCACTTCCCAAGATGTTGTGGGCACTTTGGCTTGATGAACACAATCGGGCGGCAAAGCAACACTTGCCCTCGATGTAGAACGTCATATCCCGATGAACGCAAGGGTTACTCACGGTAACGCCAACGAGAAAAACATCTTCAGGGAATCTTTCTTAAAAGCAAACACATTATATGTTTTTGACGCCGGCTATGGAGAATACAAATTCCTTCAAGATATCTTGAATGCCTCCAGTAAATTCATCGTCAGACTCAAAGACAATGCGGTCTGGGACGAGATCTCTTCCAACCAACTCTCGGACGCTGATAAATCGGTTGGGGTTGTAAGAGATATCATCGTCAAACTCGGTAGCAAAAGCAAACAAAGCGATATCCATGAACCGGTACGCATCATTGAAATCTTTCACGAAGGTGATGATTCTGTTCCGCGCAAATCAAGAGTCTCCAGCAAAAAAACCTTTCGCACTACAGATTCAGACTATTCATTCCTGTTGGTAACGAACAGGATGGATCTTTCGGCGGAAATGATAGCTCTTTGCTACCAAAGTCGCTGGCAGATCGAGCTGTTCTTTCGCTGGTTCAAATGTATCCTTGGATGTAAGCACCTGCTGGCACATTCAAAAAATGGTGTAACCTTGCAGGTGTATTGTGCCCTTATTGCAAGTATGCTCATCACCCTTTGGACCGGTCGTAAGCCCACCAAACGTACTTTTGAGATGCTGCAATTCTACTTTTTGGGCTGGGCCACTGAAGAGGAACTTGAACAGCACCTGAACTCACTTGAAGTGATTGAAAAAAATAAGTCGTAAAGGGAAAGGGGTATTTTTTTCTCTTCATTCCCTAAGGGATACCTGCGTCTTCATTCCTGGTCCCAGCTTAATTCCGGTTAGCCGTAGCCTACCATTTTTATTTATTTATCCTGACGCAAAATACTTGAGATCGTGGGCTGAGTCTTGCAATAATAGTGCCGAACACTATTGGGACAGTCCACAATTATTACTTAATAGCGATAACAACACTTGCCAGTGTCGGAATGCTTTACATCCAGGTGAAAAAGAGACGAATTGCAGCAATAATTATACTGATATCATTTGATTACAGCCGTGGCGTAAAAATTGCCAGCCACTAAAAGGAAAATAGCAGCAATCCAATTGTGACTGCTGCAGTATGCAGAAATATTAAAACATTATCAGGACACCAAACCGGATCTTGTGCGTAAGCCAGGCACCGTGGCGCTTATGGGAACTCTTTTCAATGGGGCTGTTTTTATGGTCTGCAGCGAAACGAGCAGTAAGAATAAAAAATAGGCAACAAGGTGATGAGGATACTTGCAATGCAAAGTACGCAAAAAGCAGAAGCAGAAGCAGAAGCAGAAGAGCGACGCCTTCACCCGCGCTTTACGGCCCCGGTTCGCGCGCTGGTGGCGATTTTCGGAGATTGTCCGCGCCTGAGAAGACGGTGTAGCGGTGCAGTGTGCGTTTCGGCGAGTTAACCGATGAGCAAGCGAGTGCAGCTACAGGGTTTGATGAGCCGCCATTTATCCACCCAAGCGGCTTTTTGTGATGTGCCGGTTTGGATCCTGTCTGCCATGCAACACGCGGATAATTTCGATTTGTTTGGACCGTACTCGATAAAACACAATGTGACTTTCAACCGGGAAGCTTCGCATCCCAGGCAAAAGCTCAAAGTGTTCAATGCCCATGAGAGGCTGTTCAGTCAAGGCCCAAAACCGTTCTTTGAGATTTTCGAGGTATTTTGAGGATTGGTTAGCTCCCCAGTTGCGCAGGCCAAATTGATATATCTTTCTCAGGTCATCTCGAGCAATCGGTGAGATGATCAATCGATAATCACTCATAACATAAGGTCACCCCTGACGGCATCAAACAGGCGATCCAGACCTCTCTTGGATTCGATCGTAATCCCTTGCCCCTGATCGAGTTGATCTATACCAATTTGGATTTGTTCGCGCAGGCGAGCGAGCTTGATTTCGTTGATCCACTCCTCGTGGGTTTCCATAAAGCGCAAGGCCTCCCGGATAACCTCGCTGGCGTTGTTGTAGAGACCGCTTGCAACCTTGGATTTAACTCGTGATTCCAATTCCGGGGTCAATGAAATGTGCATAGCACCCTCCTTATTGAATGGTTTTGAGGTTTTGACAATAGCATAGCGATCCAGCCAATGATTGTCAATGTTTGTAGCAAATAGTGGACAGACCACAATTATTACTAAATAACGATAACAACACTTGGCAGTGTCGGAATGTTTTACATCAAGGTGCAAAAGAGACGACACGCAATAATAATGAATCTGATAACAATTAATTACACCCATGGCGTAAAAATTGCTGGCCACTAGGAGGAAGATAACAGCATTCCAATTGTGACTGCTGCAGTATGGAGAAATAGAAAAACATTATCAGGGCACCGAACCGGATCTTGTCCGTAAGCCAGGCACCGTGCCGCTTATGGGAACTCTTTTCAATGGGGCTGTCCTTATGGTCTGCAGCGAAACGAGTAGCAAGAATAAAAAATAATCAACAAGGCGATGAGGATACCTGGAATGCAAAGTTCGCAAAAAGCAGAAGCAGAAGAGCGGCGCCTTCACCCGCGCTTTACGGCTCCGGATCGCGCACTGGTAGCGATTTCCAGAGATTATTTCGGCCTGCCCTACACTCTCATTGATATCAGTATGGGCGGTATGGCCTTTTTGCATTTGAGCGCAAACTTACTTTCCCAGCCCCTTCGTCAGATGGATATATATCTCAATGAAGATATGCAGATCGGCTCTTTGCCGGTGTCGGTGGTCGCTGACCGGAAGCTGGCGGATTATTCGCGTCTGAGAAGACGATGCAGTGTGCGTTTCGGCGAGCTATCCGATGAGCAGCGGGTGCAGCTGCAGGGTTTTATTAGCCGCCATGCCGAGGTCTTTGCCTAAGCTTGCCGACAATTATCCCATGGTGCTCAAGGCCAAACAGAATGTCCACGCCTAAAAAGGATAACCAGCTAATAGAGAGAAGAGGTACTAGATTTTGGAAAAAACGCGCCGGTTCGGTGAGCAGTATTAATAGCCCAAAGGGCAACAGGTAGGGGAACCAGACTTTTTCCGGCAACTTTTTCAGCTGATTGCGTATTGTTATCTGTTTGGATTAATATCGAATTTTTTTAACAGGTCGTGCAGGGTTGGGCGGCTGATGTCAAGAAGTTTGGCCGCCTGGCTGATGTTATTGCCGCAGAGGGCCAGAGCCTGTTGGACTGCCTTTTGCTCTGCTTTTTCACGGGCCTCTCGCAAGGAGGGCAGTTTCATGTCTTGCTGGTTGGCCGGACTTGTTTCAAGGCCAAAATCCTCGGGATAAATACATTTATCCATGGTGGTACCCAGCGCCCGACGCACCCGGTTTTGCAGTTCCCGAACATTGCCCGGCCAGTCATGGGTGGAGAGGGCGGCAATGGCCGCGGGTGAAAAAGATGTGCCCGGCCGCTGCATCTTTCGAGACTCTTCCTTGAGAAAATAATGCGCCAGCAGTAATACGTCTTCGGGGCGCTCCCTCAGGTCGGGAATGGTCAAGGGCACGACGTTCAGGCGGTAGAAAAGGTCTTCCCGGAAAGTTTTCCGTGCAACCGCCTCCTCCAGGTCAATATTGGTCGCGGCGATGATCCGCACATCGAGCTGCAGGGTTTTGCTTCCGCCAAGTCGCTCAATAGTCGATTCCTGCACCACCCGAAGGAGTTTTACCTGCAGGAGCAGGGGCAGCTCACCAATCTCGTCAAGGAAAATAGTTCCGCCGTCCGCCTGCTCAAACTTGCCGATTTGCCGACCGGCTGCCCCGGTAAAGGCGCCTTTTTCATGACCGAACAGCTCGCTTTCCAATAGATTTTCCGGG
>CAYPPR010000063.1:15680-22348 GCA_964412665.1 uncultured Desulfopila sp.
GGTCAAGAATGGTCTTCAGTATGGTTAAATCGATCGGTTTGGCGTAAAAATCGGTGGCTCCGAGGCCGATGGCTTTCATGGCGTTGTCGTCTTCCGCATTGCCGGTGATAACAATTACCTTGGTATGGGGGGCGAGGGTCGTTATCTCTTCGAGGAGGGTAAAACCCTGTCGGGGGGTATCGGGGTGAGGCGGCAAACCAAGGTCAAGCGTTGTCACTGGAAAAACGCCGGAGGCAAGCAGCGGCCTGGCCTTTTCCGCGTCCTGGGCCAGGGTGATTTCGTATTGCTTGTCCAATCCCCAGCGGAGCTGTTTGGCGACCGAAGGTTCATCTTCAATGATAAGCAGCTTTTTTTTCATAAACCAAGGCCGGGTTGAAGAGTTTTGCGTGAGCATCGATCTGTATGTCAGGAATATGTATATGTACCCGATTCCTGGAATAATAAAAGAAAAATCGACACTACTGCCATGGAGGCGATGGCCTGCAAAGGCGGTTATTCCTCTTTCCGACCGTCGTCCGGAGCGTCGTCCGGCTTGTGGTCCGGCTTGTTATTATGCACATCACCAATATCCACATCATAGAGCTGCTTGGCCGCCAGTAGCAAAAAGGGAATGGTCGCCAGCGGGGCAAAGGTCGGTGCCGCCTGGGCCAGATTTTGCCAGGTGGGGTGTGGCAAATGGATTTCCGGCACGACATATTTTAACGTGCAGTAACTGCCTATGGCCAGAAGGACATTCACCCACCAGGGGATGTGTCTGGTCGGTTTTGCAGCCATATTGGATTTTGTCGCTTTTACCGATTCTGCCGATGAAACTTCTGCGATCTTCTTGTCTTTCATGGGGATTCTTCCAGTACCAGTTCGACCATTTCCCGTACCTGCGCGCTCGGATCATGGCGTAGAGGAAGAATCAGCGCAAAAGCCTCCGGCGTACCGATGATGCCGAGGATGGATACCGCTTCACCACGCCACAGAGGTTCTTCGGCCAGGAGCAGTTCGGCCAGTGAAGGGATGGCGAGTGCTGTTTTGTCAGCTTGCAATGCCTGCAGTTCCTCAAAAAGGACGCTGACGCCAAGGCGCACGCTGAACCGTTCGTCGCGGAGGATTTCGCCGGTCCAGGCATAGTATTTTGGTTCCCGGCGGAACATGGCGACGATATTTTCCACATGGCCCTGGTCAAGAAAATCGGCAATGACTTTCTTTAATTCCTCGTCGCTGACTTCGTTTTGTTGGTGTTGCATAGCGTAGTGTGATAACTTTGGTGAATGTTTACCATTAAAATGCTCGTCCTCGGGGGGAATGGCAAGGAAAATATTTACTAAAAAAATACATGGAGTCGGCAAATGATAGAGGTGGTTATACCTGGCGCGGCGACGCTGCGACTGTCGCATCTGGTCCTGGACTATAACGGTACCCTGGCACTGGATGGTGAGCTGCTGGGTGGGGTAGTGGAAAAATTGGCGGAGCTGGCCGGCCATATCCAGCTGCATGTCATCACCGCCGATACCCATGGCACGGTGGCAGAAAAACTGGCCGGTCTGCCCTGTTCCCTGCATATTATCGGTACAAAGGATCAGGACGGACAGAAGTTTGCATATGTTCGTGCCCTTGGCGCGGAAGGAGTGGCGGCAATCGGCAATGGCCGCAATGATGGTCTCATGCTGAAAACCGCAGCCTTGGGTATTGCCCTGATCCAGGAAGAGGGGGCAAACATTGCCGCAATCCTCCAGGCCGATATTGTCTGCACGACTATCCTTGATGCTTTTGATCTTCTTCTGCAGCCGGACAGGCTGAAGGCGACTTTGCGTAATTAAGCGGACAAGATGCAACGCATCAGATAGAGGTACTGGAAGTCAGAGGTCAGAGGCCCGGGCAGTGGATTTCGGGTCAAACCCGGAATAACGCATCCCCGGACGCTCCAGCGTCCAACACCACCGGCATGCCTACATGAACCTGGTCCCCATGCGCCACATGGTGACCCCTCCCGTGACTGCGAACTTGCTGAACGTCAGCGGAATATATTTGTCCATTGGAGTTGTCGGCACGATGGGCTTGAGCCGAAAAGTAAAAATGCGTTATCTTGGTCCTGTCCCTGTTGTAGTAATATCAATTGAAACGGACCGATCATAAAGAGTTTCGGGGGCAATATCAAGATCACCAGGCCAGCAAACAGTATCAAGTGCAATGAAGACCTGCTTAAATATCTCGATGTTTTGTAGTCGTGTAAAGACACCCCTGGCCAAATAAGGGCGAACGTCAAACAAACGGTGCTCGCCGGTATTGAACCAGAGTTCAAGACTGAAATCATCACGAGGGATGACATGAGTTACCGATTCCATAAAAACTCCTAACGTAGTGGTTCTATAGCAAAAGGAGGCAAGCCATTCACCGCAAGGTCCCAATTAGCCATTAATGCCTCACGATGAATTTCTATCCACGCCTGAACTAGTCGAGCTTTAGGTAATGGAAAAGCACCGGCCATTATTGCACCATCTATGATTGAGAAAGAAGCGTTCTCCCCTTGGTATTTTGCATGAATGTGGGGTATAGAATGTCGTTCATTGTCGAAGCAATAAAGACTAATTATAATCCCATAAAACATGCTGATCGCTGGCATGATATTTACTCCTTTTGCCAAAATTAAACCAACCCTATTGTTCTGTCAATAAATGAGGGATTTTTTCAGCGAAAATGCTTGTTTGTACTGGTCCCCATGCGCCGCATGGTGACCCTTCCCGCGACTGCGCCGCAGTTCAAGGGTGCTGTATCGGTGAGGATGGCTGCACACCAAGATGCAACGCATCAGATAGATGTACCCATGCAGCGCATAGGTACCAGAAAGGCGACCCTGCGTAATTAGGAAATTATCCTACGTGGCTGCCGGAACCTGCTGGTCATTTTCCAGGTCCATGGCCACGAGATGGGCGTAGTGTCCGCCCTGCTGCAGCAGTTCCTCGTGGCTGCCCTGTTCGACGATCTTGCCATGGGCCATGACCACGATATGGTCCGCCCGTCTGATGGTTGACAGTCGGTGGGCGATGACCAGGGACGTCCTGCCCTTGAAGCTGTCGGCTATGGCCTGTTCGAGGATATTCTCCGATTCCGTGTCGATGGCCGCCGTCGCTTCATCGAGGACGACAATGGCCGGGTTGCGACAGAGCACTCTGGCAAATGAGAGCAGTTGCTTTTCCCCGGTGGACAGCTCCAGTCCCCCTTCGCCGATAACCGTATCCAGGCCCGACGGGAGTTTATCGACAAAACGGTTCATGCCCGTCTGGTCGAGAATTGCCTGAATCTTCTCTCGGGAGCAGCCGGTATCCATGACGATATTGGCAAAAAGGGTATCCTGCAGAATAAACACATCCTGCAGGATGACGCCGACGATGGTGCGCAGCTGGTGGACATCGAGTTCGGTGATATCCTGGTCATCGATGCGGATTTCGCCCTCTTGCGGGTCATAAAAACGCAGCAGCAGGTTGACCAGGGTTGTCTTGCCGGAGCCAGTGGTGCCGACCAGGGCCACGGTCTGTGCAGGATAGACGGTGAGGGACAGGTCATGCAGGATGGGGTTATCCGGGCTGTAGCCGAAACGAAGATGATTAAATTCGAGCTGGCCTTCTATCTTGTCCAGCTTTTGGGGTTGCGGCAGCTGGGTAATCTCGCTTTTGGTGTCAAGCAGCTGGAAAATACGTTCAGCGGAGGCCATCGCCGACTGGACAACGGAATATTTCTGGGCCAACTCGCGGAGCGGCTGAAAAAAGAGGCGCATATAGGAGATAAAGGCCACCAGTTCGCCCAGGGTCAGCCGTTGCTGCAGTACTTCGCCGCCGCCATACCAGAGGATAATGGCCACGGCGGCGGAACTCATGAATTCGGTGAGCGGCATAAAGACGCCGAAAAGCTTGATCTGCCGCAGCGTTCGGTGCAGAAAGCCTTCACTGAGCTCTTCAAAGGTTGCTTTGCTCGATTTCTGTCGACCGAAAAGCTGAATGATGGCGATGCCGGAAATGATTTCCGACAGAAAGCTGTTCAGCTTGGCCAGTTGGCTGCGTATTTCCCTGAATCTCTCCCGGGCCAGCCGGGCAAAGAGAATAGTGATACAAAGAGCAATGGGCACAAAAAGAGCCATCAGGCCCGCCAGCCTCGGATTCATCCAGAACAGGAGGGCGAGTATGCCCACCAGGCGCAGGAGGTCGTTGAACAGAGTAACGATGACCGAGGTGAACATCTCGTTCATGTTCTGGATGTCGTTGGTCAACCGGGTAACCAGTCGGCCGATCGGATTATTGTTAAAAAACCGCAGATCGAGTTGCAGGAGATGGCGGAAAAGATGCTGCCGGACGGTATGCATCACCGATTGGCCGACCCATTCGAGAACGAGAATCTGGCAGAACGACGCAAAGAAGATGCCGACGATAAGCAGACCGTAATGCAGCGTCGTCTCGCCGAGACCGACAATCCTCTCCTCTGTCGACAGGGACGAGGCGGTAATGTGATTATCGATGGCGGTCTGCACCAGGTAGGGCAGGGTCAGGGTTGCCCAGGTGATGAGGATGGAGATGAGCACGGCAAAGCCCAGGCCGAGCCAGTACGGCGCGGAAAAGCGAAAGATCCTTTGCCAGAGATGGAAATCGCTGAGCGAGGCCTGCTGCCCTTTTTCACTGTAGCCGTAGTCCTTCATGGCAGCGGTTCCTCCATGCTGCCGTTGCGGGTCATTTGTTTTTCAAACATCGATTGATAGAGCGCATTGTCCTGCAGCAGCTGTTCGTGGCTGCCTTGGCACTCTATCATGCCGTCGGCCAGGATGATAATGCGGTCGGTCATCGACAGCAGCTTGATGCGATTGGAGACGATCAGCACGGTTTTTCCGGCAAAGTGCCGACGCAGCCCGGCAAAGACCTCATGTTCGGTGGCCACGTCCACTGCCGACAGCCCGTCGTCGATAAGCAGCACCGGCCGGTCGCACAGCAAGGCCCGGGCCAGGGCCAGCCGTTGTCGCTGGCCGCCGGAAAGTTTTACGCCGCGTTCTCCGGTCATGGTGTCGTAACCGTCCCGCAGCGCCAGGATATCGTCATGGATTGCGGCATTGACCGCCGCCTCGATAATCTGCTCCCGGCCGGCATCCTCCCGGCCAAGGGCAATATTGGCGGCAATGGTATCGGAAAACAGCAGCGGCTCTTGGCCGACATAGGCGATGTGCGAGCGGATGAACTGCAGAGGCAGCTGGTTGACATCGACGCCGCCGAAAAAGAGTTGCCCGTCGGCTACCGGGTAGAGACGAGCAAGCAGCTTGCACAGCGTTGATTTACCGGAACCGGTCCGACCGGTGACCCCGTGGATACCGGGACCAAGAGCAAGGGTGATATTTTTCAGCACGGGCGCCGATTCGGTGGCATAGGAAAAGGTCAGATTGTCGAGTGTGTATCCGGGGCGGCTGAACATCTCCGGTTCGGTCGGCAGCACAGGATCCGCTATCACGGTCCGGCTGGTAACCAGTTCGTGGATGCGGCCGAGCGAGGTGAGCCCGCGCTGCACCAGATTGGCCACCCAGCCGATGGCCATCATCGGCCAGATGAGCATATACAGATAGGTGATAAAGGCGACGAAATCGCCGAGGCTGATGGTGTCCTCGATGACCAGTCGTCCGCCGAAATAGAGGACCATGAGCATGCCGAGACTGCCCACCAGGGTCGCCAGCGGGCTGATCAGTCCCTGGATGGACGCAACGCGAAGATTGCTGCGAAAATATTTCATGCCGAGTCGGCCGAATCTGTCGGTTTGAAAATTCTCCATGGTATAGGCCTTGATCAAACCAATGGAGATGAGCGTTGAACGAGAGAATTCGGTCAGGGCGGAAAACTGTTCCTGTACCGTGGCAAAGCGCTTATGCAGCTTGCCCGAGAGGATACGGGTGGATACGGCCAGAAGAGGCATCGGCAGCAGGGCCAGCAGGGTGAGCAGGGGATCGATGGCGATCATAAAGCCAATGGCGGCAAGAGACATGACTAAAGCGTCGATGGCCGCAACCATGCCCATGCCGCAGGCCATCTGCACGGCGGCCAGATCGTTGCTCGAATGGGCCATGAGGTCGCCGGTGGTATGTTTTTCAAAGAACGGCATATCCATCTTGAGAATATGGGCGAATATCCGGTTTCTTACCGCTCGCTCGAGCAGGCGGGAGAAGCCGATAATCAGGTAGCGCCAGACAAAGCGCAAGGCAACCACCGCAGCGGCAATGAGAAGAATGAGGCCGCCAAGGCGCAGCAGTCCCGTCGTTGAGATGGTCATGGTTTCCAGGCCGTCGACCGCGTATTTAATAATCCGCGGGATGGTCAGCTGGAGCAAATCAACGACAATAAGGGCGGCAAATCCGACGGCCAGGCGCAGATGATGGCTGCGATAGGTAGGTCGCAGCAGCTCCAGAAGCTGTGAAAACGGCACTCGCCTGGGCTCGTTTGGCGTTGCGGCAGTGGAGGTAGATGAACGCAAGGTGATAAACTCGTAAAAAGTCGGATTTTAAGATGGCTCAGTAAGAAGCCAGTGTAAAAAGCTGGCTGTGGCATCAAATGCACACAAGCGCAGATAATAATGACCGATTACCTGAATGTCACCCTTAATGGCGTCGTAAAAACTCTTCATCTTGTTCGTTGTTACAATTTTTCTATCATTAC
>CAYPPR010000064.1:0-20604 GCA_964412665.1 uncultured Desulfopila sp.
AAATCAATAGGGAAAATTGTGCCGCATACTCTTGCCTTATCTTTAGCCAGACAGCTGGTCCGGCTGAACACCGTCAATCCGCCCGGCAACGAAACCGACGCCGTCCGTATTATCGCGCCGCTGCTGCAAGAGGCCGGCTTTCTCATCAAGGAATATGAGTACGGGCCAAATCGCAGCTCCCTGGTGGCGCATAAAGGGCGAACCGACCAAACTTCCGTCATCCTGTCCGGGCATCTGGATACGGTTCCCTTCGGCTCCCAGCCCTGGACGATGGAGCCCCTTAACGCATCCGTTGTCGCCGGCAAACTCTTTGGCCGAGGTGCGGCGGACATGAAAGGGGGCGTTGCCGTGCTTGTCGCCGCCGCGCTACATATCGCGTCCACAATCGAGGACAAGCCGCTTACCCTGGTTCTGACCGCCGACGAAGAGATTGGTTGCGGGGGAGCAACCCGGCTCATCGACCAGCAGGTGCTTCCCCAGGCCCGTTGTGTGCTGGTCGCCGAGCCCACCGGCAATATCCCCATGCTCGGTCACAAAGGGGTGTTCTGGTTGAAGACCCTGTTCCACGGCAAAACCGCCCATGCCGCATTTCCCGAACTGGGTGACAACGCCCTGCTGAAAGCGGCAAAAGCCGTTGTTGCGGTCAATGAGAACATCGTCCGAGGCAGAAGCCATGCCGTCATGGGCGAGGCAACTTTGGTAACCAGCCGCTTTTTCAGCGGTGATAACTACAACTCCATTCCCGATCTGGCGGAAGTGGGTATTGATATTCGCTCTACCGTTAACTGGTCCCATGCTGAAATTCAGCAGAAACTTCAAGCCTTGCTCGCTCCTCTGGACCCTGAATTCCAGGTACTCTTTGATCTGCCGCCGCTCTGGACGCCCCCTGAAACGGCGATCATACAAGAGATTTTTGCCGCTTGCGACAGCGTCCGCAGACAGACACACCCGCCGGCAATTGTCACCTTTTATACCGATGGCGGCGTTCTTGGTCCAGGTCTTGGCAATGTGCCTGTTGTCGTGCTCGGTCCGGGGGATTCCGGCATGGCCCATAAGGTGGATGAATATGTCGCGGTGGCCGATTTAACCGAAGGTGTGGATCTCTATCTCGAGATTCTTTCCCGACTGTGTCGATAGCAAGCGGGGAAGGCTGTTGCGGATAGGCAAGAAACAAATCTGTACTGTATTGATAACTCTAACAAGGTGAACTGGATGAAGAAAATTGCATGTACGTTGTTGCTGTGTATGTTGGCTGGAACTGTTTGCGCCGAGACGGTGAAAATTGGTGCAGTGCAACCACTTTCTGGAAAAATTTCCGTCTATGGCGAAGGCTTTCAGCGCGCACTCAATCTGGCGGTAGAAGAAGTAAATGCTGCCGGCGGCATTCAAGGCAAGGACCTTGAGATTGTCTACGAGGACAACCTCTCAACAGCCCAGGGTTCAGTCTCCGCCCTGCAAAAACTCATCTCCATTGAAAAATTGCCGGTGGTTATCGGCCCGGCATCAAGTTCAAATTTTCTCGCCACCTGCCCTATT
Organism: uncultured Desulfopila sp.; assembly: GCA_964412665.1. Classification (GTDB taxonomy): domain Bacteria; phylum Desulfobacterota; class Desulfobulbia; order Desulfobulbales; family Desulfocapsaceae; genus Desulforhopalus_A. The sequence continues at coordinate 1,537 of CAYPPR010000064.1, forward strand.
GCCGAGCGTGAAAAAACCATCTTCATCGGCGCGGAATCGGCCGCATCCGACATCAGCAAATGCGGCTCCTATGTCTTTCGAGTCTTTCCTTCGGACATGTTGCAGGGAATAGGCGTGGCCACTTTGGCAGAAGAGCTTGGCTATAAAGAAGTCGCCCTGACCTATATCAACAATGACTGGGGCGTTGGCCTAGCCGATGTCTTCAAAGAAAAATTCAAAGGAAAAATAATCGAGGAATTTACCCATGACGAGGGGAAAGCCGATTATCGCTCGGAAATTTTGCGCCTGAAGAAAAATAATCCCGCCGTCGTTGTCAATCTCACCTATATCAAGGAAGGCGGGACCATGCTCAAGCAGGCCCATGAAATGAAATTCAAGCCGCAGTGGCTCCTCGGCTCGGCTTCAAAATCGCCGAAACTTGTTGAACTGGCCGGCGAAGCAGCTGAAGGCGCTATCGGCACCTACCCAACTTTCTCCACGACCAGCGGACTCTATGAGCATTACAAGGCCGCCTTTGCCAAGAAATATCCCGATCAGAAACTGCCGATTTTCGGCGAATATAACTATGACATGGTCCATCTGCTGGCCAAAGCTCTCAACAATGCCACGGAACTGACCGCCGATGCGATTCGTACGTCTCTGATAGCCGTATCTAAAGACTTTGTAGGCGTAACCGGTGACAAGAGTTTTGATGAAAACGGCGATGTCGGCGCCAGTTACGGCCGCTGGACCGTCAAGGACGGCAAAATCGTCGAAAATTAGAGTCGGTTGTTGTAACCATTGTCGGCCACTGCAAAAAATTAAAACGGGACACCGTGTATTATCTGCAATTACTCATAAATGGTATTATCGCGGGAGGGGTCTACGCTCTTTTTGCCGTTGGTCTGACAATGGTTTACTCCATCTTTCGGTTTATCAACTTTGCCCACGGGGAATTGATTGCCTGGGGGGCCTATGGTGTCCTGCTGTTCGCCTCGCCCCCCTTTGGCCTGCCCCTGTGGCTGGCGTTATTTCCGGCGATCCTGCTGGTGACCGGGATTGCCCTGCTGCAAAACCGGCTGGTCTTCGCGCCCTTGCGAAACAGCCAGCCGGTTACCTTGCTCATCGCGTCAATCGGCCTGTCATTTTTGCTGCGCAGCGTCCTGCAGCTCTATTTCGGCTCCGACCTGCGCTCCTATGAGACCGGATTCTACGAGAGCATCGAGCTTGGCGGACTTCTGATCAGCAATGTCCAGCTTGGCATGCTCTGTTTGTCGATACTGTTTTTTATCATCCTGCATCTCCTCTTAACCAGGACACTGACCGGCAAGTCAATGCGAGCCGTGTCCGACTCGATGGAGCTGGCAGCTATCTATGGCATCTCAACACGGAAAGTGAGCATTTTCGTATGGATAATCTCGGCAGTATTCGCCGCATCCGGCGGTTTTCTTCTAGCGCTTGATACCAGCCTTGACCCGATGATGGGCTTAACCTTCATGATCAAGGCCTTTGCCGCCGTGCTGCTCGGCGGGGTCGGCAATGTCTGGGGCGCCTTGCTCGGTGGTTTATGTATCGGCATCATCGAGAACATGGGCACCGCGTTCATCTCGCCCGGCTACAAAGACTTAACCGCCTTTCTGCTCATCATCGTCATTTTGCTTTTCAAGCCCCAGGGTATTCTTGGGTCGGTCGCCAAAGGGGTACGCTGATGGAATATTTTCTGCACATAGGCATTGTCTGTCTGATCTATATCCTCTTTGCCTCCTCCCTCAATCTCGAACTGGGCTGCGCCGGTTTATATAATTTCGGCCATGTCGGCTTCTTTGCTATCGGCGCTTACTGCTCCGCGCTCTTAACGCTGGCCGGCTATTCGGTCTGGTTTGGCCTGGTTGCCGCCATGGTGGTGGCGGGGTTGTCCGGCCTGCTCTTTGCATGGCCGGTACTGCGGCTGACCGGAGACTATTTCGGTATTGCGTCCCTTGCTTTCGCAGAGATGATCCGTCTGATTCTGCTCAATGAGCGGTGGCTGACCCGGGGTCCCATGGGCTTGCCGGGCATCCCGAGAATAGAAATATTCGGCTCTGCCGGCAACACCGTGACCCTTCTGACGGCTTTAGTTATCACCCTGCTGTCGTTTTTCTGTTTTCGAAAAATCCTTGCCTCCCCTTTTGGCAGAACCTTGAAACTTATCCGCGAGGATGAGCATGTGGCTCGGGCCTTCGGCAAGGATGTCGTCTCGTTTAAGACCCGAACCATGGCCATCGGCTCCGCTTTTGGTGGTCTGGCCGGAGGGCTGTGGGCGCATTATCTCGGCTATATCAGCCCGAACGATTTCACCCTGCAGCTGACGGTTCTTGTCCTGCTCTGTGTCGTTTTGGGAGGGAGGGGGACACTGCTCGGGCCGATTGTCGGATCAATTCTTGTCGTCACCGTCGGCGAAGGATTACGTTTTCTCCCCTTGCCGGCATCGATGACCGCCGGGGTTGCCCACATTCAAAGCATGCTCTTTGGTCTGGTCCTGGTTCTGTTGATGCTTCGCCGACCCCAGGGCATAATCGCTGAATCCCGTCTACTCCAGGAAACCTGATGCTGCAATTAGACTCGATATGCAAACAATTCGGCGGCAACCAAGTGCTGCGCGATGTCTCTATCGCCGTGGACAGTCAAACGCCCATCACCGGCCTGATCGGCCCGAACGGCTCGGGCAAGTCGACGCTTTTTCATGTGGTGATGGGATTCTACACACAGGACAGCGGCACGGTCCTCTTAAACGGCAAACCACTCGATACCCTGCCTCCGGAAAAACGCTGCCATGCCGGGTTGTCGTGCACCTTTCAGGACAGCCGGATGCTCACCTTCATGACCGTACTGGAAAATCTGACGGCGATTCCGACTCCGCAGCACGGCGAATCCCTGGTCAAAACCTTCTTTTCTCCCTTCCTGGTGCGCCGCCAGGAAAAGGAAATTGAGGAAAAAGCCCGGGATATTCTCGAACTTTTGTGTCTCTCTTCCCTTGCCGATTCTCCGGCTGGGAGTTTAAGTTACGGCCAGCGGAAATTGCTCGAGATAGGCCGAGTTATGATGACCGATCCCCAGCTGGTCTTACTTGATGAGCCGACAGCCGGCATCAACCCGACCCTGATCCAATCCCTGGTCAAGATTCTGGAAAACCTGGTGCAAAGAGGCATGCGCTTTTTCCTTGTTGAGCACAATATGCCGCTTGTCAGCCAGCTTTGTGACCGTGTTCTGGTGCTCGATGCGGGCGAACTGATCTTTGACGGCAGCGCCGCCGGAGCGCGAAAAGACAAGAAGGTCATTCAGGCCTATCTGGGGAGCGACGGCTATGTTGCGGCTTGAATCGATTACGGCGGGATACGGCGAACTGACCGTCCTTTCCGAGCTGAATATTTCCGTTGAGAAGGGTGAAACCGTCTGCCTGATTGGCCCGAACGGTGCGGGAAAATCGACAGTGCTGCGGGTTATCGCCGGACAGCTCGTTCCGCAAAAAGGCAGGGTAACGTTTAACGGCGCGGATATTTCAAGGGACGACTGCGCCCGGAAAATCTCTTCAGGAATTCTCTTTGTCCCCCAGGGACGCAATGTCTTTCCCAGCCTGTCTCTGCTGGAAAATCTGCATCTGTGCCGAATTTTTATCTCCGAAGCCCTGTTTCAAGAACGCCTGGAGACGGTCCTGGCCACCTTTCCCTGGATGAAACTTAAACTGCATAGCCCAGCCGGAGCACTGTCGGGCGGCTTACGTCAGATGCTCGCCCTTTCTAGAATTTTTCTCCTCCAGCCCAAACTCGTCCTCCTCGACGAACCATCCCTTGGCTTGTCCCCTCTGGTCGTTGATGATATTTTTGCAACAATCACCAGTCTCAACAAACAAGGCATCTCCTTTTTACTGGTTGAACAAAATGCCCGCAAAGGTCTTTCCGCCGCCGATCGCGGCTATGTCCTCGAGTCAGGGAAAAATCGCCTGACCGGAAGCGGTCAGCAACTCCTCACCAACCCCGAAGTGCAACGCCTGTATCTTGGCGGATAAATCAAAACGATTATGTGTATCGGCTTGCAGACAAGAACGCGTTGCTTGGCCTATTTGGCGACAAATACAACATGAGAGATGTGCCCTGCCTACCTCAATAGTTGATAAGAAAGTACTATCTGTCTTCCAGCCGGTTCATAATGGAGCAACTCTTTAGAGTGTTTTCCCTTAGAAATACCCCACTTTGCTCGCAGGGCTCTCAGGAAACATCATAAGGTGCACGCTATACGGTTACTATGAGGTTGCCAAACCTTATGTATATTTTTTGATCTTCAGCTTCTTTCTCACGAATCTAAACGAGATCATACTTGCTTTCGGTCATTAATCCGGTTTCTATTACTCGATAGGAACACGGTTTACATCCGTTCCTCCAACGACCCTGGTGCCGAAATTTCAACAAACTCTCGGTGCGCTGATTTTGGGGCTTGAAAAAAGATGCCGGTAACCTGCATGCCTGATACCCCATACAGATCAACCTTTGACCTGACCACAGAGACAATAGACGAGATATAAAAAATGGAAGAACAGTCTATGAACCTGGTATTTTGCAATTACTGCCCAGGGATTTGCTGTTATCACCAGGAGGGGTCGACCCTGTATCTGACCGCCATCGATATCAATCGGCTGGCCCGGCATTTTCAGTTGACCGATGGCGAGGTGAGGAAACGATTTCTGGAAGGTAAAAACACCTTTAAAGTGAAACCGGACGGATCCTGTATCTTCCTCCGTGACGATAGGCTGAGCAAACGCTGCTCGATTCATCAATGGCGGCCGCAGCAGTGTCGCGATTTTCCCTATGGCAGACCATGTCCGTATCTGCAACGGGATGACTTGTTGTCGCAAATTATGCCGCGGATTGAAAAAAGCCTCATGAAATCTATCCTGACAAATTGACGGTTTTGCTTAACAAGAAAGGCTGATATGCCCATAAAGGTGGTACGGCACAAGTGGACATTAACCTTTCCATCTCAAATATCAAAAACATCGCTGCATCACAAAGTGACACATACATCTAAACTTGACAATCCTGGCAAATTTCCTGGGTTGGTGGTACAAATATTAAAGTGGCGAAGGGGTACTTTCTATAGCGGATGAACTACTGTTATACCATTACAAAAGGTTCTCAAACATGTCCGAAATACGAACCGGTCGACAAAGGTATTATAATATTTTCTCCTGCTTTTATGATTTTTTTATAAAGATCCATTCCGGCCACCATGGAAACGAGACTCGTAAATTTTTAGTTGATTCGGTCCGAATAGACGATACAAACCAAACGAGAATATTAGATATCTGTTGCGGTACAGGATCAGTTACTCTGTCCTTTGCAGAAAAATATCCTGATGCTTTGACTATCGGCTATGACTTTTCTATTGGCATGCTGCATAAAGCAAAACAAAAGGATGTGGCCAACAGGATACTTCTTGTCCAGGGCGATGCTTCAAGGCTGTCATATATCGATGACTGTTTCGATGTTGTTTGCTGCTCTCATGCGTTGTATGAATTACAAGGCCGGGCAAGAACAGATGCGCTAAAGGAAATCAAACGGGTTGTAAAGCCGAACGGCCAAGTATTGATTATGGAACATGAAATTCCACGGAATCCTCTTGTGAAGATACTGTTTCATATGAGAATGCTGATGATGGGCTCAACCGATTCCAGAGAATTTTTAAGGCAAGATCTTTCCCCATACAAGTTAATATTTGCAAACGTCTCATTGTCACACACACCATCCGGTAAGAGCAAACTTATCATTTGCCGAAAAAAATGAAGATTGCCCTCATTTACCCCTTCTTTTCCATCGATCGCGTCCACATCGAAAATATAGAGGCTCCTCCCATCGGCCTTCATTACCTTGGCGCCCTGCTCAAGGAACAAGGGCATGAGGTGGAGCTGCTTAACTGGTATGATATAAAAAATAAACCTCATGTCATCCAGGAAGCGCTTGCAACGCTCGAACCGGACTTGATTGGGATTTCTATCTTTAATGCCAACCGTTGGGGTGGAATCCAGCTGGCGAAAATTTTTAAGAAGCATTTCCCGGGCGTTCCCATTGTTTTCGGCGGAATTGGCGCGACTTTTCTCGACGATCATCTGCTGCGACACTTTCCCTGGATCGACATAATTGTCAGGGGAGAAGGTGAAATAACCTTTCCTGCACTTATTCGTCGAATCGAAGCGCAGAAATCCTTTGACGATCTGCCCGGTCTGACGTTCAGAGCCGGCAACACCATTCAGAGAAACAAGGATGCGGAATTCATCGAGAATCTCGACTCCCTGCCCATGCCGGCCGCTCATTACACTTTTCATCACCTGGCGCTTAGCCGTGGCTGTCCAGGAAAATGTACATTCTGCGGATCACCGAAGTTCTGGGGCCCCAGGGTACGTTTCCATTCGGCCGGATATTTTGTGGGCCAGCTTGAAATCCTGTACAAAAAAGGACATCGGTTCTTTCACATCAGTGACGATACTTTCACGTTGAGAAAGAAACTGGTTCTGGAAATTTGCGCTTTGATCGTGGAGAAGAAGCTGGACATCACCTGGGCCGCCATCTCACGGGTGGATTGTATCGACCAGGAGATGCTGAGGGCTATGCGCATGGCCGGCTGCATCCAGATCAGTTTTGGTGTGGAAAGCGGATCGAAAAGCATCCGCGACGAACTCAATAAAAAATTCAGCGAGGAACAGATCCACCGCGCTTTTACTTTAACCGCCAGCTTCGGAATCCTGACCAGGGCCTATATTATTTACGGTTGTCCCGGAGAAAGTCCTGAAACGGTGAAGGAGACCATCCGCCTGCTTAGGGACATCCGCCCGCTGGTCACCATTTTCCACGTCCTGGCAGTATTTCCGGGGACTTTCCTCTACGATCTTTTCAAATCCCAAACCGGAGCAACGGACGATATCTGGCTCCATTACGAGGAGGACCTGTTTCTTTTCGAGATCGACAAAAGGCTTTCTGCCGAACTGGTTGCCCAATTCGGAAAAAGCTTGAAACAGGGGCTTGCGGCAAGCATCCCGGATTTTTTCCACTCTCTTGAACTGGTCGACGACAAGGAGCTTTTTCCCTTTCACGCCGGTTTCCTCTCCCGTCTGGCCTTAACCCTCGATCGGGGGGACTACCCCCACGACCTGCCCGAAGGTGCGGCCCGGGATCTGGCGCGGGGACTCTACTACAAAGCCCTTGAATATGCGCCCGACGCCCGGGCATATTGGGGCCTCGGCCTGCTGGCCCAGGCAGAGGGCGCTGACCGGAAAGCTGAAGCGATACTTCAGGAAGGCATGCAGTTGTTCCCGGAAGACGACATTCTGGCGAGAGTCTTGAGCAACACCTTGATGCGCCTGGGCAGGGAAGAGGAGGCGCGGGAGTTGATGCGGAACCGTCAAAAAAGATAAGTTTATTCAGCGCAGGGAGAACGGGATCTCCTTTCCCCGGACAGGCAGCATAGCCGGTTGAAAGTGTTCTTTTGACCCAGAGGATATAACATGAAATTACCTGGAATCACATTTGGTCCGGTCCCATCAAGGCGCCTGGGCCGTAGTCTGGGGATCAACAATATCCCGCCGAAGGTATGCTCGTATTCATGCATATACTGCCAGGTCGGCAGGACGGACAGAAAGCAGATTTCCCGGCAGACATTTTATGATCCCGCCACCATCCTGGCGGAGGTTCAACAGAAGATAGAGAAAACCGGGACAGTGGGTGAAGCCATAGATTTTCTGAGCTTCGTTCCTGATGGCGAACCGACTCTGGATGCAAATCTGGGCAGGACAATCGATCTGTTGAAGCCTTTGGGAGTACGAATTGCCGTGATCAGCAATGGTTCCCTCATCCGGCAAAAAGACGTCAGGAATGATCTGGCCGGCGCGGATTGGGTTTCTCTCAAAATTGATACCGTATCAAACGACACCTGGAAACGACTTAACCGGCCCCATCGCGACCTGGATCTCTCCGAAATACTGCAGGCAATACTCCAATTTCGTGCAGAATTTGCAGGTGAATTAGTTTCAGAGACAATGCTTGTCCATGGGGTGAACGACCGTTCTCGCGATATTGAAGATGTGGCCGAATATTTAGCGCGACTTCAACCGGCAAAAGCCTATCTGTCCGTTCCGACAAGACCTCCTGCCAGGAGAGGTGTTCACCCACCGACGGAAACCGTCCTGAATATGGCCTATCAGATTATCGGTAAGCATGTCGAAAAGGTGCAATGCCTGTTCGGCTATGAGGGCAACGATTTTTCGTTCACAGGAAATGTTGAGGATGACTTGTTAAACATCGTCGCCGTCCATCCCATGCAGGAAGAGGCTGTCGAAGTGTTTCTGAAAAAGGCCGGAGCCGATTGGGCGCTCATCGATACCTTGATTGGTCAAGGTCGACTCCTCGCGGTGGTGCATGAAGGCAAGAAATATTATCTGCGAAAAATAAAATAACCCCCTCTACAAACACTCCCGGCCGGGTCGTCATAAGCGAAGGCTGTAGATCTGGGTAAGCTGCAGATTTTTGGATGATTCAGGGTCGATGCACTTTGACCACGACAAAGGCCCCCTGACCGTAGCCAAAGCGCAGGGGTTCGATCTCACGTGTCTCCTTCAGCGACTTTGACAGGGTTTGCACCCACACCTGTTCGGTGAAACCGGTATCGTCAAGCAGCTGCTTTACTTCGGTTGCCGAGAAGAAAGTCGCATCGCGGTAGAAGACATTCTCGGCCTGATGGATCAAATAATGTCGACCGAGGTCGCTGGTGCGGTCGATGAAGCCGATCACCAGCACACCGCCGGGCTTCAGTACGCGGCGGGCTTCGTGCAGCATCGCGCCGGGATCATCCACGAAACAGATGGTGGTCACGCACAGGGCGCGATCGAATAGACCGTCGGCAAAGGGTAGCGCTTCCGCCACCGCCTGTACCACGACGATACCCCGTTTCGCCGCGTAGCAGAGCACGGCGTGCGCCGGGTCGATGCCCACCTGCACGCCCAGCGGGGCGGCGAATCGCCCGGTCCCGACCCCGATGGACAAACCCAGTCCCTGCCAGGGCAGCAGAGCGCGAACCGCCAGCAACTCCGATTGGTAGGCTGCCGGGTGGCGCACGAACCAGTCGTCATAGCGGCGGTGATGGGATTCGAACGGCACAGTTCTTGGCATGATCACAGGACCTCCCGCAATGCGGCTTCGACACGGCGTTGCCCTCGGGCAATGCCGTGCTGACGTGCATGAAACCCGGGCCGAGGTGTGGGTCATTCAAGGGTTTCATTCATCTTTTTTCAGGTGCCTTCTTCCCAGGAGGATAAATACCGCTCCTGTTCTTCCGCAAGGGTATCAATGTCTATTCCCATTGCCTCAAGCTTCAATCGTGCAATTAGACGATCAATTTCACCAGGAACGGAATGAACCGCGTTTTCCAGGCGGTTCTTGCTGTTGCAGATGAAGTCGGCGCAGAGTGCCTGATTGGCAAAACTCATGTCCATTACCGCGGCAGGATGACCCTCCGCAGCCGCCAGATTGACCAGGCGCCCCTCGGCAAGCAGGCGGATAGTCCGCCCCGACGGCAAATGGTATTCATCAACGTATTGCCTTGGCCGATGTTTTTTTTCAGCCATTTTCTCCAGGGCGCAAACATTGATCTCGACGTTGAAATGTCCTGCATTTGCCAGGATGCACCCGTCCTTTATTATTTCGAAATGCACCTGATCGACAACATTTTTATCTCCGGTAGCTGTAACGATAAAATCGGATACGGCCGACGCCTCCAGCATCGGCAGGACACGATATCCGTCCATCACTGCCTCTAGCGCTCGGAGGGAATCGACTTCGGTAATAATCATTTGAGCGCCATGCCCCCTGGCGCGCATTGCAATGCCGCGCCCGCACCATCCGTACCCCGCCACGGTAAGGACCTTACCGGCCAGTAAAATATTGGTGGCTCGTATAATTCCGTCCAGGGTGCTCTGGCCCGTACCATAACGATTATCGAACAAATGCTTGGTCAGGGCATCGTTAACGGCCACAATGGGAAATTGTAATGCGTTTGCACGAGCCATTGCCCGCAACCGAATGACCCCGGTTGTTGTCTCCTCCGTCCCGCCCAGCATGTCCTTCAGCAGTTCCCGTCTGTTTTTGTGCATTTCGCACACCAGATCGGCGCCATCGTCCATGGTTATTTGCGGGTGGTGGTCCAAGGCAGTGTTTATGTGTTGATAATAGGTTTGATTGTCTTCTCCTTTGATGGCAAAAACAGGAATCCGATAATGATCCACCAGAGCTGCCGCCACATCATCCTGGGTACTGAGCGGGTTGCTGGCACAGAGAATGAGGTCAGCGCCTCCCGAGACAAGAACACGGGCCAGGTTGGCAGTCTCCGCGGTGATATGCAGGCACCCGCTCATGCGTATCCCATCCAGCGGCTTTTCCCGGGCAAAACGCTTCATGAGAAGCTGTAATACCGGCATTTCATGAAATGCCCATTCTATCCGCCCCAGTCCAATGTCGGCGAGGGATTTATCTTTTATGTCGCAAGCGATCGTTGTCATATTTCAGCTCCCCATGTCAATCCGACGGAAGACCGTTACCCCTTGGATAAGACGATGATGATGGCCACGAGAACACCGCCGGCCAGGGCGACGAAACTGTATTTTTTGTGTTCCTGCTCGGCCCTCGGCAGCAGGTGCGTTGCCCCGACGTATACCAGCGTGCCCGCCGAGAGCGACAGCAAGGCCCCCAGCGTCGATTTGTCGATGACACTTATGACCGGGTATGAGATGAGCATCCCCAAAGGCGTCGTCAGGGCGGCTGCCGCCAGGGCGAGAATCAGGGCGCTCCGCTCCTTGAACCCTCCTTTACGCAGCAGCAGATAGGTGATTATCCCTTCGGGAAATTCGTGCAATATCATGCCGGTCGTGGCGATAAAGCCGGTAAAGACACTTACCGTGAAGGAAATGGAATAGACAAAGCCGTCGATGAGCGAGTGAAAGCCGATGCCGATCATCGGCACGATCCCGATATTGTACTGGGCTTTTTCCGTGTCTTTCTGGCAGACGAAGGCGGTGATGAAGCGGTTGAAGAAGTATAACCCGAAAAAGCCGGTCAGGAGGTACACGGGTGCGTGAGGATTCATGGAAAAGGATTTGGGAATGATGTGGAGGAACGAGGCGGATATTAGCACCCCCGCCGCAAAGCATATGAAGTAGGTCGTATTGCGCTGCCCCCACTCGGCGAAGTTGCGGATGGTGTAGATACCGATGGACGTGACAAGGGCGGCCAAAGAACTTGCGGCTAGAGCCGACAGAAAGCTGGTTGCCATTATCTCTCCTTCACGACGCTTTTTGACGAACGTCCTCGACCTGTCTGCTCAGTATCCTGGCGACCTGCTGAAAAACCAGGCCCGCTTCGGAGTCCGGCGCCGACAACATGAGCGGCACGCCGTTGTCGCCACTGCGGCCGAGTTCAAGGTCGAACGGGATGGCGCCCAGCAGAGGAAGGCCGGTTTCCCGGCTGAGTTTTTCCCCGCCGCCGCTGCCGAAGATCTGGATTGGGTCGGCGGAATGGCCGCACCGGAAGTACGACATGTTTTCGATCAGGCCCGCTACCTGCAGGTTATGCCGTTGAAAGAGGGTGATCGACCGCCGCACGTCGGCCAAAGAGACTTCCTGCGGGGTCGTGACCATCAGGATCTGCGCCTGCGGGATCGATTGCGCGATGGTGATCGACGGATCCCCGGTGCCCGGCGGCAGGTCGAGAACCAGGAAATCGAGTTCGCCCCATTTTACCCGCCCCAGCAGGTAGCGGATCATCTTCGACACGAGGGGACCTCGCCAGATGAAGGCGTCGGTCTCGCCGGCCGTCATGCCCAGGGACACGATGTGCAGGCCATGTTTTTCACAAGGAAGGATCATACCACCCTCCTCCCGCAGCGACTCCGGCAGGCCCAGCATCAGGGGAACGCTCGGCCCATAGATATCGGCGTCGAGAAGCCCTGTCCGGAAACCCATCCGGGAAAGAGCCACGGCCAGATTGACCGCGACAGTGGTTTTGCCTACTCCCCCCTTACCACTCGCCACCGCTATAAATCGGCTGATCTTTTCTATTCCTTCAAGGGGAGCCTGGGGAAAGAGCCGCTCGCTTTCTTCCCGACTCAAGGTGGCGACGTCGATATCTCCCTTGGTGACACCCGGTATGGTCTTCAAAAGATGCTCGATATCCCGAACAAACTTGTCCTTCAGCGGACCACGATCCGATTTCAGGGCAAGAGTCAGGCCGACTACATCGCCTTTGATTGTGATGTTGCGAATCATGCCGAGATCGACAAGACTCTTTCGTAATTTTGGATGCAGTACGGTTTGCAGGGCTTTCTTGACTTGAATTTCATCCGGCATGTTTCTCTCCTTTTAGGGCCTTTTTGTAAATAATATGAACATCTTGCATCTCATCTTCGCATGTCTGCTTGCACAGCCGCCAATGCTTTTTGATAATCGGTTTCCCTGGTAAGCAGGATTTCCGCACCACCATTGCCCAGAACGAAAGCGGGTCCTTTTCCTGATTGATCCTGACGAGTCAACAATATATCAATATCGTTTTCCAGCAGCCACTTGGCCACCTTTATGCCTTTGGCTTTATCTTCCCGAAGGTAGGGATTTGCAAGGACATGCTCTTTGACAACGTCACCTCCGGTGCTATTAAGACTGCATAGTCGAAAAAAGGGAGCCTCGCCGAAATGAGTGGAAATGGTCTGCTTATCTTCGGCAAGGGGGATCACGCAGGTGAGATGTTGCGGCGCTTGGGGTTGATAATGGATCAGGACGCGATCTACTTGAGAGATTTCCAGTTTTATCCTGTTTTCCAGTTCTTCCGATATCTGGTGCCCCTTTTGCAGTTCCTTGACACGGAGAGTTATGTCCAGCTCTACAAACTTATAGCGGCCCGCATTTCTAGCCCAGAGTTCGTTGATTGCCAGCACTCTTGTATCAGCAAGAACCAGATCGCGGATTTTGCCGAGGGAGGCGAAGTCAAGCGAAGCGTCAAGCAGGACGCGCACCGAATCAAGAAAAATGCCCAGGGCGGAGCGGCCGATAAACAGCACGACCACTACCGCGGCATAGCGATCAAGGGCAAAACCGAGGGCGCTGCCTGCCAGGGCGGTTAGGATAACCAGGGAGGATAGAACATCGGTCAGAATGTGACGGGAGTCGGCAACGAGACTGGGAGAGCTTGTCTGCAGGCCGATTTTCAGTTCATACCTGGAAAACAGCCAGGCAATTACCATGGTCGCAACTATGCCGGTGATGGTCATGGGAATATTGGTTGGCAGGGAAAATTGACCGCTGAAAACTTCTTTCAGAATTCCATAACCGGCGAAAAAAATAAGCACGGAGGTGCCGAGGGCTACCAGATTTTCCACTTTGTACAGGCCGTAGGGGAAAGCGCGGGAAGAACGTTTTGATATCTTTATGCCGATCAGGATAAAAACCGATGAAAGGACGTCGGTGAGAGAATGAAGGGCATCGGCCCTTACGGCAATGCTGCCGGAAAGAAGTGCCAGTCCAGCCTTGATGCCCACCAGGAGCAGATTGAATATTATGGATAGCCAGGCAACTCTTTCCGAGGTTTCCATCATTACGGTATTCCTCATTCGCCGTCATGATTTCGGCAAGCCCGGCAATCGCCTGAGAAGCCGGCGACGAAGGATAAGCGGCAACAACTGCCGCAACGGCTAAACTGAGGTTCACACGACGACCAATTGTGCAGTTTCCGCAGACCTCTAACATTTAGTTCTTCTCTGGCTAGAGACCTTTTATAGAATAATTTCGCGGAATAAATAATCAAGAACCACAATGTAACTAACGGGTCGTTTTTGCGTCCGAAATATCCTCCGATCTTGACCACAAGCTGCACAGCGTCACCTTACAGCATGGTCGGTTTCAGGCGTTTTTTTAGCGTAGGCCTGGAAGATTCAAGGTTTTTAATTCTACATCCGAGAACAGAACTTCAGGCGGCAGTTCCAGAGTTTCTCTACCCAGCAGGGTCATCAAAATGATCCGCCAAGCAATGAACCAGATTGATGGCAATCGCCCGCCGCAGCGTTCAGCGGTTGCGTGGACCAGATCCTCGATACGACAACCTGATTTTTAAGCACACGGTGCCAGTCTGCGATTGGCCACTGCAAAACGTACCAGCGTGAGCACTGTTCGGCTAGCACAGTCGACAAGATTTCGATGGTTATCAATAAAAACAAATCTATGGCTTTGGTATTGGCCGGCGGATTTTCTTCCATGGCATAAACCAGCCAAAGATCAATGGGCTCCTTGTCGCCGAGGTAGTGCGCCTGACGAAGCTGGATACGTAGAAATTGTACTGCCATATCTGCCAGGCGCCCTGGCATGGCAAACCGGGCCTTTTGCTTGCTTTCCTTCGGCCGGGCGCTTTGACGGGGAAGCTTAATTTAAAACCGACTCGCAACGAGAGCCTGACAAGTATTGCCTATGCTGAAATCATCGGCGAACTGATGTGTTTCGACAAAGCGATTCTGGCGACAGGAGGCGGAGGGTATGACGTTGAGAAAATGGTAAGAGGTTGGGCACCTGTGTGAGAAGCATTCTGCTGTGAAGAACGTGAAAAAGCTGATTTTAGCTTGGGTAGGGGAGGGATTATGCCGCAGAGCAGTGAATGGTCGGCTGGCTCAGAGACCGCATGCTGCCGATTTCCGATCAACAACGCCGGCCGTTGGATACCGTCTTACAGGCAACTATGAAAATAGTGATCAATAATGTTTTTAGCTAACATGGAATTGAAGAAACGCCCTTATAAGCAAAAAAAAAATCTATCCGGGCAGTTCTTTTACGCATTCGATTTAGATTGCCACATTCAAGATATGAAAAATTTTCATGAACCTCCAGCGTTATCTTTCTACTGTCCTTCAAACCTGGACCTGACCAAATTTCGGGCTCGAATTATTCATCCTAACTGGCAATAAAAATGTCAGGCAGCGTGAAAGATAGTAACTGAGACACTGCTATGAAAGTAGTATCAATGCCGATGATGGTCGGAAATGGAGCAAGTGTCTTGATTGATGGTCTGGAAGAATCAATAATTCAAACTGCTCCATTTGGTGCTGTTTATTCGAAATAATCTTGAGCTTTTGGTAGTGCCGGGATGCTCCATTTCGACCATGATATTTGGTCCTGCTCGAGGTCAAAAGGATCAGGAATAATCTCAACCTTGAGGTATGTTCACAGACCGAGGCTTGCCAGGACAAATCTTGTAAGATTGGAGTGAAACAGCTACTTTGAAAGATATGTATTTTAGCTAAAGTTAATGAAATTGAAATATATGTATCTAAAAATTGGACATATCATGTAACCAATTTATTTCAATTTAGAATATGATCGGCTTGTAGATTTCTTGCTGAGTGGGTTTGGGAAATTTAATATCAGGGATATGAGATACCGGCGTGGAAAAAATGCCAAAACAGGAGAAAATCTCCAACTGGATGCCAAGAGAGTTTATTTTTCGCTTTTTGAAATGAAATTTTAACCTCATTGTAAAACTTTTATAATCTTTGCTCGCTATTGTGTCGTCATCTCCTCTAATTGCACATCGAATGCAATTGGCGTGTAAAGCCCTTTCCGAAAATGCCACCGGACAGGGCTTTCATGTTTCCTGCCCTGCGCTCTCTGTTGCTGCCTGTGAGCAACTTGACCGTTCCCAGCAGGAAGGAGCAGAAGCAAGGACAGCGCCCGGCACCAAAGCGCTGCCTGGAACAAGATGTTGAGCTTATGACAACGGCGGGCTTCTGTATGAGGGGCCTATTGTCAATTAACTATTAAAGGAAATCTCAAAAAATGATAGGTAATTACAGGTTAGCAAAGCAATCTATTGTCCTGGGCGCTGCATTTCTTATGTTATGCGGGTGCAGCAGGCACAGCGATAGTCCGGTATTTAACCCCAAAACGTGTCTGCAGGAGGTCCCGCAGACAGTACCGGGGGTCCGGATCATAAGTGGTCCGCGCACTGAGAAAAATATTGCTGCCGGGATGCAGTCAGCGTATTGCAATGGGCAGATGCTGTTTATGCTGCTGAACGAAAAAGAAGGGCAAATTACCCCTCCAGGAGAAGTGCTGTTTCAGGTGACGGTGGAGTATACCGGGGAGGTTATATCTGCCGAGGTTGTTGAAACAAACATAGACAGGACAGAGTTTTTAAGGAAAATAAAAGACATGATTATGGACACCGACTTCTCGCCGTGGGCACGTCATGATGATGATGCCCAGTTTATCTATCCGATGACCTTTACCCGTTGGTGGAAAGAGTGAGGAGGCAGATATCTGCCTCCTCCATTTGCTGCTTGTCTGTCAGCTGAGATTATCTGATTTTCCGCAGCGCCATTTTCGAGAGATACACCTTTCCGGTTTTAGGGGCATACACAGTTAAACCGGGAAGCTGAACGGTTACTGTCTTGACCACCGCCCTCTTTTTCTTGTCTTTTTCGATTGTTTTCACCATGTAATCCTTATTTACCGGCAGTTCCCAGTCACCTATCTTAACGACGGGGTTTTCTGAATCAGTTATATCGACTGAGTAATTGACACCTGTCTCATCCAAATCGACATACAGTTTATTGGTGGTTTTCTTTAGATTGACATCAATCACTTCCGCGGCAATTTTGGCAAGGTCGGTATTGTCAATAACGTTTGCCGGTGCACCGAAATTGGTGGTGGCCCAGAAAGGAACAGTCTCGCCGGTGTGACCATGGGTTGTCCAGCCGATGACTGTATAGTATGCGCTTACTACCCGGGCAAGGGCATAGCTTAAGCTTAAGCCCAGTTCAGATTCCAGGGCTTGAATATCGGTAATATCTTCAACAGACAATGCAATTCCCCAGTTATCTTTGACACTACCTTTCAGTGCTTCATATTTTTCCAGTCCATCATATTTAGTATCGGTACTCATCATTGCAACAACACCATTGGCGGTCATGGTCATACCTTGAAGAGGCGCAACCAGATCTTCAATTGTGGTTTCGGTATACCCCATGGCGGTAGAGTAATGACCGATTTTCATGCCGCCGGTATTGTGATCCGCATAGGCCATAACGGCCGTGCGGCCGTCTGCCTCGGCAAAGTCGGCGGCAACTTTTACAGCATCATCAAAGGCGATAAAGTCTTTTACCATGTAGATTGGATCGTTGTTATGGCCGGCCCAGTCAACCTGGGACCCTTCGACCATCAACACAAAACCGTCTGGATCCTGAGAGAGGATTTCAATGGCCTTGGCCACCATTTCGGAAAGTGATGGCTCATGTTCTGCAAAGTACTGACGATCCATATCCGGCTGCATATGGCTGTCATCAAAAAGTCCCCAGACTTTTCCAGAAGTGACAGCGCTCATCTCCTCTCTGCTGTCAATAAACTGGTACCCCCTCTCCTGCAATACCTCCAGCAGGTTTTCGCCATCTTTTCTCTTGCCGGACCATTCGTCTCCAAAACTGGTAGTATATACTTCACCCTCAGGAATCAGGTGACGGGCACCGCCGCCGAAAACAACGTCGACATTGTTATAGACCATATGCTCCATGATCTCATTATCCAGGCCACGGTCATGGATATGAGCGGCAAAGGCTGCCGGTGTGGCATGGGTGACACGGCTGGTTGCGACAATCCCTACAGCTTTACCTGCCAGTTTGGCAGCTTCCACAATACTCGCCACTGGAGCATAAGGGGCTGCAGTCGGCTCAAGGCCAGTAAGCAGATCTTCCGTGCGAGGACCGACACCGATAAAACGAACTGTTGTCTTGTGACCTGTGGCAAAAGCGGTGGCCGCAGCGCCGGAGCCTGTTATAATAGAGTTCGTCATGTGTGTTTTAACGACACCGTTCTGCATCTTATCCACTTCCAGATCTTCTCCCTTGTACCATCTGGCCACGGTCTGTACGGTTTCGTCACAACCGTCAGGTATCATGATAATAACGTTGTCGAGTGCAACATTGCTTTCAAGGAAATTACTATTGCCCATTTTTTTCCCTGCATACGCGTTGCTTACTGCAAGAGCAACGCAACCGGCCAAAAGTCCGGTTTTTACCATACCACTCCATTGTAACTTCATTTTTCCCCTCCATTTTTTTAAAGAACATCTGGTCAAAAGACGAACAGGACCCCCCCGTCCGATGTATGACCAAATAACTACAACAGTGACAATAGGAAACAGTCAAAATACTGTTAGGAAATAATCAGAATAGTGTTACGGATGATGTGAGCGCCAGGCCATGATCATCTTGATAAACGCATCGTCAAATCTCCCCTCTTTTTAGAGCATCTTCAATAAAGTAGCCTGGAAAAGTTTGGCAAGGGGCCTCAGTCCAGTTTCGGTATTGGAAGGCTGTAACCAAGCCTGAGGCATGGAAGATCGTTGACGGCAAGCCTCACCTGAATTGCAGCATGGCAGCATATGAAAAATGGAGCAGAGATATTCTAGGAAACATCAAAAAGGCGAACACCAATTGGTTAATCAGGTCAAAATACCTGTCGATCCCAGCTGTTTCTGAAGGGTAGCAATCTTAAAGAGCGGCACTGGCCTCCGGTCGTCCATCCGGCATCGTGAAATAAAAACTAAAACATGGTTGCCGGTTCATGTTTTCTTGATAGCTGCAAAATCTCTGTGTTACCGACCAAGTCAAACAAATATGTTGATTATAAAAATTAACAGTACATACTATATAAACAGTTTATACTGTTAATGGATAGATCCGATTTTTATACTTTTCACATCCAATCCAAACTGGAGTATGTCATGAAAACAAAAGAAAAACAAAAAGTTGAAGTAGTGCAGGCAAGTGACGTTACTAGCGCACAAGAGCCCCTAGTACAAAAGTCTGCTGTAAAAGAAACAACAGCAGCAGGCAGTCCGAAAAAAACGGCAACCAAAAAGACAGTCGCTGCATCCGATACCGATACAGACAAGGTCAAAGCAGGTAAACCGCCAAAAAAAGACAAACCAAAGAAAATTTAACAACCACCCCTCAAAGGGGTGGATTAAAAGCGACCCTAAAAGGGTA
>CAYPPR010000065.1:0-18855 GCA_964412665.1 uncultured Desulfopila sp.
TGTGCAAATCTCAAGTAATCCCTCAAAGGCCACGGTTTAATAACCGTGGCCTTTTTTTTTGAACGTATCAAGGAGAACATATGAATGCGGAATTAGTAAAAAAATATCGCCCTTATCCACCAATCAATTTACCAAATCGAACATGGCCCGAAAAACAGATAGACAAGGCTCCGACCTGGTGCAGTGTTGATCTGCGCGATGGTAACCAGGCCTTGATCCAGCCGATGAGTCTGAAGAAGAAACTGGAGATGTTTGCTCTCCTTACACAACTTGGGTTTAAAGAGATCGAAGTAGGTTTCCCCTCCGCATCGCAGGTGGAGTTTGATTTTACCCGACAGCTTATTGAGGAAAATCTTATTCCGGAAGGGGTGTTGATTCAAGTTCTTACTCCGGCAAGGAGCGAATTGATCAAAAAAACCTTTGCATCAGTCAAGGGTGCCAGAGAAGCCATCGTTCATCTCTATAATTCCACGTCGACGCTGCAGCGAAAAACAGTCTTTAAGATGAGTCGGAAAGAGATTATCGGTCTAGCCGTGCATGGTGCTGCTCTGCTTAAGGAGGAAGAAAAGAAATATCCGGAAACTGTTTTCAGGTATGAATATTCCCCAGAGAGTTTTACCGGAACCGAGTTGCCTTTTGCCCTGGAAGTATGTGAAGCGGTAATGGATGTTCTCCAGCCGACCCCGGAAAATAAGGTGATTATTAATCTGCCGGCAACAGTGGAGTTGTCAACACCGAATATATATGCCGATCAGATCGAGTGGTTCTGTCGTAACATGGCCAACAGAGATTCGGCGATCATCAGTCTGCATACGCACAATGACCGTGGGTGCGCTGTTGCCGCAACCGAACTGGCATTGATGGCCGGCGGCGAGCGGGTCGAAGGAACCCTGTTCGGTAATGGTGAGCGAACCGGCAATGTCGATATCCTGACGCTGGCATTAAACATGTTTACCCAGGGCGTTGATCCGGGACTTGATATCAGTGATATTAATAACTTGATTGATGTCTATGAACGGATCTGCCGTCTGCCGGTCCATCCGCGCCATCCCTATGCCGGGGAACTCGTCTATACGGCATTTTCCGGTTCACATCAGGATGCGATAAACAAAGGAATGCACGAATATGAGACGAGTGAGTCAGGCGAATGGGCCGTGCCCTATCTGCCGATAGATCCATCGGATGTCGGTCGCACATACGAATCAATTATTCGTATAAACAGCCAGTCAGGCAAAGGCGGCATAGCCTATGTGCTGGAAAAAGATTTTGGTTTCAAGCTGCCGAAAGCAATGCAGCCGGAATTCGGCAAGATTGTTCAGGCTGTTACCGATCGTGAGGGAAGAGAACTGCTGCACAGCGAAATTCTCGAAACTTTCGAAAACGAGTACCTTTCTTTAGCCCAGCCATACGAGCTTGAAACGTTCAATGTCGTCAAAAGGCATATCAGCAAGGCAGAAAAAAAGTCACAGGCGGACGTCGAAACAACGCTGCTGGTGCATGGCCGGGAGATGACCGTTTCGGCCTCCGGGAATGGACCTCTGGATGCTTTCTGTTCGGCTTTGAAGCACGAAATCACCGGAGATTTTACGCTTACCAGCTATCACGAACATGCTTTGAATGGTGGTTCAAGCGCCAAGGCGGCAGCGTATATCGAGATTAAGTTGCCAAATGGCTCAAGCAGCTGGGGAACGGGAGTTGATACGGATATTATCATTGCCTCGATAAAGGCCGTCCTGAGTAGTTTGAACAGACTGGAAAAATATGCGCAGGACTCGAAGATGGCCGAGGTAGCGGATGTTGCAGTAAAATGATTTCTGACTGAACTGAATGGGTGATTGTTTTTTGTCAAGAGGACCCATTCAGTTTTTGTGACCAGCGATGAAATCAGCAATGGCGCTTCTGCTCAGAAACAGGGCAGTTAAAATATTGTTGTCAATTTTCAGGGCTGGTATCATCCTGATGCCATCATTCCAACTTTGCCGCGGAGCCGCCAGGATATCTATTTCCTGGATCTGAATTTGTGGATCAGATGCGCTTATTTCCCGTAAATATTTTCCGGCTAAATGACAGCGTGGACAAAGTGTTGATTTGTAAAACGTTATGAGCATAATAGCGCGAATATGGTTGAACAATTGGAGGAAAAGATTCTGGCAGAAAAATTCCTATGTCAGCATGGTGTAAGATTTCTTACGATGCCATCATAGTTAACCTTTAATCGTTTCACAACAAAAGACTGCCTCGCCTTTGTCTTACCGAAGCATGCAAAGACGGCACTGACAATTAATTACCATTTTTCAATTTTCTCAGCCATTTTTTAGAATTTGGTATGCTATACTGTCATGAGAGCAGATTGTTCTACTTGGTAAAGAAGAAAAGATAAATGTAAAGGGCCGGCTCTGTCGGTAAAAGGGGCACTATGTATATTTCAGAATATATGACATCCGGGCCGATGACCATATCTTCCGCTGTTTTACTTCCTGAGGCCAGGCGGATCCTTAATAAATATGATATCCGCCATCTGCCGGTGGTCGATGGGGAAAACAGACTCATCGGCATTGTTTCCGACAGGGATCTGCGCTCGGCATATCCGTCATCCGTTACCTCGAGAGCTGAAAAACTGCTGGCTTTTGAGCAGGTAGAAAAAACCACGGTTGCCGATATGATGACCACCTCGTGTTCTACCCTCGGCCCGGAGGCGACCCTTGACGATGCACTGGTGATCTTTGACAGAGATAAGGTTGGCGGGATTCCGGTGGTCAGTGAAGACAACGTCGTACTCGGCATTTTCTCGCTCCTTGACCTCACCGCAGCCTATCGGAAGATGTTCGGCGTAGCTGAAGAAGGTTCTATCCTGGTAAGCATTAAAGACGATGGTCGTGATAATATCTTGAGTGAAATTGTCCTGTTACTCGAAAAAAACGGCATCTTGCTCACCAGGTTAATTCGGCTGGTTGAAAAAAATGAAGTGACGAAAATATTTATGCGGATAAATAGCCGGAAACCGGTGGAGGTGTACAAACTTCTTCGCTCAAAAGGTTTTGTCTTCCTCGAACCGTAGGTGGTTTTTAAGAGATGGCCGGCTCGATAGCACCCTCCCAAGGAACTTTATGACAACTGAACAGGTAGCGTGCAGGCAATGCGGCAACTGCTGTAGGCAGGGCGGACCGGCCTTACATAGCCAAGATCTTGAGCGGATTAAAAGCGGCAAGATTCCAATGAGCAGCCTGATTACCATCAGGAAAGGGGAATTGGTTCATAACCCGCTGGTAGAAAAAATTCAGCCGGTTGCGGTCGAACTGGTGAAAATTACCGGCACCGGACGACAATGGGATTGCTGCTACTATGACGAAAAATCGGGCTGCACCGTTTATGCAGACAGGCCCCATGCCTGTCGGGTGCTCAAGTGCTGGGATACACGAGAGATTCTCGATCTTGTCGAAAAAGATACCTTAAGCCGTTTCGATATCCTTGAGAAAGAGGATCCTCTCGTTGCGGTTATAAGGGAGCATGAACGGCTCTATCCCTGTGATGATTTAGGTTTTATACAAGTCAACTTCGACCTGCTGTCGGAGGAAAAAAAGAATGAACTGACAAAACAGGTGCGCGGCGATCTACACTTTCGGACCAGGATCATTGCCGATTTCAATCTGAATGTCGGAGAAGAACTTTTCTATTTTGGCCGGCCGCTCTTTCAGTTGCTGCAGCAGTTAGGTGTCCGGATATCCGAGACGCCTGCGGGAGTTCATCTGAGTTGGCATAAATAGCGCCTTCCCGATGGGATAATTGCCGCCCGAAAGGCGCTACACACCCGTACCTTCCTACCAGGTTTTTCTCGACAGCTCTTCACCTCTGGTGGAGATGGTAATCTGCTCAACCGGAACCGCCTTGCCGGCTTTTTCGATCGCTTTCTGGACGATGACATTCATCGCGGAACAGCAGGGAACCTCCATTATCAGAATTGTCAGACTCTTGAGATTGCAGGTGGTGATAATTTCCGCAAATCGCTGTATATAGCTCTCTGCGTCGTCAAATTTGGGGCAGCCCATCATCACCGTTTTGCCTGTTAGATACCTTTCCTGGAAATTTCGAGCTGCCACTGCCGTGCAGTCGGCAGCAATCAGCAGATCGGCATTCTGCAAAAACGGTGCATTGGCGGGAATGAGACGAATCTGTACCGGCCAGTGGGTCAGTGCCGAGCTTCCCACCTTGTTTGCCGGGATCTGTGTGGGAATATTGGCTGACTGACATGACGAACCGCCGACTGGGGGTGCGGGTTTAAACGACTGGATATGAGTTGAGGCGCAGCCGCAATCCATCATTGCCGGCTGTGGCGCGGCAGCCTGTTTTTTTTCTTTGGCCAGATATGCCTCAACCGCATCTTCGTCAAACTCGTCCGCTTCACGTTTGATAACCTGCAATGCTCCGGTCGGGCAGGAACCAAGGCAGGCGCCCAGGCCATCACAGAGGTTGTCAGCGACAAGTCTGGCCTTGCCGTCGATAATTTTCAGGGAACCTTCGGCGCAATCGGGCACACATTGTCCGCAACCGTCGCACAGTTCTTCGTCAATTTGAATAATATTTCTTACTGCTTTCATATTTTTATCCTCTCGTTCGGGTGGTGAGTGAGGTCGTTTGTAACTGATGCGCATGCAAGGGTTTTTTTCATTTCCGCCCTGGATGTACGGCAATCAGCAGCCTATGTCTCTATAATAGCACAGGCGGCCGGGAAATCTTTGATCTGGGTCAAGTAACGTTTTTTATTTTGCCAAAATATTCTCTACATTTTATTTTGTCAAAGCACGCAAGAGGCATGCAGATATTCGAAGCATAAAACAGGGCGTGGTATCGATTACGATACCACGCCCTGTCGTTGCTGCCGGATGATCGGTGAAAAAAATTACCCGAGGATGGCCCGGAGGTCTTCTTCCGGTGTCGCTGCGATAGGCTTACAGGCAAAGTTTTCGACCAGAACGTTCAGCACGTTTGGTGAAATAAAAGCCGGCAGCGAAGGTCCGAGACGGATATCCTTTATGCCGAGACTAAAAAGGGTCAGCAGGATAACCACGGCCTTCTGCTCATACCAGGACAACACCATGGAAAGTGGCAGGTCATTGACCCCACATTCGAAGGCGCCGGCCAGTGCCACGGCAATCTGGATCGCCGAGTAGGCATCGTTACATTGTCCGACGTCGAGAAGGCGTGGAATGCCGCCGATATCACCAAGTTTCTTGTCAAAGAAACGAAATTTGCCGCAGGCGAGCGTCAAAATCATGCAGTCTTCAGGGACTTTTTCGACGAACTCGGTGTAATAGTTACGACCGGGCTTGGCACCGTCACACCCGCCGACCAGGAAGAAATGACGGATTGCCTTGCTTTTTACCGCATCGATCACCTTATCGGCAACCCCCAGAACGGTATTCCGGGCAAAACCGACTAGAACGCTGCCTTTGTCGCTGTCTGCGGCAAAACCGGGTAATGCCAGGGCACGGTCGATGACCGGAGCGAAGTCTTTGTCATCGCCGATATGTACCAGTTCGGGCCAGCCGACCAGACCGGTGGTAAAGACGTTCGCTTTGTAACTGTCAGCGGGCTTTTGTATGCAGTTGGTGGTGAACAGAATTGCCCCGGGGAATTCCGGAAACTCCTTGTGCTGATTCTGCCAGGCGGTTCCGAAATGGCCATAAAAATGGCTGTATTTCTTTAGTTCGGGGTAGCCGTGACAGGGCAGCATCTCCCCATGGGTATAGATGTTGATGCCTTTGCCTTCGGTCTGCTTCAGTAATAATTCCAGATCCCGCAGGTCGTGCCCGGTGATCAGGATTGCCTTGCCGGCTTTGGCGCCAAGAGGCACTTCGGTGGGGACAGGGTGACCGTAGGTGCCGGTATTGCCGGCATCAAGCAGTTCCATGGCCTTCAGATTCACTTCGCCGCATTTCAACGCCAGGCCAACCAACTGTTCGAGACCCTGGCCGCTTTTGGTCAGTTCCGCCATGGTCTCATGGACGTAGGCGTAGACTGAATCGTCTTCCTGGCCGAGAATGGCGGCGTGATCGCCGTAGGCGGCGAGGCCGCGCAGGCCGTAGACGGTGATCTGTTTCAGGGAGCGAAGATCCTCGTTGTCGTCAAGTTTGTTCATGAAGTCGAGCGCTTCACCTTCAGCAACAAGACCCGCAACTGTTGCTGCCGGGGAATATGATGCGGCGGGTGCGTCAAAGTCGACAGTACCGCCGGCAGCAAGCACCTTTACTTTTAACGCATCGCGTAACTCGACGGTTTTGTTGATCCAGTTCTGGAAGCGAAGGGGATCAAAGTCGACATTGGTGAGACAGGAAAAAATCGCTTCAAGGCTGAAACGGTCTATGGCATTGTCGATGAGACCAACCTTTCTCCCTGCTACTGCTACCAGTGATAAGCCTTGCACGGCATAGGTGAGAAGATCCTGCAGTGCTGCAACATCACCTGATTTTCCACACACACCAATTTTGGTACAACCGGTTCCCTTAGCAGTTTGCTCGCATTGATTACAAAACATATTATTCTCCTGTGACAAGTTTTAGTATTCGTTACAAGAATACCGTTGTTCGAAAACTTCTGTTAAGAAGTGAGCTGATTGATAACGATGTCTCATCGAGGGACCGGGGAAGGCATCCCTCAGTTGATGTTGACAGGAGAATACACAACAAATGTCTTGTTCTCTTTGATATAGGTCAAAAAGCATAATTATTTTTACAACAAGGTGAAGGTGGCGATAAAGGTCGAAGAATGTGCGTGTTTTTCATACCAGCTACCGGAATAGTCTCCGTACATAGCCGTCGGGGTAAAACCGGTTTTTTGAAAAAAATAAAGCCATTGATCGGCAGACAAGCCGGCGACAGTGTAGATGGAATGCCAATCTTCCTTGGCCAAGTTTGCCTGCATCGGCCGGACCCGAAAGCGCTCCTCGATGCGCACTGATTGTGACTGCGGATCGTATTGTCTTACGATTTCCTTGATGATTTTACCGCCTCCCGGCCGATCAAACATCTGGAACTGGAAGGTCTTTTTCCGCGCAATGAAGTCCTCCGTCGGAATAAAGAGCTGGAGCAGCAGTGTGCCCCCAGGTTGCAGGATTTCTCTGCAACCGTTAAGGCAGGCGGTGATTTTGTTCGCTGTGCCAAGTAGATTGAGGGTATTGTAGGGAATGAGAATTACATCAAAGAGGATGGCAAAAGCCGGCTTGATCATATCCATACAAAGGTAGTGGACAGAGCCCTTATCAGGATGTCGCCTTTGTCTTGCCCGTTGCAGCATCGGCATGGAGATATCCATACCGATAACAAAGCGATCGGTCTTCTTAGTTCCTGCAAGCCTGTGAGCGATACGGCCGGTGCCGCAGCCCATTTCCAGGAAGGCGCCCTGTCGCGGCAGCAATGGTTCGAAGAAGTTGATATCCGCCGCATAGCTGTCCATTTCAAGGGCATAGAACTCGCAGGCCAGCTCGTCCGGTAGAGGCAGAAAGATATCCTCCGGTTCATCAGCATAATCTTCATAGATTGTTATCATATAACTCCAGTTGTGGTAAAAAGAGCTTACAAATTCCGTCGAAAATTGCTATAGATGTGCCTCGCAGTTGAGACAACATACCGGTCGCGGACCTACCCGGTCAATAAAACAAGGACGAAAAAATGAAAACTATTGTTATTTGTTCCGGCGGACTCGATTCCGTCACTCTCGCCCATAAAGTGGCGGCCGAGGACGAGCTGCTCGGGCTTGTTTCCTTTGATTACGGCCAGCGCCATAAGAAAGAGATCGATTTCGCCGTGAAATGTGCCGACCGGCTTGGCACACAACATCAGCTAATTGACATATCTCCTCTCGGTGCGATGCTCTCCGGCTCTGCCCTCACCGATGACATAAGTGTTCCGGACGGGCATTATGCCGAGAAAACCATGAAGATCACGGTCGTGCCGAATCGCAATGCCATCATGCTGACTATCGCCTTTGGCATTGCCTCGGCCCAGGGCGCTGATGCGGTGGCGGCGGCGGTGCACGGCGGGGATCATTTTATCTATCCTGATTGTCGTCCGGCCTTTATCGAGGCATTGCAAAATATGCAGGATTACGCGCTGGAAGGTCAAGCGAACATCAAACTTTATACGCCGTTTGTCACCATAGCCAAGGCGGATATTGTTTCCATAGGACAAAGCCTGGCCGTCCCGTTTGACATGACCTGGTCCTGTTACAAAGGGGGGACACGTCATTGTGGTCGCTGTGGTACCTGCGTCGAGCGCATCGAGGCCTTTGCTCTTGCTCGCGTGTTTGACCCCACTGAATACCTTGATGGCGAATATTGGCAAACTGCTGTCGAAAACAGTAAAACAGCGGGGGGCCTCAATGTATAGAATAGCCAAGGAGTTTAGCTTCTCCGCCTCGCACCAACTGCTCCGGTTGGCCAAAGATCATCCTTGCGCCCGACTGCACGGGCACAATTACGTCGTTGAAGTCGAGTTGTCCTGCAACGAATTGAACAGCCATGGTTTTGTCCGCGATTACCGCGAATTGAACGCTTTTAAATGCTATCTTGATGAAGAAATTGACCATCGACATCTTAATGATATCTTTGGCAGTGACCTGGTCACCGCCGAATATCTGGCAAAACAATTCTATGACTGGTGCCATGGACGTTGGCCCGAAGTGACGGCGGTGCGGGTAAGCGAAACGCCAAAAACCTGGGCGGAATATCGGCCATGAATGTGGCTGAAAAAATCTGCGTCTGTGAGATCTTCGGCCCGACCATCCAGGGTGAAGGATCCTGCATTGGTCTTCCGACAGTATTTGTCCGTACCGGCGGCTGCGATTATTGCTGCACATGGTGCGATACGCTCTACGCCGTAGAGCGTCGCTATCGAAAGGATTGGACTGAAATGTCGGCGGAGGAAATTCTGGCAAAAGTTGATGCGCTCTCCGGCGGACATCCCCTCATGATCTCTTTATCCGGCGGCAATCCCGCCCTTCAGCCGTTGGCCGGCTTGCTGGCCCTTGGTAAATCATCGGGCTACAGCTTCGCCCTGGAAACACAAGGCAGTGTCGCACAAGAATGGTTTGCCGAACTCGACGTCCTGACGATCAGCCCGAAACCACCGTCCAGCGGTATGTCAACCGACTGGCGTAAATTGCAGGACTGCGTGGCGGCTGGTGCCGGAGGGCCGGCGACAACCCTGAAGTTTGTTGTTTTCGACGAAGCCGATTATCTCTATGCCCTCGAAGTTGCCCGATGTTTTCCCTATCTGCCCGTTTATTTGCAACCCTGTAATTATACCCCGCCGGATGGCGGAGGTGAACCTCCCGTCGATGCGAAAACCGACATCGCGCGGATGCTCTGGCTTGTTGAAAGGGTACTTGCCGATGCCTGGTTTGCCGCTAGGGTCCTACCGCAACTGCATGTGATGCTGTGGGGCAACAGGCGTGGGGTATAGCCGCCGACCGTATTATCCTGTTTTTTTTCCTGCTTATCCGGGGCGCCGGAATGGATAAACACGTAAAAAGTCCGATTTGAAGATGGCATCATCAAAATGAAGGAGAACAAAATGAGCCAGCAGACAAACTATACTACTCTGACCCAGCTGGGCGCAGCGGTAAAATTGCCGGAAAGTCCTGAACAGGCAGTGCTGGAGCGGGTGGCTAATCCACAGCAAGGCGTATCGTATATGGTGCGTTTCACCGCGCCGGAATTTACCTCCCTCTGTCCTCTTACCGGCCAGCCGGATTTTGCACATATTATGATTGATTATGTACCGGCAGAATGGTTGGTTGAAAGTAAGTCCCTGAAACTTTTTCTTGGATCGTTTCGTAATCATGGGGCCTTTCATGAGGATTGCACCATTACCATTGCTCTTCGACTTATCGCATGCCTGCAACCGCAATGGCTGCGTCTCGGCGGTTACTGGTATCCCCGGGGCGGTATGCCGATTGATGTTTTTTACCAGACCGG
The DNA here is from genome assembly GCA_964412665.1 of uncultured Desulfopila sp. Lineage (GTDB taxonomy): Bacteria > Desulfobacterota > Desulfobulbia > Desulfobulbales > Desulfocapsaceae > Desulforhopalus_A. Next base: position 9,971 of record CAYPPR010000065.1, read on the forward strand.
GGAGCCGCCCAAGGGCCTGTGGATTCCAGAGCAGGGTGTTGCTCCGTATCGTGGGCGAGGATAGGCGGGGTATTGAAAAGAATCCTGGTTTGTTAGCTGTTTTACTGGGGATGGAATACGGTTAAGATTTGAAACGGTTATGATTTAATGGTTGGGGAATTGGGAATGAGAAGAGCAAGCGGCAGAATTTTCTTTTTTGTCATCGTTCCGGCATGTCTGGCCGCAGTTCTTTTCTGGATTTTTGGACCATTTCCGCACGGACAGGGTGGACCGGGGCAACAGCAGCACAAGGTCAGTGCGGCACCGGTAGAAGTTGCACCAATACAACAGGGTACCATTGAATTGATGCGCACCTTCAGTGGAGCGCTTGAGCCTCGGGCCGAATTTGTTGTTGCCCCCAAGGTAAGTGGCCGGGTGGAGTGGCAGTTACGTTGGTAAAAAGGTGTTTGTCTCAGCGACGATAAGAAATATCTCGGTGCAATGGAAGCCCTGATACGCGTATTTTTTTAGGAAAGTGGAAAAAATCTGGTTATACTCTCTCTTATTTCTTTTGCTATACAGGGTGCAATGGCAAAATCAAAATCCAACATAAATCCAACGGTCTACTCCACGGCTCATGGCAGGGTCTGCCCGGCCTGCGACAAACCTGTAACCGGTTGTGTCTGTCGCAAGCAAAAGGCTGCCTTGGCAGGTGATGGGGTTGTCAGGATAGGGCGCGAGACGAAGGGACGAAAGGGTAAGGGCGTGACGATAATTTCCGGAGTTCCTCTCGATGCAGTGAAGCTGTCGGTACTGGCAAAGGAATTAAAGAAAAGATGCGGTTCCGGTGGTACCGTCAAGGATGGAATTATTGAAATCCAAGGCGATCACCGCGACATGCTCTTTGACGATTTACAGCAGCGTGGCTGGCGGGTAAAACGTTGCGGAGGATAATGGAGAGAAATATGGATGGGAGAAAGCGTGCTGATATCAAACTTGGTTCCGAGGTGGCGATTGTCCTGAAAAAGGATCAGCGAACAAGGACAAAGACGCAGGGGCGAGTAAAAGATATCCTCACCAGATCGCCATCGCATCCACATGGCATCAAGGTTCGCCTGGAAAGCGGTGAAGTCGGCAGGGTGCAGGAGATTTTGTCGTAAAGTGGCTGGTAAAGATAAAGTTGGCCAGATTAAGTTCTGTTCCCTTTCTGCACTGGAATATTCGACAAAAGTTTAAACTTCAACAAGAGAGCGTGCCAATCATGACAAGATGTTCTCCGCGGGTTTCGGCCGTAATTTTTTCCAGGTTTTTATTCTTCGTCATATTTTGTCTCTTCATAACCTGTCGCCCGGGGGGTGCTGCGCCGGAGGTGCCGGAAGCAACATCAATTGTGCAAATCACTTTTCAAGATGAATTGATTTCCGCTGAACTTGTCGATGCGCCGCTTGTTGAGGTATTGGAGCAGATAAAACAGGAGTTTGGCTTTAAAGTAAATATTCACGGGGATGTCAATGAACGGCTTACCCTGTCATTTTCCGATCTTCCATTGGACAAATGTCTCCGACTGTTGACAGTTAACCAGTCCTTGTCGGTGGTGACGGAAGCGACCTCAGGATCGTCGAAACAGGAGGAGGCCAGGCGGATTGCAGAAATATGGGTTCTCAGTCGCAGTGCGATTGCCAAACCGGTGCGCAGTGCCCCTGCCGTACCGGTAGCGGCATCGCCTGATCCCACCGATGATATGGCGGCACTCCAAGAGGAATCTTCGGAACAGCCGGAAATGGCCGGGGAGGAAAACATCTCTTTGGAGGAGGTATTGAATAATCCGTTTGCAGATATATCGCAGCAGCGGCAAGCTATTCAAAAACTGGCTGAAAAGGGTGACGACGAATCTGTCAGTGCAATGGCGTCATATCTTGGAAATGAGGACAAGGAGGTTCGTCAATTGCTGGTAAACGGCATCGCCTCGATTCAAAATACTCAATCAACGCAAATTCTCGGCCAGGTGATCGAAGGTGAATCTGATCCGGAAATCCGTAAGATAGCCTTGTTGGCATTAGGTCAGAGAAAAGACGACCCAGCTGCCCAGGCTTTTTTGCAAAATGTGCTGGACGATGCTGACGAAGAAGTGAAAGCTCTGGCCAATGAGTTACTTACGCAATGAAAATTGATGGCGGTAGTGTTTGTATGGTGAAGGTTCAACCCCAAAAAATTATTCTCCCGGTTCAAAACCGATTTTATTGATGGCAGCCTTGATCTCCTCGCGGGGAACATTGCTGTTTTCAAAGGTGGCCTCTCCCGCATCAAGGTTGACAGTCACCTGTGACAGACCGGTAATGTCTTCCAGGGCTTTTTTCACTGAACCGACGCAATGCTCACAACTCATTCCTTTAATTTTCAAACGTTCCATTCTTTTTCTCCAAAGTAAAACAAGTAGTTTTTCGTTTCAGCCATTTTAACCATTTCTCATATAATTGCCAGGAGGTGATGTTGCTACTATGTAGTATGTGTTGTATGGTAGATAACAAGGTGAGACTATGCGAATATTTCATTCTACCATTATTGCTTTCTTATTTGGTCTTCTGGCTGCCGGTTTGAGTTCCGCGCACATGACTGATCGGTCTTGCTGCACAGATGGACTGGCAGGTGGGACCATGAATGTGCTGACATGTCACTGTACTCATGTGATGCCCGACGAAGTGCATGCCGATTCAGGCAGGGCTATGCCGGCCGAAACGGATTGTTGTGCACTGGCAACCTGTCGAAGTTCACTCATTCCGCCCAAAGTTGCATTTTGTTCACCCGCCTCTCCTGTGGCGTCTTTTGTGATGGTGCAGACCGTCGCTTTTTTTCAACCCACACCGCCGGCATTACTTGGTGCCCATCGCACCGGTCTTCCACCACCTCGACTGCTGTTCCCACCTGTATATATTAAAAATTGTTCCTTCCTTATTTGATACATTCTTCACGGTTCTGCTGGTCTGAGACACTCCGGAAAAGAATTACCAGACCACATTATTTCTGGCCATGGAAGAATGTATCGCAGTCAGTTATTTTCTGCTTATTCTTTTTTGATACAGTTCTTTCATTTCACGGTTTGATCTTCTGATCAACTGTTTCCTGTAACCTCATTTTTCCGGCACTCTGTCGTGTCGGAAGGTGTGTGAAAAAAATGAAAATGATACTGCATCGGCAAATGTGTTTGCATCGTGTGCGTCGTGCCGTGAAGGCAGAAGAAATTGGATTTGTATCGTTTCGGTATAGATGGTTCATGTCCGCGTTTTTTCTTTTGTTCACCTCGCTTTCCAGCGTGTATGCGGCCACCGGCCCCTCGGAAATACCCGGTCTCATCGACGAAGCATACCGCAACAACCAGGAGCTCCTCAGTATGGTGGCGAATGTCGAGGCTCTTCGAGCCGAGGCGCCTTTCGCCGGTTCCCTGCAGGATCCGGTGATCGGCATTGCCTTACTGAATGTTCCCGTTGACACTTTTGCTTTCGACCAGGAGCCGATGACCCAGAAACAACTGTTTGCTTCGCAAAAGTTTCCCTGGTTCGGCACCCTCGATCTTCGTCAGCAGGGCAGTGAATTAAAAGCCCTTGAGGCCGATTTTCAGGTACAGGTGAAGCGACTGGAGATAGCCCGGAGCCTGGCTGAAGCCTGGTACGATCTTGGCTTTATCCGCAAAAGTCTTCAGACGAATAAGAACCTGAAGGCCCTGGTTACCCAGGTACTTCGAGTCGCCGAGACCAGATACGCCACCGGCAAGGGGCTGCAGCAGGATATTCTCGCCGGCCAGGTACAGCACTCCGAGCTTCTCGACGAAGGCGTTACTCTGGCCAGCCGTGAGCGGGTCGTTCGTGCCGGGATCGGCCGTCTTATCAATAGAGGCGATTCGTTCGTGGAAGATGGTCCCGTGGCCCTTGATGATCTTGGTGAAATTCCACACCACAAGTTACTTAGTCGGGTCGCCTTACAGTTAAATCCGCTTATTCAGGCAAGAAAGGTGGCGATCGACCGGGCCAAAGTCGATGTCCAGCTGGCGGAGAAGGCCTATCTGCCGGATTTTGATCTGCGTCTCGGCTATGGCCAACGTGAAGATCGTCCCGACTTTTTCTCGGCGACGGTGGGCATAACCGTACCTCTCTGGCAATCTAAACGGCAGGACAGTCAACTCGCCGCCGCTGAAAAGCGTCTCATCGGTGCACAAAAGTCGCTGCTCGGGCTCAGGCAGACGCTGCCCCATACTATTGAGCAGGTACTGGCGGAAATCGACGGGGCAAGAGAAAATCATCGGCTGTTTCGTCAAGCCCTTTCCCTGCAGGCCACTCATCTGGCCGACGCCTCCCTGGCCGCGTATTCGGTCGGCAAGGTCGAGTTCAACACCATGCTTTCTGCCCGGATTCGGCTGTTGCGCATTGAACTGAAGGCGGAAAACTACAAGTACCAGGTCTATAAGAAAGTGGCGGAGCTGGAAGAGCTGATCGGCACGAATATATCTTCTCTGGAGGGGGTACAATGAAATATATCATCACGGCATTGCTGACAGCCTGTCTTCTTTTTTCGGCAACCTTGTCGGAGACCGCGGCAGGACTGAAGGCCGGCGATGTCGATCCAAAAACCGGCAAAGTCATCAAGTACTGGGCCGCGCCCATGGATCCTACTTATATCCGCAATGAACCGGGAAAGTCCCCCATGGGTATGGACCTGATCCCGGTGTATGAGGAGGAAGATGGCGAGAAACTGCCGCAATCGACAATTAAAATCGATCCAATAACCATGCAGAATATGGGCGTGCGGACAGCTCCGGTGCAACGGATGGAACTGAAGAAATCGATCCGGGCCCTGGGTACGGTAACCTACGATGAGACGAGGATCTATGCCGTCAATCTTAAATTCGACGGCTGGATCGAGAAGCTGTATGTCGATTTTGTCGGCGAAAGCGTGACCAAGGGGCAACCTCTCTTTGACATTTACAGTCCGGAACTGGTCACCGCCCAGGAGGAGTATCTGCTTGCCCGCGCACAAGCGAAAAGCCTCACGGATAGTAACTATCCAAGTGTGCGGGAAAATGCCGTAAGGCTGCTCGGAGCAGCCCGGCAGCGTCTACAGTACTGGGATCTTGAAAACACGCAGATCAGGCAGCTCGACAAAAACGGCGAGGTGCGAAAAAATCTGACCATCTATTCTCCGGCAAACGGGGTGGTTATTAAAAAGGATGCCCTTGCCGGCCATTTTGTCAAAGCCGGCATGCACCAATATGAAATAGCCGATCTCTCCAGGGTCTGGGTCGATGTCGAGGTGTACGAATACGAGCTGCCCTTTATTAAGAAAGGGATGCCCGCCGATATGGAGCTGTCCTATCTGCCGGGTAAAAGGCTCCAAGGAACTGTTCTTTTTATCTATCCTTTTCTTAACCCTAAGACGCGTACGGTGAAGCTGCGGCTGGCCTTTGATAACCAGGAAGGGCTGCTGAAACCGGATATGTACGCCAATGTCTATATCGAATCCCTCATCGATCCGGCAGCGCTGGTTATTCCCCAGCAGGCGGTGATCGATTCCGGCCTGCGCAAGGTGGTCTTTGTTGCGCAGGGTGCGGGCAAATTTGAGCCGCGACCGGTACGACTTGGCCTGGAGGGGGAGAACAGCACGTTTCAGGTGCTGGAAGGGTTGCAGGAAGGCGACAATATCGTCACCTCGGCCCAGTTTATGTTCGATTCCGAATCCCGCTTGCGTGAAGCGATCCAGAAAATGCTTGAAGCCCGGACGAGCCAATCCGCGGAACTCTCGGCAGACGATCTTGACATGAGTGGTATGTCAATGGATGCGAGTGATCTGGATATGAGCGATATGAAGATGGATAACTGATTGCGGCACGCTTGACGGGAGAGAACCACAATGATTAAGGCAATAATTGAATATTCCCTTCGCAACAAACTTCTGGTCCTGCTGCTGACTGTCTTTGTCGTGGCCGCTGGAATCATAGCTATGTTGAAAACCCCGCTCGATGCGATCCCGGATCTGTCCGATGTCCAGGTTATCATCTTTACCGAATATGCCGGGCAGGCCCCCCAGGTGGTCGAGGACCAGGTCACCTATCCGCTGACGACGGCCATGCTGGCGGTTCCCTTTGCCAAGGTGGTGCGCGGCTATTCCTTTTTCGGTATGAGTTTTACCTATGTCATCTTTGATGACGGCACGGATATGTATTGGGCGAGAAGCCGGGTACTGGAAGCACTGAATTCGATCACCGGCAGGTTGCCCGAAGGTGTTTCGCCGAATCTTGGGCCGGACGCCACGGGGGTCGGCTGGGTCTTTCAGTATCTGGTGGAAAGCGATCGCCACGATCTGCAGCAGCTGCGCTCCATTCAGGACTGGTTTCTACGCTACGAATTGACCAGTATTTCCGGGGTTTCCGAGGTGGCATCGATCGGCGGTTTTGTCAAACAGTACCAGGTGATCGTCGACCCCAACAAGCTCCTCGCGTACAATATTTCTCTGCAGAAGATACGTACGGCCATCCAGCGCTCCAATAACGATGTCGGCGGAAGGCTGGTGGAAATGGGCGAGACCGAGTTTATGGTCCGGGGACTCGGCTATATACAGTCCACTGCGGATCTGGAAAATATCCCGCTCAGTGTCGATCGGGGGACGCCTATCCTGTTGAAAAATGTGGCACGGGTGGTTATCGGCCCCGAGCTGCGCCGCGGGCTGCTCGACTATAACGGGACCGGAGAGGCGGTTGGCGGAATCATCGTCATGCGCTACGGCGAGAACGCCCTGGCGGTGATTGATAAAGTCAAGGAACGGCTCGAACAGATCAAGTCCGGACTGCCGGAGGGGGTGTCCATTCGACCGGTGTATGATCGATCGGATCTCATTCTGCGTGCTATCGACAACCTCAAACGCACCCTGCTCGAAGAAATTGTCATCGTTGGCCTGGTGTGCATTGTCTTTCTCTTTCATCTGCGCAGTGCTCTGGTCGGCATTATTACCCTGCCGATCGGCGTACTGGTTTCTTTTATCATCATGGAACGACAGGGCATCAACGCCAATATCATGAGTCTTGGCGGCATCGCCATTGCCATCGGCGTCATGGTCGATGCGGCCATCGTCATGGTGGAAAACGTCCATAAACATCTGGAACAGGATAAGGGCAAAAAAGACCATTGGGAGATCATCCGCGAGGCTTCGGTCGAGGTCGGTCCTCCGCTGTTTTTCTCGCTGCTGATCATTGCCGTCTCCTTTTTACCGGTCTTTACTCTGGAGGCCCAGGAAGGACGAATGTTTCGGCCGTTGGCCTACACCAAAACCTATGCCATGATGGGCGCCGCATTGCTGGCCGTCACTTTGGTACCGGTACTCATGGGCTATATGATTCGCGGTAAAATTATGCCGGAACACAGGAATCCGGTTAACCGTTTTCTTATCTGGATCTATCACCCAATCATTAAACTGGTCCTGAAGGCCAAACTTTTTGTGGTGCTGCTCGCCGTTGCGTCCCTGGCAGCAGCTTGGATTCCCTACAGCCGGATGGGGACGGAGTTCATGCCGCCCCTCGATGAGGGGGATATTCTGTATATGCCGACAACCCTGCCGGGCATCTCCATAACCAAAGCACGGGAGTTGTTGCAGCAGACGGACAGAATTATCAAATCCTTTCCAGAGGTTGATAATGTGACCGGCAAGGCCGGACGGGCCGAGACGGCAACCGATCCGGCGCCGTTGTCGATGCTGGAAACAATCATTACCCTGAAGCCGCAGTCGGAATGGCGTGCCGGCATGACCACCCAGCAACTGGTCGATGAGATGGATAAAGCCATTCAGTTTCCCGGGCTGACCAATGCCTGGACGATGCCGATCAAGACCCGCATCGACATGCTCTCGACGGGTATCAAAACTCCGGTCGGTCTGAAGCTGATGGGCGATGACCTGCAAACCCTCTCCGAGATCGGCGAACAGGTCGAGGCGGTTATCGGCGAGGTTCCGGGAACGGCGAGTGTTTATGCCGAGCGGGTTACCGGCGGTAATTTTCTCGATTATAAAATAAACCGGGAGGAGGCCGCCCGGTATGGCCTGACCGTCGGCGATGTGCAGGATGTCATCATCTCCGCCATCGGCGGCATGAATGTTACCTCGACAGTCGAGGGGCTTGAGCGGTATCCGGTCAACCTGCGCTACGGTTCGGAATTACGTGATACGCCGGAAAAACTCAAGCGCATCCTCATTCCAACGCCCAGCGGGGCACAGATTCCGATTACCCAGGTGGCAGAGATCGATATCCATAAGGGTGCTCCGTCGATCAAAAGCGAAAACGCGCGGAAAAATGCCTGGGTCTATGTGGATATAACCGGAGGTGATGTCGGCGGGTATGTCAAACGGGCGCAGCAGGCTGTCGCCGAGAAGGTCGAGCTGCCGGCGGGGTACAGTATTGTCTGGTCCGGACAGTATGAATATATGGTTCGGGCGCAGCAGAAAATGAAAATCGTCGTGCCGGCCACCCTGATTATCATCTTCCTGCTCCTCTATCTTAATTTTAAGAATATTACCGAGAGCCTTATTGTCATGCTGTCTGTGCCCTTTGCTCTGACCGGGGGACTGTGGCTGATGGATTATATGGCCTATAACATGAGCGTTGCCGTGGCTGTCGGCTTTATTGCCCTGGCCGGGGTGGCGGCGGAGACCGGGGTGGTGATGCTCATTTATCTCGATATTTCTTATCGGGAATATCGAGAAAAGTACGGCGATTCTTTCTGCAAGCTCCATCTGAACATGGCCATTGAGCAAGGCGCGGCTTTGCGGGTTCGACCGAAGATGATGACGGTTGTGGCCACCACGGCCGGTCTTATGCCCATTATGTGGAGCAGCGGCACAGGATCCGAGGTGATGAAACGGATTGCCACCCC
>CAYPPR010000066.1:0-18073 GCA_964412665.1 uncultured Desulfopila sp.
GCGAGGCGCCGATGATGGCACACATCGAGGCAATCTCATCTTCCATCTGGATAAATTTGCCGCCCTTTTCCGGCAGGCGCGCCGACAAAAGTTCGGCGATCTCCGTCGACGGGGTTATCGGATACCCGGCAAAAAAGTCAATGCCGGCATAGATCGCCCCTTCGACACAGGCCTCGTTACCCTGGACAAATCGAATATTTTTACTCATCTTTTTTCCCCTCCTCCGGCTGTCCCTCGGTTAAGAGTTCGGTCAACACCTCTATCGCCAGGTCCGGACAGCGTAGTTCGCACATCCGACAGCAGATGCAGTCTTCCGGTCGAACGACGGTGGCTTTATCCCGCGCGTCCAGTTCCAGTACCTTGGTTGGGCAAAAACTGACGCAAATGCCGCAGCCCTTGCACCAGTCCCGGTTGATGATAATTTCTTTTAGTTTCTGCCTGGCCATGTCATCCTCTTGACTGTTGATTATCGACAATCAACGTTTACAGTTTGCGGCAACATTGCGCAGGGGAATTCCCCTTGCGATACCCATGTTGTCTCTTCTCCGCCTCCTACTTTTCATCCATAAAAGGATACTTAAAATCAGTTGGCGGTACAAATGTTTCTTTAATAGTCCGGGTAGAAACCCAGCGCATAAGATTCGCCTGCGAACCGGCTTTGTCATTAGTGCCCGAGGCCCTGCCGCCACCAAAGGGCTGCTGGCCGACAACCGCGCCGGTTGGTTTGTCGTTGATATAAAAATTACCCGCCGCATGTTCAAGCCGGGCGATAGCCGTGCTTACCGCCAGCCGGTCCCTGCCGAAAACTGCTCCGGAAAGAGCATACATCGATGAGCTGTTACATAGTTCCAGGGTCTCTTCATACAGTTCATCTTCATACACATAGATAGTCAGTACCGGTCCGAAAATTTCTTCAACCATTGTTTTAAAATGCGGATCAACGGCCAGAATAACCGTCGGTTCGACAAAATAGCCGACACTGTCATCATAGTTACCGCCAATAATAACGTCGCCACCTTCATTTGCCCTGGTGTATTCAATGTAGCCACTAATGGAAGTAAATGCTGCCCTGTCGATAACCGCCCCAAAGAAATTACGGAAATCCGTGGGCGGCCCCATCTTAATCTCACCAACCTGTTTCCTTAGCTCGGCTTCAACTGCTCCCCAGAGAGAACGGGGAATATAGGCACGGCTGGCCGCGGAACATTTCTGACCCTGGTACTCAAACGCCCCTCGCACAAGGCCGGCGACTAATGGCTTGATTTCAGCACTATTATGGGCAAAGACGAAATCTTTGCCGCCGGTCTCGCCGACAATTCGCGGGTAGGCCTTATATCGACCGATGTTTTCTCCAATTGTTTTCCACATCTGCTGGAAGACCCTTGTCGAACCGGTAAAATGTATTCCCGCCAGATTCGGATCGGTGAGACAGATGTCGCCGACGCTGGCACCGGAACCCGGAACAAAGTTAATAACCCCCGGCGGCAATCCCGCTTCCTCCAGGATCTGCATGATCAGATAAGGGGTGTAAACCATTGAAGATGCCGGTTTCCAGACCATTGTGTTGCCCATAATGGCTGGAGCGGTGGGTAAATTTCCGGCAATGGCGGTAAAATTAAAGGGTGTTACGGCAAAAACGAAGCCTTCTAAGGGGCGATGCTGAACAAAATTCCAGACACCAGGAGACGATTCAGGCTGTTTTTCGTAGATTTCCTGGGCGTAACGCACATTAAAGCGTATAAAATCGATCAATTCACAGGCTGCATCAATTTCTGCCTGGTAGACGGTTTTGCCGCCGGCAAGCATGGCTCCGCTGTTTATCAGCGCCCGATATTTTACCGCGAGAAGTTCGGCCGCCTTCAGAAAGATGGCACAACGCTCTTCCCAGCGAAAAGACCGCCAGAGAGGCTGGGCGGCCACCGCTACGTCGATTGCTTGCCGTACCTCTTTGGCTCCGGCCTTATGGTAGGTTGCCAGGACGTGCTGATGGTCGTGGGGCATAACAACCTTGCCCAGATTCCCGGTTTTGACTTCTTTGCCGCCGATAATGAGCGGGATTTCAAGCTGCTTGGCAGACATCTCGGCTAAAGCCTGTTTGACTGTTATCTTTTCCGGGCTGCCCGGGGCATAGTTTAAAATAGGTTCATTGGTCGGTTTTGGTGTGCTGATGACTGCATTATTCATGAGATTCATAGTTCACACGTTTCCTTTTATCCCTTTTTAAAGAGGGCCTTAATAACAACACCAGCCATCTTCGGGTTCTCTTTCAGTCTTCTGGTGCTATAACCAAACCACTGTTTACCAAAGGGTACATACACCCGCATAGGATGCCCCTTGTCGATAATCGATTTCCGCAGAGCAGGGGTAACGCCATAGAGCATCTGAAATTCATACTTTTCCGGTGCAACCTTGTACTTCTCGATAAGCTTGTATGCCCCTTCTACCACCGGTATATCGTGTGTGGCGATGCCTGGGTACATTCCTTCCTGAAACATGTATTCGATGTCATCAAGGAAATGGTCATTTATTTCCTCGTATTTTTTATAAGCGATTGCTTCCGGTTCGACGTAAATCCCCTTGCAGACCCGAAGATTAACCGGGTGCTCTGGTGTATGCAAATCTTTCAGATTTTCAATATCCTTACGCGTTCTCTTCAAATACGCCTGTACGACAAGACCAACGTTGGCGGGAAACTCTTCTTTGAGTTTCCTGTAAATCTCTATCTCCATATCCGTGCAGGGTGAATCTTCCATATCAACCCTGACAAAATTATTATAGGAGGCAGCCTTGGCAACAACCTCGCGGATATGTCCGTAGGCAACGTCTTTGTCGAGCAGCAATCCAAAGAATGTCGGTTTTAAAGAATAATTGCCATTAACCCCGGCTTTTTCTGCCTCTTCAATCACTTCGAGATACTCTTCCTTGTTGGCCTGTGCCTCCTCCAGGGTGGTAATAAACTCCCCCAGAACATCTATGGTTGTTTTGATGCCTTCTGCATTCAATTTCTTTGCATTGACAATTGCTTCGGCCAGGGTCTCACCTGCTATGTATTCTTTGGAAAAGATCCACACTAATTTTTTCGGCATGTATGGCAACATTCCCGCAATCATTTTGTTAAACATAGCAATCCCCTTTTCAAATTATTCTGTTCATATCTTCGACGCCCGGACACACAAGTTTTCTGTTCCCCAAAACCATTGTATGCAATATTTGCACACAATAAATCATTACGACATTCACAAGCGACATGTCAACTCTTTTTATGGTTAAAATGAAAATAAGTTACCTGGTGCTCTTATTCTTTCACACCTTGCCGCCGGATTATCAATTTAAGACATTGCGAGAGTAGTAGAACTTTGTTGATAAAGGTATACCGACATGGTACACAATCTTTACATTGAGAAAAACCTTAAGACAACAAGTTGTGTAAAGAGTGAGTGCTTCGACCACAAGCAATTATTGACACCGTAGAGCAGGCGGCGTAGTCGGCTCCTGGTGGTCAGACAATTTTTTCTCAGATCAAGACATTTTCAGCAAATCAAGCACAGCCATATATTTGATGCCGGGGTCTACTCTTACCTGCGAATATTTAGAAAGAAATGGGACAAATGCGGAAGATTAATTCTGAGGATTCTGTATACCACAAGCTGAAAACGGCCATACGTAAACGCTACATTCGGCAGGGCAGCCAGTTGGTCGAGGTTGCACTGGCACAACAACTCGGTGTTAGTCGCACTCCGGTGCGAAGTGCTATCAAACGACTTGAGGCCGAGGGGCTGGTGAACAGTATACCAAATCGCGGGGCCTTTGTTATCACGCCCACCCAGAGGGAAATTAAAGAAACTTTTCTCGTCCGCGCCCAGTTGGAAATAATGGCGGCCCGCCTTACTGCAACCAACATCACGCCACAACAGAGCCGTGTGCTGCTTGATCTCATCAAGCAGGAAAATAGTGCCTTTGATAAAAACAATCTAGACGAATACTATGAGGCAAACGACACATTACACCTCAAAATAGCCGAATTCTCCGACAACCGCGTACTCTATTCCTATATCCAAGAACTCCTCGATAGGACGCGGATCTTCCTCATCCTCTACGACCCTTTCTACAAAATCGAATACTGTCCAACAAAAGAACATGAGACTATTGTCCACGCCATTGTCAATCATGATGTCAAGGCGGCCAGTACAGCCTTGATAGAGCATATAAACAGCTCGATCAACGGGCTGGAGACGGCCGGTCAGTTACCGGAGGATTATCTTTCGATTTAACCGATACAGGAAATCTTCATCTTCTCCTAGACAAGCTCGGCCATGATAAGATTCTCGAGCGGCCGACCCTTTGCTGTGATGCGGAGGTGAGTCGCTGTTAATTCAATTAAGCCAAGGGTAATAAGTTTTTCCACCGTCGAACCATAATACTCCTGAACATCAATGGCATACCTTTCATACAGGGTTCTGCGCGAGACCCCAAGAACCATGCGCAGACCCATAATCACCGTCTCGCGGAATGACTGCTCAGTGGACAAACTTTCCGTCTCGATGACGATCGATTGCCGCGCATGTATCCGGCGGATATACTCTGCCGGATCGGCGATGCGCCGCTCCCGTACCCCTTTAAGACAGCTCACGGCTGCCGTACCGGCGGCCAGATAATCATTATTGAACCAATAATTGATATTGTGTCGGCACTGGTGGCCATCGCCGGCATAGTTTGACGTCTCGTACTGATACAGTCCGGCAGAGGTGCACAACTGTGCAGTGATTTCGTCCATTTCCTGGATTGCCTCTTCTTCGGGAAGGTGCAGGGTGTTGTTTTCGACAAGGGCGTAAAAGGGCGTGTCGGGTTCAATCGTCAGCTGATATAACGAGAGATGTTTTGGGTGAAACGACAGCCCCCTTTCCAGGGAATGTCGCCAGGAAGCTGGAGTCTGTCCGGGCAGACCGTACATCAGATCAAGGTTGATAGTGCGAAAACCGGCCTTAGCCGCCGCTATAATGGCCGAGCAAGCTTCCTGCCCATTGTGGATACGTCCGATACATTGCAGTTCCCGGTCATCAAACGACTGCACACCAAGAGAGAGTCGGTTCACGCCCGCCTCCAGGAGCGCTTCCAGATAGGCGGCATCCACGGTGCCGGGGTTGGCCTCAACGCTGATCTCCGCGTCCGACTCTGTTCCGAAGAGATCCAAAGAAGAGCGGATCACGCCCTGCAGAAGCTCTGCCGGCAGGCAGGTCGGTGTTCCTCCACCGACAAAGAGAGTACTGAGCCTGGGGCTGCCGTCAGCCGCGCCGTTAATTTCGGCAAGCCGTACCAACTCCAGGGTGAGAGCGGTAACATAGGGAGCATACAGCTTTCCACCGGCGGCGATGGACGGAAAAGAACAATAACGACACTTGCTGAGGCAAAAGGGAATATGCAGATAGAGGGAGGTCATTATCCGCCAAAGGCATCCATGGCCATCTGACACTCCGATCTGACGGTCTCCATTAAGCCGTTGTCGGCAAAACTATACGAGCCGTCACCGATTATCAGATGATCGAGCAGCTGAAGCTGCATATAGCGGCAGAGCAGGCCGAGGGTTTTGGTGAGTTTTATATCCTGCGCCGACGGCTGCAGACTGCCGGAGGGATGATTGTGGGCAATGATCAATGCCGCAGCGTTAAACTCAATTGCCCGTTTAATAATCTCCCTGGGGTAGACGGTATTGACATTGAGGGTGCCTTCTGCGACGATCTCCGAATCGATTATGGCGTGGGAAGAGTCGAGAAAAATAACGGTGAGCACCTCTTTTTTCAAGCCGCGCATCGAGTGAATCAGATAATCCGCCACCTCTCTTGACGAATGAAGATAGCGTTTGCCGTGCAGGCGCTCTTTCAGATAGTGGCCGGCGACCCCGTGGATAAAATGCAGGGCAAAGCTGTTCTTCGGCCCCACCCCCTTGATCTCCTGCAGGGATGCGAGCGGTGCTTCAAGCACCTTGGCAAAGGTGCCGTATTTCGTAAGAAGCATGCGGGCCGGCTCTTTGCAGTCGCTTCTCGGCGTGCCGAAGGACAAGAGCAGTTCAAGTATCTCCGCATCACTAAAGCTGTCAAGTCCCTTGTCTAAGAATCGATCACGCAAACGAGCCCGATGGCCCTCTCCTTTTTTCTGCCAGAGCTCTTTATCCACCGCGTACACCGTTTTTTAAAACCGTTTTTTTAGCCGCAAAGTTCTTTGGAGAACAGCTCATTGGCCAGTTGCGGATTGGCCTTTCCCTTGGTTTTCTGCATAAGTTGACCGACAAAAAAGCCCATCAACTTGGTTTTTCCAGCACGAAAATCCTCAACCTGAACAGGGTGAGCGGCAATAATCTCCTGGACCAGAGAGAGCAATTCTCCCGAATCAGAAACCTGCAACAGATTTTTCTCCTGCACGATAGTCTGCGGGTCCTTGCCGCCGGCCATCATGTCGAGAAAAACGGTCTTGGCGATTTTCCCGCTGATGGTGTTTTTTTCGACCATGAGCAAGAGAGCTGCCAGCTGCGGCGCGCTCACCTTGCAGGAGGATATTTCCTCACCTTTCAGCTCGCGCAGCAGTTCCGTCATGATCCAGTTGGAAACTTTTTTCGCCTGTGCTCCACCCTTGACGGTTTCCTCAAAATAATCAGCTACTTCTCGGTCGGCTGTCAAAAGAACAGCGTCGTGTTCCGGCAGATCGTATTGCGTGGCAAACCTGACTTTCCGCTGATCAGGCAGTTCAGGCAGTGTGCCACGCACCTCTTCAATCCACTGGTCACTGATCTCAATGGGGACCAAATCCGGGCAGGGAAAATAGCGGTAATCGTGAGCATCTTCCTTGCCGCGCATGGATTCCGAACAGTTTTTGTCAGGATTCCACAGCAGCGTCTCCTGAATTATATTCCCCCCATCCAGCAGAATGTCTCTTTGCCGGCGGACCTCATACTCCAAAGCACTCTGGACATGACGAAATGAATTCATATTTTTCAGTTCCGTCCGGGTGCCCAACTTTTCCTGGCCGACAGGACGAAGGGAGATATTCGCATCGCAGCGAAAGCTTCCTTCCTGCATGTTGCCGTCACAAATATCCAGATAACGGAGGATAGCGTGGATTTTTTTGAGATAGGCCGCGGCCTCCTCGGGCGAACGTATATCCGGTTCAGAGACAATTTCGAGCAGCGGTGTCCCGGTACGATTCAAATCGACATGGGAAACCGGTTCCACTTCGTCGTGGATCAGCTTGCCGGCGTCCTCTTCCATATGGATACGGGTTATGCCAATGGTCTTTTCCTGGCCATCAACCTCTATTTTAATCTCGCCATGACCGATAATCGGCAGATCAAACTGTGAGGTCTGATAGCCCTTGGGCAAATCAGGATAAAAGTAGTTTTTCCGGGCGAACTGACTAAAACGGTTGATTGTTGAATTCGTGGCCAAACCGAGCTTGATGGCGAACTCAACCACTCTTTTATTCAACACCGGAAGAACGCCGGGCATGCCGAGGCAAATGGGGCAGGTGTTGCTGTTAGGCGGTGCACCAAACCTGATCGAGCACCCGCAAAAAATCTTCGTGACTGTTTTCAGCTGGGCATGAATCTCCAGCCCTATTACCGTTTCAAACTCCATGGTTTCCCTGAATACGTAGGTTCAAAAATATTTTTTATGAAAAAACACACATCCTTTGGGCACTGTGAAAAATCACCCAACTTCGGCTGATGCGGCGACCCAACCCCTGATTTTCTGCAACTCGTCGCGCCACGCCGCACTTAAGCGCATGTCGAGAAACATTTTGAATAACGCATTAACCAGCTTGATGAGCTCCTCAAAAAGATAGATACGTTCGAGGATCATCCCTTCGATCTCTTCTGGACTGTCGCTTTTATCGTTTTCCGTTGTTTCCGTTTTCGGCAGGCGGACATTTCTAAATTCCATCAACGCCGCAGCGAGAGTAAAACTATATTCATAGTCATTATGACCGATAACTATGCGTGCCTGCTCTAGTTTTTTACCCATACGCAGGCCGGTTCGCGCTTCCTGCAGCTCAGCCTGTAGGCCGGTACAGACAATTTTCTCCGTCGACTCCCCTTCTCCGGATTCGAGCAGCATGTGTTTTTCAAAAACAACCGTTATATCGCCCGAACCGGGAAGATCGACACTCCCGCCACGTTCTTCACTTTTCCACCAGAGCCAGGTGAGAAACTCCTGGCCGAGGAATCGTTTTTCAACTATCAGATCAACTAAATCCATTACTCTTTCGCCGCCTTGCAAAATGTCTCGCTAAAGACCTTGTTATTTTACACAAAAATATCTGGTGATATTCGCTCCAACATCGCCGTCTGGTCTTCGTCGATCAAATGCTCTGCTGTTGTGTAGGGAATCTGCTGTCGAATAAGCAGGCCAAAACTCTCTTTGAAAAAATCTTCAAGGACGGCATGCACTTTTTTATTGGTTGAAAAAAAGAGCAAAGTCGCATCGGAAAGACTCCAGCACAACTCAAAGATCGAGGGTACCGGTATGGCCTTGCGCATGAGATCCGTACGCACCCGCTCCTTAATCTCGACCTTCATGGGCCGGCTCAACTTCGGCAACTGCCGTTCCAACCGAACCCGCTCCTCTTCTTTTTGAACGATTTTTTTCAATATTGCCGGAGACACTTTCCTCTCGTCAATACGCATTGTCAGGGTGATATAATCTCCGGCTGCGTAAGATGCGAACTGAAACTGCGAATCAAACATATTAAGAATAGAGACCCAGCCTATCGAGTATTCATCATAACTGTCGTCAATATCCTGGAAGGAAAAGGCAATTACCCTGTCCGCGATAAAGTCCAGCGTATTTTCCGGTAATTCGCCCAGGACAGAAAACCTCACAAAACTCGCGGAACCCTTCAATAAACCCATAAAAAAACCGATTGTAGAGATTAGTGAAAATCGTTTGCTCAATCAAACGGCAACTGCCTCGCGGGCATCTTTGGTAAAAAGGATACCCGGGACTGCACCGATTGTCTTGCATATTAGTCAGCTCTTTCATATAGCACTCCTTGCTCCGTGTCTCAACTTTTTTATACCAGGCGCCGTCAATACCAGCCGCTAAAAGGTCTGCCGGAATTGACGTACTTCAATCCAAATGATAAAACAAACAAAAGAGGAAAAAACATATTGACACATACTGACCGACCTTGTATAAAGACTTCCTCCATGGGTCGTTAACTCAGCTGGTAGAGTATCTGACTTTTAATCAGAGAGTCGCGCGTTCGAATCGCGCACGACCCACCAGAAACATTGTCCCCATCGTCTAGTCAGGTCCAGGACATCGGCCTTTCACGCCGACAACACCGGTTCGAATCCGGTTGGGGACGCCATATAAGATAACGGATAGTTAGACTAGCTCTAACTATCCGTTTTTTTATTTCAAAAGTAGCATCCGGCTTCCATCCTACACCCTCTTTGCCATTGCCTTAATGGCACCCCCATCCTATCGCAAAAGTTTGAGAGCATCTTCCGCAGCCAGGTCAAGCACCTGAGCGTGGGCGGCAAGATCAAGAACGGTAATCCTATCCCGGATAGCACGACTGTTTATTGCCGCCAGCAAAACTCCTCACGGCTCAACCGAAAGGCCTCAAGATTAAAAGGCGCGCCGGTCCGGGTAAACAGATCGACAAAATATTCCGGCCCCTGGACCTGCTCAAAAAGTGCCAGCAGGCTGTCCCAGTGTTGCGGCAAAAGTGTATCAAACTGAAGCAGTGTAGCCTTTTTATTGGTGAACTGTCGAGCGACTTCGTCGGCGTATTGTCCCCATATCTCCGGTATCCTGGCAGCCGTTGTCGAAAAAGCTTCTTCGGCCTGCGCTGTCAATTCAGTTTGTTTCAGCCCGGCAAGACATCTGTAGCAGGCCGCTGAAAGAATAATGCCAATCCCCACCTGCAGACCATGCAGTTCCGGTTCCCGGCCGCTTATCGCTTCGCGCATATCCCAAAAATGAGAGACCAGATGTTCGCCGCCGGACGCGGGTGCGCTCGACCCGGCCAGACTCATGGCGACTCCGTACAGAAGCAGGCCGTGAAACAATCCCATGACCGCAGTTTCATCACCGCGACCAATTTCCTCCGGATATGAAGAATAGCTCTTTTCAACCGCCGCCATCATCGAGGCAGGCAAGCCACAGTAGCTATTGCTTGCGAGCAGGGATTCACACTGCCAGTCGATATCTGAAACTACCTTGGCAAGAACATCACAGAAGCCTGCCTGCCTTAATTTCAGCGGAGCGTGCTGAATCACCTCGGGCAGCACATAAATTCTCTGCGGAGGAGCGGCCGGCAAGGTCCTCTTGACCCCTTTGATCTTGATCGCCGCGATGCCGGAGGTATAGCCGTTCATTGATGGTGCTGTCGGTATTGTCCAGAATTCGATGTTGTTTTGGTCTGCAACTTATTTTCCGAGATCATCGATCGTCCCGGAACCGACGCTGATAATCAGTTCCTTGTCATGACAGGCGGTCTCAATTTTTTCTACCAGGTAATCGGTAGCGACGGGGTTGCGCTCTAGAAGATAGTGTTCCTGTGAAACCTGACAGAGCTGCAATTGCTCCCGTAATTTTTTTCCAGCGACCCTATTGGTATCCGGATCACTAGCGATATGCCAATCAGGTGGGGTCTTCCGGGGAGACGGCAGCAGGTGGTGCAAGCCGATAACAGCAGTTGTCATCTTCGGGTTGGTGGTGTTCAGCAGCGGCCAGAGGTATTGGTTCCAGCCGTAGACAAATTCAATCACCACTAATGCCGCTATATTGGTTTTAGATAAAGGGAGAAAAATTTTCCAGAAAAACGTCATCGGCGAAGCACCATCCATTTTGGCCGCTTCACAGAGCTCTTCCGGGACGGTAAGAAAAAACTGGCGAAATAAAAAGGTGCAGGTGGCCGAGGCGGTTAAGGGAAGAATCAGCCCGGCATAACTATCGAGCAAACTCAACTCGAGACTTACCTCAATATCATGGCCGACAAACCATCCGACCACGTCGTTCAGCACCCCATGGTTCCCGTTTACCTGGATGAGACTTTTATGCACTGGTTAGAAAAACAGTAACTTCGCCATCTTGAAAGATATAGTCCTTTCCTTCTGTTCTTAATTTACCTTTTTCTCTTGCAGCGGACCAGGAGCCGGCTGCCACGAGATCGGCGTAGGGGACGACTTCCGCTCGGATAAAGTGTTTCTCAAAATCGGTGTGAATGACACCGGCGGCCTGGGGTGCTCTTGTACCTTGCTTTACGGTCCAGGCCCGGGTTTCTTTTTCACCGGTTGTGAGAAATGAAATAAGATCGAGCAGGGAGTATGCCTCCCGAGCAAGTCGGGCAAAACCAGACTCCGTCAAGCCGAGTTCCGCCAGAAACACTTCTGCTTCCTCAGCGTCCATTTCCGATAGTTCCGATTCAATCTTTGCTGAGACGCAAACCAAACCATCGCCATGGGATGTTGCGAAGGTTTGAAGTTTTTGAACATGCGGGTTATCAGCACCCTCGGAACCCAGGTCGTCTTCGTTTACATTGGCAACATAAATAACCTTTTTGCTGGTAAGGAGCAGCATTTCTCGGTCAATTAATAACTTTTCTTGCTTATCAAGCTGCGCTGATCGAGCAGGTTTTTCATCCTCAAGTACAGCTTTAATTTTTAACAAGCCGGCCAATTTTGTTTTAGCATCTCTGTCTTGTCCCCGTGCCTTCTTCTCCTCCGCGGCAATCCTTTTTTCGACTAATTCCAAATCAGAAAGGATCAGTTCCAGATTAATTGTTTCGGCGTCGCCTACCGAGTCTATTCCGCCATGCACATGGGTTATATTTTCGTCATCAAAACATCGTACAACATGGGCAATAGCATCTACGCTCCGAATATTGGCGAGAAACATATTACCAAGCCCCTCACCTTTTGACGCTCCCTTCACCAGTCCGGCAATATCGACAAATTCAATGGTTGTGGGAATAATTTTATTCGATGTGCCGAGCTTGGCTAAAACATCAAGACGGGTGTCTGGGACTCGAACAATTCCAATATTCGGTTCAATGGTGCAAAAGGGATAATTGCTCGCCTCGGCACCGGCCTTAGTGAGGGCATTAAACAAAGTTGATTTGCCTACATTAGGTAAACCGACAATTCCAATTTTCATACAGAAATACTCCCGAGACAGGGCTCTTGAATAATATTTTTTCACGAATCAAGACATTTTCAGAAAATCAAGCACAACAATGTGTAGTTGATACTGCACCCGCCACTTATCTGCGACCACTAACTTTCTAAAAACAAATCAAATACTTGAAACAAATTATACAACATACTCCCACACGCTAAAAGTTGATCCCCCTGGGTTAGTCACTGACTAGCCAGCACTGCACGGGGGCTATTGTAAATAAAATGAAACGATTATGACAGGTTGCAAGACAGTGATGTGCTTTGGGAGGCACACGGTCATATTTTTTCCTTATTATTTCTCTTTATCGGCCAAGGTGGTCCGTTGCCGCCTCGTCCTTCAACCGGCAGAAATTTCATTCAGGAAAATTTGGCGAATTTACCACAAAGAGGGCATGTACACATTAAGAATGTGTTATCATCGGCAACACAATTACGGGTGGAGACAATATATTGGGCGGTATGGTTTCTCGTTAACGTGGAGAACATTTTGGTGTGGTGGAAAAACCATTTTTTTCATGTCAATGAAGACAGCATTGGTGAACATAAAATACGTTGATAAATCAAATTGTTACTACACCCTTAAAGGTTATTTCATAGAGATTTCCATTATCGTCTCGATTACGACATGATATTCGCCCCCCATGGTCTTCAATGATTTCTTTTGCGATAGCCAGACTCAACCCTGTTCCCTGCCTGTGGTGAAGAAGATTGGGGATAAACAAACCATCAAAAACCCTCTCGGTCTGGGATGGTTCAATGCCTGGTCCTTGATCGCTTATATGAATACAAACATCAGAACCATCTATCGAGCAACTAACTGTCACTAGACCATTCACTGGTGTTCTTTTGTGTGCATTATCAACAACATAGCCAAACGCCTCTTGAAGAAGTTGCCAGTCCGCCGCGAACGCTATATCTTCCTCACACTCACAATTCACCATCACCTTATGGGCATCATTAAAAACTAAATTGTTGATTATACGACCAATCACTAAACAAAGCGGTTTCGTTGAAACATTTTTTTCTATACCGTCTTTGACGGAATAATATCTCGCTATCTTTTGCATCAAATCTTGAATTTTTAGACCCGATTCCCGTACCAGCTCTATGTACTGTTTAGCTTTTTCAGGAAGACCATCGATTTCACCTAAAAGTTCACTTCCTAAAATGATTCCATTGAGTGGTGTTCTGGTTTCGTGGCTTAAAACATTTAACGCCGTTGTTTTTAAGGAGTCCAATTCCTCCATCCTGTTAAGTTTGGAATAAACCTCTAGCTTGGCAAGCAGCTCCCCTTCTACATATGGTTTTGTCAAATAATCATCCGCTCCGGCATCGTAGCCCATCAGCCGATCATCTATCGTCGACCTACCTGAAACCATAATAATTTTGCAAAACTTGTGCTTATGCCCCGCCCTAACTTGTCGGCACACGTCATAACCGTTTATTCCAGGCATAGTCACATCAAGCAGGATAATATCCGGAAAGAACGTCTGCAGAATATCCAGCGCGTCATTTCCAGAATGTCCAACCTTGCATTCATATTGAGGATGAAAACTCAACATCTCTTGCATGACCAGAACATTTTCCGGTTCATCGTCGATGATTAGAATTTTAGTAAATTTTTTCATAAATTTTTTTTGTTGCTGCTCGGTATTAGCGTGGAGCCTGAAAACTGAGAGGCGGTCTCTTTTGGGGAAAATAAAATTTTCCTCGGCTGGTAGCAACTCTTCTCTAGCGGATTTTTTACGGCCTTATCAAGATTTGGCAGCCAGTCAGACAACGGAGGATCACAATAAATCCAAGCTTTTCTTCTTTTTATCGTGATTAGTATTATCGTTAGCAGAGGGGTAATCAAGAATATAGTGCAACCCCTTGGATTCCTTTCTTTTCAGAGAGGCATCAATAATAAGAGAAGCGACGAGAGAAATATTTCTTAATTCCAACATATTGGGAGAAATTTTATATCGACCGACGATTTCGTCAATTTCCTTCCTCACCTCAGCAATTCTTTGTTGAGCCATTAATAAACGGGATTCTTTCCTGACAATTCCGACATAATTCCACATTACCCTTCTGATTATATCCCAATTATGATTAATGAGTATCTCTTCATCTATCTGCTCTTTTTCGTTCTTAGGATAGCCATCTACCTTATAGGGCTGTTCTTTCTTCAATGCACCCCAATTATTTTTACAATACAAAAAAACGTTCTCAGCGAAGACTATCGCCTCAAGCAAGCTATTACTCGCGAGTCTATTTGCTCCATGTAAGCCTGTACAGGAAGTTTCACCCAACGCAAAAAGGTTTTCTACCGTGGTGCGGCCATGGACATCGGTACAAACCCCGCCACACAAATAGTGTGCCGCAGGAACGACTGGAATAGGTTTTTGTGATATGTCAACTCCAAGGGACATACACTTCTCAAAAATAGTTGGAAATCTTTTCTGCAGAAAAGCTCTTTCCTTATGACTTATATCGAGGTAGACGCAGTCGCAACCTGTTTTTTTCATTTCTGTGTCTATCGCTCGGGCAACCTTATCTCGAGTGGCTAGTTCCATTTGTTCCGGTTCGTATTTTTGCATAAATCTTTGGTTATTTTCATTTAAAAGATGGGCACCTTCTCCACGAACCGCTTCTGAAATGAGAAAGTTTTTGGCCTGGTGATGGTACAAACAGGTAGGGTGAAATTGAACAAATTCCATATTGTCTGTTTTCGCTCCAGCACGACAAGCGACCGCAACCCCATCACCCGTTGCAATATCCGGGTTACTCGTATAAAGATAGACTTTTCCTGCTCCACCTGTACACAACACTACCACTTTCGCTAAAAATATCTTTACGTCGCCAAACTCATCTATAACATACGCGCCAACACATTTTTTTTTCACATCGCCATCTTCACCTATCGCATCAACAGTGATCAAATCCACACACATGTGATTTTCATAAAGAGCTATGGATTTAATTCTGCTAACATTTTCAATCAAAGCTCTTTCAATTTCTTTTCCCGTCAGGTCGTAAGCGTGAGCAACCCTTCTTCTTGAATGTCCACCCTCTCTTCCTAGGCTCAACTTTCCATTCTTTTCTTTAACAAAAGCAACTCCCATCTCAACAAGTTCACGTACCCTCGCCGGACCGTTTTCCACCACCATACGAACAATTTTTTCATCACACAGTCCAGCACCCGCCTGCAACGTATCACGGACGTGGTCCTCAAAGCTGTCTTCGGAATCCAGGACCGCGGCAATGCCACCTTGGGCGAGGTTGGTAGCCGTGTTCACTTCTTCTTTTTTTGTGATAATACTCACCGACCCCAACCTGGCAGCCTTCATTGCCAACGACAAACCAGCAATTCCGCTCCCAATAACCAAAAAATCCGATCTCATCATATATCTCCCGAGAGTATGTTTCACGTGAAACAAAAAAACAAACGACATAAAAACCTAAATTCTTTTTCATGAAAAATTCAAGGAGTTTATGTGTTCTAGATAAAAAAGTGGGTTATTAGTGAGAAAGATAAAATTTATGGAGATATTTTTGCTCGAAAAGTTTAGTTTGTGCATATTAAAAATTTTCTTTGAAGGAAGACGATGAACTTGACTGCTAAAATTATCGCTGTTGCAAATCAAAAAGGTGGCGTTGGAAAAACAACCACTTCGATAAATCTCTCGGCTGCCCTTGCACAAAAAAGAAAAAAAGTTCTTCTTGTGGACTCTGATCCACAAGGAAATGCTTCAAGCGGCGTCGGTGTGAATATGAAAAAGGTGCGGACACATCTTTACCATGCCTATTCCGGAGGGTACTCCTGCGCAGAGATCCTTCGAAAAACTGGGGTGCCAAGTCTTGACATACTGCCGTCAAGTATTGACCTTGTGGCCGCAGAAATCGAAATGATAAATATTGCCAGTCGAGAAACTCGGCTCAAAACCTTACTTGAGCCATTAGCCCGATCATACGATTATATTATTATTGACTGTCCACCTTCACTTGGCCTTTTGACTATAAACGCCTTAACCTCAGCAAACTCGGTGCTCATCCCCATGCAATGTGAATACTTCGCCATGGAAGGCCTCGCCCAGTTGGTTAATACGGTCCGCTCAGTAAAAAAGTCATATAACAAGTCGCTGTATGTTGAGGGATTGGTATTAACGATGTTTGATAAAAGAAATAGGCTTACCCACCAGGTCGCAGCAGAAATAGAAAACCATTTCAAAGACCAACTCTTCAAGACAGTTATCCCAAGAAACGTCAGACTCAGTGAATGCCCAAGTCATGGACAAACAATTATCGATTACGACAAACAATCCACAGGTGCGATTGCTTATATGAACCTTGCAAAAGAATTCCTGTCCAATCAAAGGAAACAATAAAATGAGTAAAAAAACAGGGCTAGGGCAAGGAGTAGGTTTACTTTTTGGTGAAGAACGGGAAACCTTCTTTGAGTGTAATATTAACAAAATTGTTCCAAACAAATACCAGCCTCGAACAAATTTCAACCAGGAGGGCCTTCAGGAACTTTCCGACTCAATACGCGAAAAAGGTGTCATTCAACCACTCATCGTCACATCAGGTCCAGACGATAACTTTGAACTTATCGCCGGTGAAAGAAGGCTGAGAGCATCGAAACTCGCTGGATTAACACAGGTACCGGTTATCCTTCTCGATATTGAAAACGAAGACAGTCTACTTGAACTTGCCCTGATAGAGAATGTTCAACGAACGGACCTTAACGCCATAGAAGAAGCTGAGGCCTATAAAAAGCTTATCGAAAAATTTGGTTACACCCAGGAAGAAACGGCAAAAAGGGTAGGGAAGCAACGATCAACAGTTACTAACATGTTGAGATTACTCAAACTTCCAGAATCACTGAGGGGTGATATAACAAACGGCCTGATAAGTGAAGGGCACGGTCGTGCTTTGGTCAAATTGGTTGAGGATCCTTTAAAACTAGAGGAAATAAGAAATTTGATTATTAAAAACGGCCTTTCCGTCAGACAGACAGAAAAAATTGTTAAAAAGGCATCATTTACCAAACCTCCGGCCAAAAGAGCAGCAAAGCCACAGTCCGAGGAAATCCCTCTTTCCTACAAAAAATCCCTGGTAACTCAGCTAACAAATCGTTTAAACTCCAAGGTTTCTATCACTGAAAATGGTAATAGAGGCAAAATTGAAATTGAATACTATTCTCTTGATGATCTTGATCGTGTTACCGAACTGTTGTTAAATGAGAACTAAAATTATGCTCAGGCACCTCTTTATCAAACCGGATTTCTTTATTTATTTCCAAAGAAAGTCTCGAAGATCTCGTTATATGCGAAACCTACTCTTTCTTTGTTTTTTTCTCTTCATATTCACGGCTGGATTTCTTCAGGCGGAAATGCGCAGCATAGGAGGTGATAAAGTAAACCTCAGATCCGGTCCAGGAACAAAGTATAGCGTTAAGTGGGAGTACGGTTCCGGTTTTCCTGTAGAAGTAATTGAGCGCAAAAACAACTGGATGAAGATTAGGGATTTTGAAAAAGACACCGGCTGGGTGCATAAATCCCTCTTAACAAGTGAACCCCACGTGATCGTCAAAGCTAACAAAAACACAGAAGAAAGAGTGAATGTAAGGAACGGCCCGGGCTCTGAAAATAAAATAGTCGGCAAGGCATACTATGGAGTAGTTTTTAAGACTATGGAGCATCAAAAAAATTGGATAAAAGTGCGCCACGAGTCGGGATTATCAGGATGGATTAGCTCTGGCTTTCTCTGGGGATACTGAAATAAAGCGACAACTTGACTGCACAAACAAAAAAGGGATCTGGTATATAAAACCAGATCCCTTTTTTGTTTGTATTATGGCGGAGAGGGAGGGATTCGAACCCTCGGTGGAGTCTAACCCCCACACTCGCT
>CAYPPR010000067.1:0-15540 GCA_964412665.1 uncultured Desulfopila sp.
CGAGAAAGAGCAGCTGTAATGGTCCGGGCTGGTCGGCACGTTGATTGATGAATGCAGCGGCCAGAGGACTGCCGAATCGGTCGCCGGCCGGGTAGGCGATAACCTCCGGTCGGTTGTGCGCCACCAGGGAGGCAACGGTGCGGCTGGTGGTTGCCGAGTTATGGATAAAACCGTCGATCGAAGCGAGAAAGCGCCGTTCGGCCAGGGCCAGCAGCTTGTTGTGCCAGGGGTGGCGTGGTTCGGCGGAGAGGGTATGGTGGACCAGGGCCACCAGGAGCGGGCCACCATACCCTCTCCGCCGACGAAGTCGCTGATTGACCGAAAAGAGTGTCGGGTGGCAGAGTTCATCCTCGATGAGAATGTCGAATTTACCTGCCAGCAGCCGACGAGGGAGATCGGGCGTAAAACCGTATGCCAGTCGGCGGAGGTAGGAGCCCGAAGGTAAGCCGATCACTTCCACCTCATGGCCGAGTCTTCGCAATCCTTCAACGACGATTCGGTCGTAAAGATAGCCGCCGGAGAGAGTATCCAGACTGCCGTAAATGACCAGACCGATGCGCATCAGAGGGTGGTGCGGTACGAGGTCCAGGCAATATCATCTTCCCGGATGATGACGGCCATGGCGTCGAGGCGAAAGGGTGCCAACCTTTTTTTAACCAGGTCATGAATAACAGTGGCCAGTCGTTCGATACTCGGGTTACCGCCGCCGAAGGCAACTAAGGTATTGAGGGTCTTGCCCTGAAAATCGGCGACAACCTCGCTGAGATGACGCTCCACCTCGACAATATCGACCAGAAAACCGTGCCGGTCCAGTTCTTTTTTCTCCAGCACCAGTTCCAGCCGGTAACGGTGTGAATGCTCGATGTTCTCTGCGCCCCAGTCGCCGCCGACCAGGTAATGCCTGGCGCTGAAATCGCGCCCTACTCCGAGACTGTACATGCTTTTTTTCTCCTTACTTATTGGTGATCGAAAATGACCTGAATCGTCTCGCCCGGACTGTGGTCAATGAGGGCATAGGCCGATGCCGCGTCCGCCAGGACAAAACGGTGAGTGATGCAGCCGGACGGGCGAACCTGCCGCAACATCTGCCAGGCCAGTTCAATGCGCCGACCGTCTGGCCACCGCCCGGTCAGTTCGGGAGTGAGAGTGCTGACCTGGGAACTGATCAGCGACACCCGGCCGCGATGAAAAAAAGCACCAAGGTTCAGCTCGGTCTTTTTCGTGCCGTACCAGGATCCGACCACTACCCGGCCATTGAAGCGCGTCAGGCAAAGAGCGGTGTTCAGGGCGGCCGGATTGCCCGACAGTTCGAAGACCAGATCCGCCTTGCCTCCCTGAGCCTCGCTTCCGCCCAGTCGGCCGAGAAGCGAGGGATCCGCCGGGTCATGGCACTCGTTCGCACCAAAGTTCATGGAGGCCTCGCGACGCAGTGGATGCGCATCCATGGTGGTCAGTGTAGCCAGCGGAAAACGGGCGAGCAGGGCGGTGGCGAGCAGGCCGATGATGCCCTGGCCGATCACGACAACGTACTCTCCGATCAGCGGGCGGCCGTCTAAAAGGAGATTGACCGCCGTTTCCATACTGGGCAGAAAGAGAGCCGTTTCATCGTCGAGATCGTCAGGAATGGGTTGCAGGGTCGCGGCAGCGGCACAGAAAAGGCTCTCATGGGGATGGAAGGCGAAGACCCGGCGGTCGAGCCAGTCGCCGGATACCGCTGTCCCTGTGGCGACTACCCGGCCTACCGTGCAATAGCCGTAGGCGAGGGGATAGGCAAAGCCGCCGGCCAGGGCTTCGATGGTGCTGTCCAGCGGCACGCCCTCCGGCCACTGTCCTCGATACACCAGCATCTCCGTTCCCGGACTTATGGCCGAAAAACGTGTCCGTACCAGGACCTGATCGGCTGCTGGTCGCGGTGCCGGGCCGAGCTTGATGTCCACCTGTCCCGGCGCGGTAAATTCCAGCCGTTGCCGGTTCACGCTTCCCTCCACTGCGGTTTCCCCCAGAGGATGATGTCCGGACCGCAGGATTGGTAGGTAATGGAATCGAGATGCAGGAGGGAACCGTTGCCGGCTGTCGGTCGATTCAATACCGGCAGACCTCCCACCAGGCGGGGAGCGATGGTGATGATCATCTGGTCGACCAGGCCTGCCTCGAGAAAACTGGTGATAACCTGGCTGCCGCCTTCCACCATGACGCTCCTGATGCCCTTTTGGCCAAGCAGAGAGAGTAGGTCAGGCAGGTCGACCCGGTCCAGGCTGTCACGGCGGCAGTGGATGAGTTCAGCGCCTCGACGTTCAACCGTATCGATCCGTTCGAGGTCGATTTTGTCGGTACAGGCCAGCCAGCAACGATGGTCGGTGCGGTCGAGAAGCCTGGCCTCCAGGGGGATGCGCAGCTTGCTGTCGAGAACGATCGGTTGGGGATTCGGTCCCTCGATGAGACGAACGGTCAGCTGCGGGTTGTCGACCAGCAGCGTATTGATGCCGATGACGATGGCGTCGCAGGCGGCGCGGATCCGGTGGGTCAAGACCATCGACTGGTGGCTGCTCAGCATAAGCTGTTGACGATTCCGGGCGGCGATGCTGCCATCGATGCTCTGGGCGTAGGAAACAGTTACCAGTGGCCGGTGGTGACGGTCCAGGAATTCCTCGGCAAGGTCAGGTAGTCGGTCGAACCATGCCTGCTGTTGACAATCGGGGGAGTTGCTGCCGGTAGCCGGTGTTTGCCGGGTACGACTGAGAGAGTTGGTCCGAGGCTGATTCTCATCCATGGGGATCCTTTTACATCCTGTTGTTATCTTAACAGATCATGTGTGATTTAGAGCTCGGTATTATGGCGGATGATACCGCTCTTGCCGCGACAAGTCAAATACTCATAGTGGCTCGCCACTGGTTGCTGGTTTCTGCTTCCCTCGACGATAGAGGATCGTTTCTTCCGGAGTCCAGAGCGACAGGGCGCCGGTGCCAATTATCATCAGGGCAGCGGCGAAGGCGAAGACAACCAATGGTAAAAGAGATGCCCCAAAAGGCGATTGGTTGCCTGCAAGCAGCAAGACCAGACAAAGAGCGGCAGTGCGGCCCATACAGCCAATGACGGTCAAAAGACTGCAGATACAGAAGATACCCAGAGCAACCGATTGCCACGACAGATGCCACTGCAGACCTGGATGAAAAAGAATCATCATACCTGAGACAAAAAGCCCCAGGCGAAGGAGCACCGGTACCGTCCTCATCACTGACCGTGCCCAGCGGTCCAGACCTGTCTGCTGCTTCCTATCGGATTCTATTCGGCAGGAGACCACCAGCCAGTCTCTCAAAAAACCGATAAGCAGCGGCGTCATGAAAAGAGAGGCGGCAAGAAAGAGGAATGGACGATGAAAGACCGGTAGAAGAGCCAGGCCGATCAGGCCCATCTGAAAACCGGCGATAATCCGTGAAAAGGGTCTGGGTTGCAGCGCGACCAGCGGCAGTTCCCGTCTATGTCGCAGCCATATGCCGAAGATAAAAGGATAGTAGGCCAGCCCGACCAGGAGATAGATGACCGGCAGCCGACCGAGGAGAACCGCCAGCAGTGAGGCCACCAGCAGGCCAGCGGCATCGGTTTCGATATCGAGTCGTTTACCGAGCTCGGTCTCGCGTCCTTGTCTTCTGGCCAAAAAGCCGTCAAGCAGATCGGCCAGGGACATGCCCAGATAGATGATGCCCGGCACCCAGGCCAGTCCGCCGGCGTGCAACTGCCGGCTTTCCTCGGTGGCGATGACCGTCGACACGGCAACAGGCAGGAAGCCGGCCAGGGCAACGACAGCCGCGGCGCGGAGCAGCGTGATCCAGTTGGCAGCTCCCAGGGTGGCAAAGAGCCTGTCCGTTTCGAAGGGGCGGTGGTTGGCTGTCAGGTGACGAGACAGGCAGCTGTGCAGGTAGACCGCGGTTGCCAGTCCAGGCAGAAGGGCGATGAGCGTCGCCGGCTGGTCTAAAAAGAGAGGTCGACAGAGAAAAATGGTCGACAGCCAGGGAGAAAAAAGAAGTACGGCAGCCCAACGGGACTGCCGACGAAGGTGCGTCAGCGCTTGTTGTCGCTCAGTGTGCCGGTCCCGGTTATTCATTACAGCAGGCGCCGGCGCAGGGCGGTAAGTGTTGTCTGGTTAAGCTCCGCCTTGCTCAGCAGATAATCTTCGATGGTACCGTAAGTTTTTTTCAGGTGGGCAAGCAGGGCAACAAGGGGTTCTCTTGGAGCCTGCAGATAGGGGGCGGCCTTTTCCGCCGTGATGCCCATGGCACCAAATTTGGCATAGATCGGTTGCAGCCGTTCGGCATTGCAAGCATTGGAGTAATCGTGATCAAGAAGTATAATTTCATCCTCTACGCCGAGGGCCTTCAGTAGCAGGGCCGCACAGATTCCGGTGCGGTCCTTGCCTCCGGTGCAGTGAAAGACCAGCGGCAGGTTATGCGACGAGGCGACCAACCCGAGCACCTTGCCCCACACCGGGCCGAAATCGTCGAGATAACGCCGGTAGAGTTCGATGAAAAAATCGACGCACAGCCAGGCCTCATCGCCTGCTCGCAGTCGGTCCATGACCGTAGCCGGATCAAACCCGTCAACCTGTACCGGCAGAGAGAGGAGTTGGATTGAGTTATCTTCCGGCAAAAGGTCGGGGGCCAGCTGCTGCTCACGGACGGTTCTCAGGTCGCAGACCGTCTTGAATCGGAGTGTCTGCAAAAGCTGTTGATCGTTTATGGTTAGGCGGGAGAGATGATCGGAACGAAAGACCAGACCTTTTTTAACCCGGTTATGAGCCGTGGTCGGATAGCCACCCAGGTCGCGAAAATTTACCGCTCCGCAGAGCGGTAACCGGCGGTCGTCGGTTGGAAAAGCGATGGTTTTGGGCATGTTGCCTCCGTTTATCGTTGTTTGCATGACGGATGGTGACAGGCGGTATTGTAATCCTTAACACAATCAATATCCAGCATGAACCCATAGCCTGCCGCGGCAGTCTGCCTGGGTTAGAGTAAATTCTATTGACGACTGCCTGACGCCACGGACTGGTTATCGTGAGGTATGTATTGGCCTGCCGCCAGGAATGAACACATCGCGGCATCTGCTGCATCGCGGCGGATAAGCGATCTTGAGCGTGAACTTGGTATCGTGCTGATTTCAAGAACGCCTCCAGGCAGGGCGTGAGATTTTTGCGGGAAGATGTTTCGGACATGGCCACAATATATGACTCCGTCGATACGAGGGGATTTGAACTCAAGCCCTTCAAGGAGGATCATGTCTGGGTAGTGGGGCATAAAGACAATCCGCTGTTTCTGGAAAAGCGCGATTCCAATACGGTGTTCTTTAATGAAACCCTTGGATACGAACACATCTCTTTCCATGAAGGAGGTGTCCTGGATGATCTTGTTTCCGAGGCCAGAAAAGGGCACAGGAAGTCGTTGAAATATACTGTCAGGGTACAGCGGGTAAATTCCCTTATACGATGCGTCGAAGCCGGCCTGGGACTCGGAATAATCGGTGAACGAGACCTTTAGCCCCATTTGACGAATGCGAACCTGAAAATGTTACGACTGGCAGACAAGTGGGCGTCCCGGAACCTTGTCTGCGCCTACCCGCCGGGACAAGCCGCCTCTCCGCCGCTGAAAAGATTTCTGCAGTATCTTGATGGCGATGTGTTTTAGCATGACGGACTGCTTGCCGACTGATGCTCCTAACAGCAATGCAAAAAAAACGGCCACCTCCAATAAAGGTGACCGTTTGAAACTCTGTGTATCAACATCGAAATGCTGAATAGAAGTTACCGAAACCAGCCGTTTAGAATTTTTTCGGTGAGCTGGTTTTTTTCCGGAGGAGTCGTCGTCCCCCCTGTTGCAGGGCGGATACTCCCTTCCGTGAGTAAGCGGCCACTGTTACAGTGATACTTTTAAGATGAGGCAATACTGAAAAAAAAGCCATTTCTTTTGCATAATTGCCCGGCACGAGATTATATTGTTGTTGTAGTGTGTACATGAGCGTTTGTCCTATCTAATTATTGTCGTATTTTATATGCTACTAACATAGCCGGCATCTTATTTTCCGGTTACACCGGGTAATGAAAATCTGATCTCCGCTAGAAGGTACGCTGCAGGATTGATTCTCTTATTGCATAAGATAGAGCATTTTCATGAAGAGAGGTAATGCTTACTCGGCAACAGATTTTTCTTCTTCCGGCATGGCCCTTATCCTGAAACCTGCTCCCTGTGCTTGTCCTTTAGTCGTTTGTCCTTTCCCCCTCTGTTATCAGTGCCTCGAATGGCGCCATCAAGCATCATTGTTATACATGGAAGAGCGAAAAAAAGGGAAAGGCCTTACTGGTTCTGAACATTCTTCTGTCTTCGAACCGGCGTGCTGACCTGCAGATGATGTATCATTGTCTACCGTCCATTATTCATGGTATTCATCAATCGTATAACCGCCAGCTCCTTGGCTTTTGCTTCAATATCGACGGTCATGACACACTCCCGCCAACAGGCGGGGATATCATCCGGATTTATATAATCAGCATGCGGCTTGGGATTACCTTCCCCCCAGCCAACCTTTGGCGACGACAGGTGGCAATATTGCTCTCTTCCCTGGCGCTGCCAGGTTGCCGCGGCCAACTGAGTCGCCTCCTCGACTGACAAGCCATCGGGTTTGCAACGATGGTGATGAACATCATAGACCAGCGGAATGGCCAGTTTGTCACATATCGGCAGGAGATCAGATACAGTATAGCTTACATCATCATTTTCCAGGGTCAAGCGGCTGCGCACATTCTCCGGCAAATCGGCAAAAACTTGGCTAAAACGCTGCAGAGCTGATAATTTATCGCCATAGACCCCGCCGGCGTGCAGATTGATGACACCCGCACCAACTGCTTCTGCCAACCATGCCTGATACTCCAATTCCCGGATGGAATTGACAACAACCTGAGGATGAGGCGATGAGAGGACAACAAACTGATCGGGATGAAAGCTGAGACGGATGTCATGCAGCTGGGCAAAAGATCGAACGACGCCTAGCAGGTTGCCAATTGCTTCCCCGTCGGGGAGATCATCAAGACTGTAACCAACCTCGGGATGGGTCATCCGTGGGAACAGCGGCGACATAATGCGAAATGCCCCGATATCAAGGCGATGGACGGTTTGCACTGCCTGTACGAGGCTTTGGCTATTGTCGTAGCAGAGTCCGGACAATTTTCTCAGCTGTTCACCGCGCGACATAGTGGAAAGTACCCTGGCAGTGGTTGTCCGAAAGGCAATTTTCTCATCTTTAAACTGACAACACAGACCAAAGCGCATGGGGTCCCTTTCCTCACAAGCCATGTTATCATGCGGGATTGCAGATATAACAGATTCTGATATCATAAGTCGGAATTTTTATTTCACTAGTATTCTGTTCGGTTTGTCCCAGGGTGCTTATATGTTAACCGAAAATCGATCCAAATTCATGACAAGAGACTAGTTGACCGTCCTTTGAGAATGATTATCATAGAGTGGATGTTTTAACCTCATTATTATTTTGAAATTCCTTCGAGATGGAGTAAACAGTTGCCGCAACGAGCAGGATGGCAGTTTGCATGAGGCCAAAGGACGTACCTGGGTAGTCGACAAAAACAGCAATGCCCGTCTCAAGGTTTCTTTTTTCTGGCCCTTCCGGGGAGATTACTGGATCATCGACCTAGGTCGGGAGTATGAATACGCAATTGTTGGAACCCCCAACAGGTGATACCTTTGGATACTCAGCCGCACCCCGGAAATACACCCTGATATTCTTGAAAAAATAGTTCAGAACGTGGAAAAACAGGGCTTTGTTCGAAGTAATCTTCTCCTCCATAACAAGGGAAACTGTATATGAGCTTGATTTTTTGGTTAAAACTCTATCTTCTGACCATTCCGGTATTTTTCGCCATTGACATGATCTGGCTGGGCTATGCAGCACGAAATTTTTACAAGACTCAACTTCATCACCTGCTCAGTCCTGAAGTGAATTGGCCGGCGGCCTTTCTTTTCTATTTCGTTTATATCGTCGGAATTATCTTTTTTGCCGTCCGTCCGGGGCTTGAGGCCGGGTCCCTCGCCAGGGCCTGTCTGCTTGGAGCACTTTTCGGCTTTTTCACCTATGCCACCTATGATCTCACCAACCTGGCCACACTGCGTAACTGGCCAATTGCTGTGGTCCTCGTCGACATTGCCTGGGGGACACTGCTCTGCACCCTGGTTGGCGGAGGTTCATACCTTATAGGTTCCTGGCTTAAGTAGCACAAAAAAGGGAATCCGACCATGGCCGCCATCTTCCTTACCGCCGCTTTGTTGCTTGTTGGCTATATGTGTTGCGGTCATTGGCGGCAGTATCAACTACGGCCTTGGGCCTGTTGGAATTTCCGCCGCGAGAGTATCGGTGGCGCCGTTCAGTCTGCCTATGTCACCGATGCAATGAACCTGCTCCAGGGCTTGATCACCAATAAACAGTATCTGGTGACATTGAACCGCCCGAACGTCTATTCGGAAAAGCATGTTGTCGCCCAAATGGACTACCATCATCCTTTCTATACCAATGTTAAAAGGAGTTAAGCTTAACGAAGCTTTGATAATTCACATGGATAATGCCATTACATCAACAGATCGGCTTAGAGGTGCGCTTCTCGGCATGTTTATCGGAGACGCCCTGGCAATGCCTGTCCACTGGTATTACAACACCCAGGCCCTCGTAAACGATTATGGCAGGGTTGCCGATTACCTGCGCCCCCGCAATCCACATCCCGACTCCATTCTCTGGCGTTCATCCTTCACCCCACCACCCGGAACGGCTGATATACGCCACGATCAGGCACAATACTGGGGCAAAAGAGATATCCATTATCACCAGTTCCTTCGGGCCGGGGAAAACACCTTGAATCTTCAGCTGGCAAGAGAACTTCTGCTCCTGCTGGAGACCGAAGGCAACTACTCTGCCGCATCGTGGCTGAACAGACTCATTACCTTTATGACCACCCCCGGCAGCCATCACGATACCTATATTGAAGAGTATCTCCGACATTTTTTCATCAACTACGGCAAAGGCCAAGAACCTTCTTCTTGCGGCCGGATGGACGAAAAACATATCGGCGGATTCAGCCTGATGCTTCCGTTGACCATTGCTTTTTCCATGAACCCTGCTGCTGCAAGTAAAATCTCCTTGCAGCACCTTGGTTTAACCCATGGCGGCTCTGCCATGAGACAATGGGGTGAGTTGATTTGCATCACCCTTCTCAACCTTCTGCAGGGACAAACACTCCATCATTCCATAGCCGCCGGGGCGAGCCAGTCAGCACTGGACCTCGACGCCCAGACTCTTCAGAACCTGACCGACTATCCGGATTCGATTGTTGTCGGCAGGCATTTCTCATCAGCCTGTTATGTTGAGCAATCTGTTCCGGCAACACTCTATCTTGCCCTCAAATATGAAAATTCTCCAGAGGAGGGAATGATTGCCAACACTATGTGCGGCGGCGACAATACCGGTCGGGGGGCAGTTTTGGGTGCTCTCCTGGGGGCTTTGAATGGACAGCAAGGGTGGCCCGCGCGATGGATTGAAGGCTTGGTCCATCCTCCACCTGTTGTCCTGCTTGAGTCATGAAAATACGAGGAGACAATTCGGTCTTATACTACACAGGGAGGTAAGAAAATATGGAGTTTGCGGCGAACATCAAAGCCTGCCGGGAATTCAATGGTCTCTGCTCTCAGGCCGCAAAACAGCAGAGGCGATTGTTAATACTTTGTAAGGCACTCAACTTGACCCGGGAGAAAGGATGTCCGCTTTAGAAGAGGAAATTCAGAAAAAAATAGCAAACCTACTTGGCAGTCAACAACTGGCAGTATTGTCCACCCAGAGAGACGGGCAGCCGTATTCCAGCTTAATGGCCTTTGCCTTCACACCTGAACTGGCAAACATCGTTGTTGCCACCGGCAAATCGACCCGAAAACATCAAAACCTTATGCAAGAATCGAGAGTTTCCCTTCTCATCGATAACCGATCCAATAGCGAGAATGATTTTCACGCCGCCCTTGCGGTCACCGTCATAGGAAAAGCGCAACTTATTGGGCAGCCAGAACGACCGGGATACGAGAAAATATATCTGCAGAGACATCCCTATCTTGAAAAATTTCTTACCTCTCCGACAACAGCTTTTGTCAAGATAACGGTCTCCCACTATGTATTGGTCTCCCGTTTTCAAGATGTAATGGAATACAGGCTAGGCGATGAAAGTGATTTATTTTCCTGACACCCTGCAACCAACAGAAGGCGATCTAAGCGCGGTCATTGGCGGAAAAGGCCAGGCTCTCTTCAAGCTCTATAACGCCGGTTTACCCGTACCAAAACCCGCCTGCATCGGAACCAGTGGGTACGAGCTGTTTGTTGAAAAAAACCATCTGCGAGAGAAAATCAACCTTCTCCTGTACAGAAAAGATCTCAAGGAGATGCGTTGGGAAGAGATTTGGGATGTTTCTCTTCGTATCCAGAACCTGTTTCTCCATGGCGTTTATCCAGCAGAACTGCGTCTCGATATATTAGAACTTATACGCCGACAATTTAACAACCAGCCGGTAGTCATTCGCTCCTCATCCCCTGGAGAGGATGGCAGTGCTCTTTCTTTTGCTGGTCTTCATGAATCATATGTCAATGTTTCGGGTATTGACCAGGTCCTAAAAAAAATAAAAAAAGTGTGGGCCTCCCTCTGGTCTGACAGAGCCATTCTCTATCGACAAGAACTTGGCCTGGAAGTGGCAAGCAGCACAATAGCAGTCGTCATCC
This sequence comes from uncultured Desulfopila sp., assembly GCA_964412665.1. GTDB lineage: Bacteria > Desulfobacterota > Desulfobulbia > Desulfobulbales > Desulfocapsaceae > Desulforhopalus_A. The sequence continues at coordinate 10,807 of CAYPPR010000067.1, forward strand.
AGCATTTTATTGAAGGTGAAAGTTCCGGGGTCGTTTTCAGCAAGAACCCGCTCGATGCATCGCAACTGATAATTGAGGCAGTCTACGGCCTCAATCAAGGCCTGGTTGATGGAGATGTTGAACCAGATCAGTGGATTCTTGACCGGAACATAGAAAAACCGCCAATACACAGTCCACCAGCAGATCGTAAATATCAATTTCTTCGCTCTGGAAATGCAGGGGTTCAGCGCCAAAAGCTGCGCCTTGACCTGCAGGCAGTCCCTCCTCTAGATGAAGAACAGGTACAAAAAGTGGCATCCCTGGGAATCGAACTTGAAAAATTCTTTGGCATGGCCCAGGATGTTGAATGGACACGAGGCAATGGTCATTTCCATATTCTCCAGTCCCGACCTGTAACCGCCAGCAGGAATGGAGGGAATCAGTCCGATAAGCGCGCCTGGTATTTGAGCCTGAATCGGAGTTACGATAACCTCTTGCAGCTTTGGCAAAATATCTCCAAGCAGCTCCTGCCGAAGATGGATAAAGATTCGAGTTTATTGGCAAGTGTGGTGCTGGAAAGTTTAGCCGACGACGAACTCGCCGATGAGCTGGACCGTCGGGAAAACATCAATGAACAGTGGACAACTGTTTACTGGAATGATTTCATTCCCTTCGCACACGGGGTGCGCTTGTTTGGTGAAATTTACAACGACATTATTGAACCAGTCGACCCTTTTGAATTCGTGGCACTGCTGACCGGGCAGGAAATGCTCAGCACGGAACGCAATGCACTGTTACATGAATGCGCCAGGATGGTGAGCGTTGATGACTCTCTAAGGTGTGCTCTTCAGACTGAAACCTTAGAAGAAATCAACAATCAGGACTTTATGCAAAAGCTCACGCAGTTGAAATCCCGCTTTTCTATGGCAGCACTTGGAGGCGGAGAGGAAGAGAGCATCAATGCCCTGATTACCGCCATGATTTTGCAATACGCATCTCTTGATATTGCCCGCCAGGGGCGACAACTGGAAGTAGATGATAATTCCGAACGACTGAAATCTCTGTTTGTTGCCAAAGCGAGAGAAAAACTGCCAGTCGATCCTGAAAAGCTTCTTGAGATGGCGCGAGCAAGCTACCGTATTCGTGACGACGATAACATTCATATCGGCAGAATTGCTCAAGAACTGGAGCGTGCCAAGGCACATGCCCGAAAACGACTTCAAGCTCGAGGCATTTTGGTCAACCCCGAAAGCTCTGTGAGAGATCTCATACAGATGCTTCATGGTCGTATTCCCCCCACGGCAGGTTCACAACCTTCTGTCGCGCAAAACTCTCACCAGCCTGAAAAGCGGGTCAAAGTTCGACAACTGCAAGGTCAAGCTGCGAGCAGTGGCATAGCGAGGGGAAAGGCCAGGGTTATCGCTCCTGGAGGAGAGCTTAAATATTTCAGGAAAGGTGAAGTTCTGGTTATCGACTCGATTGATCCAACTATGACATTTTTGGCCCCTTTGGCTGCCGGGATTATCGAGAGACGGGGCGGAATGCTGATACACGGTGCAATTATCGCCAGGGAATATGGAATTCCCTGTATCACCGGAGTAGTGAATGCGACATCGCTTATTGACACTGGCGATTTTTTAACAGTTGACGGCTATCTTGGGATTTGCACAGTGCAAAGAAGGGAGCACCACTGACACCTGCTCAGCCATTTTAGTTGGCGTTGCCTTGATAAAAAAAACAGCCCTTGTTACTCATCGAGCAACAAGGGCTGTGTGAAAATCACTCGATCATTAATGGAGTCTTTCCATGTATCGGGAATTTCTTCACAGGCTGTCAATTTCTGTAGTCAATCGACATGTATCGTGATTAGTTTCTGTGTATGCACAACATAACCCTCTGTTACTCTATCCATCGTCCGGAAACACTGGTACTTACAGCCAGAATCATAAAGGATCATGATGTCATTCTTCTTGAAGAGCCTCTTCATCCTGATTTCCACAAGGCACTTGGCGGTGCCGTGAAGCTCGAAGACCATTTGCTCGAACTCGATATAGATTATCCGGCGTTTGCCCTGGGCCAGTACCGACTGCTCCGGCAATGCTTCAAGGCCGGAAAAGAGATAGTGCAGGTTGAACCATATTTTGATCATTTACTGTGGATTCAATATTTTTTTGCTGACGGTCATCGCCCGGATGAAATCCCCCCAAACACACCTGCCCATGCTGTGTATTGTGCCGAACATGAGGCGACAAAATGTCTGATAGAGTACTATACCGAAGTCCGTGACGATGATTTCCCAAAAATACTGGCGGCCATGAATGCCTTTGCCATGGCAGATGCCAGGCGATTCATCCTGCGTGATTCATTGCGGGCAAAGCGCATTATCGAAGTATTGGTTCCAGGAAAAAATACTTATATCGAGGCCGGTTCAATGCATCTTTTATTGAAGCGATTGCTTGGCAAAAGTCTCTCAAAAGAATGGCGCCTTCGAATCCGGGACATTGACAGAGAGGCCCTGAAAATACTCAACCTCCACGGCAGCCTTCTGAGTCCTGGCGATGAACTGACGCTGGACTATATTTTTGGCCGCAGGGTCAGCCGGCAAAAATGGCAGTTGTGCTGTGCCCAGGCACTGATATATTCCAAGATCATCATAAAAGAAGAGATATCGAGTGGCGATAACGAATTTCCTCACGCCCGCAATGAGATTGAGTCGATAACTGCGGTGAAAAAGCTTTCCCTTGAAAAATGCAGAATACTTTTTCACCGAATCAGGCTCCGTACCTCCGCTGAAGCTGCTGATATGACGAAAAGATATTTGAAAACAACAAGAGAGTGAGCCGGACATGCTCCGCTTTACAAACAACAGGATATCAATCTGCAGGAACATGGCGGCACCGGCGGAGAGCGTCTGGGATATTCTGACAGATACCCAGCTCTGGTCAATATGGGGGCCTTCTGTTTTTGCTGTCGACTGCCGGGATCGGCATATCCGGCTGGGCAGCAAGGGGCGGGTGCAGACGCTGTTTTCTCTCCGGCTGCCCTTCACGATTTGTGAATTCAGGGACCTGGATTTTTGGAGCTGGCGGATCGGCTCGTATAGCGCGACCGGTCACAAACTCATCCGGACATGCGATACGTCATCGACACTCTGCTTTGATATGCCATGGTGGGCGGCAGCCTACCTTCCTGTCTGCTGGCTGGCGTTGAGACGCATAAGAAAAATTGCTTCCCGGCATTGATTGTATTTTAGCAGAGGACATTTTGCCCTAACAGGGGTACTATTCTCTTTGACCAATGGCATAAACAGTCAGGAAGGAGCGTATCATGGTGCAGCGGATTGTGATATATGGCGGCTCAGGCGGGATCGGCTCGACAACCGCCAGGCTTTTACGGGCAAGTGGACACGACCTCCACCTCGTTGGCAGGAACAAGGCAAAGCTTGCTCCACTCGCAGCTGAACTGGATGCCGGCTTCACCGTCGGAGATGTCTGCGAAGAAACCCTTTTCTCCAGGGTAACGGAGGATTTCGCCGCTCCCTGGGATGGACTTGTTTATAGCGTCGGAACCATTACCCTCGGCAGTATTAGACGACTTACCAGGGCTGATTTTCTTCAGGATTTTCAAGTAAATGCCCTCGGCGCGGCACTTGCTATACAAGGTGGGTTGTCTGCTTTAAAAAAAAGTGCTGGTTGCCCCTCGGTGGTTCTCTTTTCTAGTGTTGCGGTTCTCCAGGGTTTCACTTTCCATAGCTCCGTAGGGATGGCAAAGGGTGCTGTGAGCGGCTTGACATTGTCCCTTGCCTCAGAGCTGGCACCCAAAATTCGAATCAATGCCGTTGCCCCCTCTTTAACGAAGACCCCGCTGACTGAGTCGATTTTGGCCAATGAACAGGTTGCTTCGGCGCTGACAGAGCTTCACCCCTTAAAGAAACTTGGCACCAGTACAGATATTGCCAATCTTGTCGTTTACCTGCTTTCTGACCAGGCAGGTTGGATTACTGGACAAATCATCAGCATCGACGGGGGGCGTTCGAATCTCCGGCCCGCTGGCTAGAACGGGTGTGAAATTCCATATGACAGACACCATGCACAAAACTTGAGCTCTGGCTAATGATTCCGTTCGTTTCTTTTTTTCACCTCTTACCATCGGTCTCGGGGTGATCCTCGCCTATCTCGAGACCAGGTTTTATCTGACGAAAAATCTTTATCCTTAATTTTGCCATATGGGTCTCCAGTGGCATAGTTATGGACTTTCATTTCGGAACCAACTGGGCTAACTACTCCCGTTTTTTCGGAGATGTTTTCGGCAGTGCTCTTGCCGCAGAAGGAATTTTCGCATTTTTCTTGGAATCCGGATTTTGCCAGCCACTCTTTTAGCGGTGCCAATTTTTTGAGCCTGGCCGGATTACTTGGTCTTGCGGACTCGAGAAGAGTAAACAAGTCTGCCAGCCCCTGATTCATCGGACGAATGCGTTTTATTCATATGGTCCCTGTGCATACGATTTCCTCCTCTCCCCAGGGATGTGTAATTACATTAATGCCCGCACGGCTTTAAGAAACAGATCGTCCAATAACTGATCTGCTGCCTCAACCTCTTTTGCAGATGAAAAGCCGGTATCTAGCTCCCTAAGGATGTTTTCATAAGGGGATAGACGGATATCCGGAGTTGCACGAAAGACAGCTGGTCTGAGATATAGGCCGTTTTCAAAGAAAAAGTTGCAGGGACCGGGGGCATCGTGCCTTCGATAAGGCC
>CAYPPR010000068.1:0-14880 GCA_964412665.1 uncultured Desulfopila sp.
GGCTCTGGCGGCTCGGCCGGCTTTGGCGATTCGGCCGGTTCGGCTGGTTTGGCTGATTTGGCGGGTTTGGCCGACCCTGCCGCCGCTGCCTGCTCGATATCGGCGGCGCATATGGCCCCTTCCGGGCCGGTTCCGACAACCGTGTTCAGGTCGACACCGCGCTCAGCAGCCAGCTTGCGGGCATAGGGCGAAGCCTTGCTTCGCTCGGTACCGGATGCGGTCTTGCCCGGCTCAGCCTGTTTTTCTGCCGGCACCTCCGTGCCGATGACGGCCATGACCGTGCCCACGGCCACCTTTTCGCCCGGCTCGACCAGGAGCGATTCAACAACCCCGTCTTCGTACACTTCGATCTCGATAGCGGCTTTATCCGTTTCCACCACGGCGATAACATCCCGCCGCCGGACGCGGTCTCCCTGCTGCACCCGCCATTCGATAAGTGTCCCCGCCTGCATATCCGACCCCAGACTGGGCATGCGAAATTCAGCCATTTGCACCCACCATTTTTGCAACCACCATTTTTCGAACGAGGTTGACGATTTGATCCACCTGCGGCAGAACTGCCTGCTCAAGGTGTCCGGCGTAGGGCATGGGCACTTCAACGCTGCACAGGCGGGCAACGGGGGCGTCCAGCTCGTAGAAAACGTTCTCCATAATACGTGCGGCAATCTCGGCGGCAATACTGCCGCTGCGACAGCCCTCATCGACAATGAGAGCGCGGTGCGTCGTCGCCACCGAGTTCAGAAAGGTCTGTCCGTCCAGAGGGCGCAAGCTGCGCAGATCGATGACCTCGGCCTCGATTCCTTCTTTAGTGAGTATTTCTGCTGCCTCGAGTGATTTGTGCAGACTCGCCGAATAGCTGATGATCGTGATATCTTTTCCGACCCGGCAGACACGGGCCCGGTCGATATCCACCGCCCCGGCATTGGCGCTAAGCGTCCCTGCCATGTTGTAGAGGCCGGCGTTTTCAAAGATCAGCACCGGATCCGGGTCCTGCAGCGCGGTCCAGAGCATACCGCGCGCGTCCTCGAGAGTCGCCGGGCTGACTATTTTGATGCCGGGGATATGGGCATACCAGCCCTCGAGCGAACGCGAGTGCTGTGCCGCCAACTGCCGACCGCCGCCGGTGGCCATGCGGATGACGAGGGGGACATTGAACTGGCCGCCGGACATGTACAGATAGACGGCGGCGGTATTGATGATCTGGTCAGCGGCAAGCAGGCTGAAGTTGACCGTCATGACCTCGACAATCGGCCGCATGCCGCCAAGAGCCGCACCAATACCTGCCCCGACAAACCCTGATTCCGAAAGCGGCGTATCACGGATCCTCTCCGGGCCGAACTCCTCGAGCAAGCCTTTGCTTACCGCAAAGCAGCCGCCGTATCGGCCGACATCCTCGCCCATGAGGAAAACCCGTTCGTCTTTGTGCATCGCCTCGCGGATGGCTTCGCGCACCGCTTCACGATAGGTCAATTGGGATGGGTCCTTGTCTGCGTTGGTCATGGCTCCCTCCGTTCCGAATAGACAAAACGGGTCAGATCTTCGAGGGGCTCCTGTGGCGAGGCCTCGGCAAAGGTGACGGCTTCGTCGATTTCCCGGGCGACATCCTGCTCAATTTTCTCGATATCGTCGTCACCGAGAATCTCCTGATCTTTCATCTTCCGAGTGAATGTTGCGATCGGACAGCGCTCTTGCCATTTCTCGACTTCCGCTTTGCTGCGATAAAGTTCCGGATCGTACATCGAGTGCGCACGAAAACGATAGGTGCGGCACTCGAGAAAAAACGGTTTGCCGCTGCCGCGAACCGCCTCGGTCGCCTCTTTTGCCGCCTTTTCGACGGCCAGTACATCCATGCCGTCCACCGCCGCGGCCTCCACGTCGTAGCTTGCCGCTTTGCCGGCGAGATCGACAACGGATTCTGAGTATTGCAGTGCTGTGCCCATGGCGTACAGGTTGTTCTCACACACAAACAACACCGGCAATTGCCACAGTGCCGCCAGGTTCATGCTTTCATGGAACTCCCCTTCGGCGACCGCGCCATCGCCAAAAAAACAGCAGGTTACCCAGGATCTCTGCTGCATTTTGTCGGCCAGGGCCAGACCAACGGCTATGGGCAGGCCGCCGCCGACGATGGCGTTACCGCCATAGAACCTGGTTTTTTTGTCGAAAAGATGCATCGACCCGCCACGCCCCCGACTACAGCCTTCCTGTTTGCCGTACATCTCGGCGAGGATGGCGCTCATGCCGACACCCCGGATAAGGGCATGGCCATGCTCGCGGTAGGTGGCGACGACGGCGTCGTCTTCATTCAAGGACTCCAAGACGCCGACGGCCACCGCCTCTTCGCCGTCATAGAGGTGGAGAAAGCCGCGTATCTTCATGGCGCTGTACAGTTCGGCGCACTTTTCCTCCAGGCGACGGATGCGTACCATGCCGTGCAGCAGATGGTATGCATGGGCAGAGTCGACCGTGTCGGTCTTGGTTTTGCCGGTACCTTTGCTGTGCATTATTAATCCTCCAATGTCGACAAATCACCTTCGGGCAGCCCCAGTTCGCGGGCTTTGAGCAGTCGCCGCATGATCTTGCCGGCCTTGTTTTTAGGAAGGTTTTGCTGGAAATCAATCTCTTTGGGCGCCACCGCCGAACCGAGTTTTTTGCGGCCAAAACCGATGAGTTCCAGACGCAGCTCATCGCTTGGCACCCGCCCCGGCTTTAGCGCAACGAAAGCCTTGACGATTTCGCCGATGAGTGGGTCCGGCTTGCCGATGACCCCTGCTTCAGCTACAGCAGGGTGCTCCATGAGCGTACTTTCGACCTCGAAGGGGCTCACCATGTGACCGGAGGTTTTGATGATGTCATCGGCGCGCCCGACGAACCAGAAATAGCCGTCCGCGTCGCGTCTGGCCAGGTCTCCGGTCAGATACCAGCCGCCGGCAAAGCACTTGCGGTAGCGTTCCTCATCGTGCAGGTAGCCGCGAAACATCGACGGCCAGCCCGGCCGGAGGGCCAGATCGCCATGCATGTCGGCTTCCTCGATTACCTTGACTTCGTCGTCCCCATGACGCTGGACAATGGCCGCCTCAATACCCGGAAGCGGTCGCCCCATCGAGCCGGGACGAATGTCCATGGCCGGGAAATTGGCGATCATGATGCCGCCGGTTTCCGTCTGCCACCAGTTGTCATGGATCGGCATCCCCAGAGCCTTCTCCCCCCAGATCACCGCCTCCGGGTTGAGCGGCTCGCCGACACTGTGAATAAGACGCAGATGGCGCAAGTCAACGGCCTGGGCCGGCTCGATACCAAGCCGCATGAACCTGCGGATGGCCGTCGGCGCCGTGTACCAGACGCTCACCTTTCGGGACGCCAGTATTTCGCACCAGCGCATGGCATCGAAATCCGCCTCATCGACGATATTGGTGATGCCGTGCAGCAGTGGGGCAATGATGCCGTAGGACGTTCCGGTCACCCAGCCGGGGTCGGCGGTGCACCAGAAAATATCATCCGGATGAAAATCCATGACATATTTACCGGTCATATAATGCGTAAGGGCGGCATTGTGTGCATGGAGTGCGCCTTTGGGCATGCCGGTGGTGCCGCTGGTAAAATGCAGCAGGGCAATATCCTCCGGGTCGGTCGGCGGAATGGTATAGTGATCGGAAGCGGCCTCCATGAGTTTCGGCAGCGACATCGGACCGCCTCCCGGATGCTCTTTAACGTCTACCAGGAGCACATAGCGCAGCGCCGGCAGCCGGTCCAGCAGCTGACTCACCTTCTGGCGGTACAAACGTTCGGTGGTCAGGAGAATTTTCGCCTCCCCCTTGCTGAGCCGCTGAAAAATCGGCTCGGGACCAAAGGCGGAGAAAAGGGGACAAAAGATACTGGTGTTTTTGAAAACCCCCAGGGCGGCGATATACAATTCTGGGATACGGCCGGCCAGGGTGCAGACCGTATCGGCCTTACCAATGCCGAGATCTTTAAGGATGTTGGCAAAGCGGTTGCTCTGTGCTTTGAGCTCGCCATAGGTGAAGGTGCGGAAGGTATCGTCGCTGCCGAGCCATTGCAAGGCCACGTGGTCGTGCAGAGAACCGTCGGCGTGACAATCGACTGCCGCATGGGCTATATTGAAGCCTCTGCCCTCGGGAAGCCCCGGCAACTCGGCCCGGATGGTCTCCCAGGAAAAAGTGGCTCGCGTATCGGCGTAATCAAGGAGATTAGGCGCCTTCTTCAACAACTCCGGATGTTTCTCAATTGAGTTGCACAGCATGTTCGCACCTCGCTTCTCTGTTTTTTACAGAGTACTTTCTTTTCTTGTTCTGAAAAAAGAATGCGACAGGTACTTACTCCATCTTGTCGTTTCATCCGAAATTCTTACGCTAAGAATATGTTATATACTATATGTCAAAGTCCCGAGGTTTGTCAAGAACCCTCATCGATTAATGCAGCGGACGATATAACCGACCGCTTACCTGCCCCTTCAACCGGAAAATTGCATATACAACCGCTTATCAAGCAGGTGGTTTTTTCCCGGAATGGTTCTGGTACCTTGTAATAGTCCTTAATGGGGACTTACTCGAGAAGATATACTCAACTCAAAGAAAGGAGGAAACTATGAGACTGGTTTTTCGTATGGCAATCACGCTGCTGGCACTCGTTCTGATCGCTGCCCCCGCCCTGGCTGCGGAAAAGGTACGCTGGAAAATGGCCATGTCCTGGTCATCAACGCTCACCCCCTTTGCCACCGCTCCGATTGAACTAGGAAAAATTATCGAGGAAATGAGCGGCGGTAACTTTACCATCAGGGTAGAGGGCGCTGAAAAACACAAAGCTGCACTGGGTATTCTCGACATGACCAAAGGCGGTCAGTACGAGATGGGTCACAGTGCCTCCTATTACTGGAAAGGCAAGGACATCACCACGGTCTTTTTCTGCACTGTTCCCTTCGGTATGAATGCCAATGAGCAGTATGCCTGGTTCTACAAGGGCGGCGGTATGGAACTGATGCAGAAAACCTACGACAAATTTGATGTGCTCAGCTTCCCCGGTGGTAATACCGGAGTGCAGATGGGTGGCTGGTTCCAGAAAGAAATTAATAGCTTAGACGACCTGAAAGGCCTGAAAATGCGTATTCCCGGGCTGGCTGGAGAAGTTTTTGCCAAACTTGGCGTCAATGTCACCAATATCGCCCCGGGGGAACTCTACACCTCTCTCGACCGTGGCACCATCGATGCGCTGGAATGGGTTGGACCGGCCATGGATATCAAGATGGGCTTTCATAAGATAGCGCCTTTCTATTATACCGGCTGGCATGAGCCCGCTACCGAATTGCAGTTCCTCATCAACAAGAAAGCCTATGACAAGCTGCCGCCAGAGTATCAGGCCATGCTGGTCACTGCCATGAAAGCGGTGACCGCTGATCTTTTCATTGAAAACTTTGCCGGTAGTGTCGATGCCTGGGAACAGATGAAAACCGAATTTCCGAACATCCAAGTGAAGACCTTCCCGAAAGAAGTCATGCAGGCGATGAAGACCGCCTCCGACCAAATCTATGATGAATATGCCGCAACCGACGCCAGCTTCAAAGAGGTGCTTGATTCCCAGCGGGCCTACACCCAAAAAGCCCGAACCTGGACCATCATTTCCGAATACAACTACATAAAGACCTTACAGGAACTGGAGGAATAAGCCTGGCAACAGCGACCGCCCGCTGACATCCTTCCCCTACCGTCCAGTCTTTGCCGACCGGACGGTAGCATCCCTTCATTTCCCCTTACAACCGATAGCCATGCTGACAAAAATTGAAAAGGTTATTAACCGTCTTGTCGACGGCATGGGTAATTTCCTGGCCGTCGTCCTACTGCTGATGGTGCTCAACGTCGCCTTCGACGTGATGATGCGCTATCTCTTTCACGCCAGCTCCGTCGGCATGCAGGAGATGGAGTGGCACCTGTTTTCGCTTATCATTCTCTATGGCGTCGGGGTGGCCTTGCAGCACGAGGCCCATGTGCGGGTCGATTTCCTCTACGATAGAATGAGCGTAAAGACCAAGTCGCTCATCAATATTACCGGCACGATGCTGTTCCTCATGCCGCTCAGCCTGCTTATTTTGTTTGGCTCGTTTGCTTTTGTCAGCGATGCCTACGTCATCAACGAAATATCCGAGGATCCCGGTGGGCTGCCCTACCGCTGGGTCGTCAAGAGCATGATTCCGCTTGCCTTCGGCTTTCTGCTGCTCAGCGCAATCGGCTATATTCTGAAAAACATTCATCAGCTCAGGAGCGCGCGATGACCGGTATAATTATGTTTTTCGCGGCGCTTCTTCTCCTGAGCGTCGGTTATCCGGTGGCCTTTACTTTTGGCGCGGTAGCGATGTTTTTCGGGGCCATCGCCGTCTTTGTCGAACTTATGCCCGATCCGGGCCTGGTCCTGGTCGCCGAAGAATTTTTCAGTATGTTTTCAATGATGCCGTTTCGCATCTATTCCATCATGAACAACACTATTCTGATGGCCGTGCCGCTCTTTATCCTCATGGGCATCGTCCTGCAGAAATCAGAGCTGGCCGAGCGGCTGCTGGAATCAATGGGCATCCTGTTCGGCAGGGTCCGGGGTGGTCTGGCCATCAGTACGGTACTGGTCGGGACGCTGCTGGCCGCCTCCACCGGGGTGGTCGGTGCCTCGGTGGTGGCCATGGGCGTCATTGCCCTGCCGGTCATGCTGAAATACGGCTACTCGAAAAAACTGGCCACCGGCACTATCTGTGCTGCCGGTACCCTTGGCCAGATCATCCCGCCGTCGATTGTGCTGATCATTCTCGGTGATGTCTTTCAACTGCCGGTCGGAGATCTGTTTAAGGCGGCGTTGCTGCCCGGTCTCATCCTGGTCGGCGGTTACATCCTGTACATCGTCATAATCGCCTTGCTCGACAAAAAGGTCGCCCCGGAAATTACCGTACCGGAGGAGGACAAGAAGGGCTCGGTCTTGCGGGCCCTCATTGCCATTCTGCCGCCGCTTGCCCTGATTGTCATTGTCCTCGGCTCAATCTTCGTCGGTATCGCCACGCCGACTGAATCGGCGGCGGTCGGCGCTCTGGGCGCCATGATTCTCGCCGCCATATACCGTAAACTCAGCTGGCAGATCGTCCTCGACTCGTCGCGCCAGACGGTGATGATCACCGCCATGGTTTTTGCCATCCTCATCGGCGCCACGGCATTTTCCATGGTCTTTGTCTACACCGGTGCCGATCTCATCGTCGAAGAGTTTATGACCGGGCTGCCCGGCGAAAAATGGGGTTTTCTTATTCTCTCCATGGGCGCCATCATGCTGCTTGGCTTTTTCATTGATTTTATTGAGATTTCCTATATCGTCGTGCCTATTCTCTTGCCGATCTCCCAGGTCATCGGCATCGAACCGATGTGGTTCGCCATCCTCATTGCCATGAACCTGCAAACCTCCTTCCTCACTCCGCCATTCGGTTTTTCTCTCTTTTACCTGAAAGGAGTGTGTCCGCCGGAGGTCCGGACCGTGGATATCTACCAGGGGGTACTGCCGTTTATCATCATCCAGGTGCTGGTTCTCGCTTCCATTGTCATCTTTCCGCATCTCTATGGTCTGTCTTGACGGGAAAATCCAGTTTTCCCACCGTCTCGATTATGGTAGGCTGCATTTTTTTTGGCTCAAGTTAAAAGAAATGCGACGTTCAGGAACTCTATGGATCTGCTGACCTTCTCCCTGCATAATATCTTTGCCCTGCTGCAGCAGATGTCGGTTTTTCTCGTCATCGCCTATCTCTTTACCAAGTCGCCATTTTTCCGATCTTTTCATATTCATACGCTCCATCCGCAAACCCTGTTGCTGCTCTACGTTATTTTTTCAACCTTCTCCATTCTCGGCACCTATTTCGGCCTGCCGATCAATGACGCCATTGCCAATACCCGGGCTATCGGGGCGGTGCTTGCCGGTATCATTGGCGGCCCATTGCTTGGCGGGGCGGTCGGCTTGACCGCCGGCCTGCATCGTTTTTCCCTGGGCGGTTTTACCGCTGTCTCCTGCGGGGTATCAACTACCGTGGAAGGATTGATCGGCGGTATGGTGCATATCTATCTGGTGCGCCATTACCAGCAACACCGACTGCTCAGTCCAACAATCGCTTTTTTCACCACCCTGGTCGCCGAGATTACTCAGATGCTCATCATCCTGCTACTGTCCCAGCCTTTCGACCAGGCGGTTGCCCTGGTGCGCATTATTGCCCTGCCAATGATCCTGGCCAACAGCACCGGGGCGGCCATCTTCGTCAGTATCATCCGCGACCAGCGTAAGATGTATGATGACCTGAGTGTCTTTTTCTCGACCAAGGCGTTGAAGATGGCCGAAAAAACCGTATCGATTCTTGGCCGGGGTTTCAATATGGATACTGCCCGGGAGGTCGCTTCGGTCATCCTGCAGGAAACCGGGGTCGGGGCGGTGGGCATCACCGACCGGGAAAAGGTGCTGGCATTTGTCGGTGACGGCAGTGACCACCACCAGGTCGGCCAGAACATCAGCTCGACGCAGACCATGAAAGCGATTCGCGAAAACCGCATAGTCTATGCCGACGGCGGGGAAAAGAAATGGCGCTGCAATCTTTCAACGGACTGCCCGCTCGGTTCGGTGCTGTGTGTTCCGCTGCGCCTTGATAATGAGCTGATCGGCACCATCAATCTCTTTGAGCCGAAAAATAAGCTTTTTCTGGTGACCAATAAAACCCTCGGCGAAGGTATCACCAAGCTGCTCTCCGATCAGATTCTCTATGCCCGGTATATCGAGCAGAAGACGCTGGTCACCTCGGCGGAGCTGAAGCTTGCCCAGGCGCAGATAAGCCCGCATTTTTTATTCAACGCACTGAACACCATTATCGCCATTACCCGTAAGGATGCGGATCGTGCCAGGGATCTGCTCTTGCATCTTTCCAATTTCTTTCGTAAAAATCTAAAAAACACCGGCAATCTCGCAACACTTGAAGAAGAGCTCAATCATGTCAATTCCTATCTGGTCATTGAAAAAGCCCGGTTTGAGGACCGCTTGCAGCTGGAAATAGCTGTCGATGACGACCTGCTCGCCCTGAAGCTGCCGGTCTTTTCCCTGCAGCCGATTGTCGAAAATGCCATCAAGCATGGCATATCGAATATGCTCGGCCAGGGCGTGATCCGCTTGACCGCCGTTCGCGTAGCCGGCTCTATCCACATCAGTGTCGAGGACAATGCCGGCAATTTCGCTGAGAGAGGTAAAAAGGGTCTGGGCATGAGCATTGTCGAAAAAAGGATCAAAAACCTCTGCGGCGAAAACCACGGCCTGGAGATATCCTGTATCCCCGGAGAACGGACTATCGTCGCCATAACCTTGCCGGAAGGAGGGTGTCGAGAAAAATGATTCGCGCACTGATTGTCGACGATGAAGTACATGCCCGCGAAGAGATGGCCATTCTCCTGGCAGAGACGGCGGTCATTGAGGTTGTCGGATCCTGCGGCAACGGCATCGATGCCCTGAAGATGATCAACAGACTGCGGCCGCAGGTACTGTTTCTCGACATTCAAATGCCGGTCATCAGCGGTTTTGAACTGCTCAATATGATCAACCAGGAGATCATGCCCCATGTGGTGTTTGTCACCGCCTTTGACCAATACTCCCTGAAGGCCTTTGAAGAGAAGACCCTCGACTACCTGCTCAAGCCGGTTGATAGTCACCGTCTGGCGAAAACCGTCACCAAGCTGCAGCAGACCATCGGCGAAAACCACCCGCCGACCTTCGACAGCGAGGAGCTACGCCGCATCCCCTGCCTGCGTGGCAACAGGATCAGGCTCGTTGGTCTGGAGGAGGTGGAATTCATCACCACCAGCATCGCCGGGGTCCACCTGACGACCAGGGACCACGAGTATTTCACCGAGGTCACCCTCAAGGTGCTGGAAGAACGAACTCCCCTCTTACGCTGCCATAAGCAATATCTGATCAATATCGATCATATCAAGGAAATTGTCCTGCTCGAAGGCGGCATGGCCCGAATTGCCACCCGCGGCGGGAAAAATATTCCCGTGAGCAGACGCTATCTAAAAATCATCAAGAAAAAATTATTTATCTGATTTTTTCCTCGTTGTCAGCCCGCCAGATGTACACAAGCAGACTGACGGGCTATAGTCGACCTATGTACGCCGGTCTGGTCGTGTGCGGATGGGGTGCTGATGAACATTTTAGACAAATTTGCTGCGGAACATGAAGTAAACCGAACCAACAAGGCACAAGCCGGCCCATAAATAATCCAGCTTCAATGGTTCTTTTAAATACATCACCGAAAATGGAACAAAAATTGACAGCGTAATGACTTCCTGTAATATTTTCAGCTGGCCGACGTTTAAAACGGTATAACCGATTCTATTGGCCGGAACCTGGAAGAGATATTCCAGCAGGGCAATGCCCCAGCTGACAAAGGCGGCTATTATCCAGGGCTTGTTATTTAATTCCTTGAGATGGGCATACCAGGCAAAGGTCATAAAAACATTACTGCAGAGAAGCAAAGTTATTGAAATTATTACTGGGCGCATACTCTACCTACGTACTTCTGATTTGCTTGCGCATGATGCAATTTCCGGCTTATCCGGCAATAGTATTTGGCTGGAACAATTGAAACTTCATCCAGAGGAAGATGTCAAGCGCGATCGATTCCGGCACGCAGCGGGCACCATTTTTCACAAGGCCGGCGGCGGATAATACTGTGCACATTGGCCCGAGGGATCGGAGGATAAGAGAGGATTTCTCAGCGAAAAAGCAGAGATTTGAGGCGTACCGGCCAGAAGCGCGGACTACGCAGTCTGGCGCAGGCCGCCCAGGCGTGGTGCAGCTGCGCCGCCTGTCCGGTTTGTCCGCCATAGATCGAGGCATTGTGCACGGCAATAATAAGCTCGATTTCGTCGGTTACCGCCGGCAACCGTTTCATCAGCCGTCGGCCATATTCCCTTGGTGTTTCCGACGGAATCAGGGGCAGTCCGCTCAAGGCTCCCCAGTTCATCAGGGACAGGTAAAGCTGAACAGGGCCACGCGAAGGTTTGCCGGCACCGCGCAATTTCCCCGGCAGTTTCATGACTGCGCCAAGAATGCCCTGCAGCAGTTGCAAGAACAGCCGCCAGGGGCTGGGACCCGGCACTGCCATATCAGTTCGCTTTGTCAACCACCAGGCCAACTGCCAGATGAGCACGACGCACAAAGCAAGGGCGAACATCATGCCCAGGCCGGCAGCGAGGATAAGAAGAATTTTCTGCACCAGCAGCAGCCATCCCTCCACCGGCTGCAGAGCGATTTGCTGGAGGGGGTCATCCGCCGGCGAACTGGAGCCTGTCGCATCCGAGCGCAGGCGACCAGAGCCGAACAGAAAGCGCAGGATACGCAGCAGGATTTCGCCCAGCGGCGCGGTAACCGTTTTCAGAACCGCCACCCCGGTCTCGGCAGCCACGGTCAGATACGGCAGGAACAGGGCGGTGACGCCGCCACCGAGCAACAGCACCAGGGTGAGAAAACTGACCACCGCACCGATGCCGCGAAAGCCGGATATAAAACCGCTTGTCCCTTGCCCCGTGCCGCAGCGGGCCAGGCAGAAAGCCGGTATAGCAAAGGCAAAAAAAGCCAGGAGCAGCCGCGACAGGGAAAGCCCGACAAGAATAATGCCCCCTTCGACAAAGAGGAGCATTTCAAGCAGGTGCAGCAACACCAAGGCGATGACACCGAAGTCAAAGTGATTGGATACCGTGATATGGCTTCTCGGCAGCAGAGCCAGCCGCGTGCCGATTATCCACAGGGCCAGGCAGCAGCAAAGAGTCACCGCCAGCCGCAGCCAGTGGAGCGGCGTTCTGGATATGGTAAAAAAATCAGCTAGCCAGGCCGTATCGAAAAATGCGTACGCCGGGTTGTCAAGCCGATAGAGAAGAACACCACAGGCCAGGAGCAGACCGGCCAGGTGCAGGCCGCCGATCTGATAGATTCGCCAGCCGCGGCGATGATGTGACAAGGTCAGCAACGTGGCCGACACGGCGATGCCGAGTGCCGTCAGATGCGGCAAAGGCTGGTAAAAACCGGCGAGCATGATCAGCGAAGCCCAGCCGTACAGCCAGCTGAGATCCATACCCAGCAGAGCAGCCAGGAGCAGCCATTCTCTCCTGTCGTTCATGCGAATCGAGCCTCCGGCAGCAGGTGGTCGAGCGGCAGTACTCGTTCTCCGGAAAAGCCGTACGAGGCAGGGTGCTCGGCCTCGATACAATAGACCGTGGTCACGGTGATTTTTTTCTGCCGCAGGAGCTGCACCGGCTCACTCGCCTTCTCCGGCCGGAACAGGGTAAAGACGATGCAGCTCAGGCCGCTGTTCAGCCCCCGCACCTGCCGGAGATTTTCGCCGATGGGTCGGCGGCAGGTCATCTCCACCCCGGCCAGTGTCTCGAGCATCAGCGTCGACTGACGGGCGCTTCGGGCCACCGCAACAAATGGTGATCGATTGCCGGTCATCACGCCGTTGGTAACCAGACCGACGGCGAAACCCTGCCGTTCACACTCCACAGCCAGCGAAGCGAGCCCCGACACCGTCCTGTCAAAGCTGTCAGCCGCCGCTGCCGCGGCAAAGGGGCCGACATCGAGGACAAACAGCACCCGGGCCTGTCGCGAGGGTTCAAAAACCCTTTCCTGCAAGCGGTTCAACCTGGCGCTGGCGGTCCAGTGGATATAGCGGGATGGTCGACCGGCGTGGTACTTGCGGGTACCGAGAAGGTAGATCGGGTCTTCGACCGGGCTTTTCGCCCCAGGACTGCCAAAGAGATCTTTTTTAATATGCCTAAAGGGACGCAACGGCAGCAGACGGGGATAGACGATCAGATCGAGCGGGTCTTGCATCAGAACCTTTTCCCGAGGATAGATGCCAAGCAGATCGCCGCATAGCACCCGCGGCGGACCGAGCCGATAGATGCCGCGCTGCCGCGGCACAAGATGCCAGGAAAAATGCACCGATTGATACCACAACAGACCCTGTTCCCGGACCGGTACGATCTGACCGGATGCATCCTCGACCGAACCGGGAACGGGGACAATCACCCGCAGCCACACCGGCAGGGGTTGACGATTTTCGGCGATGATCTCCATTTCGACCGATTCGCCGGGAAAAACCCGGTCCCGGTCAAAGGACGAGCAGACCTGCAGCCGATCAAAGCTGAGCCGACTCCAGAGCCATGCGCCGCAGACGAAGGCCAGCAGAAGCACCAGCAACAGGGTCAGATTTTTCTGGGAATGCAGGAGGGAAAAGGCCAGCAGCCCGAGAATAAGCAGCTGCATGAGGCCGAATTTTAGAAATGTTGCTTCCCTGTCGTCAACGACCGCCATGGTTTTTTCAGTTGACGCCGATAGGAACGGGGATGCGGGCGATGATATCATCGAGAACCTGGTCAACGGTCGTCCCCCGGAACCGTTCTTCTTCACGGAGGATCAACCGATGGCTGAGAACCGGCCGACACAGAGCCTTGATGTCGTCCGGCAGCACATAGTCCCGGGCCTGCAAGGCGGCATAGGCCTGCCCTGCCCGCTGCAGGCCAAGGGCTCCGCGGGGGCTGGCCCCGAAAAGAATGGTCGGTTCCTGCCGGGTGGCCCGGACGATATCGGCAATATAGTGGCGGATGGGGTCTGCGACGCGAATTTTTTTTCGCGCCTGTTGCATGGCGACAATTTCCCAAGGTGCGGCGACGGCGGCCAGCTCCTGCAGCGGTTCGTCTTTTTGGAAGCGGGCCATGATGGCAATTTCCTCTTCGCGGCTGGGGTATCCCATATGAATACGCAGGAGGAACCGGTCGAGCTGCGCCTCGGGCAGGGGAAAGGTCCCTTCCTGCTCGATGGGATTCTGGGTGGCGATGACAAAAAAAGGCGCGGGTAAGGCCATGGTCTGCCCGTCCACGGTAACCTGCCGCTCTTCCATGCTTTCCAGCAAACTGGACTGGGTGCGCTGGATGGTACGATTGACCTCATCGGCCAACAGCACGTTACTCATCACCGGTCCGGCTTGAAAGGTGAACTGGCCGGTCTGCTGATTAAAGACATTAAAGCCGGTGATATCCGACGGCAGCAGGTCCGGGGTGAACTGCACCCGCTTGAAGGTCCCGCCGATGGACAGCGCTAGGGATTTAGCGATAAGCGTCTTGCCCAGGCCAGGCACATCCTCGAGCAGGACGTGACCATCGGCCAAAAGAGACGTCATCAGCAGGCGGACAACCTCCTCCTTGCCGATGATGACCCGGCCGATATTCTCAATTATTCGTTGACACAGGCTCAGATCCACCATGCTCGGTCACGTCTCCTTTCTGTTACAAACATTTTTCACCCTCAGATCCGGGCCGAAAGAAAGCGCATTGCTTTCTTTAAGAGCATCGTCCCGCCGCCCTGGGAAACGATTGTTTTTGCCCGCTCCACCTCAACGACATAGGCCCCGCTGAGTTGGGTAATGCCGGTGCCGGCGAAGGCCTCGGGACAGACCGGCGTCGAAGGGCCGAGCATGACCGCCGCCCGGCTTTCCTGCAGGCGCGCGAGCAGCCCATCGACGGTATTGTTGATAATGCTCGTGGAGGTGATGATCGCCACATCGCAGGCGGCAAGAGCAGTCATTCCCGGTCCGACGGCAATGACGCCGGGGATCTCGCCATCGAGCTCCATGATCGTCAGGGTGCAGCCGGTCGCCTTGATTTTTGCAATGAGCGGTGCAAAATATCCCACCATGACCACGTGATCCGTGGCCTGCAGCCCCAGTAAAGAAATCGACTCATCGGGCAACAAATTTCGATCAACCGTGCTGTTCAAGGCGTAGAAGGTCGCAATACCAATAGCCCGTTCGAGAAAATT
>CAYPPR010000069.1:0-12326 GCA_964412665.1 uncultured Desulfopila sp.
GATCTGAAAAAAGAATTTGTCGAAGACTATATTTTCCCGGCCTTTCGCGCCAATGCCATCTACGAGGGCTCGTATCTTCTTGGTACCTCGCTGGCCAGACCGCTGATTGCCAAGGAGCAGGTGCGCATTGCTCTTACCGAGGGTGCCGATGCGGTAAGCCATGGTGCGACCGGCAAGGGCAACGATCAAGTCCGTTTTGAGCTGGGCTATATCGGCCTTGCGCCGGATCTGCAGATTATCGCCCCGTGGAGAACCTGGGATCTCAATTCCCGTCAGAAGCTGGTGGAGTTTGCCAAAGAGCATAACATTCCGGTGCCGGTAACCAAGAAAAACCCCTACAGCTGCGACGAAAACCTGCTGCACATCAGCTATGAAGGCGGAATCCTGGAAGATCCCTGGAATGAGCCGGACGAGGATATGTTCAAATTCACCGTTTCTCCGGAGAAAGCACCCGATGTCGCTACCTACCTGGAGATCGAATTTGCCAATGGTGATCCGGTGGCTCTGGATGGCGAGAAAATGGCGCCTCTGGCACTGTTTACCCGGCTCAACAAACTGGCCGGCGCCAACGGCATTGGTCGGCTCGATCTGGTGGAAAACCGCTTTGTCGGCATGAAGTCCCATGGCGTGTACGAGACGCCCGGCGGTACCCTTTTGCGCACGGCCCATCGCGACCTGGAAAGCATTACCCTCGACCGCGAAGTCCTGCGCATCCGTGATGCCCTCATGCCGCGATATGCCGAGCTGATTTACAACGGCTTCTGGTTCTCGCCGGAACGTGAGCTGCTGCAGCTGACCATGGATGCCACGCAGAAAACGGTGAACGGTACCGTGCGGTTGAAACTCTACAAAGGCAACTGCATTCCCGTCGGGCGCAAGTCGGACCAGTCGCTGTATCAGGAAAGCTTTGCCACCTTCGAGGAAGACAAGGTCTATGATCAGGGTGATGCCACCGGTTTTATCCGACTCAATGGGCTGCGGTTGAAGATTAATGCATTGCAGGGGCGGTGTAATAAGTAGGCCGCCACCTTGAAATCCGAATTTTGACGAGTTTATCAACTATGACTGAAACAACACAGGGCGGATCGGCAAAGATGTGGGGAGGGCGCTTCAGCGAAGGAACCGCCGCCTCGGTCGAGGCCTTTAGCGCCTCCATCCATTATGACGCCCGGCTGTACAGATACGATATCGCCGGCAGCAAGGCCCACGCCGCGATGCTTGCCGATCATGGCATCCTGACCAGGGAAGAACTGGCAGCAATAACCGACGGACTCACGGCAATTGAAAAAGAGATTGAGCAGGGGACCTTCACCTTCAGGCGCGAGCTGGAAGATATTCATATGAATATCGAAAAATCCCTGGTCGAGCGCATTGGTCCGGCGGGGGCGAAGCTGCACAGCGCAAGGTCAAGAAACGACCAGGTGGCCCTCGATTTCAAAATGTATCTGCGCGACCAGTGTGATTCGCTAATCGACCTGCTCGACGCCATCCGCAGGGCCTTTGTTATGCTGGCCAGGAAATATCTTGGCCACATCATGCCGGGTTATACTCATATGCAGCGGGCGCAGCCGGTACAGATCGCCCATCATCTGCTCGCCTATTACGAGATGTTCAGCCGGGACCGGGAGCGGATGGTCGACTGTCGCAAGCGGCTTAATCTCTCGCCGCTCGGCTGTGCGGCCATGGCCGGAACCGGTCTGCCGATTGACCGTGAACAGGTCGCCAGGGCCCTTGGCTTTGATGGGGTAACCGCCAATTCCATGGACACCTCCGGGGATCGCGACTATGCCATCGAGTTCACCAGCAACTGCACGATGATCCAGCTCCATCTCTCGCGGTTGTCCGAAGAGCTGGTGCTTTGGTCGACGCAGGAGTTTAACTTTGTCGATATTTCCGACAAATTTTGTACCGGCTCGTCGATCATGCCGCAGAAGAAAAATCCGGATATTCCTGAATTGATCCGCGGCAAGAGCGGCCGGGTCGTCGGTAGTCTGATGACTCTGATTACCCTGGTGAAGGGCTTGCCGTTGACCTATAACCGCGATCTTCAGGAAGATAAAGAGCCGGTCTTCGACACCGTCGATACCGTTTCCGCGTCTCTGGCGATTATGGCCGAACTGCTGGAAAATCTGCGCTTTAATACCGAGCGGATGGCGGAGGCGACGCAGACGGGATGTATGACCGCCACCGATCTGGCCGATTATCTTGTCTTGAAAAATGTCCCCTTCCGTGAGGCGCACGGCATTGTCGGCAGGGCCGTTGCCCACTGTCTGGAAAAAGGCTGCGAGTTGCCGGATCTGACCCTGGCCGAGCTGGTCGGTTTTTCCCCGGTCATCGGCAAGGATGTCTACGAGGTGCTCAGTGTCGAAGGTTCGGTCAACAGCCGTATATCCATAGGCGGCACTGCGCTGCAGCGAGTGGAAGAAGCGGTGAGCGCGGCTGAAACAAGGTTGGGGATCGCCTGATGAAAGGCGGCTCTGCGGTGCGGCTGACCGGCCTGTTTCTTCTTGGTTTCTCGCTGATTTTTTTTAGCGGATGCGGCTACAAGAATGCACCGATACCGCCGCAAAGTGTCGTACCCGTGGCAATCAGCGACCTGCGCTATACGACGGACGAAGAAGGTGTGCAGCTTACCTGGTCGTATCCGGTGAAAACCATCCAAGGTGGGGTACTCGAAAATATTTCCGCCTTTGAACTGTACTGGGCGGAAATACCGCTCGATGACTATTGCCGCAGCTGCCCCGTGCCGTTTGGTGAACCGATTGAACTTGCCGGCGGTGCGACCTATGACGGCAAGATGCGAAGAAAGGGTGTTTACGAATTCTCGCTGCTCCGCTCGGGGCATAAATACTTTTACAAGGTTCGTTCCCGCACCAGCTGGTGGGCGGACAGCGCTGACTCGAATATCGTCACCTTTGTCTGGTTTCAGCCGACTGCGGCTCCGACAGGGGTGAAGGTGACGCCTGGCGATCGACAAGTTGAACTCCGATGGCAGCCAGTGACCACATTCGAAGACGGCAGCGCCGTTGATAAGGCGATGAAATATCAGGTGCTGCGCCGGGCCGAAAGGAAAAAATTCCAGGAGCTGGGTGAGCCGATAGCGGCAACGGAATATGTTGATCGTGATGTGCAAAACGGCTTGAAGTATTTTTATACCATCCAGAGTATGATGGTCTTGCAGGATGAACTGGTCAGCGGAGGAATCAGTGAGGAAATGGCGGTAATCCCACTCGACCTGACTCCCCCCGCCGTCCCGACAGGCGTCACGGTCGTATGGACCGGGGTCGGCATGAAGATTTACTGGGATAAAAACGATGCCGCCGATATCGGCGGGTACAGGGTCTATCGTCGTGCCGCCGACAGCGGAAGATTTGCACAGGTTGGTCAGGTAGCGGCGGAATACGCCCTTTTTACTGATGCAAGTGCCGACGAAAATGTCCGCTACTATTATGCCGTCACCGCCATCGATCAGACCACACCGCCAAACGAGAGCAAGAAATCAAAAGAAGCGACCAGCAGATATTGAGAAGAAGCGTATCGATTATTTCGTGGCGTGAAAAGATGCCCTCTAACCGTCATGGAAGCGGTTGGAGGGTTCTGTCGTTCAGGTTGGAATCGTTTGACTGAATCGTTTGACTGGCTGAAAAAATGCACCGCATTGAGGTGCCGAGAAAAATATAAGGAGTGTGCGTGATGGCAATTACCTTTCCCATCGCCTTTGAAAAGATGAGTGGTACCGGCAATGATTTTATCATCATTGACAACCGGACAGCAGGCATTCCGCTTGAAGAGCAGGCCGAATTAGCCCGTAGAATCTGTCGACGCATGTTTTCCGTCGGCGCCGACGGACTCATTCTCATAGAAGAATCGGCACTTGCTGATTTTGCCTGGAATTTTTATAACGCCGACGGTTCGGTTGCCGAAATGTGCGGCAACGGTTCACGATGTGCAGCGCGTTTTGCCTATCGGCATAAAATCGCCGGCCGGAAAATGACCTTTGCCACGCTGGCTGGTATTGTCGAGGCGGAAATAAGCCCGGAGGAGGAAGACGTCGTCCGGGTGAAGATGACCCAGCCCTTTGACTTTCGCTTTGATATTTCCCTGCTGATCGGTGATGTGGAACGCCCGGTTGCCTATGTCAATACCGGCGTGCCCCATGCGGTCATTTTTGTTGAGGAAGACGAAGTTCCGGTAAAAAAGTGGGGACGCATGGTACGCTTTCATCAAATATTTGAACCAAACGGCGCCAATGCCAACTTTGTCAAACTGTTACCCGACGGCAAGCTCAAGGTGCGCACCTATGAACGAGGTGTCGAGGACGAGACCATGGCCTGCGGTACCGGCGCCGTGGCCGCCGCCCTGTTCGCCTCCATGCAGAGGGGCATGGATTCTCCCGTGGAGGTGGTTACCTCCGGCGGGGATGTGTTAACAATATATTTTGAGTTACATGATGGGCCCGTGGCGGAGAACATCTTCCTGCAGGGGCCGACCAGGTTGATTTGTACAGGAAATCTGACTGCTGAAGCGCTGCTCTGATCGATGGTGCAGTTGAACAAGAGTAAGACACTAACTAGGAGGAATCATGGAAAAGTTTCATGGAGCGCTTGTTGCAATTATAACCCCGTTTATTGACGGTGAGCTGGATGAACAGGGATTAATCAATCTTATTGAGTTTCAGATTGAAAAAGGGACGAACGGCATCGTACCCTGCGGAACGACCGGCGAATCCGCCACCATCAGCTTTGCCGAGCACAAGCGGGTCATCGACCTCACCGTCAAAGCCGTTAACGGTCGCGTTCCGGTCGTTGCCGGGACCGGCGGCAACAATACCCTCGAGGCCATCGAACTGACCGAAAGCGCCAGGGATAGCGGGGCCGACGCGGTCTTGTCGGTTGTGCCCTATTATAACAAGCCGAATCAGGAAGGCATGTACCTGCATTTCAAAAAGATTGCCGAAGAAGTCGATATTCCGATGTTTCTCTACAATGTGCCGGGAAGAACGGTGGTCAATATGTTGCCGGATACCGTCGCCCGGTTGGCGGATATCGATAATATTATCGGCATCAAAGAAGCGTCCGGCAGCCTGGAGCAGTGTACCGATGTCATCCGCAAGTGTCCCGGCGATTTTATAATTTTGTCCGGCGATGATTTTACCGCCATGCCAACTGCGCTGATTGGTGGGTCGGGCGTTATCTCGGTCATCTCCAACGTGTATCCGGAAGGAATGGCCCAGATGATGGACGCGGCGCTGACCGGGGATCTGGCAAAAGCTAATGCTCTGCATTACCGGATGTACGACCTGATGAAGCTGATGTTCTGTAATCCCAATCCGGTTCCGGCCAAAAAGGCACTGGAACTCATGGGGAAGATACAGAGCGGTCTGCCCCGATTGCCGCTGGCGCCTATCGACACGCCGAGCCTGGAAAAACTGAAAGCGGCCTTGGCCGCACTTTCCCTCGTATAGCAGTTGAGAAACAAAGGAGTGAAGATGATAAAGGTAATAATCGCCGGGGCCGCCGGCAGGATGGGGCAGCGCATCGCCCATATGGTCAGCCGCCACCCCCGACTGGAATATGCCGCCGCCTTCGAGGCACCGGGGAGTCCGGCCATCGGGAAAGATGCCGGCCTGCTGTCGCTTGGTGTGGAGAATGGTGTGATCATCGGCGAGGGGATCGAGTCGGTCATCGACCAAGGTGATGTCATCATCGATTTCACCTTCCATAAGGCAACCATGGAATTTGCCCGGATAGCGGCGAAGTATAAAAAAGCGATGGTTATCGGTACCACCGGGCTTTCCGCCGAGAATTTGGCGGAGTTGCGCGAGCTGGCGAAAAACTTCCCCTGTGTCCAGGCACCCAATATGTCCATCTGCGTCAATGTCCTTTTCAAGCTGGCCAAGAAGACGGCGGCAATTCTCGGCGACGATTACGATATTGAGATCATCGAGGCCCATCATAATAAAAAGAAGGATGCCCCGAGCGGCACGGCACTCAAGCTTGCGGAAATGGCCGCCGAAGGAGTCAATCGTAACCTCGACGACGTGCTGGTCCTTGAGCGCAGCGGCATAATCGGCGAGCGCAAACCTAAGGAGATCGGTATCCAGACCATCAGGGCCGCCGATATCGTCGGCGAGCACACCGTCTATTTTGCCGGTCCGGGAGAACGGATAGAGCTGGTGCACCGGGCGCACAGCCGTGATCATTTTGCCAAGGGCGCGACCACCGCCGCTGCCTGGATTGTTGACAAGGAATGCGGCGTTTATTCCATGTTCGATGTCCTGGGCCTGCAGGATCTTTGATCTTGAAAGCCTTTATCGGCATGGGGTCCAATCTCGGCGACGGCAAATCCCTGCTGCAGGGAGCCTGGCAGGCTTTGGGTAAGGTCGACGGCATTGTTCTGGATGGACTGTCCAGCCCCTACCTGACCGCGCCGGTCGATATGACCAGCCAGCACTGGTTCACCAATGCGGTCGGTCGTCTGCGGGTGTCGCTGGCGCCGGTCGATTTGCTGCAGGTTCTGCTGGCCGTCGAGGCTTCTTTTGGTCGAAAGAGAAGTGCGAAAACCTTCGGCTATCAGGATCGTAGTCTGGACCTGGATCTGCTCGCCTGCGGCGATGTGGTCATGAACAGCCCGGAGCTGACCTTACCCCATCCGCGTATCGGTGATCGCCTCTTTGTTCTGGCACCTTTTGCCGAACTTGAGCCGGACTTCCGCGACAGCCTCCAGGGAGAACTCATCACGGACAAAATACGTCGTCTGCGCGATCACATGGCCACCAACAAAAAGAGTGAACAGGAAATAATTCGCGGTGCCTGGAGCGAATAGCCGACCTTGCATAATCAGCAGAAAGATGACATGCTTGATTGAGCGATGTGATACTAATTTACCGAGAAATAGAAACGAGAAAGTATTTTGAGTCCTCTACGCATAATCATCATCGTGATCCTGCTTTATATTGCCTTTCGGTTGATAATGGCAGGCCGCAAGAAGCCATCGGTTGATCGCCGCCGGCCAAAAAAACCACTCAGGGATGAGCCGGCCAGCGATATTCTGGAAGAAGATCCGGTCTGTAAAAAGCTTGTTCCGCGCCAGCAGGCGGTGCAATACGAAAACCAAGGAAAAACATTTTATTTTTGCAGCAAGGAATGCTGCAATACATTCAGAACCACACAAGGAGAAAGTAAATGAAGTTTTTTATTGATACAGCCAATCTCGAAGAAATCAAAAAAGGTCTTGAGATGGGCATGGTTGACGGTGTTACTACCAATCCTTCGCTTATCGCCAAGGAAAACATGCCGTTTGAAGAGATTATAACCCAGATCTGCAAACTGGTCGATGGACCGGTCAGTGCCGAAGTGGTCAGCCTCGATGCCGCGGGGATGCTTAGCGAGGCGAAAGAGCTGGCCAAGATCGCCGATAATATCGTCATCAAGATCCCGATGATTATCGAAGGACTCAAAGCAGTCAAACAACTTGCCGCTGAAGGCATCAAGACCAACGTCACACTGGTTTTCTCCTCGGCCCAGGCTCTTCTGGCCGCTAAGGCGGGCGCCTCTTTTGTCAGCCCCTTTGTCGGACGCCTTGACGATATCGGTACCCCCAGCATGGATTTGATCAGTGATATCGCCACGGTCTACGACAACTACGGCTATCAGAGCGAGATAATTGTCGCCAGCGTGAGAAATCCCCAGCACGTCATGGATGCTGCACTTATCGGGGCGGATATCGCCACTATTCCATTGAAAGTGATTACCCAGCTGGCGAAACATCCATTGACCGATATCGGCATGGAACAATTCCTGGCCGATTGGGAAAAACGCACCAAATAGATGATCGCAACCCGGAACGATACCTTCATACGCGAAGGCCGATCCTTCGGCGGGCAGAGTGCAGCCGGACACGGACGGGGCGTCAGCTTCACCCGTGTCTGGTTTTTTCAAGGCTCTCTGCTGTTCTGTACCGCTGCTGTCTTGACAATATTGTTGTTTCTTGTTGACGCTCGCATTCTGCAGGCGGAAACAATGTATCTCTGCCGTGATCGGTCGGGGACACTGAACTTTACCAACGTGCAGAATGGTTCAGACTGTAAAACATTTGTCCTGAAGGTCGGCGGGGATGGTAACTTTCCCGGCATTTCCACGGATTACGGCGATGACACCGTCAGATACGACCGGCAGATACGCCGCATCGGCACCCTGTATAACGTCGATCCTTCGCTGATCAAGGCGATAATTCATACCGAATCCGATTTTGACTATCGCGCGGTTTCGCGGGCCGGCGCCCAGGGGCTGATGCAGCTCATGCCGGGTACGGCGAAGGATTTGCAGGTTGCCAACCCCTTTGATCCCCATGAGAACATTGATGGGGGCACCCGCTATTTCCGTTATCTTCTCGATAGCTTCAACGATGACCTGATCCTCTCCCTGGCGGCGTATAATGCGGGTCCGGGGCTGGTGGCGCGTACCGGGGGAGTACCGAGAATCCCGGAGACCCTGCGCTATATAAACAAGGTTCTCAAGCAGTACAAAGTATATAAGGCGACATGGTAACAGAGGCGGTATTTCAGCCTCGGCTTTCTGTTTTCTCCGCTCAACTTGATACAACTTTCCTCCATATTGCTCTCTTTTTCGCCTTCTGGTCGGCGGCAGTCTATTTTCCCAACCTACGCGCCGTCTACCTGGAAACCACATGATAGTCGGGGATTGAGAAGCTTTTATCTTGACGGAAAACAGGAAAGTGGGGTATAAACGAACTTCACGCCGGAGTGGTGAAACTGGTAGACGCACTGGACTCAAAATCCAGCGAGGGCAACTTCGTGTCGGTTCGATTCCGACCTCCGGCACCAATGCCAAGTACGTAGACGTTCATATAAGTCTTTAAAAGCCCCCAGCCTTCAACGGTTTGGGGCTTTTTTTTTGTACTTTTTCTTCCGTTACCCTCCATAGAAGGGTGTATAAATCCATTGTGTAAAGGTTCGCACCTCAGATGCCCATTTATTTCTTGGGTTTTTCTGGGAAAGAGCTAATGATTTCCTTCTTTCGTTGCCTAAGCAGGTTCCGGTAATTTTTAGCAACAAGTTTGAAATATTAATTCTTTGTGATAAGATCATCCAACCAGCTGAAAATAGATGGGTTTTACCACACTTTGTGGTAGTGGCTTTGTGGTGAAGACCTCTAAGGGGCTGCTCAGGTTCTCCACAATCTTAATCACCACTTTTGCATCTGCTTGATTCATTCTGAAGTAAAGAAAGGTCCTGTTGAAACGGGAACCAAAGATTCTCGATATCTAAAACAATCATAGGAGAATTTAGCTATGGCTCGTAGGTCACAGAGTCCAATAGAAGATGCAATTGATTTAACATCAAAGCTACCATGGTGGGTAGGCATCACATTTGCCCTGATTTCGTATCTACTGCTTCACTGGTATGCTACTCAAGAAATATCACCGGCAGCAGGGGGAAACGATATGGTGAAGTCAGCAAGTTCTGGTCTACTGCGTGGATTTGCTGTGATTGGTCAGTACATCTTGCCGGGTGCATTCCTTATTGGTGCTATTGTTTCAGCTCTCAATCGTTTCAAAAGAAAAAAACTTTATGACACGAGCTCTCGCAATACTTCTGATAATGTTTTAGACGATATATCCTGGCAAGATTTTGAACTATTGGTAGGGGAATATTTCCGGCGGCAGGGTTATCGTGTTGAAGAAACCGCAGGTGGGGCCGATGGAGGTATTGATCTTATCGTTTTCAAAAACGGAGAAAAGTACCTGGTTCAATGTAAGCAGTGGAAAGCCTATAAAGTCGGAGTGAAGATTGTAAGAGAATTACTTGGGGTTATGGTCGGAGTAGGTGCAGCTGGCGGCTTTGTCGTTACCTCAGGTGAATTCACGCGAGATGCGATTTCCTTTGCTCATGCTAACAGGATTGAGTTGCTTGATGGTAAGGTTCTGCGACGAATGATGGAGGTGCAAGCTGAACAAAAAGATTCCGTTGCGAATAACTCCACAAGACAAGTCTTGGAACCAAGTAATTCAATTCAAAAGTCAGCTAAAAGCCAGCCGACTTGCCCTAAATGCGGTAATTCTATGGTGTGCGTGTTGCTAAAAGAGGCAATAAAGTCGGCGAAAAATTCTGGGGTTGTTCAAAATACCCGTCCTGTCGCACTGTTCTTCCCATTAACTAACCAAAATGTCGAAATATTTTTCTTGTGAGAGTTCCGGGTAGCTTGTATTGGTATAAATTCTGGTTCATCCGAATTAAAAGCGGAAGTGAAACATCGTCCAAAAACGTCCATGGGGTCCAATGAAATCCGCAGTTTCCTTGGCGGACTAAGAGAAGGTGATAAAGCTATTTATGTCAGCACCGGAGGCTTCAGTAAAGAAGCGAAATATGAAGCAGACCGGTCAAATATCCCATTAACTTTATTGGGCCTTGATGATCTTGCGTCGCTCATTGTCATTCATTACGAGAATTTTGACCTTGAGGGTCGCGCATTAATGCCGCTTGTAATGGTTTACTGGCCGGCAGAATGAAAAGCAGAGTGATAAAAAAGAGAGAATACAGTTAATTACCTTCTTCAAGGAGTAATCTAAATGACACCTGAAGAGAAAGCCCGTGAGAATATTGATACCTTACTGGTACAAGCTGGTTGGAAAATCCAGAATGTGAAGGATGTCAATATTCATGCTGGCAGAGGTGTTGCTATTCGTGAGTTTCCCTTGAAGCCTGGACATGGGTTTGCCGACTACCTCCTCTACATAGATGGCAAAGCTGCTGGTGTTATTGAAGCAAAAAAGTCAGGTACAACCTTAACCGGGGTTGAAATCCAGTCCGTCAAATATTCGAAAGGGCTCCCTGATGGCCTTCCCGCCTGGACAAAACCGCTGCCATTCTGCTATCAGTCAACCGGCGTGGAAACCCGTTTCACCAACAACCTTGACCCTGAACCTCGTTCAAGACAGGTCTTTGCCTTTCACCTGCCCGATGATTTTACAGAAGAAGCAGGGAAGGCAGAAAATCAAACCGCAGAAGGTTCTTCGCAATATATCCACAAAGCAATCACTCTGCGTGGCAAGCTGAAAAATCTGCCGTCTCTTCATGAAGATGGGTTATGGCTAGCCCAGGTCGAGGCAATTAAAAACCTGGAAGTGTCTCTTGCCAAAAACTGCCCTCGTTCCCTTATTCAAATGGCGACCGGGAGTGGCAAGACCTTTACGGCTATCAATTTTATCTACCGGCTCATCAAGTTTGCCGGCGCTCGGCGTATCCTCTTCCTGGTTGACCGGGGAAATCTTGGCAAGCAAACCTTGAAAGAGTTCCAGCAGTATGTTTCGCCTTATAATAACTTCAAATTTCACGAAGAATACATTGTCCAGCGTCTTGCCTCCAACGCCCTCGATACTACTGCTCGAGTAAGCATCTGCACCATTCAGCGACTTTATTCAATGCTCAAGGGCCAGGATTTACCAGAAGAAGATGATGACGATGAGCAAACAGCAGGGGGGATGGAAGCACTCTTTAAAGAAGTACTCCCTCTCGAATATAACCCGGCGATTCCCATCAGTACCTTTGATTTTATTGTCACAGATGAGTGTCATCGTTCCATCTATAACCTCTGGCGACAGGTGCTGGAATATTTTGATGCTTTTCTCATTGGCCTCACAGCTACACCTTCCAAACAGACTTTTGGCTTTTTCAACAAAAACCTGGTCATGGAGTATGACCATGAGCGCGCTGTGGCTGACGGGGTTAACGTCAATTACGATGTCTACCGCATTAAAACCAAAATCACAGAAAAAGGCTCTTCAGTAAAGGCTGGATATTATATCGACAAACGGGACCGGGATACCCGCAAAGTGCGCTGGGAAAAGCTGGAAGAAGATTTTGAGTATGACCCGAATAAACTGGATCGTGAGGTAGTCTCAAAGGATCAAATCAGAACCATTGTCCGCACTTTTAAAGAGAGAGTCCTCACTGAAATATTTCCCGGTCGCGACTACGTTCCCAAAACACTCATCTTTGCCAAAGATGACAGTCACGCTGAAGACATCGTAACCATCTTGAGGGAAGAATTTGGCAAAGGCAATGACTTTGCCCAGAAGATCACCTACAAGACCAGCGGTGCTAAACCTGAGGATCTTATAGCCACCTTTCGCAATAGCTTTAACCCTCGTATCGCTGTTACTGTCGACATGATTGCTACTGGCACCGACATTAAACCGCTTGAGATTGTCATGTTCATGCGGGCTGTAAAATCCAGGGGTTTTTTTGAGCAGATGAAAGGTCGTGGTGTGCGGATAATAAATGCCAATGACCTCCAGGCCGTTAC
>CAYPPR010000069.1:12426-14710 GCA_964412665.1 uncultured Desulfopila sp.
CAAGTCATAGATACAGTCAGTATCGATGAACTGATTGAAGCAGGATTTTCAGCCGAGGCCCTGGAAAAGGCCAGAGGCCTGGTCCAATCCTTTGAGGAGTTTTTAGAGGAAAATAAAGACGAGATTTCCGCCCTCCAGATTCTCTATAATTCGCCATATAAAAGCCGGTTGCGCTTTGAAGATATCAAGGAATTGGCCGAGCAGATAGAGAAACCTCCTCGACATATCAAGGTTGATGCTCTGTGGAATGCCTATGCTGCATTAGATAAATCAAAGGTAAAAGGCGTTAATGCTCCGCATATCCTCACCGATCTGGTATCGTTGGTCCGTTTTGCCATGCACCGGGAAAATGAGCTGGTACCATTTCCGGAAAAGGTGAAAGTCAACTTCAGGGCATGGCTGGCACAGCAGGAAACAGGTGGAAAGAAGTTTACAGAAGAGCAGCGTAAGTGGCTCACCATGATACGCGATCATATTGCCGCAAACCTGAGCATTGAAACCGATGATTTTGACTACGTTCCTTTTTCCCAGCAAGGCGGTCTCGGTAGAGTGCACCAGCTCTTTGGCGATGATTTGAAGAGTGTCATTGAAGAATTAAACGAGGCATTGGCTGCCTAATATGCAGAATAAACACGGTGAAATAGTACTTTATCAGGCAAACGATGGTGCAAGTTCTTTCGAGGTAAACCTTTATCAAGAATCTGTCTGGCTTTCCCTGAACCAGATTGTTGAGTTGTTTGGACGTGATAAGTCAGTTGTTTCCAGGCATTTGAATAATATTTTTAAGTCTGGTGAGCTGGAGCGTGATGCAGTTGTTGCAAAAAATGCAACAACTGCCGCTGATGGAAAGACGTACCAAGTGGACTACTATAATCTCGATGCTATTATTTCCGTTGGTTATAGGGTGAACTCCATTCGTGGTACCCAGTTTCGTATTTGGGCAACTTCAGTTCTTAAAGATCATCTGATAAAAGGTTATACCGTCAACGAAAGACGCTTGGCCGAAAAAGGCCTTGTGGAGATGGAACAGGCAGTAGCTCTTCTTTCCCGTACCCTGCAAAACCATGAGCTAATCACCGATGAAGGCAAGGCTGTCCTCGAAGTCATTACCCGTTATGCCAAGTCCTGGACACTTCTCCTGCAATATGATGAGGACCAGCTTGAACTGCCCAAAGAGAGCCATCCGGCCAAACAAGCCCTTGATTACCAGCAGGCAAAAGGGGCCATTGCCACGTTGAAGGCTGAGCTAATCAAACGTGGTGAAGCAAGCGATCTTTTTGGCCAGGAGCGAGAGGGACACCTGCAAGGTATTTTGGGAAGTATCAATCAGACCTTTGACGGTGAGGATCTTTATCCGAGTGTGGAGGAAAAGGCAGCTCATCTTCTTTATTTTGTGATTAAGGATCATCCGTTTTCTGATGGAAACAAAAGGATTGGGTCTTTTCTGTTCCTGCTTTTTCTGCTGGAAAGTGAGTTACTTGAGCGATCAAGAATTAATGAAAATGGGCTTGTTGCCTTGGCCCTGTTGATTGCAGAAAGTGATCCGAATCAGAAAGGGTTAATGGTGAGGCTGATTTTAAATTTGTTAAGTTAGAAGGCAAAAGAGTGAAAGTGGAACTATTTAAAATACCAGATGGGTGGGAATGGACAACAATGGGCGATATAGCTGAAGTTGTTGGTGGTGCCACCCCCAAAACAAGTGTTTTTGAAAATTTTGAAGGAGGTTTAATCCCGTGGATTACTCCGGCTGATTTATCTGGTTTCTTAGGTAAAAAAATTTCTCATGGATCTCGATTTGTTTCACAGCAGGGCTTTGATTCGTCTTCTGTACGCATGCTGCCGCCGGGTACCATTTTATTTACTTCACGTGCTCCTATTGGCTATGTGGCAATTGCTGAAAATGAAATATGTACTAATCAGGGATTTAAGAGCTTTGTTTTGAAGAGTGAACAGATACTGCCTGACTATGTGTACTGGTGGTTGAAGGGGAATAAAAATCTTGCCGAATCTTTTGCAAGCGGAACAACCTTTCTAGAATTATCTGGAGGAAAATCAAAGCAACTACCAATACCATTAGCACCTTTTCCACAACAAAAACGAATCGTTGCTGAAATAGAAAAACAATTCTCCCGACTTGATAAAGCAGTCACCAACCTCCAGCGAGTCAAAGCCAACCTGAAACGCTACAAAGCCGCCATCCTCAAAGCAGCAGTAGAAGGCAAACTCACAGAAGAATGGCGAAAGCAAAACCCCGATATTGAACCTGCCTCAAAACTCCTCAAAC
>CAYPPR010000070.1:0-14295 GCA_964412665.1 uncultured Desulfopila sp.
TGTTCCCGGATTCATTAGCAGGAGAGCCTCGCCCCACCCTTTAATAACCTGATCAACCTGAAAGAGAGCCGGCTCACCGCGTTTGATCGAACTGTCAAATTCCGTCCCATCCACCAGTGTACCGACATAGTCAACCTTGACGGTATCGGTCGGTTTCGCGTTTTCTCCCTCACCTTGTTTGAGAACCTGATATTGCAGACCGCTTTCGGTAACAATCACTCCTTCCTGCTTCTTGTTCTCTTCAAGAAAGGCTTCGCCGGCGGCTTTATTTTCTGCCTTCATCTGTTCCATTTGGGCCATTTGCTCGGCCTGCATCTTCTCGCCGAACTCTTTCTTGACAGCCATCATTTCCTCAGGTGTCAGTAACGGCGTCGCTTCTTTATAGGCGTCTTGAATGCCCTTAATGAGCATTTCTTGCTGAATATCCTTGCCGGCTCCCTTGAAATAATTGCCCACCTCAAACCCCATGCTATAGCTGATCTTTTCTTCAAAGCTTGCCGGCGGTGCTGCCTGGGATACGGCAGGAAACGCAATACAAAGTCCAAGCACTGCCGATACAAAATATTTTTTCATCAGAAACTCCTCCTTAGAAGTTTATTTTTTATTTTTTTACTACAATTTACCATCTAATTTACGAACTAAAAGTCGCGTTACAGCTTGCAGCTGCAAGCTGTGCAGGCAGAATCAATACTCCCTAAGAGAGTATAACCAGAGTAATCCCCCGATTGCCCTTGTTCAAGTGTTTATCCATAGCCAGTTGCGGATAGCGACGAAGAAGCGACTTGACTGTTCCCGATCGTTTATTGAAATCCTCTCCACAAACATAATCGCCGATCGCGCTCTTACTTTTCAAAAAATCGAGCATTTTTCTACATTCTGACCGAATAACCCCGCCCTTACCACTTGAACCGTAGCCATGAATCAACGTCAACACCTTGACATCAGTTCTGATTGCATCGTCTATTATTTCATGCATGCGGGCAAGAGCCACATCCACTATCGGACGGCCAGCCTCAAGATTGGCTGTTTTATGGACAAAAGCGGTTTTTTTTACCGGCTGGGCCACGTCGACCCTGTAGCCGCAAAATGGACACAGCAGGCTCGATGCATCTTTTGTATTTCCACAGACATCGCAAGGAGTCTTCATCCTGCCACCTCGTCTTCTTTGCGCGCGACTACAGCCGTCGGACGTTGATAACGGCCGGCAATTGCCGCAGGTGCTGTATCAGGACTTTAAGATGGTCGAGGTTTTCCACTTCGAGGGAAATGGTCATATCCGCCTGGTCAGTCGGCGTAGTGTGCGCGGAAATATCAACAATATTAGCATTATCAAGGCTGATGGCGCCACTGATTTCCGAAAAAATCCCCCGCTTGTTTTCTGCACTGATATGGATGCCCGCCTGGTAGGTTTTTTCAGAAATACCCGACCAGGAAACTTCAATCCACCGATTCGGATCAGAACTAAGCAGGTTATGACAATTGGCCTTATGGACGGAGACACCACGGCCCATGGTGATAAAACCAACAATTGGGTCACCCGGCAGCGGTCGGCAACACTGACTGACCTTGACAAGCATACCGTCAATGCCGTCGATTTTCACCCCGGCCTTATCTTTTCCACCTTCACTTACATGCTGGCTTACCATGAGGCCTGCCAGCTCCTCCGGTGACAGTTGCACGGCGAGCTGCTCGCTTTCCTTGCGCAGTTCCGCAGGCTGCAGTCCCTTGACAAGATTCTGCACGGTAATCGCCCCGCTGCCGACTTTGCTGAGAAGATCGTCCAGAGAGTTGCAGCGCAGCTGCTTGAGAAGCAAACGGATATGACCACTCTTGATAATTTTTTTCAGTGAGGTGTCATATTTTTTAATCTCTCTTTCGCAAATTTCCCGGCCGAGCTTCAGTGCCTTTTCTTTTTCCTCGCGCCTCAACCAGGAACGTATCCTGGTTCTCGCCCGGCTGGTCTTGACCAGATTGAGCCAGCCCCGTCGTGGAACCTGGGTAGGAGAGGTAATGATCTCGACGATATCACCGGTCTTCAGCTGATATTTGAGCGGCACCTGCCGACCGTTAACTTTTGCCGAGACACAGTGGTCACCGACCTCGGTGTGGATCGAGTAGGCAAAATCAATAGGGCAGCTGCCCGTTGGAAATTCCTTGACCTCTCCACGCGGAGAAAGCGCGTATATCTCCGGGTCGTACAGCTCTCCGACCAGGCTATCGAGGAATTCCCTCGGATCCTCGACATCCTGCAGAGAGGTGACCAGTTTTTTCAGCTCACTGAAAAGTTTTACATCCTTTTTGTTAACCTTCTGGCCTTCTTTGTAGGCCCAATGTGCCGCGACACCTTCCTGGGCCACCCTGTCCATTTGATCGGTGCGGATCTGAATCTCTATGAAGTGGTCTCGAGGACCAACCACTGTCGTATGCATCGACTGATAGTTGTTCGCCTTGGGAACGGAAATAAAATCCTTAATGCGACCGGGCACCGGTGCCCAGTTGGCATGAATGGTCCCCAACGCCTCATAGCACTCGTTGACGTTTTCAACAATGATCCGAAAGGCTACCTTGTCATATACCCGTTCAAGGGGAATATTCTGAGCAATAAGTTTCTTGTAGATAGAATAGAGATGTTTTGGACGACCGATTATACGGATGGGAACTATGTTGCTCTCCGCCAGCTTTTCATGGAGGATGTTGACAACTTCATCAACATATTTCTGGCGTTCATCGAGAGAGCTCTCTAAGGTATGCGTTAGCTCATAATGTTCTTCGGGATACAGAAATTTAAAGGCGTGGTCCTCGAGCTCCCGCTTGAGCCAGTCGATACCGAGACGGCTGGCCAGGGGAGCATAGACGTCCATGGTCTCTCTGGCCATGTCAAGCTGCTGTTCCCGGTCAACCATGTCAAGCAGAAACATGTCAAGGAGGCGATCGATCAGCTTGACCAGCAGTACCCGAATATC
Organism: uncultured Desulfopila sp.; assembly: GCA_964412665.1. GTDB lineage: Bacteria > Desulfobacterota > Desulfobulbia > Desulfobulbales > Desulfocapsaceae > Desulforhopalus_A. The sequence goes on from CAYPPR010000070.1 coordinate 2,964, forward strand.
CGTGGCGATCGCCAGGAGCATTTTTCGTAGATTTTCCGCCTGGCTGGCCAGCTTGCTGTTATACGAAACCTTGGTTATCTTCGTTGAACCCTCAACGATGCCGGCGACATCCTTGCCGAATTTCTCGACAAGCTCTTCGACCGTGACACCTTCTTTCAGGACCCCGTGGAGTAGACCGGCGAGAATCGTATCGAGATCAAGATGCATGGAGGCCAGTGTCGAGGCCACCTCCAGCAAATGCATGATATACAGCTCACCGGAAAAATGCCGCCGGCCTTTGTGGACACGGGTAACGATCTCCCATGCCTCATCAATGCAAGACAGGTCAATACCATGCAAATAGTTGGCCGCCAGGGTCTTCAGGCCGTCAGTGTTTACTGTGGATGGATGTGTCATAAACAACTTTCCGGTTATTTACTCAGTGCAGCAAAAATTGTTGTCTGCAGACGCTTAACGGTTTCTGTCGGTGTCAACTCCTCGAGGCTGCCATCTTTGCGGTTCTGAATTTCCAGCATGCCGTTTTTTATGAAGTTTTTACCAACAGTCACTCGATAAGGAATGCCCAGCAGATCGGCATCCTTGAATTTAAATCCAGGCCGCTCGTCCCGGTCGTCGAGCAGCACTTCCAAGCCTGCCGCCTGCAGATCCTCATAGAGCTTTTCCGCGGCGGTGTTGATAATCGCATCGTTAACGCCAAGATTGACAATGATCACGGTATACGGCGCCAGAGGAACGGGAAAGATAATGCCCTTGTCGTCATGGTTTTGTTCAATGGCGGCCGCGACGATACGGCTGACGCCTATACCGTAACAGCCCATGACAAAGTGTTTTGCCTGGCCGTCCTTGTCCTGGAAAGTGGCCTGCATCGACTCGGAGTAGCCGGTACCCAGCTTAAAGACATGTCCCACTTCGATGCCTTCCGTGGTCTCAAGCTGACCACCGCATTCCGGACAGGGATCAGAGGTGGTTATCTGCCGCAGATCACCGACAGCTTCAACCTGGAAGTCGCGACCCAGATTGACGTTTTTCAAGTGGTAGTTCTTCGCATTGGCACCGGCATAAAAATTCCGCATGGCGGCAACTTCCTGGTCGGCAACCATGCGGACAGCAATACCGACCGGCCCGAGATAGCCGGTTGGGACTCCGGTTGCATCAAAGACTTCCTGGTCGTCGGCTATTTCGATATCTGCCGCACCGAGTAGATTTTTCAGTTTCACTTCCTCTACTTCACGATCGCCACGTACAAGCACCGCGACCGGTTTGCCGTCCGCTTTAAAAACGAGCGTTTTGACCAATTGCTGTGGGGTGATATTTAGAAATTCGCAGACCGCATCAACCTTACGCTTGCCAGGGGTTTCGACTTTTTCCATATCTGCGAGGGCTTCCTGCTGGTCACTTTGCACCAGTTTGACAACCGCTTTTTCCATATTAGCGGCGTACTCACACTTTTTACAGACCACGATGGTGTCTTCACCGGTATCGGCAAGTACCATGAACTCATGGGAGAAGCTGCCGCCAATCGCTCCGGAGTCTGCCTGCACAGCGCGAAAAGAAAGGCCGCAACGGGTGAAAATCCGTTTATATGCCTCATACATTTTCATATAGGAAATCCCGGCAGCCTCATCATCCACATCAAAGGAATAGGCATCCTTCATGATGAATTCCCGGCCCCGCATGAGTCCAAACCGCGGCCGAATCTCGTCGCGAAACTTGGTCTGAATCTGATACAAGTTCATGGGCAGGTTTCTATAGGAGTGCAGTTCCTTGCGGGCGATATCGGTAATCACTTCCTCATGGGTTGGTCCGAGACAGGATTCTCTGTCATGTCGATCATGAAATCTGAGCAACTCGGGGCCGTATTTTTCATACCTCCCGGTTTCCCGCCACAGATCAGCAGGTTGTACCATCGGCATGAGCAGTTCTTGGGCTCCCGCCAGATTCATTTCCTCCCGCACGATATTTTCAACTTTACGGATAGCGGCAAGGCCAAACGGCAAATAGGTATAGATACCAGCCGTAAGTTTGCGGATGCATCCCGCACGCAACATGAGTCGATGGCTGACGACTTCGGCCTCGGCCGGGGTCTCTTTTAGAGTCGATAACAGGGTTTTTGAATAGCGCATATTTTCATTTTTTTTATACAGGATTAATCTTATGAAAGCGAACCTTGCCCCTCTTCTTCCATTTTTTTCAGCTCGGCAAGAAAGATCTCCAGCAGCTCATCTTCATGGACCTTCCGCCAAATTTTACCTTTCTTGAAAATGATACCGACACCGTTGCCGCCGGCAACACCTATATCGGCTTGCCTGGCTTCCCCAGGACCATTGACGACACAGCCCATAACGGCAACCTTCAGTGGACTCTCCATGGTCTGGACGAATCGCTCAACCTCCTCGGCCAGTTTAAAGAGATCGATGCGAGTGCGCCCACAGGTCGGACAGGAAATCAACTCCGGCCCCCGTTCGCGGATCTTCAGGGAACGCAGCAATTCAAAGCCGACCCGTACCTCCTCCACCGGATCACGGGTCAGCGAAATGCGGAAGGTATCACCGATTCCCTGATTGAGTAGCATGCCGAGGGCGACACTCGACTTGACGGTGCCGGCAATAAGCCCGCCGGCTTCAGTTACCCCGAGATGCAGGGGATAGTCGGTAGCTTCCGAGAGCTGCTGGTAGCTGTTGATGGTAGTCAGCACATCGGACGACTTGATTGAGATTTTTATCTCGTGAAAGCCCTGTTTTTCCAGCAGGCGGACATTGCGCATGGCGCTTTCGATCAGGGCCTTAGTATTCTCAGGGCCAGGATACCCATGTTTTTTCAACAGATCTTTTTCAATTGACCCGCTGTTCACCCCGACCCGAATAGGTATTCGATGCTGTTTGGCTGCAGCAACCACCAGGGCGACTTTCTCTTCCCCACCGAGATTGCCTGGATTAATACGAATACCGTCGGCCCCATTCTCCATGGCGGCAACAGCGAGTCGAGAGTCAAAATGAATATCAGCAATCAGGGGAATGGCAATCTTCTCCTGAATAGCTCGAATGGCCGCAGCCGCCGCAAGGTCTAAAACGGCAACCCGGACGATATCACAACCGGCTTCCTGCAGACGGCAGATCTGCGCCACGGTTTGCTGCACATTTTTCGTGTCGGTATTGGTCATCGACTGCACACTGATGGTGCTGTCCCCGCCGACGGCGACCTTACCGACCTGTATTTGTCGCGTTTTACGTCTGATAATCATCGACCGCCCAGATTTTTGTCGTGCAGTTGCGCATTTTTCCGCAAAAGATTGAGCTCGGCATCCGAGCTGCGGATATAAACAGGCACCGCCTCGGCCAGATCGAGCTGTTCTCCCGCTTCAAACATCTCTCCGGCGAGCATGCCAAGAGACGACGCTGACGGCTCGTGCAGCTGAGAGGGGGCGAAGGTGACATTTTTGCCAAGTAAATTCCTAAACATCTCACCATACACCATTGCGCCGTCACCAACCATGAAAACCGGTTCGGAAACGACGTCAATAAGCTTTTCCGGGGCAAGCACGGTTATGTCACTGATGCGTTGCGAAAAGCCTTCGGCATTACAACGATAAAAGGCAGCATAGACTTCTTTTTTTCGCGCATCAAGGACAGTGCAGATTAGTCGTGATGTGACACATTTGGCCGCCAGGGCATCAAGCGTCGAAACCCCGAAGAGCATTTTCTCCGCAGCTGCCGCCAATCCTTTAGCCGTGGCCATACCGATTCTCAGCCCGGTAAAGCTGCCCGGCCCAAGACTCACACCGATGCCGACGATAGACGCCCAGTCGATGTCTGCCTTTTGCATAATATAATCAATGGCCGCAAGCAGACGCCTTGAGTGGGTGACAGTGCCGGTAAGACTGAGCGAGGCAATAACTCGCCCTTCTTTCCTGGTTCCCCAGGTAAGGGCAACGGCACTGCAAGGGGTCGCTGTGTCGATCGAGAGTATAAATGGTTGTCGGCACTCCATCAATGAAATAGCCTGACGATATCATTGTAGAAAACAAAGATCATTAGCGTGGCGAGAAGGCCGATGCCGACCTGCTGAGCGATAATCTGCGCCCGTTCATTCAACGGTTTTCGTCGCACTCCCTCAATGGTCAGAAAAACTAGATGTCCACCGTCGAGTACCGGAATCGGCAGGAGATTCAGGATGCCCAGGTTAACACTGAGCAGACTCATAAAATAGATGAGATTCAACCAGCCGGCCTTCATCTGTTCGCCGGCAATCTGGGCAATGAGAATGGGCCCACCGATTTCCGAGGCCGGAACAACCTGTTGGATAATTTTCACAAAGCCCATGACCGTAAGCGTTATGTACATCCAGGTTTGCTGGCAGGCGCTCTGCATTGCCCCCAAAAGCGTGCTTTTTTCATAGCTCAGTGCATCGGCCTTCATGATGCCGATCATATAGCGTTTCTCCACCTCTTCCCCAAAGACGTTTTTCACCGCATCAATCGCCGGGACTATTTCTAAGTTCAACAGTTCCCCCTCGCGATCGACGTCAACACGGATGGGTTCGCCAGCACTGTTTTTCACTGCCTCCAGAATATCTATCCAGCCGCTGGTTGTCCTGTCGTCAATTCGCACAATGACATCACCGGCCTGCATACCGGCAGCTGCCGCCGGTGAATTTTCATTCACCTTGCCTATTTGGGTGGTATCTCCTGATGTTGGAATGCCGACGAAGGTAAAGACGAAGAAAAACAATACTATCGAGAAAAGGAGATTAAAGAGCGGGCCGGCCAGAACCACCATAAACCTCTGCCACACAGGTTTATGGGCAAAAGAGCCCTTTCTGTCTTCTGCGGTGATTTGCTGCTCATCCGGATTTTCACCAAACATTTTAACAAAGCCGCCGAGCGGAAAAGCCGAGATGACATATTCGGTTTCGCCGATGACCTTGCCGACTAGTTTCGGCCCAAAACCAAGAGAAAATTTCAGGACGCGAACGCCAAATAACTTGGCAAAAAGAAAGTGTCCAAGTTCATGGACAAAGATAAGTAGGCCAAGAACCAGGATAAATGAAAAGAGTGTGTTCATAGTAAGAAACGTATGTAGAGTACACGCCACCGCTTGCAGGGACGTAGAATGAAAATTTTAATTTGTATGCCGAATAAGCCGCAGTGCCTCGCGCCTCGCAGCAACATCGGCGCCTAGAATATCATCGAGGCTGTCTTCACTTCCTGCATGTACAATATCCATTGTTCGAGCAACTGTCTCCGCAATTTGCGGAAAACTTATCTTCGATTGCAGGAATGCCTCCACGGCCACTTCGTTGGCGCTGTTCAATACTGTCGGTAACACGCCGCCGCTCTTAAGAGCAGCAAAAGCAAGTTTTAGAGCGGGAAAACGCAGATAGTCAGGTTCAAAAAATTCCAGATTACCACAGGTGAGAAGATCGAGAGGCTGCAACTGCAGGGGGCGCCTGGCTGGGTAAGAGAGCGCATAGGAAATGGGAATACGCATATCGGGGATGCCGAGTTGGGCCAGCACCGAGCCGTCTCTATATTCGACCAGCGAATGGACGATGGACTGAGGATGAACCACCACCTGGATGGCTTCGCTGTCCACCTCAAAAAGCCACCTGGCCTCAATAACTTCGAGCCCTTTGTTCATAAGCGTTGCCGAGTCAATGGAAATCTTCCTCCCCATGCTCCAGTTGGGATGATTCAACGCCTGCTCTCTGGTAACGTGCTGCAACTGGTGGCGGCTCATGCTGCGAAAAGGGCCACCGGAGGCGGTGAGAATAATTTTCCGTAAATCCTTTCTTCGCCCAGCTTCAAGCGCTTGAAAAATGGCAGAATGTTCTGAATCGACTGGTAAAAGTCGGATACCTTTTTTCTGCACGGCGTTCATGACTATGCGCCCCGCCATAACCAGGGACTCTTTATTGGCCAGGCCAACATCCTTGCCCGCCTCAATCGCCGCCAGCGTCGGCAGGAGTCCAGCGGCACCGACAATAGCGGAAAGAGTGAAATCGGCGGCCGGGTAGGCCGCGACAAGTAAATTGCCTTCGGTGCCATGGACAATTCTATCGTGAAATTTGCCGGGGAGAAGCGTGCGCAGACTTGCCGCCTTGTCAGCATCGCCGACCGAGATCAATTCCGGGGTAAATTCTTTTACCTGGTCCGCAAGCCGCTGGACATTGGTTCTGGCTGCCAAAGCATCAATTTTATAGAGTTCAGGAAACTGTCGGATGACATCAAGGACATTGACGCCGATGGACCCGGTCGAGCCCAAAAGAGCAATATGTCGCATCATAACACCGGGAAAGCCAGAAAGTAATAGAGAATTGGACAAACAAAAAGCAATGAGTCAACGCGATCCAGAATGCCACCATGCCCGGCAAGACAATGGCCGGAATCTTTCGTGGCCGTGCCTCGTTTAATGATCGATTCAGTAAGATCCCCGGCAATACCGGCAATGGCCAAGAAGATAGCCGCGCCCGTGAGGAATAGCCAGGAGACCTCCGGCAGGAGCCACAGGGCAAAAAGCACTGCGCCGGCAAGGCCGCAAAGAACGCCACCAACAGCCCCTTCAACGGTTTTATTCGGGCTGATATTCGGGCAGAGTTTTTTCTTACCTATCGCTTTGCCGACAAAGTAGGCACCGCTGTCAGAACATGCGGTTATCGCCGAGGCAATGATCAGCCAGCTGCCGCCCTCGGGTAAAAACCGCAGCAGGACAAGATGCGCGCCCAACAGGCCAATATAGAGTGCACCGAAGACAAGACGACAAAAGAGATTATAACTCTCAGTAATGTCTTTATAGCGATACAGGACATAACAGGTCAGGGCGAAAAAAGATGCCAGTAAGGCCAGAAGCAATGTGGTGGTATTTGGACGCACACAAGTGAAAGCAACCGGCGCCGCGAGGATGCAATTGAGAAACCAGCGCTCGGCCGAAATGATCTGCCGCTTGTCAACCATGTGGACATATTCATTAGCCGCGACCAGTACTATCGGGACAATGACGAGACAAAAGAGGAGGATCGAGCCTTGCAGCAGCAGGAAAAACCAGAAACCAGCAATGAGTAGCCCGGGGACAATACGTTGCATGATCTATTCCGAAAGCACTTGGTCGCTGGTGCGCCCGAACCGCCTCTCTCGAGACTGGTATTCCAGGAGAGCCTGTAAAAAAACTTCTTCGCGAAAATCGGGCCACATGATTTCAGTAAAATAGATTTCGGCATAGGATGCCTGCCAGAGCAGAAAATTAGACAATCTTGCTTCGCCTCCCGTGCGTATGAGTAAATCTGGATCGGGCATGTGACAGGTATCAAGATTGTCGCTGATCATTTGATCGGAAACCTGCTCGGGAGTAATTTCTCCAAGGATACAGCGGGCGCTTATCGCCTTTACCGCTCGTACAATTTCGTCACGACCACCATAACTCAGTGCCAAATTCAAAGTGAGTTTGGCGTTGGCCGACGTTGCCTCGATCACCCGTTCCAACGATTCCCGAACCATCTCCGGCAACTTTTGCCTATCCCCGATGGACATGAGCCGAATATCATTCTTTTGCATCCGGGGCAATTCCGATTCGAGATAATTTTTCAGGATAGTCATTAATCCACTGACCTCCTGCTCCGGTCGACGCCAGTTTTCCGAAGAAAATGCATATAAGGTAAGATATTCTATACCAATTTCCCGACACGTTGCGACAATATTCTGAACGGATTTTGCGCCGGCTTTATGACCAAACAACCGGGGTTGTCTTCTTTTCTGGGCCCATCTGCCATTTCCGTCCATGATAATCGCTACGTGACGAGGAAGGCGATTCAAATCAATTGTGCAAGTGCCAGACATACAAGACCCGTTGGTATCGTTTGCGAAAGTAAGAGCAAGGGACGATGAATATAATCAGACCTCCATTACTTCTTTTTCCTTGTTAGCAGTGAGGTCATCAATCTGTTTGATAAACAAATCTGTTTCGCTCTGCGCTTCGTCCTGAAACTTAAACAGTTCGTCCTCGGAAATTTCCTTGTCTTTTTTCTGCTTTTTCAGGACTTCGATGGATTCTCTGCGGATATTGCGGATGGCGACGCGAAACTCCTCGGCAACTTTTCTTACTGATTTCACCAGATCCTTGCGCCTCTCTTCGGTCAGTTGCGGAATATTCAGACGAATAACCTTGCCGTCACCAAGTGGATTAAGGCCTATGTCGGATTTCTGAATTGCTTTTTCAATAGCCGGAAGCATCTGCGGGTCCCAGGGCTGAATGACAATCATTCTGCTCTCCGGGATAGTTATGGTGCCGACCTGATTGAGCGGCATGGAACTACCGTAGGCATCAACAGAAATACCATCCAGAATAGACAATGAAGCTCTGCCGGTACGTACCTTGGCCAATTCTTTTTTAAAGGCTCCAACACTTTTTTCCATCTTATCAGACGTCTCTAGGATCACTTCATTCATAACTTCACCTCAGCTGTTTCATCAGTTGATCGATCAGGATTTATGACGTTATCAACGTACCGACATTCTCTCCCATGGCAGCACGTTTGATATTCCCGGCTACCGCCATGTCCAAGACCATGATCGGCAGCTTATCTTCTTTGGCCAAAGCTATTCCAGCGGCATCCATCACCCGCAAACCTTTCTTGAGGACGTCATCATAGGTAAGCCGATCAAATTTAACGGCCTCGGGATGAAGGACAGGGTCCATATCATATACCCCATCTACCTTTGTTGCCTTAATAACGACATCGGCGTCAATCTCCAGGGCTCGGAGCACCCCGGCGGAATCGGTTGTAAAATAGGGGTTGCCTGTTCCTGCAGCGAAAATGACGACTCGCCCCTTTTCCAGATGTCTTGTTGCCCGGCGTCTTATATAAGGCTCGGAAACCGACTGCATCGGAATAGCTGACATGACCCGAGTAATAACCCCAGCTCTTTCCAGGGCATCCTGCATGGCCAGGCTATTCATAACCGTGGCCAGCATGCCCATGTTGTCGGCGGTGGTGCGATCCATGCCTTTACTTGCCCCGGCAACGCCTCGGAAAATGTTCCCGGCACCAATGACCAGGCCAAGTTCCACCCCGGTCGCAACAACTTCTTTTACTTCTTCGGCGACAAACTCAAGGATTTTGGTATTGATACCATAGGCATCGTTTCCCATGAGAGCCTCACCGCTGAGTTTCAGCAGTATTCTCTTGTACCGTAACTCTTCGGTCATAGTATTCTACCTTGAAAAGGAATTTTATAAGACAAAGGCTTCCTTCATTATCCAGGTAGACATTTGCCTGGTCCACCTGGGGGCTCCTGTTATTCTACACCGATCTGAAAACGAGCAAACCTCTTGATGGAGATATTTTCACCAATTTTTCCGACAAGCGCGTTCAACAGATCCTGGATAGACATGTCTGGATTCTTGACGAATTTTTGCTCGAGTAAGGCTATTTCCGCGAGGTATTTTTCAATTTTACCGGTGACCATCTTCTCGGCAATGGCCTGGGGTTTACCTGAATCGATAGCCTGCTGAATATAGATTTCCTTTTCCCGAGCTATGACGTCTGCCGGCACTTCTTCGCGCGAGATAGCCAGGGGGTTTGACGCGGCAATATGCATAGCGATATCACGGGCAAATTCCCTGAAGTCATCATTTTTTGCGACAAAATCTGTTTCGCAACCAAGCTCAACCATGACCCCTAGCTTCCCGCCGGCATGAATATAGGTTTCAATAACCCCTTCGCTCGTGGCTCGACCTGCTCTTTTAGCTGCAATGGCCAGACCTTTCTGGCGCAGCAAATCAACAGCTTTTTCCATATCACCATCGGTTTTCTCAAGGGCCTTTTTACAGTCCATCATACCAGCTTGAGTTTTATCCCGCAGATCTTTTACCATCTTACTTGTGATCGCCATGGTAAATCTCCTTTGTCTATCTTTTGATATTATATTTTGTATTTTCACAACAACCGTAACAATGTAACAGCTGCACTGAAAACAGATTATAGTCATATATATATACGCAAAAGGGGCAGTCTCAAGACAGCCCCTTTACACTAACAATCCTAGTCTTTACCGAAGCCTACCAAGACGAACTCTGGTAAATTTATGCCGCTGCTTCGCCCACTTCACCCGGCATGTCACTCTCTGTTCCCCCCATCGCCGCGGCAATGGCTTCTTCCGAGGCATCTTCACCATCGCGAAGCGCCTGGCCGGTCAGCACGGCTTCGGCAACATGGTAGCTGATCAAGCGGATTGACCTGATAGCATCGTCATTGCCAGGAATAACGAAGTCGATATTGTCAGGATCACAGTTTGTATCGGCCATGGCCACAACAGGAATACCGAGTTTCTTGGCCTCACTGACAGCTATCGCTTCCTTACGTGGATCGACAACAAATAGAACGGATGGCACAGAGCGCATATTTTTAATGCCACCGACGTTTCTCTCAAGCTTAATACGCTCTTTTTCCATGAGAAGAATCTCTTTCTTCGGGAAACGATTTATGGACCCGTCTGCCTGCATGGATTCAATGGATTTAAGCCGATCAATGCTGTTCTTGATTGTCTGGAAATTGGTGAGCATACCACCGAGCCAGCGATGATCGACATAAAACATGCCGGCACGCTTGGCTTCGTCACTGATGATGGCCTGGGCCTGACGTTTTGTACCGACAAAGAGCACGGAACCGCCACTCTTTACTTCCTCGGTGATAAAGTCACAGGCTTTGTCAAAAAGTCTTTTTGTAACATCCAGATTGATAATATAAATTCCGTTACGAGGGCCGTAGATATACGGCTTCATTTTCGGATTCCAGCGTCTCGTTTGATGGCCGAAATGCACTCCGGCCTTGAGCATGTCTTTTACTGTAGCATGTGCCATAATTTTCTCCGATTCTGGTTTTTCCTCCACCTTCTGTAATCGTGAACATCCGTAGCATGTTCTCCGACACCAGCTGTGAGCGAAGATGTGTGTATTTGATAGCCGACCACTTTAGTCGACTATGTGTTAAGGACAACGTGATTCTTTACCACTAGTTTTGTTGTTTTGCAAGTTATGGTTAGAGAACAACCCCGATAAATCTTATTTGCTCACTAAAGAACTTTTTCCGGTAAGGAGAAGCTTGAGCCATTGAAAGCCGAACTTCAGCAATTCAGCGTCTTCTTTCGCTATTCTTTTTTTGAAATCCCGGTCTACCCTAAATTGTTTAACGAGGTTATGGTTCGCGGCAAAGCGGCGAAAAGCATCTATGTTATAGCAAACCATAAAGGCCAATTGCTGCTTTTCTCCTGCTGCCCCTTCCCCTTTCCATGGATTCTGACGGAAAACCGTATCTATTTCAGCCCATAACGCATTCATAGCGT
>CAYPPR010000071.1:0-12525 GCA_964412665.1 uncultured Desulfopila sp.
TCTATAGCAGTGCCATCGAGATTTATAATTTCTTCATCAGAAGTATGGCCCTCGCCTATGCCGAGTTCATCTGAAAAGGAGAGATATTCGACATCTTCATCGCAAAAGCCGAGAAGGCGGCAGGCATAGCTGTCAATGGCAACCGGGTCTTTAGCAAGGAGCAAAAGATCCCGTTTTTGTGGTCTCCCCCCCTCTTCCCAGCAGGGATCCGGATTTAAACCGTCTACCAAGGCAAAGGCCTGTTTTATAAGAGTGTTAAGGTAGGCAACAGGTTTGTGAACCCCAAGGGTATGATAGCGTCTTTTTTCTGCATTGGGAATGCACCCTTTCAGGTTTTTTAGAGCACAGGTCATTCGAGTCTGACCATGTCCTTTTACCAAAGGAAGGTTGATAAGGCTTCCTCCTTTTTCTTCAAGGTCGGCAATGGTCTTACATATTTTAAATTCTCCAATGGGGGTTTCCCTTTTAACCGAACTGTCTTTTTGAAGATCAATCAGGGGAATATTGTATTTTCGTGCAAGTGCTGCATAGCCGCATACTTCAAAAGCCCTGGCTGTAGAGTCTCCCACCCATGAGCCCTCTGCTATGAGGATATTTGAAAAGCCATGGTCGGCAAGCCATTCTATAAGCCCTTCCGCAATGGCCGGTGTTGTTGTCGCTCCCCCTGATGCGGGACTGCTGACAACAAGGTTGGGTTTTAAGAGAACAGGGCTTTCTTCTTCGCCCAGCCAGTCCCAGGCTGCTGCATTTTCAAGGAGTAACGCCACATCATCTTTTAGCTTTTTTCGATCTTTGTTGCTTTTTACCCAGACAGTGCTCATCAATCACCTTGCAAATTTTACAGGGATATTATCATCTGAGTTTATGATAAAGAACAGAGAGAAAATCAATGAAATTAATAGCTTTGGCTTTGTTCCTTTTACAGAAAACTCTTGAGCAGCTCCTGTGCGGTCTGGTAATCACTTTTTGCAACCATCAATCTATTTGCGCCTGGAACCGGATACAAATTACCCGTCGATTCATCAAAGATTGTGTACTTTATTCCTTCTGCATCTAAAATGGATTTGATCACCCCAATTGCAGTCTGCTGGATACCTGAGGTCAATTCAACGAGGAGATCATCGTCTTCAAACTCTTCCGTTGCTAACTGGTCAACAAGGTCTAATTGACATTCTTTACACTGCTTAAATCCTTCCCTGTATTCAGATTTACATTTTGGACAAAACATGTCGTACCATTTGTTTAATTGCTCTGCTAACAACGCAGCATGCCAACCGACGGCAACACCCCTTCTCGTGCTATACTATTACACTTACTTTTCAGCTGTCAATACAAGCACCTGATCAAGCACCTGCTCAAGCACCTGATGCTCTTTACTTACCCCCATGGCCCTAAACGTCTCGAAAATGGAGCATCTTTTCATCCCGGATACTTCCAGATATTTGAGCGAGATGATGTATCTCCTGAGAAGCAAGATAAAGGCAAAAATGAAAACCATGGCTATTATGGGTAAAGAGAAAAAATTATCTTCACATTTCATTCTTGGAATTTTTATGACGAAACGATTCAAATCCTCAGAATTAAAACAACTTTTCGAATTCGCCTATCCGGAGCGTAAGCTACTGATGTTGGGAACTATATTCCTGGCACTAGGTTCACTGGTTCTCCTGGCTTTCCCGCAGGCAGTGCGGATTACCATGGATGAAGCTGTAGAGACCAAGAACTTAGTTTTGATCAATCAAATGGGGATGGTGATGCTTCTCTTTTTGGGCATTCAATCTCTTGCCGCAGCTTTCCGTTACTATCTTTTTACATTAGCCGGCGAGCGAACCGTCAAAAGAATTCGCTCAAAGCTTTTCGATAAATTGTTAGAGCAGGAAATCGGTTATTTTGATGGCCAGAAAACCGGCGATTTAATGAGTCGTATTAATTCGGATTCAACGGTTTTGCAAAACACTCTCAGTGTCAATATCTCGATGATCTTGCGGAATTTAGCAGGTGCTGTTGGAGGTCTGCTGTTTCTCTTTTTTACTTCCTGGAAGCTGGCGATTCTGCTATTGATTGTCCTGCCACCTTTGGCCTTACTTGCGGCAAGTTTCGGAGGCAAGGTGCGTAAAATTTCTCGCACGGTCCAGGAGTCTCTTGGTAATGCCAGTGCAGCCGCCGATGAAGCTTTGAGTAATATTCGTACTGTCCGATCCTTTGCAGCAGAACCTATCGAAAGTGACAGGTTTGAGAAAGCATTGGACAAGGCACTTGACGTTGCAAAGAAAAAAATCAGACTGGTTGCAAATTTTACCGGTGCGATGTCTTTACTGGGATCTTTTGCTATAATATTAATTCTTTGGCTGGGTGGGAGAATGGTTATAGAAGGAGAGCTCTCCATCGGCACCCTTTCTGCCTTTATTCTCTATACGATGACAGTCGCGATTTCAGTGAGTACCTTGGGAGCGCTGTGGACGGATGTCATGAATGCCGCAGGAGCCAGCACCAGAATCTTCCAGATACTCAACCGAACACCAACGATTTTAAATCAGCAGGGTAACACCCTTGACCATTTAATAGGGGAAATCACCCTGAGAGATGTTCAGTTTTCTTACCCTACCAGACCCGATTACCTAGTATTTCAAAGACTCAACTTGAAAATCGCAGAAGGCGAGTCGATTGCCCTAGTGGGAAGATCCGGGAGTGGAAAATCAACAATCGCTGCGCTGATCCAGAGACTCTATAATCCTGACGCTGGAGAGATACTCATTGATCAAGCAAATATCCTCGATCTTTCAGCAAGCTGGCTCCGACAACAAATCGGGACAGTCTCACAGGAACCCATTCTGATGTCGACTTCAATTCAAGAAAACATTGCTTACGGTAAACCCGATGCACCCTTTGAGGAGATAAAAATGGCGGCTCAATCTGCTTTTGCCAGTATTTTTATCGAAGAATTTCCTGAAAAATATAAGACTCTGGTCGGAGAAAGAGGGGTACAGCTTTCAGGCGGACAAAGACAAAGAATTGCTATTGCGAGAGCCATGCTAAAGAATCCTCGCATTTTAATTCTAGATGAAGCAACGAGTGCGCTTGATGCCGAAAGTGAAGATCTTGTACAAAAGGCTTTGAATAATCTCATGAAAGGCCGAACAGTGCTCATCATCGCTCACCGCCTGTCGACGGTAAAAGATACTGATCGAGTCATTGTCCTTGATCATGGAGAGATTGTCCAAGAAGGCCATCATGACCAACTTATCAAAAATCAAGATGGCATGTATTTCAACTTGGTTCAGAAACAATTATCCTCTTAAAGCGGGCTAACGCCCGCAACCCAAGGGCTGTAATGCCCTCCTACAACAGAGGGGATAAGTACCTTGAGACAGATTGACTTCCTGCAAAAAAACAAGAATTCAACCTGTAAGGTACTAATAGTTGATGGCTGTGCTTATATTTCTAACATGCCTTGATCTGAGAAAAAAATGAAAACCGGAGAAACCACAGAGAATACAGAGACAAAGAGCAAAATTGATCGCCAACGTTATTTAGTCGTCCGCAAATTCTTTATCAGATCATTTTTGCATCTTATTTTCTGGGATATTATTATGAACCGGCCGCTTCTCCGCCGGCTCAGGAAAAATCCCTTGCAACGGTGGCAAAAGATCAGTCGAAGCTATCGCGATTTGGCAATAGAGATGGGCGGAGTACTGATCAAACTTGGCCAGTTTCTTGCCGTTCGGGTTGACATTCTGCCCCGTGAAGTGACTAAAGAGCTTGCCGGCTTGCTCGATGAAATTCCCGCGGAACCGAGCGTAGCCATTATCAGCCAGATAGAGGAGGATTTCAACCGACCGATTGGAGAACTTTTTGAATATTTCTCCCCTGTACCGCTGGGTGCTGCCTCGCTCGGCCAGGTGCACCTTGCCCGCCTTGCTAAAGATCATACAGAAGTAGTCGTCAAGGTCCTGCGACCAGACATTGACATTCTGGTTGAGACAGATTTAGCCGCTATTTCCCTGGCCCTCGGTTGGCTTAAGCGCTACCAACGGGTTCGCAGGAGAGTTGATCTGGACTGGCTTATTGAAGAGTTCTCCCGGGTGACCAGAGCAGAACTTGATTTTGCAGCTGAGGGCAAGAATGCTGAAAGGTTTGCACAGGATTTTATCGATGATCCAGGTGTATACTTTCCCCGTATCTATTGGGATTACTGTGCTGCCCATACACTGACCATGGAGAATGTCGGCTATCTCAAGATTACCGACAAACAGGCGATTGGTTTGACGGGCATCAATACGGAAGATGTCTCCAAAAAGATTTACAACATTTATTTAAGACAGATTTTTGAGACCCACTTCATTCATGCCGACCCCCATCCCGGCAATATTTTCATCAAGCCACTGCCCACAGAGGCGGAGCTGGAGCAAGGCTTAATAGAGTTTTCTCCAGGCGAGGTCGTTGAACATCAGCCAGATCGACAGTTTCAGATCGTTTTCGTCGATTTCGGCATGGTTACCGTTATTCCAAGCCGCCTGCAATCGGCACTGAAAGAATATGCTATCGGAGTCGCCACCCGGGACGCTTTTCGTATTGTACAGTCGTATGTGCAGGCGGGAACATTGCTTCCAGGAGCTGATCTAAAAAGACTGGAAGAGGTTCATCAAGCTCTGCTCAATCGTTTCTGGGGCGCAAATGCCCTGCAGATGAAAGATGTTGTTTTTGCTGAGGCCGAGACCTTGATTCAAGAATACCGTGATGTAATATATAATGCTCCCTTCCAGTTTCAGGCTGATATGCTCTTTGCCATCCGAGCAGTGGCTATTCTGTCCGGCATTGCCACCGATCTCAACGAGAAGTTTGACCCATGGCAGGAGATCATCCCCTTCGCGGAACGTCTTGCATCGAAAGAGCTTCGCTTGAACTGGCAGGAATGGTTAAAGGAAATTATAACCCTGGGTCAGGTCATATACAGCCTGCCAAAGAGTGTCGATGCTGTCATCAGTCAAGTCCAACAAGGCAATCTGACTGTGAAAAATACCTTAGCACCCGAAAGTCGTCAATTGCTTGTTCGGATCGAGAAGTCAATTAATAAACTGTCCTGGACAATCGCCTCCGTAGGTATGCTTATCGCTGGCATAACCCTCAGCGATAAGAGTTCGGAGAGTTGGCTTTGGCTTATACTGATCCTGCTGGCTGTATTCTTTTTCGCCTGGGGCATCTGGGGGAATCGGCACCGGTGATTTAACCTCATCCCTCCGCCCCGGTATCTTGTCGAACGACAAGGAACATGCGAGTACGAACGATGCAAGGCCATCTGTTGCCGTATATTCGGCAGCTATGAATTTTTTAACTTGAAACGAGGAGGCACAACAATGCGCAAGCGAATCATCACCCCAGTCCAGCAAGAAACCGCATCTCTTGACCAGGAATGGTTGAATATAGAGGAGCTCGCGGAGGTGGAAATCACCTCGGAGGACACCGCTCATCCAATTGAATCCGCATTGCTGCCCGGGCTGGACTCAGGGTGGCGGGCCGCAAGTCCCGGAAAGCAGACGATTCGGCTTCTCTTCGCCAATCCGCAACGGCTTCGGCGAATCTGGCTGAACTTCGTGGAGCCCCACACCGAGCGCACACAAGAGTACGTCTTGCGTTGGTCGCCGGATGGCGGGCAGTCGTACCAGGAAATCATTCGGCAGCAGTGGAACTTCAGTCCCCAGGGCGCAACCAGCGAGACGGAAGACCTTCACGTCGAGCTCCCGGCGGTCACTACGCTCGAGTTGATTATAATTCCGGACATAAGTGGGGGAAATGCGTTCGCTTCTTTGGCGCATTTACGCCTTGCCTAACCAGCCCAGAACGCCCCACACCAATAGTTCAGGGGGAAGAGCAACACAACGCCGGCCAGGGCCAGGAAAATGCAAACCTTAAACGCCTCGACAAGATTTACGCCGGCACATCGGCAATAGTGTCGGGATTTCCCCAGTGATTTGTTATGGTCACGCTTTTAATGATGAGCTGAATATTCATCCAGTAATCTGCGAATCATTTTCTGATACTGGGTATTATGCTTTTTTGCTTCTTTTTTAAAGAATTCAACGCTCGTTCTGCTGAGAGAAATCGTAATTTTGACAGTTTCTTCCTTCAAGGCAAGTTCTTCCGGTGAAGGAAGAAAGTCGTCAATAACTTTTACCTTGCCAATTGGCTCATCTGTGTATTTTGTTTTCTCTTTCATATATCTTTCTCCCCTTCCGCCAGTACCCGGCACCAATGATTCTTATTTTGTATTTTCGATACGTAAATCTTACTGTCAAGATACCCTCGCCGACTTTGCCGAGACAATAATATCGCTTTTCATCCAGGCTATGCTCGAGGTCCTCCAGGATAATACGATGGTGATCGAGGAAAGCAAGTTGCGCCATAGCAAATGGAACACCATGTTTTTCTGTGTTTATCTGGCTCTTGGCTGAGTCCCACTCAAAATCAGATCGCTTTGTCATTGAATATATGTAAGGGGTAGAAATATTTGTGTCAATATAAATATATGGCTAATCGTACAACCCCCATGCATTTTTTTCGTGATTTGCCGCCATAGTATGATATGACGCCGGTGGTCTGCATGCTGTATCGTTTTTTTTGCTGTACGGAAGAGAAAAATCTATCTACTTCCCAGCCAAAATCTTGGCTATCAACTCCTGCCGATCCCAATCTGAGATGTAGGGTTTCATCCTGGCATCGAGCAATTTGGCCTCACGCTCTCTCTTCCTAACAACTGCCAGTTCCGACAAACTAATGAGATCCTTTAGATTGCATGGTTTGGCCAAGTAATGGAAAGCGCCGAACTTAAATGCTTCAACGACGGAACGAATGGTGGCGTGGCCTGTAAGCATGATGACCTCAATAAGAGGATGCTTTCGTTTGATTTCTTGAAGTGTCTTCACCCCGTCTGGTGCAGGCATGTTTATATCAAGCAATACGATGTCGACAGAATGGTCCTTTTCAAGTTTTTTCAATGCTTCTGGCCCAGTAAAAGCACATTCCGCCGTGTACCCCCTCTCGCGCAGGCGCAAGGCGAGGGCCTCAATAAACTCCTGTTCATCATCGACAAGAAGAAAACTGAACGAATTCATATGAATCTGGTGCTGTTGAAGGAATAAACATTTCCGGCCTTTCAGTTCCGTGGGACCGCCTTTTCCTGTGATATAAAGATAACCCTTCCTGCGTTATCGATATTCTCCAGTCGGAGTGCAAGGAAGAAGAGAGGTATGCTCTCCGGCACTCTAACATTTTCAGTAGAAAAATGTCGCTCAAGTATGGAATACTTACCTTCTGTTGGCAGAGTCTCACACCAAAAGGTGGGGGGAACCACCGGCAGCACTGAAACAAAAAATCATCGCCTCCTTCGGCAGTGGCTGGGCCTGGCTGGTTTGTGCCGGGGCATGCAAACCCTCAATCCCCCCTATGCCTCGAGTGGCTGCACACGATTGCACCGCTGGTGCCCAGCGATCTTGCTCAAGCCGACTATTGAAATCCGAGGACACCATAATTACCATTAGACAATCTGGATTATATCAGGTCAGCCAGAAGTGAAGCTGAGTCGTAACGAACGACTTAAAAATATTAACGGAGCCGGTATTATGATGTCGTTGGCACCCCACGACACACTCTGGGAAAAGATGCCAGTAAAAACAAGGCAGCGGATGGTGTGGGGGCTCTGGCTTATCACCTGGCTAGGGTTGCTTGCCGGTTTGCTGGAACGAGTTTTCTGGGAATATGTGGTTTTCTTTTCGGCCACACATGCTCTGCTGATTCTCTTACTGCTTGGTTTGCGTGTTACCGCATTTCCCGTTCAGGTTCGCCTGGCTTATTTTGCCTGGGTTGCAATCGGAACCTATGTCCCGTTCATGGAAATATTGATGTATATCACTATTCTGGGGCTAGCCACAAATCTGTTTTGGGGCTACTGTCCTTTGGCAAGAATGTTGTATCTTCTGCCATGGAATAGAGAAGAACCATTCTCTCTGGATATTCTTAAACGAGTATTCTTGTCGCCTCCCGTAACCGGAAAATTTACACCACCCCCACCTTCGTGATAACAAGTGAAAAGAGTTGTATCTTTGCTTCATTCATCTGAAAGATTTTTCCAAAAATTATTTATGGTCTATGTAATCAACAGACGACTTCTTTCATATTTGGATTGAGTCAGCCGAATCCAGACATAGCGCCGATCAAGTAGGGCGAGGGTAGACGCATGTCTAAACCCAGGTGAACAATGCCGGATGCCAGGGTCGAGGAGTCGCGTTTGTCAGCGCTCGCGCAGCATCCGTTACGGTAGCTGTGCTAGCATTTGCTGTCGGTGCGGCGAATTGCTGTGGTGGGTTGAGTACCGATGGCGCGCCTGCCGCCAGCAGATACGAACAGAACACTGCCTGTGGCTGCAAAAGCGCAGGCAGGATGAAGAAGACGAAAGACAACACGTGCTTCAGAATAGGACGTATGCGTCGATCTGCTTTGTTTGCCACTGACGGGTCAAGATTCATGCCTGTAGAAACTATTCCTGCAAAATTGATGGGGTGCCTGGCGAGACCGCCTGTAACAGCGGTCGATCTTACTTCTCCATTTCGATCCATGTCTCGTGCAGTATAAATTATAGTTAATTCAACGGCATGTCATTATATCATTTTTATTTAAAAAAAATGGAAATATAAATCAAATGCTCGGTAAGGGCGATTGAGACTATTTTCACAGCCTGAGTAAGGCGATACGCCCCTGCTTACTCAGGCTTTTTCCTCATCCGTCCCCGATAAGAAAGTCTCACTTGGCTGCAGACCAATATACACCTCACGATAACCAGTCAGTGGCAGCAGGCAGGCAAGTTCATCAACCTGACGACATCGTGGGCGACGTAATACAGTTCAGTGGCAAACCATTCTGTCTGCGGCATTATCAAATATTCACCGACAAGCATTTCGGACAACGTACACTTCCATGTGCCCGATCGCTTCTCGACTGAAGACTCTACAGCCAATTCGGCTGCAAAAATGGCAGGAAAATTTTCTACTTTCGATTGAGATAGCATTTTCGTTGTACCTCCAGGCGTTGATAGTCACTGTCCCAACACATTTTACTCCCCTTCTCGATCCTACAATGACACTATGCCATACCAGGGGTATCACAGAGCGACCCCCCTTGCATTTTTTTCATCTTTTTTTCCATCGACGATAAAAAAGTGAAAAGGATGAAAATGCACGATCTCGTTGGCAGGGCCGCCGTTACGCCGTAGAGACGCTTTGCCGCATTATTCGTTTAGATTAAAGGCCTCACTGATAAAGTCGCTGAAGGTATAGTCGGTATTGCCCAGATCATGTTGCAAAGCGACAATGGTCCGCAATAAGCAACGGCGGCAAGTGGTAGGCAAAGACCGGTTGGCAAAATCCGAGTACATGGATCATGACGATGTGCCGGTTTCCTGCCTTGTCGCCGACACATCGGCAATACACCGCCCCCTCCTCTATTGACTGACTGGACAAATGTTGTACAATTGTCTCAAAGAAACAATTTCCTCAAGACAAAGGAGCACCATGGAACTTGTCATCGATACATCTGCATTGATAGCAGTGATCGTTGCTGAACCCGAACGGGACACAATTATCGAAATAACCAAAGGGAATACCCTGATTGGACCAGGCTCAATTCCATGGGAAATTGGCAATGCTTTTTCTGCGATGTTCAAGCAAAACAGGGTATCAATGAAGGAAGCTGACAAAGGTATACGGATATTCAATACGATTCCAATACGATATATCGAAACGGATTTTTCTAAAATTTTGTATTTATCCAAAGAAAACAACATGTACGCCTATGACGCATATTTTCTTGACTGCGCGATACGGCATAAAGCACCTTTATTGACACTTGACAAAAAACTCCGAATAATTGCCGAAAATCTCAATATCGAAACTTTGGAGGTTTAAAATGCAGGTATATTCCTATTCAGAAGCCAGGCAAAAATTGGCAACAGTGTTGAAGCAGGCTGAACGTAGTGGAAAAATTATCATCCGTAGAAAAGATGGGAGAACGTTTGCTCTTACCCCGGAAACAATGGCTACATCTCCGCTTGATGTTCCTTCAATAAAGGCAAAGATCACTACTAATGAACTCGTTGATATTATAAGAGAAGGAAGGGAACGGTAGAAGTAATGCGTTCGCTTCTCCGGTGCATTTACGATTTGCCTATAACCAGCCCAGAACATCCCACCACCAATAATCCAGAGGGAAGAGCAGCACAACGCCGGCCAGCGCCGGGAAAATGCAGACCTCTTCTTCTCCCCTTCTGCAAGCTGAAAAAGATGATCCCCGGGGGAGCGATGGCCAACAGCATCGCCCCGGTTCTAAGAAACTATTCAGCCATTTAAAATCACATGAATAATCAGCCGAATCATTTATCGTTACAGTCATCCGCTGATTTCTCATCTTTTGTTCTGCAGTAAACTTGATGGCGTATTTGGCGGTCAACGATACTTTCCTACAAACCCTGCACACAAGAAACGCCCACGATTTGGTATGCCTCACGATTCCAACCGGTCCCGGCCCTTTTGTTTTGCCAGGTACATTTTTCGGTCCACTTCAACCAGGATCTCCTTCAAGGTTGCTCCGCTTTGGAATTCCGACACGCCAATGCTCAGGGTAATGTTCAGGCCCTGGGCAAACTCATATTCCCGAACGGTGGTACAGATTTTTCCGGCAATGGTTTGTGCTGTATGTAAAGATGTTTCGGGGCAGACCAGAATGAATTCTTCCCCTCCCCATCTGCCAAAGGTGTCGGTCCGGCGAATTACCGACTGAACCAGCCCTACAAACTCGACAAGCACCTGGTCTCCCACCTCATGGCCGTGGTTATCGTTGACCGCTTTAAAGTGGTCAATATCGATAAGGAAAATGCAAAAGGGCTTTTGGTACCGGTTGAACCGCTCAATTTCCTGCTCAATGACCTGCTGGGTCCTCCGGCGGTTTGCAATTCCTGTTAACTGGTCGGTTTTGGACAGGGAATCCAGGAGACTGTTTTTGGTTTGCAGTTCAATAGTTTTTTGAAAAAGAGCATTTTCCGTCAGGGTCTCAATGGCTTCAGCTATGGTGCCTATTTCATTGTTCGGGAGGAGATCTGAGGAAATAGGGGCTTTACGGCCGTCGGCAATTTCCTGAACCTTTTTTTGGAGATGGATGAGGGGATTAATAATGTTCCGGCTCAGGAGAAAGCTCACTAGCCAGGTTGCAATGAGGGAGACGGCAATAATAATTCCCAGGCTGGACAATATGGTTACCATAACGGGCCTGAGAATATCAGCCCGGGGTACCGCCGTAATGACAATCCAACCCAGGTCATCCAGACGGCTGAAGTGGGCAATACTGTGCGTATCTGAAACCTGGTAGTTGAAGTTTCCCTCTCTGATTTCTGCTGGGGGCAGGCTTTGAAAAACCTCCTCATGGAAGGCGCCCCGGAGGGTTGGATCATTGTGGACCAGAACAATCCCGTGATTATCCAGAACATAGTTATATGCCGTGGGATAGGCATCGTCCCGGGCAGACAGGGCTTGAACAACCGTGTCTATGCTGGCGTCGATAGCAAGTACTCCCACTACCTGACTTTTCTTATTTGTCACTGTTTTTCCAATTGATACCAGCCATTCTTTGGTAATTATTTCCTGGTAGGGAATGCCGTCTGAGGCAAGAGGGTGGGCCTGAATGGCGGCCTGGTACCAGGGCCGTTGAACCGAATTGAACCCCTCGGGTGGGGTGTAATTATTAATAAGAAGCGACCCATCCTCGTATCCCGAATAGACAAAGTTAATGTTCGGGATGGTGTTCTGCAGGATGGTATACATATTCAGTATTGCCTGCCGAGTTTCCGCTTCCTGGAAGCTCCCGTGGTCAATGCCTGTACCATCCCCGGCAGAGAATTCAACGGCCTTGCGCAAGGGGGCGAAGAAGCCCCGGATAAGGGTTGTCACCGATAGGTTTTTGTTTCGGATGACCGCTTCAGCATTTTGAATTCCCTGGCTGTACAGAATGATAGATATAGTAACGCCAAGGAGCAAAATAATAAACATCGCAAGAATTGTGGCAATGCCAAAGATTTGCTGCTGAAGTTTTGAAACATGTTTCATGAGTTTTGTTGTCTGCTGATCATCTCCATTCACCTACGGAACACACCAAATAAGACCACGCCAATTTACTTCAGGATGGTGGTCTGGTCAAAGTTATTTTCCTGAAAGTCCTCCTAAGTTGTGTCGCAGGTGGAAATTATCAGGCCTCCGACATTCATGCAAACCCTGCATTACCAGAAAAACCGGTCAGTGGCAGCAGGCAGGCAAGTTCATCAACCTGACGACATCGTGGGCAACGTAATACAAATCAGTGGCAAACCATTCTGTCTGCGGCACCCCGTCTTCATCAAGATAATGGTGTGATTCTTCCAGGACATTACCGTTCGACGGTCCAAAACATTGATCAAAGCGCCAATAGCCATCATCATCACAGGCAATGCCG
>CAYPPR010000072.1:0-12472 GCA_964412665.1 uncultured Desulfopila sp.
TCAAAGCCGAGTAGTTCGGCAACGTAATCTTCCAGCCTGAGGACCGTTGGATCATCACGGTAGACATCATCGCCTACTTCGGCTGTGGCCATGGCCCGGCGCATTGGTTCGGATGGTTGGGTAACGGTATCACTTCGCAAGTCGATTTTTTTCATCATTTTTCTTCCCGGTTGTACACTGTATAAAAAAAGGATACATATCTTGATGGCGTCATAAAAACTCTTCATCTGCGTCGTTGCTACAAAATTTCTATCATTACGACGTACTCTAGTACGCCGAAATAATAGAAATTTTGTGCGCCTAGCATATGAAGTTTTTTACTTAGCCATCCAGAAACTGAGGTTTTTGCGAGTTTATCATATCTTAGAAATTAAATTGGTATGTAGAACGCACAAACTCGTATGTACAATAGACGGAGTGAGAAAGCGATGGGAAAAAAAAAGAGGCTTAACGACTCGCAAAAGGAAATCCTGGCCGAGGCTGAATTTGCCTTCGACCACCTGAGCGAAGATGATGCGGCTGCATTTACCGACCCGCAAGTTGATGTGTCCGATGTCGATAACGATAAGCTGGTGGAATTTCTCGAGCTGGCCAACCTTTTATATCGGGCGGGCGAGCCACTGATCTCCGACGAGCAGTACGACTTTGTCTTTCTCGAAGAATTGAGACGAAGGATTCCCGAACATCCGTTTTTGCACACAGTCGAACCGGAGCCGCGACTCGAAACCAAAACGGTTGAGCTGCCGGTGCGCATGCTTTCCACGGAAAAAGCCTATGAATTTGCAGCAATCGAACGGTGGGTCAAACGGATAGCCAAGGCTGCGGAGGACTGTGGTGTCGATTTTTACTCGCTTGTTTTTCGTGTCACGCCAAAACTCGACGGTTTTGCCGCCTACGACGATGGGCAGATGCTGTATACCAGGGGAGACGGGCGGCGCGGTACGGATATCAGCCGGGTTTTTCACCGTGGCCTGCAGGTGGCCGGCGAGGGCCGGCGAGGGCTCGGCGCGGGGGAAATTGTCGTCAGCCGTAGCTACTTTCGCGAACATCTGGCCGACCTTTTTGATAACTCGAGGAATTTTCAGGCCAGTTTGATTAAGGAAAAGAAGTTGCAAGCTCCGGCGTCGGAGGCCATTAGATCGAAAAACGCGGTTTTTTATCCGTTTAGCCTGTTGCCGAGCTGGCAGGGTTCCTGGCAGGATCTGTGGTCCGGTTTTGATGGTATAATCGACGAGTTGTGGCAAAAAACCGATTACGATGTCGATGGCATCGTCATGGAGGTTACCGATGAGAAGATCAAAGAGTATATGGGGGCCACCCGGCATCACCATCGCTGGCAGATAGCCTTTAAGAGAAATACGGAAAGCGCCGAAGTGGAGGTCCTTCAGGTCGTCGCCCAGACCTCCCGTTCAGGCCGGGTGAATCCGGTTGTCGAGGTGGAGCCGACCAGATTGAGTGGGGCGCTGATACGACGGGCAACGGCGCATCATTATAATATGGTCCGGCAAAATGGCGTTGGTCCGGGAGCAATAATCAGGTTGTCGCGCAGCGGCGAAGTCATCCCGAAGATCGAGGAGGTGCTGGTACCGGTGGAGCCGCAGCTGCCAGAGTTTTGTCCGAGCTGCTGGTCGACGCTTATCTGGGAAAATGATTACCTGCTCTGCGTCAACAACATGAACTGTCCTGCGCAGATCACCCGTTCCGTGGAACATTTTTTTAAGGTTCTCGGCAATAATGACGGCTTCGGGCCATCTTCAATTCGGAAGATCTATGCTGGAGGCATTACGACCATTCCCGGAATCTATAGTCTGCGTGAAGAGGACTTCGTCAACCTGGGCTTTGGGCCGAAGCAGGCGGAAAACATGGTCGGTCAGTTGCAGAGGAGTCTTGTCGAACCGATCGAAGACTGGCGTTTTCTTGCTGCCTTCGGCATCTACCGGATGGGCATGGGTAACTGTGAGAAGCTGCTCGGTGTGTATACTCTTGAGAAAGTCTTTGCCCTGCGTCGCGAGGAGATTGTTGTTATCAAGGGGTTCAGTGACAAAATTGCCGACGCCATGCTCACTGGCTTGGCCGCATCGGCCGAGCTCTTTTGGGAAATGTTCGGCATGGGTTTTAATCTGGTCAGGACACCGCTTGCTGTAGGTGAAGAGGCCGCCGGCGATGGGCCATTGGTCGGCAAGCTGCTAGTTTTTACCGGCGCCATGCAGCAGGGCAGCCGGGAGGAGATGAAAAAACAAGCAAAACTGCTCGGTGCGAGGGTCGGGGATTCAATCACCGGTAAAACCGACATGCTCGTCTGTGGGGAAAAAGTCGGGCCGGCGAAGCTGAAAAAAGCAGAAAGTCTGGGCGTGCGGCTTCTGTCCGAGGCGGAGTACCTGGCGCTGATAAAATAAAGGCAACGGTGCTGTTGTGCAACCGTTCACCAGCACCGAAACTGTTTTGTCAGTGGCTTTTGGTGAACGGTTACGAAAGCGGAAAAACCAGGAAACTATTTCGGTGATTCGAGAAGAATCCCGGCCTTGGCAATATTTTCGTGGGGAACCTCATCGATAAAAATGAGTACGGCCTCGGGCGGTTTGTGAGCTTCCTTGCTGATCACCTCGGTGACACCTTTGCTGATCTTTTGTTTTTGTTCCTTGGTGAGGGTTCCGGCAACCCGAATATTTACATAGGGCATGATACCTCCTTAAAATATGATGTGTGCGTCAGGGAATGAACGAAAAAGCGATTGTGTCGGTGAGAAGCAGTCGCTTTCTTCGGAGCCCCTAAAAAAATTGCCAACGAAGAGCCATCCGATTCGATGCATCAAAATTACCTTTTCAAGACAGCTTGCACAAGTATTTTAACGATGGAACATGCTAGCGGATGTGAAAGCCGCCCACGCCAAACAGCCCGATCAGGCCGGTAACAATCAAGTAAAAGGCAACGATATAGTTGAGCAGGCGCGGGACGAACAAAATAAGAACACCGGCGATCAGCGATATTAGCGGGGTGAGGGATATATTCATGTTTTTCTCCTTTGTTTAGGTTCTCTTTGATTTGGTTTAATCTTTTCTGTATCAGGTCTCATGAGGTATCTAGCATTTCATTGTAAACAACGTCTTTGCTCATAGTCAACCTCCTTGGGTAATCTCGTGTTTTTCAGTCACCTTGTCGCCCGCGGGGACAATTCCCCTGTCACAGATAGGCAAAAAAATGGTAAAAAGACTGCCCCTGCCAACTTTACTGGTCACCAAAAGGAACCCGCCGTGCGCTCGGACAATGCCTAGAACTATGGGAAGACCTAAGCCGCGACCGATAAATTTGCTGGTGTAAAAGGGGTCAAAGAGCTTGTCGATATTCGGCTCTGCAATACCGCAACCGGTATCCCCCACCGTAAGGCAGGCATAAAGATTGTCCTCGGGTTGAAAATCCAGGGGAAAGCGCTGTTCTGCCGGAATATCCTCAGCCTTGATGGTTTTCATGCTCAGGTGGATAGTGCCCCGGTGCTGGTGTTGAGCTTCGCAGGCATTGGTTACCAGGTTTTTCAGGACGTGATGAACTTGATACGCATTGGCGTTGACACTCGGTCCGTCGGTGGGAAAATCGACCACCATGTCGATTTCTTTCGGCATAACCGCCCGCAGTCCGGCAAGACCGGTGTGGCAGGTTGCCGCAAAATCCAGCGGTTCCTGTTGTGCGAAGGATTGGCCGAGATAGGTCAGCATCGAACTGCTTACTTCTGCTGCTCGTCGAGCCGTTTGCATGGCCGCGGTGATGTATTTACCCGAATCCGTTTCTTGGGCAATGGCCAACTCGGCGAGTTCCAGGTTGCCCAGCACCACCCCCAGCAGGTTGTTGAAGTTATGGGCTATGGCTCCGGCCATGCGGCCGAGGCTTTCAGTCTTCTCGAGTTGCCGGCATTTGGCCTCCAGCTGTTTTTTCTCTTCTGCCAGCCGCATGCCGTCATGTATATCGCTGAGCATGATCCGGCACATTGTCGGGTTTTGATCTGCCTCTCCGACCGGAGCAGTCGCCAGCCGCGCCCAGAACGGTGGCAGATTTGTTCGCAACAGACGTAATTTGCATGTTTGCGGCTCAACCGTCTCGAAGATGGCCGCCCGGTGCTGGTAGTAGATATCCTGATCCACGGAAAGAATAAACCGAAAAAACGGTTGCCCCACCAGCGTTTCCGCTACCACGTTCAGTAAAGTAGCGGCGGTGCGGTTGGCTTCGACGATAACTCCCTGATTACTGACCGTGATATAGCCCGCCGGGGCGAAGTCGTAGAGGTCTTGAAAGCGGTTTTTTGAAGCTTCCAATTCTTGCTGGAGTCCGCGCAGCTCTTCGTTTTGTATTTCCAACTCAATCTGGTGCACCCGGAGATCATAGACAAGTCGGCGAACCGTCTTCGGATCAAGCAAATCCGACTGCAGTTCTTCCATCATGCGGATTTTCTTTTCGGCCTGCCGGCGCCGGGGTGACTCCGGGCTCGAATCAGCTTGGGCAGTCGGGTTATGGCTGTACTTGGCGGTATTCATTTTTAATCACCATCTGGTGGTTGATCATTTTCTCTGCCTGTCGTCAGAAGCAGGGTAAATTGCTCGGCTGTCAGCGGTCGACTGAAAAGGAACCCTTGCCCCTCCTCACAGTGGAGCGCCTTGAGAAATTCAAGCTGTTCCTGATTTTCAACACCTTCGGCGACCACTCGTTTGCACAAACTGGCACCCATGGCGATTACGGCGCCGACGACGACGCCTTTGCCATTAGTCGAACCAATGTCCTGCACCAATGATCGGTCAATTTTTAAAACATCGATTGGAAATTGAATCAGATAGCTCAAACTGGAATAGCCGGTGCCGAAATCGTCCACCGCCAGCTGCACGCCCAGTTCCTTGAGCCGCTGAAGTGTTTTTGAGCTTGACTCGTCATCATACATCAACACACTTTCGGTGATTTCCAATTGCAGGCAGCCAGGGGCAAGCCCGGTTTCCTTCAAGACTGCCTGTACCCCTTCGACAAAGCCCTTGTGCCGCAACTCAAGGACCGAGATGTTCACTGCCACCGATACCGGTTTCAGCCCGGCGAGTTGCCAGCGTTTTGTCTGCTCGCATGCTTCCCGCAACACCCACCGGCCGATCGGTATGATCAAACCGCTCTCTTCGGCAATAGATACGAATCGATCGATCGGGCAGCATCTCGCCCAGGTTCGGATGGTTCCAGCGCAGCAGGGCCTCGGAACCGGTAATCTCCCCGGTTGCAAGAGCAACCTTGGGCTGGTAAAGCAAAACGAATTCCTGCCGCATGAGCGCCCGCCGCAGATACGTTTCTATTTTTTGCCGCTCGACCGCCCGGACATTCATGGCTTTGGTGAAAAATTGATAATTGTTACGGCCGGTTTCCTTGGCGTGATACATCGCCGTATCGGCATTCTTGATCAACGTTTCGGCATCCGGACCATCTTCGGGATAAACGCTGATGCCGATACTGCTAGTTACATGCAGCTCATGACCGGCGATGCAATGCGGGGTGGTCAAGGCCGAGAGTACCTTCATGGCGGTAAGGGCGGCGTTTTCCCCATGCTTTTCCGTCGAGAGCAGGATAACAAATTCGTCGCCCCCCTGTCGGCTCACCGTATCGGACCCGCGCACGCAGGCAGACAGGATTTTGGCAACCGATTGCAAAAGTTTGTCGCCGATTGCGTGGCCGAGAGAATCGTTGATGTTCTTGAAATTATCCAAGTCGAGAAAGAGCAGTGCCAGATGTGTGCCGTTTCGTTTGGCCATGATGATCGCCTGCTCGAGACGGTCATTGAGCAACATGCGGTTCGGCAAATTGGTCAGGAAGTCGTGCTGGGCCAGATGCGACATTTTTTCAGCCATGGCCTGGGCAGCCGTGACATCGTGAAAGACAATGACTGCGCCGGCAATCCTTCCGTGCCAATCATGAATCGGCGCTGCAGAATCGGCAATGGCCGCTTCCCTCCCATCGCGCCTAATCAGAATTGTCCCCGCAGTCAAAGACATCGGCCTGTTATGCTGGAGTACCAGTTCAATCGGATTAGGTTCGGGCTGTCGGGTTGCGGCACTGACGACCCGCATCACCTCGGCGATAGAATGGCCGCGTGCTTCTCCTCTTGACCATCCGGTCATGGTTTCCGCGGCTCTGTTCAGGTAATCGACATTGCCGGCTATATCGGTGCCGATTACTGCATCGCTGATCGAGTTGAGGGTGATGCCGGCCCGTGTTTTTTCGATAAAATAATTTTCTTCAATGGCCCTGTACTGGATCATGTCGCGCATCGACTGCGGCACAAGGTGACTGTCGAAGTGTGCCTTCGACAGGTAGCCACGCGCACCGTGCTGCAACGCTTCGGTTGTGAGCATTTCATCCTCCGCGGAAAAAAGCATCATGATCGGTGTACGCGGCGCAACGGCATGCAGGGCATCGAATGTTTCCATGCCCTGGCTGTCGGGCAGCGAATGTTTCCATGCCCTGGCTGTCGGGCAGCGACAGATTGGCCATAACTGCGTCCACACCGCCCGCCTCGAGCCGTTTGATACCCTCGGCCAGATATCTCACCGACTGGATGGCGAAAAGGCCGGCGTTGTCGAGCGCATTTCCCAGAGTTTTGGCGTCGCCGACTTCGTCGGTAATAATCAGAATTCTATACATTGATTTTCTCTTCGCCTTCATCGTTCGAGAAGCCTTCACTGTGGTCCTCGGTGTTAGTATCTTTTCACTGTATATTGTTAAAATTTACCCAATAATAACAAAACGACAACGATCACCAATATCGTCCCGAGTACGCCGCTCGGGGCATAGCCCCAGGATCGGCTATGCGACCAGGTCGGGATAACGCCCACAAGCATCAGGACAAGAAGTATGAGTAGAATTGTTCCAAGTGACATAATATTTCCTCTGTTCGGTTATTTTATAACCAGACTGTTTTTAACGGAGACGACTTTTTGTATCAGTCAATTTTTTTGCCGGAGGCAAAGAGGCCGGCCAGGGCCTTGGCCGTTTCCCCGATGACTACGGCATATGAGGCTATCTGGTCGGCGGTTGCCATGGCCTTACTCGTTTCGCCAAAACCGGCCCGTAGGTCATGGGTGATCACCGCGACATTTTCCGAGGCTGTGGCGATATTGGGAATTGCCCGGCCCATGGCTTCCTTGCTCTCTTTGAGAATTATGCCAATATCTTTCACTGCCGCATTGACGTTTCTCATCGTCAGAACCGCATAACCGCCGACCGCGACCACTATCAGAAACATGAGCAGCAGTCCTAATTGATTGTAGGTGATGTATCCTTCCATGAAACTCCTTTACACTCCGGTTCAGATCTTCTTGAGTTCCATCTTGGCAACTTTCGCCGAAGCGTCCTGAAGAGACTCTTCGACCGCCTCACTTTCTTTTTCTACAGCGGCGCCGAGGCAGGCTCCTTTTTCCTTAACGACATGCACCAGGCGATGACCATTGGTGGAAACATTGTCTTTGATTTTTTCCCAGGCCTCACTGCCGCGCAGGGTGACATCGTCACGTGTTTCCTTACCGGACCGAGGAGCCCAAAGTACTCCTGCCACCGCGCCGACTGCACAGCCGATGGAAGCACCGAGCGCGAGCATACCTGCTTTACTGCGCCGCGCAGCATTCTCGCGCTCGATTTTCGCATGGCGCACCTGATCGATAAAATCCTTGATAATCATATCCATTCCTTCTCATTGTGTTAAACATCTCAGTCTTTCCGGCCTGAAGCCCATTGCTGTCGGCAGGTTCGGTGTTCCTTGAGCTGTAATTAGCAATTCTTGTGCCTGGGGCGGTGGGAACATAAGATTCAGAGTAAATAGTGTTTATTTACAGGGTGATATGACGTCGTCTTCGTAACAGGACAACTTTGTTGCAATAAAAAGAATGTTGCGTGCAACAGAAACGTTACATTTACATGCGTTGCATGTTACACTTCAAAAAAAAGTTGGAGAGTGTTATGGCAACAAACAGCAAAAAAGCTGGAGAGACATACAGATGACAAACCGAATATCCTCAGAAGAACATAAGGTTGAACTGCGGCGCCAGGCGGAAAAAAAAGACAGAGAAATCGCCGGCGCCAGGTGTCGCACCCCAGCTGAGCAGGATGCTTTAGTCCACGACCTCCGGGTGCATCAGATCGAACTGGAGATGCAGAACGAACAGCTCTTTAATACCCAGGAAATGCTCCATGAATCTCTGGAAAAATACGCCGACCTCTATGAGTTTGCGCCTGTCGGCTACATTACCCTCGGCAGAGATGGCCTCATTCGGGAAACCAACCTGACCTTTTCCGGGCAGATTGACCTGGAAAGATCCGGCCTGATCAATACGCCCCTCCGAGCTTACGTTGCAAAAGAGGATCGCACCATATTTCAGTCCCACCTCGATGGAGTTTTTGCCACGCATGAACGGCAAACCTGCGAGCTTCGTCTGGAAAAACCAAAGGGATCGATGTTGTATATACAACTTATCAGCATCGCCGTAATAAATGGCGATGGCACCGAGTTTTGCAGGACCTCGGTCACTGATATTTCGGGCAGACGGGATATAGAAAAAGAACTGGTCAGGATCCATGACGAACTGGAAAAAAGGGTTGAGGAGCGCACCGCTGAGCTCTTGGCAGGCGAAAGAAAATTCAGAAAATTCTCTCAGGAATTTTATACCCTGCTCCATGCCATTACTGATTCCTTAATCCTTTTTTCTCCCGAGATGAAAGTGTTGTGGACAAACAGTGAAGTCGCCATGCGCTTATGTCCGGAAGATGCCGATCCGGCCGGTCAATACTGTTACGCGCTGATTCATGACCAGGCCACTCTCTCGCTTGACTGTCCGATATCGCGATGTTTCGCCTCGGGGCAGAGTGAAGTTGCCGTCGCAACCCACCGGGGGGCAGTGCTTGACCTGCGGGCTTTCCCCATTAAAGAAGCCAGGACGGTAACGAGGGTGCTCCTTTTGATCAGCGATATTACCGAGAAAATGGCCCTGCAGGCGGAAGCAATGCAGGCCGGGCATATGGCGTCTCTTGGCGAGTTGGCCTCCGGCGTGGCGCATGAAATCAACAATCCCATCACCGGCATAATCAACTATGGCCAGATACTTATAAATGAATGCCTTGCCGGGAGTATGGAAAAAGATATCGGGGAGCGGATTGTCAAGGAAGGGGATCGTGTCGGCCGTATCGTCAAGACGCTGCTCTCCTATGCCCGTGACGGGCAAGATGAAAAAACGCCCACCACTATTGCGGACATTTTGCAGGAATCGATTATTCTCACCCAGGCGCAAATCCGCAAGGAGGGCATCGATCTGCACATAGACCTTGCCGACGACCTTCCGGATATCAATGCCAATCTGCAGCAGATTCAGCAGTGTTTTATCAATATCATCAATAATGCGCGCTATGCTTTGAATGACAAGTACCCGGAAAGACATAAGAAAAAACGATTAGAGATCAGCGCCCGGCAATGCTCTGTCGATGACCGCCCCTACGTCCGGATCATTTTTTGCGATCATGGGCTTGGTATTCCCGAGCATGAGATTGCCATGCTGACCAGGCAGTTTTTTTCCACCAAGCCATTCGGCAAGGGGACCGGACTTGGCTTGAGTATCACCGAAAAAATAGTCAAGGATCATGGCGGACGCCTGCTTTTTGAGAGTACCGAGGGTGAATTCACCCGCGTCATCATTGAGTTTCCGGTCGACCACAGTATGGCGGGAGGTGGACAATGAGTGCGAGAATCCTGGTTATCGACGATGAAGAAGCGATCAGGTTCACCTTCGAGAGATTTTTGCGGGCAGCCGGCCATATCGTCACCACGGCGGAGAGCTGCCGCGAGGCTCTGGAACGGATAAGCGATACAAGCTTTGACGTCGTTTTTGCCGATATTATTCTTGAAGACGGCACCGGAATCGAGATCCTCCGCGAAATCAAGGCAAAAGGGTTGACCTGCCCGGTGATCATGGTCACCGGTGATCCGGCTGTGGAGACCGCTGCCGACTCCATTCGTCTGGGGGCCTTCGATTATATCTCCAAGCCGGTCAACCAGGAGTCGTTGCTGCATGTTGCCAGGACTGCTTTAAAATACAAGGCGGTCCATGAAGAAAAAGAAAAATACCGCATCAATATCGAGGCCATCTTCCGCAGTGTCAAAGATGCCATAATCACCGTTGACAAGGATCTGGCCGTGCTCGAGTTCAATGAGACGGCCATGACCATGTGCGGGCTTACCGAGGAAGACCTGGGCACACCTTTTGGTTCTCTGCCGCACATGTGCGATGGCAAATTCGTCGAGATTCTGGCCGACGCCCTGGCAAGCGGTCACCCCGTCGAGGTCGACCGGATCGAATGCCTTTTCAAAAACCGCATCCGCCGGGTGATCAGCATCAGAACCTATCCTCTGCTCAGCCTGCAGGGAACACCCGCGGGTGTCGTTATGGTGCTGCACGACGATACCCATGTCGCCGATCTTGAAATCGAGCTGCAGGAACACCGGCAGTTTCATCGCATTATCGGCAGAAGCCGGCCGATGCAAAAGGTGTATAGCCTGATACAATCCCTGGCCAATGTGCAGACGACCGTGCTCATCACCGGCGAAAGCGGGACCGGCAAGGAACTGGTGGCCGAGGCGCTGCATCTGTCCGGAGATCGCAGCCATAAGCCGCTGGTCAAGGTCAACTGCTCGGCCTTGCCGGAGAGTCTCTTGGAGAGCGAACTTTTTGGCCATGTCAAGGGCGCGTTTACCGGAGCTATCAGGGACAATATCGGGCGGTTTCATCGCGCCGACGGCGGCACCATTTTCTTCGATGAGATCGGCGATGTCTCGCCCAAGGTCCAGTTGAAGCTCCTGCGCGTTCTCGAAGAGCGGGAGTTTGAGCGGGTCGGAAGCTCTGCGACAACCAAGGTGGATGTTCGGCTGATAGCGGCAACGAACAGGAATCTGATGGAAAAAGTAGGCAGTGGCGAACTGCGGGAAGACCTCTACTATCGGCTGAAGGTCATCGAGATCATGCTTCCCCCGCTGCGGGATCGGCGCGAAGATATTCCGCTGCTGGTTGAACATTTCCTCAACGGCTTCAACATCAAGTTCAAAAAAGACATCGAAGGCGTTTCCTCGGAGGTGATGCAGGCCTTTCTTAAGTATCCCTGGCGGGGCAACATCAGGGAGCTCGAGCACACCATGGAGCACGCCTTCGTGTTGTGCAATCAGAACATTATCACTTTCGATAATCTGCCCCACGAGTTCATGGCTGCGCCGGTCGCCGTGCGCAATTCCGCCACTGTGGATGCGGAGACTGCTATACAGGGGATTCTCGAGGCTCTGGAAAAAACCTCCTGGAATAAAGCAAAGGCCGCCCGGTTACTGGGCATAGACCGCGTTACCCTGTATCGAAAAATAAAAAGGTACAACATAAGCGAAGATTCCGCGCGAAATTGAAGTGTGACATGTTGCAGCACTCAATGTAACTTTTCTGTTGCATGCAACACTCAAGAACTATACGTTTTCCCTCCTTCCCGTGCGGGTGGCAAACGGTAAGTTTTTGTTTATGTGAATAAATATATAAAATATTTCTTTATTTCATGGCAGGTATGTAAATTGCTTGAAAAATTATCAGCAATGTGCCTGTCATGCAATCTACCCACGAGGCGGACTCTTTTCCGTATCCCCTTAGGTAAGAGAAAAATCTCTTGCCAGGAGCCTAAAAAAATGAAGGCGAATATACTTATCCTCGATGATGAAGAATCGATCAGATTCAGCTTTCGTCGGTTTCTCACCGCCGAGGGACACCATGTGACCACGGCGGCAAGTTATGGTGAAGCTCTGGAAAAAATGGATGAGGGAAAATTTGACCTGATACTTGCCGATGTCATTCTCGGCGATGGCTTCGGCATAAATATACTGCGGGAGGTGGTGCACAGGATTCTCAAAACCCGGGTAATCATCATGACTGCCTACCCCAGCAGAGAAACAGTGCAACTGAGTTCTCAGCTGCATGCCGCCGATTACCTTATCAAGCCACTACGTCAGCAAGGGCTGCTCGATGCGGTGAAAAGAACGCTGCGACAGATAGAAAATGGCATGGATGGAAATTTCGACCCCCGGCAGCGGAGGCCCTCATGACAGCAAAAAAGAAAAAACCCGCACCGACAGCGGCAACGTCGGCAGAAGTCGAGATCCCTGAAGACTCTCTGCCCGAGGAGAGCACAGCCGCCTCGTTTCCCATTGTCGGCATCGGTGCCTCCGCCGGAGGCCTTGCCGCCTTCGAGGCTTTTTTCTCCGGCATGCCCGCCGAAGGTGACCCCGGCATGGCCTTCGTTCTCGTGCAGCACCTCGCGCCAGACCATAAAAGCATACTTTCCGATCTGATCAAACGTTACACCCGTATGCAGGTATTCGAAGTCACCGATGGGATGGTCGTGCAGCCAAACTGCACCTACATCATTCCGCCCAACTACGACATGGCCT
>CAYPPR010000073.1:0-745 GCA_964412665.1 uncultured Desulfopila sp.
GTCGGCCATCTACCGAAGAGCGGTTCTCTGGCAGAATTGCTGCCGGGCAGCGCCCAGACCGAATTGACCGTCTATGATATTGAATTTTCCAATGAAAAAACTAAAAAATAACTCCTGCTCCTGGAAAAGTATAAAAAACTATACCCGGAGGTAAAAAAATCTTGACATCACTCTGCCGCAGGTATATTATGGCCTCAATATCGACATATCTTTGTCTCGGTGCGCTTCGTTATGCAGGGCGTTGCGGCTGGTAGTCAGTCTGCTGACCGGGCAAAGAAAAAAATGACCCTTGTCAAGAGGGTTACAACAGTTTTCAGGAGAGAGAAAATGAAGAAAATAATAGCATCAGCTCTAGGTCTTGCCCTTGTTGGTGGAGTCGCCATAACCAACGCCCAGGCAGCGGAAAGTCAGTTCGGTGGGTATTGGCGTACACGTTTTACCTTTGATGATAATATGAATGGCACTGCTGCCGGTATAAATGATGATGGTACGACATTTGCTGCTGCCAATGATAGCGGCAGCAACTACATCACCGATACCCGTACCCGTCTGTACTACACCGCAAAATTCAGCGATAATTTCAAGTTCGTCAACAAGTTTGAGTTCGATGCTACTTGGGGTGGGGAAAAGGCTGGTTATGGTGATGTCGGAACAGACGGTAAGCAATTTGAAATCAAGAACTCCTACCTCGATTATACCATGGGCATGATGAATGCCAAGGTTGGTGCCCAGGGCGCTGTAATAT
>CAYPPR010000073.1:755-11195 GCA_964412665.1 uncultured Desulfopila sp.
TGGTTTTATCTTTGATGACGATTTCGCCGGTGCTATTCTAACCATGGATTATGGCAATGTGAAGTTGCCTATATTATATGCCGCTGAAGTTGATGACGAAGCAAGAGCCGATACAGTCACCGGAACTGCTGCAAATGCAGATGGTTTTGTTGATTCTGATGGAAATCCAATAGCAGTAGTCACTACTTCTACTCCTGATTTTTCAGGTGGAGATGTACATATGCTTTCTGTCATGCCACAGATCAAGATCAGTGATTCCATGCAGCTCACCCCGCATGTTACTTACTTATCTGGAACGAGCGATATTGATACAGATTTATTCTGGATTGGTGCCGATATCGACATGAAGTTTGATGCTGTTTCCGCATGGGGTACCTTCATTTACAATACCGGTGACGTAGCAGACGTTGATGTCGACGGATTCTTGGTAGCTGCTGGTGCCGATGCCGGTGTTGTTCACGGTCAAGCTTTTTATGCCACCGGTGATGACAGTGGTTTCGAAGGTGATGTTATCAGTGTAGATGCCGATG
Organism: uncultured Desulfopila sp.; assembly: GCA_964412665.1. Taxonomy (GTDB): domain Bacteria; phylum Desulfobacterota; class Desulfobulbia; order Desulfobulbales; family Desulfocapsaceae; genus Desulforhopalus_A. Next base: position 1,286 of record CAYPPR010000073.1, read on the forward strand.
CATTTGTAAGTGCACCTGGTTCGTCTTACTACTGGTCGGAGATCATGGGTCTCGGTGTTTTTGATAATGGTCAATCCAATGGATCTCCTGGCGGCGATATCACCAACATCTGGGCTGCCAACGTTGGTGTGACTCTCAAGCCGATGGACAAACTCACCGCTACATTCGATGTCTGGTATGCAGCCCTTGCCGAAGAGAATCTTAATGGCGATGACGAGCTTGGGATCGAACTTGATGGCAAGCTCACCTATAAGCTGGAAGACAATCTGAATGTTGATTTCATCTTTGCTTACCTGATCGCAGGTGATGCCACAGGTGACGAAGATGTGATTGAAAGTGGTGTTCGTATTTCTCTCGCATTCTAATTTGAGAAAAATCACTATTTAACACACAGTCAAAAAAGCCCGGTGGAGATTTTTCCACCGGGCTTTTTGCGTTGCATCTTCTGTGAGCCGACCATTGACCAGGCAAGAAAACCATAATCCTCCTCACCCTCTTCTGGTCCTGGCCCTGGTCATGAGCGGGGTCTTTCTGTCGACCATGGACAGCGGTATGCTCAACGTTGCCCTGCCGACGATCATGCGTTCCTTTGATCTCAGCCTGGAATATGCCGCCTTCGTCGTTACCTTGTATCTGCTGACCATCACCATTACCCTGGTGTTCTGGGGCAGACTGGCCGACCGTCTCGGCCGGGGAAACATTTATCTGTCCGGCATGGCCACCTTCACCCTCGGCGCGCTGGGCTGTTATCTGTCCCCCAGTTATGCATTACTTTTAGCCAGCCGGTTTATCCAGGCCCTGGGCGCGGCGATGATGATGTCCTCGGGGCCGGCGATAATCAAAACGGTTTTTCCCGCCGCTCATCTCGGCCGCAGTCTTGGCCTGGTTGGCATTGCCACCGCCGCCGGGCTGTTGACCGGCCCTTTCATCAGCGGCCTGCTGCTCAGTGTTGCCTCCTGGCGGGCAATTTTTCTTATCACCATGCCGGTGAGTATTTCGGCGGTGCTGCTCGGTGGGTTTTTTCTGCTCGGGCAATTGAATCAGCCGATCAGAGGAGGTGTTGCGAAAAAATTTGACTGGCGGGGCAGCTGCTGCTGGGTGGTCATGGTCGTTCTCGGTGTATTTATCTTCCACCGTTTTGATCGATTTCTCAGTCCATCGAACATTCTCTTTATTGCCGCTTTTGCCGCCCTGGTATTTCTTTTTTTGCGCATCGAAAAACAAGCGGCCAATCCTATTGTGCCCCTTTCTCTTATTCGCCGCAGGTACTACTGGACGGCTGTGCTGGCCGCGGCCATTTCCTTTGCGGTATTATTTACCGTGCTGGCCCTGATTCCTTTTTATCTCGAGTATATTTTTTTCTACCCGCCAGAAAAGGTCGGCCGCCTGATGATGGCCGTTCCGGCGACTCTCGTCGTCGTGTCGCCTTTTTCCGGCTGGCTCTATGATAAAATCGGCGCACGCTATCTGAGCACCGCCGGTTTATGCCTCAGTGGTCTGGCCCTGGTCGGCCTGGCCTGGCTGTCGGCGGAAAGTTCGCCCGGGGAGATCGCCGTGAAACTTGCCCTGCTCGGTGCCGGGCAGGCCATATTTCTCTCACCGAACAGTGCCTCGGTGCTGTCCCGGGTCGGCGAAGACAAACTCGGCATGAGTGCGGGCATACTGGCTACGGCGAGGAATTTCGGCATGGTGAGCGGGGCCACCCTGGCTGCCGCCCTTTTTTCCTGGTGGTATGGTTATTTTAGCGGCGGTGCTACGCTGGCAAGCTATAGCCCGGCGGAAAGTGCGAATTTTTTGCATGCCCTGCGCGTCACCTTTATGATGGCCGCCGGCCTGTCGTTTTTAGGCTGCCTGGTTTCCTTCGGCCGCCGGTGAAATTTTCGGCAGAGTGACGGTCGCCTGGGTGCCGCCGCCCTGGGCATCGTGGATGGAAAATGTGCCGCCATGCGCCTGGACAGTCTGCTCCACCAGGGCCAGGCCGATGCCGTCGCCGTAGGTTTTCGTGGTAAAAAAAGGATCCTTCACCCGGGGAAGGGTGTCGGCCGGTATCCCCGTACCGGAGTCGGTGATAAAAATGGTGACCTGCTGATCATCTTCCCTTGCCGCGACGCGCAGCAGGCCGCCGTCGGGCATCGCTTCCAGGCTGTTTCTGATGAGATGCAGAAAGACCTGGCGGATTTTGTTTTCATCGATCATCAAAAGGGGTCCCGGCCCATCGAGCTCGAGGACATATTCTACTTTTGCATTTTTCATTGTCGCATAGAAAACCATCACGCTTTTGCGCACCAGCGAATAGAGCCGATGGGAGCCGAGGGTCAGTTCGGTATCTTCGACGAAACTGAACAGGTCTTCGAGGATAATTTCAATTTTCGAGGATTCCTGGGTGATAATCTGCAGAAAGTTGGCGATATAGGGGTCCTGGATCTTTTTCACCAGCAATCGCGATGTCCCGCCGATCGAGGTGAGAGGATTTCTGATGGAATGCAGGAGTTGCGCGGACATCTGACCGATTGTCGTTGCCCGTTCGGCTGCAAGCAGCAGATCTTTGCTTTTTTCCAGTTCCTGGGTGACAAGTTCGAGCTCGGCAATCTTTTCCGCCATTGCCGAATAGAGATGGCTATGTTCAATAGCCAGACTGGCCTGGCTGGCAAAAATTTCCAGACCATTGATATCTTCCTGGGAAATTGGTGCGCCGGTAACAAAATTATCGACGATCATTACCCCGAGGGCCTTGCTTGGTGAAAAAAGCGGCACGACGACGAAAGATGATTCGCCGAGGAGATTGATGAGATCTGCTGGGACGCGGCAGCCGGCCGCCCGGCCGTTTTGCACAAGTATCGATTTTTTCATGCGGCTGGCAAAGAGCAGGACATGGTCCTCTTCTTCGGTGGAGATGTGCAAGGTCCGGATGATCCGGTTGACCTCGACATCTTGCATGATGCTTTTTCTTTGTATTGTCGAGAGAATATCTTCGAGGTGCAGCCCCTTTTCCTTTATCGAATGCCACACCTGCCCGGCATGCTCCGGCGAGGCCGGGCCGATGGCCAGTTTCCCCTCGAGATAGCGGCAATCTTCACTGAACAGCGCCAGAAAAGCTCTGTTGAAGCGCAGGCCGTCATCGGAAGTTATGCCGACCAGGATGGCCTGGAGAATGCCCTGCAGTTCGACGGTGTTCAGGTAGGCGGTGTTCATCTTCAGGTTGAGATGATGCAGAAAGCGCATCCGGGCATTGGTGATTTCCAGCTCCTGCTGAAAGAGACGGTTGTTGATGGCTAATCGCCGCTTTTTCAGGGTGTTTTTGATGGTGAAGTTAAATCGCTCGGTGCTGATTGGCTTCGTCAGATAGTCATCCGCTCCCTGGCGCAGGCATTCCAGTGCCACTTCGAGATCCATTGTGCCGGTGACCATGATGATGCCGAGATCAGGATGCTTCGGGGCGATATCCTGCAGTATTTCATTGCCGTTTTGGTCGGGAAGACCAATATCGAGGAGGAGTAGGCCGATTTTTTCCCTGGCCATAAGAACGTAGAATTCCCGGGCGCTGCCGGCACAGTGAACGGTAAATCCCTGGTTCCGAAGGTAATGGGTGAGAAGGAGAACAATTTCCGGCGAATCATCAACGACCACGACCACCTCGCCGGGAAAGAGAAGTTCGGCGAGGGGGAGTGACGATATTGCATCCTGCGGTAAGAAGATTTCAACCATGCCGATAGAGGAGAGGAAAGTAGTCAGTCGAGTTAGTCATGTAATTGAATGGTATGAACATCTCTTTGTTGTAGCATAAAATGTTATCTCTTAGCAAAACTAATCAAGGGGTTTTGTTGATTTTTCCAGTTGATGCATGAGAAAAGAATGAAAATCGTATTACACCCTCGGTGATTCTATTGTATAGTGGTGGCTGTTTGCAGGCCAAGCTGTTTATAATGGGCTGGAGTGGTGCATGGAGCATGTGGCGGTGACAGTGGATTTAGCGGATTTATCGGAAATGACTGATTTAGTCGATATTTTCGGACAGGAAGGCAGACTTGCCTCTTGTCTGACACATTTTGCATCGAGACCCGGTCAGTGTGCCATGGCCGATGCGGTCGCCGCGACTCTCCAAGGAGCGCCACCGGATCAGGAATCCGTTGATGATACTGCGCGAATCCTCGTGGTTGAGGCGGAAACCGGCATCGGTAAGACGCTGGCCTACCTCATTCCGGCGGTGTTATCCGGTAAAAGAGTGGTCATCTCCACCGCGACCCTTAATCTGCAGGATCAGATTATTCATAAGGATCTCCCTCTGGTCGAAAAAGTTCTCGAACAAAAAATAGCCGCGCTGTGCATGAAGGGCCGAGAAAACTATCTGTGCCATTATCGCTGGTATCAATATTGCGCCAATCCGCAGCTGTCGTTGGTCGATGATCCCTGGGTTGAAAAAATCGACAGCTGGATGAAGAGTACCGTCACCGGCGATCGGGCCGAACTGGACTGGCTGAGCAAGAAATCCGGCTTGTGGTCGAAAATATCCTGCCAGTCGAACCATTGCCTTGGCGGGGATTGTCCGGAGGCTGCCGGATGTTTTATTAATCAACTTCGGAAAAAAGCCGGATCGGCGCAGCTGCTCATTGTCAATCATCATCTGTTTTTTTCCGATCTGGCCCTCCGAAAAGGCGGATTCGGCGAATTAATGCCGCGCTATGAAGCGGTCATCTTTGATGAGGCGCACCATCTGGAAAACGTCGCCTCGGCTTTTTTCGGCAAAAGTTTCAGCCAGTATCAGCTGCTTGATCTGCTTGGCGATATTGAACGACAGGCCCGGACCGATCTGTCGCCGGACATGCTGGATAGTCTGCTGCCATCCTGCAGTGCAATGAAAATGCATCTCGATGCTTTTGGCCGAATTTTTCCGGTCAAAGCCGGACGGTTTTTTCTGCAATCGCTGATCGATGATCTGTCGGAGAAGATATGGCGGGAAGAAGTAGAACGCCTCTCCCTGGCCATATCCGGACTGACGGATCAGCTCGGCGGCTATACCTATTGCGGCGAAAGCTGGAATATCCTGTCGAAACGAGCGGTGATGCTCAATGATACCCTGCGTGATATTGCGCTGTTTTTGGATGGTAATGCGCACACATTTGTCCATTGGTATGAGAAAAGAGAGCGGGCGGTTATTCTTTCAGCAACACCGATTGAAGTGGCCGGGGAGTTGCGGGCAAATCTCTATGCCACGGTCGGTGCCTGCATTTTGACCTCGGCAACGCTCTCCTCCGGCGGCTCATTTTCCTATATAAAAGAACGCCTGGGACTGGACGAAAATGCCGATTTCCTGCAATTCAGCTCGCCCTTTGATTATCCCAATCGAAGCCTGCTGTATATCCCGGAAGCGACTTTTCCCGAACCAATCGAGGCCGAATTCCTGTCCCGGGTCGGCGAGCGGGTGCTGGAAATATTACGCTTGAGTCAAGGACGGGCCCTGGTCCTTTGTACCAGTTTTAAGGGTATGGATTCTCTGGCTGCTTTTCTTGAAGATACCTGCGGTTATCCGGTGCTGGTGCAGGGCAGGGCGTCGCGCAATGCACTGCTCCGCAGTTTCAGGGAAGAGACGCACTCGGTATTATTGGCGGTGGCCAGTTTCTGGGAGGGCGTCGATGTCGTCGGTGAATCATTGAGTTGTGTCATCATAGAAAAACTGCCCTTTGAGGTGCCGAGCGATCCGGTTATTCAGGCCCGCATTGCACGCATCAAGGAGGAAGGAGGTAAGCCCTTTTTTGATTTTCAAGTTCCCCGGGCAATTCTTACGCTGCGCCAGGGTGTCGGGCGGTTGATGCGGTCGGTCACCGACAGAGGCGTAATCGCCATCATGGATGTCCGCTTGTTTAAAAAAGGCTATGGGCGTGTTTTCATGAAAAGCCTGCCGCCGTCACCGATTACTCGCACCATGAGTGATATTGAACAATTTTATGCTGAGTCAGTGCATGTCAAAAGCAATTGAGGTAGCCGAGGAAATGGTACGTGTAATGCCAGAGGAGTCGCTGCTCGCCGCGGTAAAAGAAGAGGCGGCAAAGATTGATAGCTATATGCGGGCGGATCTTGTCCGTTTACAGCCTGATGTCGACGATCTGCTCGTTGAGGTTCTTGACTATGGTCTTTTCAATGGCGGCAAACGTATTCGGCCGCTCCTGGTGGTGCTTGCCGCACGGCTCTGTGGCAATAAAGACGATGATGCCTACAGGCTGGGGGCGGCTTTTGAGTACCTGCATGCCGCCACTCTTTTTCATGATGATATTATAGATAACTCGGCAATGCGTCGCGGCAAACAGTCGGTGTATCGAAAATTCGGCACCATTGCGGCGATTCTGGCCGGCGATTTCTTACACGCCCAGTCCATGGCCGTCGTCGGTAAATATTCCGGCCGGACCGGCCTGGAGATATTTTGCAAGGCGACAACCGGCATGGTCGATGGCGAGTTTATGCAGCTGAGAAATGCCGCAAGGCACAACCTGTCCGAGCTGGATTATTACGATGCAATTATGGGCAAGACCGGGCTGCTTATTGCCGCCGCCTGTGAGGTGGGCGCCGTTTACGCCGGCGGCGAGGTGTCGAAGGTCAAGGCGCTGCGGGAATACGGCGTACAGTTAGGGTGTGCCTACCAGATCATCGATGATCTTCTTGATTATCTCGGTGATGCCGGAAAAACCGGCAAGGCGGTGGGGAATGATCTCGCCGAAGGCAAGATGACCCTGCCGCTGATCCTGGCGATGAATCAGGCGAGCCCCGACCATCGGACTCGCCTGCTGGAAATTTTAGACGACAGTGAGGCAAGAGTCCAATGCCTGAGCGAAGTCTGTGCCATCATTTCGAAATACGGCGGTTTTGCCGGGGCCCGTGCAAGAGCGGCGGCCGCGGTTGATAAGGCCACCGTGGTGTTGGACGTATTTGCCGGGAAAAGCGTTAATTATGAGCGAAATTTACTCGCCGGGCTAGCACAATATGTCCTTTCTAGAGAAAAATAAATTTGATGGCGTCATAAAAACTCTTCATCCGTTTCGTTGCCACAAAATTTATATCATTACGACGTACTCTAGTACGCCGAAATAATATAAATTTTGCGCGCCTCTCGTATGAAGTTTTTTACTTAGCCATCTTGAAATCCAACTTTTTACAAGTTTATCAAATTTTTTATATTTTAAAATGTTTCTTCAAAAGAAAAAAACACCTCCGAAAAAAACACCTCGAAAAAAAGCATCGAAAAAGAAAAAGCCGGTTATTCGAAGCATTGTTCGCCTGTGCTCCTTCCTTGTTTTACTTCTTGTCCTGGTTTTTTCCGTCTGTACCGTGGGATATGTGATCTTTTTTCGGACTGTTTTTAGTGCTTAAAGGATCTTTGGCCGGTGAACATCATGGAGACTTGCGGTTCTGCCTCGTTACAGGCCTGGATAGTTTCAAAATCGCGCATCGAACCACCGGCTTGAAGAATTGCCGAGACCCCTTCGGCAATGCCCACATCGGCCCCGTCTCGGAAGGGAAAGAAAGCATCTGAAATCATCACCGAGCCTGGCAGGTCGGCGCGGTCTTTTGTGACCTGGGCGTCAATGGCTTCCTTGAGCGAGGCGTCTTTGTCTCCCTTGCGGATGGCCATTTCCAGGTCGGCGTAGCCAATGCCGTGGGCATCAAAACAGAGAATATCCGCGTATTTTTTGTATGCCTTCTGAACGGCGATCTCCGCGACGCCGACTCTATCCTGTTCCCCGGTTCCGATACCCACGGTGCGGCCGTTTTTCACGTACAGCACGGAATTGGAGGTGACGCCATGTTCGATTGCCCAGCCAAAGATCATGTCATCGATCTCAGCCTGGGTCGGCCGGCGTTCGCATTTGAACTCTTCGCCCTTCCATGTGGCGACCGCCGGCGTGAGATTATTGATACTGCGAATGGAATTGACTGCGGACTGCTGCACGATAATGCCGCCATCGATGAGGCTCTTGAAATCGAGAAAACGAAATTTTTCAAAATCAGTCAGCCTGTTGATAGCGGCAATTTTGATGACCCGCAGGTTCTTTAATTTCTTCAGGATGTCCAGGCTGCCGTCTTCAAATTCAGGTGCACAGACGACCTCGAGATAGTTGTTGACCAGCAGTTTTGCCGTATCGATGTCGCAGGCTCGATTGAGGACCACCGCACCACCAAAGGCAGCGATACGGTCACAGCGTAAGGCCCGGGTAAAGGAGGAGGCGAGAGTGTCACCGTAGGCGGCACCGCAGGGATTGTTGTGCTTGAGAATAACCGAGGCGGGTTTGTTCATCAAATATTTGATAATATTTAAGCCGTTGTCGATATCGGTGAGATTGATCTTGCCCGGATGCTTGCCGACCTGCAGCATATCCTCGACATTAATTGCCGAAACAAGACCATTGCCCGGCTCGATAAATTGACAATTTCCAAGGGTGAGGTTGCCGTTGGTCAGCTCATAGAGAGCTGCTTCCTGATCGGGATTTTCGCCATAGCGGACGCCGCGCTCCTCAACCGCACCGTTTTCCTGGGGGATTTTCCACGTTTTTTTCTTGTAGACAAGTCGCTGCTCGCCAAAGGAGATAGTCATTTCCATGGGAAAGCTATCGCCGAGAATTGTCGAATACATTTTTTTCAGATCTGTCATGGTGTATCTCCTTAATTATTTTGACTATACGGAGGCAGTGTCGCGTTGGGAGCAACTGTGCAGTCGACTAAAAAGCTGTATGGACCAATGATTGCGTTGTCGCCTATGTGACAATTTTTCAAAATAACCCCCTGACCGATTGTGCAGGAATGGCCAATCCGGCAGCCTTCAAAAAGAGTGACACCCGGACCAAGGATGGTATCTTTGTCGAGGGAAGAATCAGGGGAAACGCTGATCGTAGCCGGATTATGCATTGTCACGCCCTGCAGCATCAACGCCCTGTTTCGGCGTATTTGCAATTCGTTTTGGGCATCGGCAAGCTCTACGCGCGAATTGACGCCGAGAACATCCATCGGGTTGGCAACCGGGTATTTTTCAACAGGCAATCCATTGTCAACCGCCAGTTTGACGATATCCGTCAAATACACCTCCCCTTGACTGTTGTCGGTGCCGACACCTTGCAGGGCGGAAAAGAGCCATTTTTTGTCGACACAGTAAATACCGGCGTTAATTTCACAAATTTCAAGCTGTTCGGGGTTTGCGTCTTTTTGTTCGACAATACCCCGGACCCTGTTACTGCTGTCACAGAGAATGCGCCCATAGTTGGTCGGATTGTCGAGGACTGTGGTCATAAGGGTGAGGGTAGCCTTGCTGCGCAGATGAGCGGAATACATTGCCTGCAGGGTCGCGGTTTGAATAAGCGGCGTATCACCACACAAGATCATCACCGATGCCGCGTTCTCACTGATGGCATTTTCGGCGATAAGTACCGCATGTCCGGTGCCCAGTTGTTCTTTTTGAACGACGAAGGAAACATCAAAAGAGGAGAGCGCCTCGGTAACGGCTGCCTGTTGATGACCGACTATGACAACAGTCTGCGCCGGCTGAAGCGGTAAGACACTATTCAGGACATGATGCACCATCGGGGCGTAGAAAAGTTCATGCAATACTTTGGCTTTATCCGATTTCATTCTGGTACCTTTACCGGCCGCAAGAATGATGATTGAAAGGGGCAAAGGAGTCATTGAGGATCCACTGGAGTTAGAATGTTTTTTGTTTGGCGGCTATGACAGGAGGCAGCAACTTCTTTAGGAAAGTATATAGCTAAATTGATCCCTCTTGGCAAGGTAGATAAGGGCGAAAACTATTCTGACACAGAGGGCAGGGGCTCATCCCGCGAAGGACGTGGCCGTGTTCGATATCTGCAGGAGACTGTTCAAACGACAAAAGCCCCGAACACTTTCGTGTTCGGGGCTTTGTTGTATAAAAAAC
>CAYPPR010000074.1:0-11086 GCA_964412665.1 uncultured Desulfopila sp.
GATTTCCGGCGTTATCGGCATTGCCGAGAATGTGACGGAACAGTACCGGCTGGAACGGCAGCTGCGGCATACCCAGAAAATGGAGGCTATCGGTACTCTGGCAGGCGGCGTGGCCCATGACTTTAATAACGTCCTTACGCCGATCATGGGCTACTCGGAAATAATACGTTTGAAACTAAAAAAAGACGGCTTCAGTGACAAAGTCGTTTACGATTATCTCGAGGAAATTCTTAAGGCATCCAAGAGAGCTAAATCCCTCGTTGAGCAGGTCCTTACTTTTTCACGCAGCGCCGAGAAAAAAGCGGTACTGCAATATATGCATCCTATCGTCAAGGAAGTGATGAAGCTGATGCGGGTTACCCTGCCGAGCACCATCGTCATCAAGGAAGAGGTCAATGAGCAATGCGGTCGGGTTCTGATTGATCCGGTACAGATTCATCAGGTCCTGATCAATCTCTGTACCAACGCCGCCCATGCCATGGGGGGCAAGCATGGGGTGCTCACGGTTACGCTGGACAAATTCACCCCAGTTGCAAGCCGTAGAGACTGGCTGGAACTCACCGTGGCTGACACCGGCAGCGGTATAGAGGAAGAGTTTCTCGATAGAATTTTCGAACCCTATTTCTCAACCAAGGAAAAGACCAGGGGAACCGGCATGGGCCTGGCCATGGTGCATGGCATTGTCAGTCGTCAGGGGGGAAGCATTACGGTCGAAAGTTCGATTGGCGAGGGTTCCGTCTTCCGGGTGCATCTGCCGGTCGCCCAAAAGGAGACCGTGGTGGAGCAGGTTCTTTCTCGCGGAGATCTTCAGGAAGGTTCCGGCAGTATTCTGCTGGTTGATGATGAGGATCAGGTTGTGCAGGTGACGGGCGAAATTCTGCAGAGTCTTGGCTACAGGGTTGTCGGTAGAACAGCATCACAGGATGCGCTGCAGCTTTTTTCCAAGACCCCCGAAGCCTTTGATCTGGTTATCACCGATTTGACGATGCCCGGTTTGACGGGTCTGGAGTTGAGTGAAGGTTTGAAAAAACTGCGCTCGGATATCCCTGTCATTCTTTTTACCGGGTATTCGGATCAGGTTTCCAAAGATTCTGCTTATGCCGCAGGTATAGACGAGTACTGCATGAAGCCTATCTCCATGCGAGAGCTGGCGACGGTTGTTGGACGATTTCTTGGAACTGATCAAGGTAGCGGCCAAGGGGGCAAGCGGGGCTCTTTCAACGGTCCGTCGCGTTGAGCAAACTGATCTGATCGTTCAGTGTCCACAGATCGTATATATAACCAAATCCGAGCAGCCCACCTGTGCAGAGATAAATCAGGCCGGTGATCCATTTACCCATATACATTCTGTGGATACCGAACAGGCCAAGAAAGGCCAGCAGCAGCCAGGCGAGATTGAAATCAATGTGCCCTTCGTGGTAGCGGATATCTGCCTGCCGGTTCATGCCCGGGATGAGAAAAAGATCGACGATCCAGCCGATAAAAAATAATCCCAGAGTGAAAAAATAGAGCGTGCCGCTGAGCTGTTTCCCATAGTAAAATCGGTGTGCTCCGAGAAATCCCAGAATCCAGAGAAGATAGCCGACCAGAAGGGAGTGTGTTGTGTAGTTATTCGTTGCCATGGTCCATTGGTTGTCTGTGTAGTGGTTTTTTGAATTTTTGGATTCGGCTCCAGGCCTCCTCCAGTCTCGCTTCCGTTAGTGTTCCTTCGTCCAATTTCCGCAAAAGAGCTTCGATCAGTTTAGAGAGTATAGATGGATCACGATCAAGATTATTGCCGATGATCAGGAGATCAACGCCGGCAGCGAGTGCCCTGCAGCAGGCGTCTTCAATACCATATTGGCCGGTGATGGCTTTCATTTGCATGTCATCGGTGACAACAACACCAGCAAATTGCAGTCGCTGTCGAACCAGGGTGTGGATGGTTGCACGGGACAGGGTCGCTGGGTAATGAGCATCAAAATTTTTATGAAACAGATGTCCAAGCATGATCGCCTCGATCTGACCGGTACGTATAAGCCGTTGGTATGGCACGAGTTCATCTTCCTGCCAGGTCTCGGTAATGTCAACAAAGCCAAGATGTGAGTCGGTGCGGGAACTGCCGTGACCGGGAAAGTGTTTCAGGCAGGAGAGAATTCCCAGTCGCCTGTGTTCTCTCACCCAGGCCGCGGCGTGGGCGGTGACGATGGCTGGGTCCGCGGAAAAACTGCGGCCGTATTTGCCGATAATCGGATTTTCCCGATACACATTGAGATCGACAACCGGTGCCAGGTTCAGGTTTACGCCAATATCGCACAGCATCCGGGCCGTTTGTTGGGCGCCGGCAATTGTCGCATGCATATCAGCGGAGGTGCCGAGTTCAGCGGCGGTTGGAGTAACCGGGAAGCCTCTTTCTTGCGTAAAGCGACTGACACGGCCGCCTTCTTGATCTACCGCCACCAGCAGAGGTCCGTCCGCTAATTCCCTCAAAGAGAGTGTGAGCCGTTGCAGTTGTCTGGCGTCTATTATATTCTTGGTTTTTTTTGACGAGGCGAGACAACGGTCGAAGAGAATTACCCCACCTAAATTTCTTTTGCGGATATCACGACCGATCGGGTCGTTAGCGGTGATTGTGTCACCTGAAAAACCGAGGATAAAGAGTTGCCCTATTTTTTGTTCGAGAGAGAGTTGTGTCATTTTTTTCCCGGATGTAATGGTGCTTCCTGAATTGCTGCATGGTGTTATGTCTTGAGGAGTACTTTCAGGGAAGGTAATTGTCAAAGAAATTTTCGGGGGAATTTTACTGTCAATAATATGACAGTGCTGGCGGGAGAGGTGTGTTGAGAACATGTAATGAATTTTTTTGTAAATTAAAAGAACTGAATTATTTAAATATAGTGCAGTGATATTAGTAAGAAGGGTCGTTTTGTTGGGGGCGGTGATATTCGGAGTGTTTCTTTATGGTACAAATAGTGCAAGATGAAAAGTCAGAAAAATAAAAGTAAAGATTTTTGGTTGCCGACCGATATAAAATTACGCATTAAAAATCTTTTATAATGGACAATATTGAGGAACATCGCTCATGACTCTTCGAACACAAGAAGCTCAAATATCCGGATCGTACCTGCAACAGGCAGAGTTGGAAAAAGTTATGGTCGAGCTGGATAATGTCAAAAAACAGTCAGAACGACTCGATCTCATCAACAAGTTGCATGCAAGAATGGCCGGAGTCCTCAGCCTGACCGGAATGATTGAAGCGTATTCTGTCTGGCTGATGCCGCTGGTCAACCATGAGTTGATCGGTTACAACAACAGCAGCCGTAAAAAACGACATCTGTTCTGTTCCGGTCATGGACCCAATAGACGAAAAGCCATTGCCTTTGCCGAACAACTCATCGAAAACAAATCCCCTTTTGAAGGTTCCTTTACGAAAAAAGACGGACGGTGTGCCTATAAATGGATTTTTGAAACGGTCGATGATGCCGGGATTTTGTTGATTCTGAAAAAAGGGCATGAATTATCATCTGAGGAAATTAATCTCATCAATCATTCTCTGGAGATTTTGTCGGAATGTCTACGCCGCGGCCTTGCCTATGAAGAATTGTTCGAGCGGGCAAGCAATGACGCGCTCACCGGTCTGTCCAATAGGCGGGTTTTTGAAGAACGCATTTACGGCATGATGGAAAGTGCCAAACGGCACCATCATCCTCTGTCTATGATCTCTATGGATCTGGATAAATTCAAGATGATCAATGATAACCTCGGTCATCAGGCGGGAGACGAGGTGCTGAAGTCCGTTGCGCAGGTATTGAAGCAGGCCGTACGGTCAACAGATCTGCTTATTCGCATGGGTGGTGACGAATTTCTGCTCATTCTCGACAACACCGATCTGCAAAATGCCAGAATTTTGGCGGAGCGATTGTGTGTCGCGGTCGATGCGCTGAATATCTGGGCGGACGATGCAACGAAACTGGGCGTTTCTATCGGCCTTTCACAACTCAAGCAGGAAGAATCTCTGAAACAGTGGCTGGAACGCACTGACGATATCCTCTATCATGCCAAGGCGGAAGGGCGATCAAGGGTGGCGGTAGAATAGAATTCTCCTACCACTAAAACAGACGACAAAGAAAAGGCCGACTTAGACAAGTCGGCCTTTTCTTTGTTGATAAGAATAAAACCGTCGAGATGTTAGCCTTTGGACATCTCGATGGCAATTTTGATCGGAATCGCATGCAGCGACCGGCTGTGTTGCTCGGTATAGCCGAGGCTCCAGTCACCACATTTGTAGGTATCACCAAGCAAGGCATCAAGATCGCGGACAATACCGGTAATGTTAATGATGGGATGGCGGGAAAAAACCTGGGGCAGACCCTGGGTGAGGTTGCAGGCCAGGCAGCAATTAGGTCGTTCATGCAGAAGCAGCTCCATGATCAGGGTGCTGCCGTTGCATTCCCGGTATGCCAGCTCGATATCATAGGCTCCTTCGTCGGCATCACCAAACAGGGCTTCAAAAAAATCATTGGCCCGATCTTTTGGGAAAATCTGCTCTAAATTCTCTTTGGTCAGGATGGTTTTCAACATATCGGTTGTCATGGGCTGTGTTTGTCCAAAAAAATGATGGAGGAGGCGAAGAGCTGTTGAGTATAAAAATATCGACCAGATATAATACCAGAGCATGCAAATTTGTCAACCGACGTTGCGGCGGGAAATGGCCTGTGTTAAAGTAGCCGCCATGAAAAATGATCCCTTGTCGCCAATATCGAGTGCCGTCTCCAGTGTCATCAATCGGCAGGAACTCAACGATGCACAATATGCAGCCGTGACAACAACGGAAGGTCCGGTGCTGGTTATTGCCGGAGCAGGAAGTGGTAAGACCAGGACCCTGGTGTACCGTGTTGCTCACCTGGTGGAACAGAATGTCCCCCCCGAAGCGATTCTCCTTCTCACCTTCACCAGAAAGGCCAGCCAGGAGATGTTGTGGCGTGCCGGCAGACTGCTCAACGAAAATTGCAATAGGGTCGTCGGCGGCACCTTTCACGGGGTGGCCAACATGCTGCTTAGGCGCTATGGTTCACGCATCGGTTTTGGTTCGTCGTTCAGCATTATTGACCGTGCTGATGCCGAGGGCATCGTCAACCTGTTAAAATCCTCGCTTGGTCTTGGCAAGAAAGATAAACGCTTTCCCTCCAAGCGTGCCGTCATCAATATGATCAGTGGATCGATTAATCGGTCCATCGATCTTGAGAGCCTTGTGCAGGATCAATATGCCCATCTTGCCGATCACCTGGAAGATATCCTCACCCTGCACAAGCACTATCAGGAATTTAAGTTTGACCACGGTCTGATGGACTACGACGACCTGCTGGTCAATTGGAAAAGACTGCTGGCCGAGTCGCCGGAGGTACAGCTGGCTGTATCGGAACGGTTTTCCCATATCATGGTCGATGAGTATCAGGATACCAATCTCATCCAGGCCGATATCATTCGCCTGGCCGCCCACACCCATGATAATGTCATGGTCGTCGGCGATGATTCCCAGTCGATCTATTCCTTCAGGGGGGCTGATTTCTATAATATCATGCGTTTTCCCAAGGTGTTTCCCGACACCAGGATAATTAAACTGGAAGAAAATTACCGTTCGACGCAGCCGATACTCTCCCTGACTAATGATATTATTAGAAATGCTGCGGAAAAATACACCAAAACCCTCTTTAGTCGTATTGCAGGCGATCTGCGGCCGATCGTTTTCGCCGGTCGGGATGAACGGGAAGAGGCGGTTTTTATTGTCACAAACATCAAAAAACTGCTGGCAAGCGGAGTGGTGCTGCAGGATATCGCCGTGCTGTTCCGGTCGAGCTTCCACTCCTATAAACTTGAACTGGCCCTCGGGGCGGAAAATCTCGAATATGAAAAGCGGGGTGGGCTGAAGTTGACCGAGTCGGCGCATATGAAAGATATGATAGCCTTTCTTCGCGTGCTGGTTAACCCGCAGGATACCCTTTCCTGGAACAGGATCCTGCTTCAGTTGGAAAAAGTAGGCCCGGCAACCGCCCAGAAAATTTCTGCAACGATTGCCGGCGCGGTCGATGCGCTTGAGGCCCTGAAACTTTATTCGCCCGGAAAAGCATGGCAAGATGCCTATGCACGACTGGTACAGCTCTTTGTCGAGCTGCATGCCGCTTCACCCATCCCTTCTGTACTTTATGAGATCGCGCTCAACTATTATCAACCTATTTTTGAGAGGATTTATAGCGATGATTTCCCGAAACGTCAGAAAGACCTTGAGCAGCTGAAGAGCATTATGGGCGGCTATGGAGATCTGCAGAGTTTTATCGATGACACGACGCTCGATCCCCCTGAAGAAGTCAGTGTGGATGGTCGGGGAATGGACAGGCTTATTCTGTCAACGATCCATTCCTCCAAGGGATTGGAATTTGACGCAGTGTTTGTTATCGGCGTGGCGGATGGCCGTTTTCCCCACGCTTCGGCAACCTTCGGTGAGCAGTGGGAGGAAGAGCGGCGGCTCCTGTATGTGGCGACAACCAGAGCGAAAAAATATCTCTATCTGACCTATCCACGGCAACTGATGACCCCGGACCGGCAGTTTCGTAGAGTTGGCATGTCGCCTTTTTTGAGTGAGTTGAGCGGGGGACTGTTTGAACGGGCTACGGAAAAATCAGAGGGCGATCCAGATCCTTTTGTCTTTCAGTCTAATTTTTCATCTAGAGCTGATACAATCTCGCCAAGTAGAAAACCAAAACAGAAAAAAATGCAAATGACCGATTTTAGCGTAGGAGGGAGAGTGAACCACCAATTTTTTGGGGATGGCACGGTAACGAAACTGTCGAAGGCGCGATCAATCGATATTCATTTCGACAGGCATGGATTGAAAACTCTGCATCTGGACTACGCAAAACTGGCAATTATTTGATATCTTATCACATTGTATTTTGGCAGGACGCAAAAACAATCACTCACTCGACTATAACTCATGACATATCTAGAAGTCCTCGCACATCTCGATGCCCTGCAGATGCACAAAATCAAGCTGGGGCTTGAGGCCATGCAGTCGTTTTTAGAAAAAGTGGATCGACCGGAAAGTCGTCTCCGCTTTGTCCATGTGGCCGGAACAAACGGCAAAGGTTCGGTATGCACCGCCGTCGCCGAGGTGCTTGGTCTGGCCGGTTACCGGGTGGGGGTGTACACTTCGCCCCATCTGAGTAGCGTGCGGGAAAGATTCAGGATCGGCAGTGAATATATCAGTGAGGAAAAATTCGCCGAGCTTGGGAGCAGAATCTGTCAGGTTCTCGGGGAGGAGCTGATCACTTATTTTGAATTTACTACCGCTCTTGGACTGCTCTGGTTTGCTGAATCGAACGTCGACCTGGTTCTCCTGGAGACCGGTATGGGAGGACGGCTCGACGCTACCAATGTGGTCACGCCGCTGCTATCGGTTATCACCAGTGTGAGCATGGACCACGAGGCGTATCTCGGCACCAGTCTCGCCGTTATCGCCGGGGAAAAAGCCGGGATTATCAAACCAGGCGTTCCGGTGGTGTCCGGGGCGATTCATCCTGAGGTGACTGCGGTTATCGAGGCGGTTGCCTACACCAATGCGGCGGCGCTGTATACACTCCGTCAAGAATTTGACTATATCGTGCATCCTGATACGAGCTGGACGTGGACCGGTAGCAATGCTTTTGCAGACTACCAAATTTCCGGGCTATGCAGTAGTCGTGCAAGTCTTGTGCAGCAGGAAAATGACTCTTTGTCCATCGCCGTTTTGCAGCTGCTGCAAAGAAATGGCTTTAAGGTGAATGAACAACAGGTTTGCCAGGGAATTGCAAATGTAAAATGGCCGGGCCGGATGGAGTATTTTGATCAAGAATATACCTCCACCGCAGCGGATGATAAAGCGGGAAAAAGCAGCAAGGTTTTGCGTTATCTCCTTGATGGCGCGCATAATACCGATGGTGTCAATAATTTGGCAAAGACCCTGGTGGAAAAATTTCAGTGCAAAAAACTTATTGGCGTGTGGGGAGCCATGGTCGATAAGGATCTCGCCGCAACTCTTGATCTGATTGCGCCGCTTACCGATGAATTGATCATAACGCAGCCGGACGGCGAACGAGCCGCCACCCCCGAGCAGATTTATGCCATTCTCAATACCGAGCAAAAACGAAAAGCGCGATGTGTCAAAAAAGTCGATGAAGCGCTTATTGCGGCTCAGGAGTTGGCGGAAGAGGGCGATATCATTGTTGTCGGCGGTTCACTTTATCTTATTGGAGCAATACGCTACCTCTTGCTTGGAGATCTGGTCTAATGGCAAGGGAATTTTTTGATTTCGATGCACCGGGGGATGCAGAGATTCGTGCCGAACGCGGCAAGGCAAGAGATTTGCGGAAAACCCGCTGGTGGCAGCAAAAAACCGCCTCCGGACTCTGTCACTACTGTGGTAAAAAAGTTCTTTTCAGAGATATAACCATGGATCACCTGGTCCCCCTGGCCCGAGGCGGTCGTTCGACCAGGGATAATCTGGTTCCCTGCTGCAAGGATTGCAATAACCTGAAAAAGAGTATGTTGCCTTTGGAATGGCAAGACTATCTCGAACGAGGGGGCAAGGAGAAGGAATAAAAAATGGCGTGAAATCAATTTTCTTGTCGATTGTTATGTCGATTTCGTTTAAAAGCATTGAGCAGATTTACTAATTTGATTATTTTTTACTCATGGGCGGGTAGCTCAGCTGGATAGAGTGTCGGCCTCCGAAGCCGAAGGTCGCGGGTTCGAATCCCGCCTCGCCCACCAATAAAAACAGGCACTTACCGAATTTTAACGGTAGGTGCTTTTTTGTTCCCAACAATATTCCCAACAAAGAAGCCCGGTTAAAAACAAATCTGAACCGGGGCCTCAATATATTTTGTCTCAGCACTATCAGAACGGCAAAAAAATGAATTTTGATCTACACCTACCCTACCGGCTAAGCACTGATTGATCAGTAATTGATCTGCAGCCTCCACCGCACTACCTGTCACACAACCCTCTGCCTCAATTCTGAGTAGCACAATTGGATTACTTTTGTTCAGCATTGAAGGGAAGAACTCCCCGTAATGTTATTTTGATAATTGAATTGACAATCTGTTCGCGCGAGGCTAGCTTATCGTCATGATGCAAAGAAAAGCACAAGCGACCCTGCTTCGTCTGGCACAAGGATTCCCTGTTGTTGCCATTACTGGCCCACGACAGTCCGGTAAAACTACCCTTGCCAAGGCAACCTTCCCTGACAAGCCTTATCTTTCACTTGAAGACCCGGATATCCGGGCCATTGCTGAGACCGACCCTCGACATCTGCTTGCAAACTACCCGGTCGGCGCTATTCTCGATGAGGTGCAACGGGCTCCTCATCTTTTTTCGTATCTGCAAACTCTTGTAGATGCTGATCTGCATCCCGGTATGTTCGTCTTGATCGGCTCTCAGCAATTTGGACTGCTTTCCGGAATTAGTCATTCATTGGAGGGACGGCTGGGGCTGGTGCAGTTGCTGCCTTTTTCTGTTGGTGAACTTAGCTGTGTCTCCATGCTAACTGGCAATCTTGATGATCTGCTCTATCAGGGCTGTTATCCACAGCTTTATGATCGTTCGTTATCACCAGGGGATTGGTTTGCCGGATATGTGGACACCTATGTTGAGCGGGATGTACGGCAGTTGATCAATGTGCGGGACTTGTCCATCTTCCAGCGATTCCTTAAAATGTGCGCCGCAAGATCGGGGCAGTTGTTGAATCTATCATCCCTGGCAAGTGATTGTGGCATTACCCACAATACTGCCTCAGCCTGGATATCGGTATTGGAAGCAAGTTACATTATCCATCTGCTTCGTCCGCACTATAGAAATTTTAATAAACGCATGGTGAAGGCGCCTAAACTTTATTTTTGTGATGTCGGTCTTGCTGCTTGGTTGTTGGGAATTCGCAAGGCAGAGGATGTGGCTTTTCATGCTCAGCGAGCCAGTCTTTTTGAAACACTGATTGTGACAGAATTTTTGAAGTATTGCTGGAATGAGGGAGTACCCTCGAATCTGTTTTTTTGGCGTGACAGTAAGGGGCTGGAGGTTGACCTGCTAGTAGAACGAGGTGATAGTCTGATGCCAATCGAGATAAAATCAGGGGCAACCATCGCCTCCGATTTTATGGATAACCTCAAAAAATGGTCAACGCTCGCCGGTAATCTTGAACAGCCTGTATGGTTGATTTATGGCGGTGATCGTCAGTTTGTCATTGGCAGCACACAAATAATTCCTTGGAGCCAGCTTGATCAGTTGGCTGAAAAGGGGTAACTGGGGCTCAAGAAGGGTAACCAAAAAACGACCCATTATAATCAGTTTTCAAACTGGATAGGGTAGGTCCCGAAAAGCCGTAACCTTGACGGCCTACCAGTATGATTTCTATATCAAGGGAATGATCTAAATAGGATTGGGGTACAGTGTATTTTCTCAAAGAGACAGCCGATAAATTACAGACTACCGAAAACGATATTTTGCGCAGAGCGATGCTTAGCAAGCGTGGTGTTTCTTTTTTCAGCAACCACACAGATGTCTTCTTGTCAATTTGGTATACAGGTTTTCTTTGGAAAAGGAGCACTGAACATGTCTTGGGAGGTCTTAGAGAATGGAATGGCCTCCTTGATATTCGGCCTGTTGACGTGTCAATGATTTTAATAAATTTGAAGCCTGTCTACCTTTCCTCTTTTGTAGAAAAACGCGATCAATATATAGCATTGGAATCGCGTCCTGCTGGACAATCATACGAAATAGATCCATATGTCAATACCGGAGACACAAATGAGGGAGTTAGGTCTCGCTCGCTTGAATGTCCTGAAAGAATCGTGCCTTTGCTTAAGAAAGTGGAAGTTTCAAGAGATAACATTTTAGTCAATGACTGGAATTTTAGTCTGTTAAAAATGTTACATTCAGGTAATACCTATTAAAAATCTTCATTTCCTATTGATCCTGTCGCCCAAAAAGATGTGTCCGTCATATCGAGGGAAAATGAAAAACCGTTGCGAACCTTAGAGTCGAGAGCGAAGTATTGTGGAGTCCACGCAAAAACCAT
>CAYPPR010000075.1:0-11062 GCA_964412665.1 uncultured Desulfopila sp.
AAAAGTATCCAGAGTATCCGAAGTACCAATTTTCCCTTCTTCAATTAGAGACAGCAGACAAAGGGAGGTTACCAGAGGTTTTGTGAGGGAGGCCAAATCAAAAAGAGTCTCTTTATCAACCGGAAGCATCCCACTAAATCCTTCTGCAATACCATAGTTAAAAATATATTTTTGCCTTCCCTGTCCACTGTTTATCATAAAACCGACTGAACATGCTGTAAAGACATGTTTTTTTATAGCATATTCAACTGTCTTCTCTATCTTTTTTTTTAAAAGAGCTGTGTCCTTTTTTTCCATTGGTTCTTTTTATTATTCTATTGAAATTTTTACCTATTTTTACTAGATTAGAGAGGTGCTGAACGGAAAACATATCCATGTTATTTCGTTAAAAATCGTGTTTACACAAGAGAGAACAAATCACTTTTTAACACAGTTATCAACACTCGTTTAACAGCCTTTTGTTAAAAAAACAGGGATACCTTGTTCACAACACTGTTGATAACTCCTTATCAACAAAAATGGTTTTTTTTAACAAACCTCTTTGTTAAAAAAAAAACTATAAATATCATTACATTAAACCTAATTTCCACATATAAACCGGCATAATAGTAATAAAAAAGATAAATATACTAAGGACATGTCAAAGGAGTTCCTTAATGGCACTAAACTGCACCGTAAGTAAAAATGATCTGCTTGAAGGCTTAAACAGCCTGCAAAACGTAACCAACAAAAAAGGTACGTTGGCTATTTTGTCAAATGTGTTAATCAGTACCTCCGCAGATGGCTTGTGCCTCACCGGCACGGATCTAGAAGTAGGACTTCGACTTTTTGTTCCCGCTGAAATTCATGATGAAGGCTCCTTGACTTTACCGGCAAAAAAAATATTTGAGATAGTAAGAGAATCCGGCTCAGAAAGTATAAGCATTCAGGAAACGGAGAACAGCTGGGTTATTATTAAAGCTGGACTGAGTACCTACAACCTGGCCGGTCTGCCTAGCGACGAGTTCCCTGAATTTCCTGAATACGAAGAAGACACCTTTATCTCCTTTGAAAGTTATATTTTTCTCGAACTGATAGAAAAGGTCATATATTCTATAGCCAACGAGCAGGAGAATATCTACTCACTCACCTGTGTTCTCTTCGAAAAAGAAAAAATTGACGAATCCTACACTCTGAGAATGGTTTCTTCCGATGGGCACCGACTATCCATCATGCAAAAAGAGGTGGCTATCGATCTTGATCAGTTCCATCTCAATGATGTCACCCTTATTCCTAAAAAGGGTATTCAAGAGTGGAAAAAATTCTGTGAAGCAAGAGATACTGTTGAGGTTTCTTTTGAAGCAAAACAGGTTGTGCTGCGAGACGGTCAGGCGGTTATGGTTATTCGACTCAAACATGGCGAATTTCCGCAGTATTCAGCCATTATCGATGCTATTTCGCTGACGAATTGTTTAAAAATAAACAGAATTCCTTTTCTGGAATCCTTAAAGAGAATAAATCTTTTCACGGAAGACATCTTTCATACTATCCAGCTGAAGATAGATCACAACAAGATGATTCTCTCGTCGCAGAATGCCGATCTCGGTAATGCTAAAGACGAACAGACCATATCCTATAGCGGTGAACCGCTCATCCTCGGCTTTAACTGCCGATACTTTATTGAAACCCTGCAGGTCATGGAGTGTGAAACAGTTGAGGCCTACATAAACTCAAATAGCAGTCCATGTCTTATGAGGTCCGAAGAAGATCAGGGCTTCATAAGCATCATCATGCCGATGCAGCTATAATATAAGGGTTATTTCATCTTTCTCAAAAAAGGAACAAGCGTGACAGAAACAACGAATAGTTACGATGCACAACAAATACAGGTGCTCGATGGTCTTGAAGCAGTGAGAAAAAGACCATCCATGTATATCGGCAATACCGCTGAAGAAGGTCTGCATCACCTCATCTGGGAGATAGTCGATAATAGTATTGATGAAGCTTTGGCCGGCTACTGTAGCCGTATACGGGTAACCATTCACGAGGATAATTCCGTCTCCGTTGAAGATGACGGTCGAGGTATCCCAGTGGATAAGCATCCAACCGAGAATATGACTGCTCTTGAATTGGTTATGACCACCTTGCACGCCGGTGGAAAATTCGATCATTCAAGCTATAAAGTTTCCGGCGGCCTGCATGGAGTCGGGGTCTCGGTGGTGAATGCCCTGTCGGTTGAGACCATTGCCGAAATTCGTCGAAACGGAAAAATATATAAACAAACCTATAGTTACGGCGAGAGAACGGGCGAATTACAGGTAGTCGGTGAAAGCGAAAAGACCGGGACCAAAATAACCTTTACCGCGGATCCCAGTATATTCACCGAAACAATAGCGTATAACTATGAAACGGTAAAAAGCAGATTACGAGAGCTGAGCTTTTTAAACAAAGGTTTACGTATTTATCTAAAAGACGAGCGGAGCGGCGCAGAAGACAAATTTCACGCCTCCGGTGGCATAGTTTCCTATGTCGAATATCTGAATAGAAAAAGAACAGTGGTCTTTGACGAACCTATTTTTATTTCTGCTGCTAAAGACAATGTTGAGGTAGAAATAGCCTTGCAGCATTTTGACGGCTATTCGGAAAGGCTTTTTTCATTTGTCAATAACATTAATACCCGTGAAGGCGGCAGCCATGTAGCCGGATTCAGATCAGCGTTGACTAAATGTATAAACCGATACGCAAATGATGATATGATTCCAAAAAACATGCGGGAAAAAATGGGTGGAGATGATGTACGGGAAGGTCTTACCTGTGTTATCTCCGTCCGGGTTCCTAATCCTCAATTTGAGGGACAGACAAAAACCAAGCTGGGAAACAGTGAGGTTAAATATATTGTTGAATCTGTCTGTGCTGAAAAATTAACTCTTTTTCTTGAGCAGAATCCCGGAGTCGCCAAAAAGATCCTCTCGAAAGTGGTTGATGCGGCAAGGGCCCGAGAAGCTGCCAAAAGGGCGAGAGATCTGTCGCGAAAGAAAGGTTCAACAAGTTTGATGATGGCAGGAAAACTTGCTGAATGTCAGGAGAAAGACCCGGCAAAAAGGGAAATATTTATTGTTGAGGGCGATTCGGCCGGAGGCTCCGCAAAACAAGGGAGAGACAGATCAAATCAGGCAATTCTCCCCCTGCGCGGTAAAATTCTTAATGTGGAGAAAGCCCGGTTTGATCGTATTCTCGGCAGTGAGGAAATAAAACACCTCATCAGTGCGCTGGGTTGTGGTATAGGCAAAGACGAATTTGACATAGAAAAACTGCGCTATCACAAAGTTATCATAATGACCGATGCCGATGTGGACGGTGCACATATACGTACGCTGCTGCTGACTTTTCTTTACCGGCAGATGCTGCCTCTTGTCGAGGGTGGTTTTATTTATATAGGTCAGCCACCGCTCTTTCGTCTGGGTAGAGGAAAAAAAGAACAATATTTTCTAGATGAACATAAGCTGAACAGTCATCTCTTCACCCAGGCCAGTGAAAATTTAAAGCTGGAAGTTGTTGGACCTGAAAAGACAACCGTTGAGGGAGAATTCTTTATTTATCTCCTAGAAAAACTGTCTATTTATCAAAAGATAGTGTCGTTTATGAATCGTATGAATATTTGGGAGGAAATGCTTTATTTTCTTCTCGATAACGGCATACGTTCGGCGGATCAGTTTAAGGATGAAGCTTTTATCAAGGACCTCAAAGATAAACTGCCTGAGGACAAACTGGTTATTGGCAATATTCGTTCGTGCAGATGGCGTCCTGACTGTTATGAGTTGGATGTTGCTATTCGCGGCAAGGTTCAGATAATGATGACCCTGGGTCCACAAATTCCGCTTATTAATGAATATCGTACGGCTTTAGGTATTTTTCCGACCATCCATCCCTTTATCAAAGCAGCTTTCAACATCATTTATACCGCTGCAGCAAGGCAGGAAAAAGAAATTCTCGCTGCGGACTGGAGTGAGATGTTGAAAATTATTCGAGACGAATCTTTTAAAGGAAGTCATCTACAGCGTTACAAAGGTCTAGGTGAAATGAATCCGGAACAACTCTGGGACACCACCATGAACCCGGAGAACAGAACACTTCTGCAGGTCACTATTGATGATGTGGAACAGGCCGATGATATCTTCACGACGCTAATGGGTGATAAGGTTGAACCGAGGCGTGAATTTATTCAGAACCATGCTCTTGAAGTAACGGATCTCGATATTTAAAGCTGATATACGGGAAAGCGTCCTTTCTTAAACGAAGTTAATTAAAAAGCAGATATTCTCTTATGAGCACAGATACTGAAAAAAGCAGTGAGCAGTTTCCGGTTATTTCCATAGAAAAAGAGTTGCAGAAATCCTATCTTGAATACGCCATGAGTGTCATCGTCGGCCGTGCCTTGCCGGATGTTCGTGATGGGTTAAAACCTGTACATAGAAGGGCACTCTTTGCCATGCGAGAACTGGGCGTGCATTACAATCGCCCCTACGTTAAATCCGCGAGAATTGTCGGTGATGTCATAGGTAAGTATCACCCGCACGGCGATACCGCCGCGTATGATACGATTGTTCGCATGGCACAGGATTTTTCGCTGCGTTACCCACTCGTTGATGGCCAGGGCAACTTTGGCTCCATGGACGGCGATTCTCCCGCGGCCATGCGTTACACCGAAGCGAGGATGACCAGGATTGATCGGGAAATTGTCAATGATCTTGATAAAGATACCGTTGACTGGATACCCAACTATGACAACTCCCTCAATGAACCATCGGTAATGCCGAGCAAAGTACCAAACCTGTTGATAAATGGGTCTTCAGGTATCGCCGTTGGTATGGCGACTAATATTCCACCGCACAATCTTACCGAGGTTATTGATGCCTTGATTGGCATAATCGAAGATCCAAACCTCACCGTACATCAGATTATGTCCATAATAACCGGGCCGGATTTTCCAACAGGGGGACAGATCTGCGGCAGAGCGGGGATCAGAGAGGCCTATGAGACCGGGAGAGGTATCCTTATTATTCGCGCCTTGTCCCATATTGAAAAGATTAAAGACGGCAAAAGAGAAGCAATAGTTATTACAGAAATACCCTACCAGGTCAATAAGGCGTCTCTTGTCGAAAAAATTGCCGAACTGGTCAAGGATAAAAAAATCAGTTCCATTTCCGAAGTAAGGGATGAATCTGATCGACACGGGCTGCGGGTTGTTATTGAACTGAAAAAAGATGAAATTGCCGAAATAGTCATTAATCAGCTCTACACTATGACCCAGATGCAGAAGTCATTTGGTATTATCCTGCTTGCTATAGTCAATAACAAACCTGAAATACTTAATATTAAACAGATACTCGAGCATTTCATCCTACATAGAAAAGTAATTATATATCGACGGACTGCCTTTGAGCTGAGAAAAGCGGAAGAAAAGGCCCATATTCTTGAAGGCCTGAAAATTGCCCTGGATAATCTTGACGATGTTGTCGCTCTTATCCGAGCGTCGAAAACGCCACAAGAAGCAAAAGACGAATTGATTCGTCGCTATGAACTCAGTGAAATTCAGGCCCAGACCATTCTCGACATGAGATTGCAGAGATTAACCGGGTTAGAAAGAGAGAAAATAGTACGAGATTATGAAGAGATAATGCAGCAAATAGAGAAATTGAAGGCAATCCTCGGTGATGAACTGCTGGTGATGACAATAATCAAGGAAGAATTCAATGAATTGAAAGAACAATACGGCGATGATCGTAGAACCGAAATAATAGATGCAACGGATGAAATATTGCCGGAAGATATGATCGCGCCGGAAGATATGGCTGTCACGGTGACACACTCCGGCTACATAAAACGAAATCCGGTTTCTCTTTATAGGTCGCAGCACAGAGGAGGCAAAGGTGTCACTGCCGTTAAAAATATAGAAGAAGATTTTGTCTCTGATCTATATGTCGCCTCGACCCTGGATATTTTCCTGTTTTTTACTAATCAAGGTAAAGTCTTCTGGCGAAAAGTCTATCAATTGCCGCTTGCCGGCAGAACCGCCCGCGGAAAAGCCATCGTTAACCTGCTTAACCTTGCGGCGGATGAAAAAATTGCCGCTATTTTGCCCATTGTCAGCTTTGATGATGAATCAAATAATAAAACTATTCTTATGGTCACTAAATCCGGACGCATTAAAAAGACCAGTCTACAAGAATTCAGCAGGCCTCTGCGCAAAGGAAAACGGGCTCTGACCATAAACGCAGGTGATGAAATAATAGCCGCTCACGTCCTCAATGGTAACGACACCATTCTGCTTGTTACTAAAAAGGGTATGTGTATCCACTTTGAAGAGACAGATATTCGAACCATGGGCAGGACCGCCGCAGGGGTGAAAGGTATCAGTCTGGGCGCCGACGACGAGGTCGTCAGTGCGATTGTTGTTGATTCCAGTAATTCAATACTCATTGCAACGGAAAATGGGTTTGGAAAGAGGAGTCCCATTGAGGAATATCGCCTGCAAAAAAGAGGTGGCAAGGGAGTCCGCGGTATAAAAAGAAGTGAGAGAAATGGAGACGTTATTGCCGCAAAACAAGTCGACGACGACGAAGAGGTTATCCTTATAGCTGATTCCGGTAAAATGATCAGAATGGATTTGAGTACTATCAGGGTGATCGGCCGAAGCACTCAAGGGGTTAAATTAATTAATCTTGTTGAAAATGAAAGGGTGGTCAGTATGGATAGTCTGGCAAAAGATACCAGTGTAGACGATGATGACGAAGATGGTGCTTTGGACTATCAAAACGATCTGAAAATCGAACAAGGTCCAGATTTTGAACCGGAACCTGATGAAGAATAATCTTAAAATAGCCGTAATTGGTGCAGGATCCTGGGGCACTGCACTGGCAATACTACTCGCCGATAAGAACTATCCCGTACATTTGTGGGGGCATAGGCGTGATCATGTCGACAACCTGGTACGTGATAGAGAAAACAGACAATATCTTCCTGATGCTCACTTTCCAATCGGGTTGCAGCCGGTAAACGACCTGAAGACAGCCGTTACGGGTACTCCTTTTATCGTTATTGCGGTTCCATCTCATTCATACCGCCGAGTATTTACGGAAATGTTGCCTTTTCTCGCCCTTAACTGCAGAATTATTTCTGCAGTTAAGGGCATAGAGAATGCAACCCTGAAGACCATGACCCAGGTCATGGCTGAAATATTAATCGCACACGACCTAGCAGATAAAAATATCGAATTGGGTGTTCTTTCCGGACCTTCATTTGCTAAAGAAGTTGCTGAAAAAGTACCGACAGCAGTGACAATCGGCTTTTCTAGTTTACCTACCGCTAAAGAAGTGCAGCAGCTCTTCGGTACCGAGTTTTTCCGGGTTTACGCCAGTAATGATGTCATTGGCCTGGAGATAAGTGCTGCGCTCAAGAATATCATTGCCATTGCCACTGGAGTGTGTGATGGCTTGGGATATGGGCTTAATACGCGAGCGGCTCTGATTACTCGTGGTTTGGCTGAGATACAGAGGCTGGGTATAGCTCTCCATGCCGATCCGGCCACCTTTTCCGGCTTAAGCGGCCTTGGTGATCTTATTCTTACCTGTACTGGTGATCTGAGCAGAAACAGAATGGTGGGTTTAAAACTTGGTGCAGGAAAGACAATCGAGGAGATAAAGAGCGAAATGAGCATGGTGGCGGAAGGAATAAAAACCACCAAGTCAGTGTACGATCTGGCCCGAAAGATGAAAATAGACATGCCCATACTTGAGCAGGTCTATAACATAATTTATCGTGGAAAAAATTGTTCAGAGGCGGTTAAAGATTTACTCACAAGGGAATTAAAAGTCGAATAACCTTCCGCCTCTTTCTTTTTTGTTACATTTCGTCCGACCAGTCTTTGTCGGAAAATTCCCCGTGGTCAGGTTTCGGTGGTTTTTCTTCAAGTAATCGCTGTTCGAGCCATTTTTTTATCATATTCACTTCTTTTTTTACTTCGGCCAGTGCTTTGCCCCGATGGCTCACCTGCATTTTTTCTTCAATGGACAGTTCAGCGAAGGTTTTGCCTAATTCCTCAAAATAAAAGAGAGGATCATAGCCAAAACCGTTTTCTCCCCTCTTTTCATCGATAATGATGCCGTCGCATCTTCCTTCATAGGTAAGAGCAGGACCGGATGGCACGGCGATTGAAAGGACGCACTGGAAATGCGCCCGTCGGTCATCGACATCCTGTAGGGCTTCGAGAAGTTTATTGCAGTTTTCATCATCTGTAGCATTTTCGCCGGCATAACGGGCGGAATAGACACCAGGTGCGCCGTTTAATGCTTCAACGACCAGACCTGAATCGTCGGCTATTGCGGGGAGACCAAGGACTTTTGCCGTATGTAGAGCCTTCTTGTAAGCATTTTCATCGAAGGTCGCACCGTCTTCTATTGCTTCGGGTGTTGGACCAAAATCGTCGAGAGAACGAACTTCTATATGCAGATCCTTAAATACTTCACGAAATTCGCGCAGCTTATTTTTGTTTCGTGTTGCTATAACCAAAATAGAAAGCATGTCACACACCTTTACGAAAGTTGATACAAATTATTTTTTACGAAGACTTTTGTCATATCGCTCCTGTTCACTGTAGAGACAACCACAATACGGTTGGCGATACATTCCAAATTCTTTAGAAATATCAATACCTTGTTGCCATCCCGTTCTGAAATCTTCATAGTAAAAAGGGATATCGTGTTGTTTTGAAAGTTCTTCGCACAAGGATATTAAATCAGCATGGCGTTGATACTTACTGTAGAACAATGTTGTTGAAAAGGCGTCAAAACTCATTTCACGAGCCAGGGAGACCGTTTTTACAAGGCGCATATTATAGCAGATATGGCAACGTTCAGCTTCATGAAACGCCACTTTGCGAACGAACTCGGTCAGTCCATAGTGCGGGTCTAAGACAAGAGGTAGTTTTACGTCACTGGCGTAATCCTTTAGGGTAGAGAGTCTCTGTTTGAATTCCTTGAAGGGATGAATGTTCGGGTTGAAAAAGTAAGCGGTTACATCCATCCCCTTTTCCCGAAGAACCGATAGCGGATAAATTGTACAGGGTCCACAGCAGACGTGTAAAAGTACCTTCATCACAGTTATATTTTATAATTTTTAGGGTCGATATTGTATTGGTGAATTTTGTAATTGATAATGCGCAGACTGGTATCCAGATCTTTGGCTGTCTTTGTCTGATTACCGTTGTTTCGCTTCAATCCTTCAACAATGAGCTCTTTTTCAAAATTTTCAACCGCTACGGACAAGGAATAAGGGTTATCTCTTTTCGAAGATTCGGCGGTCTGCAGGGTCGGTGGCAGATGGATACCTTTTACAGTGTCTTCGTCACAAATAATTACCGCTCTCTCAATACAGTTCTGTAGCTCACGAACATTCCCGGGCCAGTGGTATTGAATAAGCATGTCAATGGCCGACGTAGATATTCTCCGTATTTTTTTATTGTTTTCCCGGGCATATTTTTCCAGGAAAAACTCTGCGATAAGCAGAATATCCGTCCGACGTTCACGCAAAGGCGGCATATAGACAGGAAAAACATTAAGGCGATAGTAAAGGTCTTCACGGAAGTTTTTCTCAGAGACCGCGGTCTCGAGATCCCGGTTGGTTGCGGCAACAAGTCGGACATCACAGGTAAGCTGTTTTGTCGATCCGAGACGTTGAAACGTTCGCTCCTGAACAACATTGAGGAGTTTGACTTGCACCGAATTGCTGATTTCACCGATTTCGTCAAGAAATAGTGTTCCCCCTTCCGCCTGTTCAAAACGGCCTATTTTTCTGTCTGTTGCGCCGGTAAAGGCACCCTTTTCATGACCAAAAAGCTCCGACTCGAGCAAGGTTTCCGGAAGCGCTGAGCAATTGACAACAACAAAGGGTTTCGCTTTTCTTTTACCGTTATAATGCAAAGCCTTAGCGACGAGCGTTTTTCCCGTGCCCGATTCACCGCGAAGCAGGACAGTTGCATTGGAATCAACAACTCGGTGGATCATTTCGTAGACATCCTGCATTTTGCTCGAATTGCCAATTATGTCATTAATTTTATTTTTTTCCGACAGTTCTCTTTTTAGTTTTAAATTTTCGGTATAGAGCTCTTCCGTCTCTCTATTCACCTTCTGGATCCGCACGACGGTCTGGGCTATTATGCTGGAGAGAACAGTCAAATATTGCAGATCTGTGTTCGCCTGTTCCCCTATTCCATCTTCGTAGAACCTGTCAATACTCAAGGTACCTATTACATTCAGACCATCTTTTATAGGCACGCACAGAAAGGATCTTTTTTGCTCGGTTATGTTGCCCCTGGCCCTGGTTCTGTTAAGAAAGAGAGGTTCTTCGGAAATTTGCGGGACAATAATCGGCTCCCCGGTTGAAACAACTCGCCCGGTAATTCCTTCGCCAATTTTGTATTTTCCTCTCTTGCGTCCTTCGGCCGTCAAACCATGGGCAACCTCAATTTCAAGTTTACCGGTACCTGGGTTGACGATAGTGACTGTGCCGTTCTCCATACGTTGCATACGTGAGAGAATATCCATCGTTTTTTCAAGACAATCACGTAATTCAAGGGACGAGGCAAGTTGTTTGGTTATTTCGTAAAGCACAGTCAGGTCTTCTAACTGTTTAGAAATGTCATTTTTAGCAAGCATATCAATAAGGGAAATATTTATAGAAGAGTTTTTACCGTAGATCGAAGTCATTATAACAAAACAATCATGATTTAACGAA
This sequence comes from uncultured Desulfopila sp., assembly GCA_964412665.1. GTDB lineage: Bacteria > Desulfobacterota > Desulfobulbia > Desulfobulbales > Desulfocapsaceae > Desulforhopalus_A. Next base: position 10,771 of record CAYPPR010000075.1, read on the forward strand.
TGTTTATTACAAAAATGTCAAATCACCAATTGATTAAAATAAATTAGAGTGCATCTTGTTGACATAATTTTGTTCAAATGGTACATAATGCTCCACGGAGGAATGGCCGAGTGGTTTAAGGCGGCGGTCTTGAAAACCGTTGTACGAAAGTACCGTGGGTTCGAATCCTACTTCCTCCGCCAAAACTAAATTATTGCGCGGAGAGGTGACCGAGAGGCCGATGGTGCTCGCCTGCTAAGCGAGTGTGGGGGTTAGACTCCACCGAGGGTTCGAATCCCTCCCTCTCCGCCAT
>CAYPPR010000076.1:0-10980 GCA_964412665.1 uncultured Desulfopila sp.
TCTAGTACGCCGAAATAATATAAATTTTGCGCGCCTAGCATATGAAGTTTTTTACGTAGCCATCCTGAAATTTAGGTTTTTATGAGCTTGTCTTAATTGGAAACTTTACGATGCCATCAAACGTCACGATGCTCTTTGATTGTCGCCCAGGTGATCTTCATGGCACCATACAAAAGGGAGAGTACGACTAATATGCTGACAAGATTATAAACCCTTTTGGGAAACTCAGCCTCTTCAGCAAGGCTGGGGCTGTCGACCACAACTAGGTATTTAAGCTTGCGGTAGGCTTCGATGCGGGCCTGTTCCAGGCTCATCAAGGAGGCTTTGTACAGGTCGGTGGCAAATTCCAGATCGAGCAGCAGGTCTGCGTGCTTGGCAGTGACATCACTGAACGTATTGCTTTTATCACCTACTAATTTGGCGCGTTCGATCAGGAGTTGGGTTTCCAAAGAGCTGATCTTAGCTTTCAGGGCGACTATATCCGCCGCCGTCTCATTCATATAACTGCGCAGATTGTTCAACTCTGCTTTGTGGCGGGTAATTTGCGCCTCCAGTTCGTTGACCATGGTCAGCTTGGCGCCACTCTCCTGTTCCGGGCTGAACAATTGATACTCTTCCTGAAATTCAAGAATCTGTTGTTTACTTTTACGCAGGTGCTGGGTCGCCCGGTCCAGTTCTTTTTCTACAAAATTGACCTGCTCTGAGGCAAGCTGGTGGCCGATCTGATTTATATATTGTTCGCTCTGCTGCAATACCGTCTTGACAATTTCCTGGGCAAATTCCGGTGTAAATGCCTCGGCACGAATGGTCAGCACACTAGACAGTTCGTCATAAGTAACCGCAAGATGCTGACGATAGTAGTTTAAAAAATCTTCCTGGGATTCCCATTCATAGAGTCGTGACAGGATGTCGGCATCTTTGCTTTGGTAATGCTCTCTTAGAGCCAGGGTGTTATCTAAATAATGCAGCATGTCGAGAGACAAAATAAACTGGCGTACCAGCTGCGCATCCTGCTTGCCGGAGGACATTGCCGTGCCCAGCAGGGCGATGCCGAAATCGGCCGTGCTGTTATTATCGGCCTGCTTGACGATTACTTTAGCTTCGCCGACATAACGGTCGCTGGCGATCAGTCCGAAATAGACGCCGCATAGGAGAAAAGGCAGTATAATACACCACAACCAGGATTTGCGTAAGAGACTTCTTTTTTGGCCTGCAGTCGGGGTCTCGGCAACTTCAGGCTGGGGCTTTGCTTGTGTCATAATATATTGTCGTTATTTTCAATTAGAGCTGCTGATAAACGGCAACAGCCTCTTCAAAGTCATCATAGAGGTTCATTTGTCCTTCAAGCATGACTATGCCTAAATCGCAACCGAATTGCCGCATCTGCGGCGGTGCATGGGAGACCATGACGATATTTGCTGTTTGTCGTCTTTCTTCAAGTAGAGCACTGGCCTTTTTTTTAAATGCCGGATCGCCCACCGAGGTGATTTCATCGAGTAAATAGATCTCAAAATCAAAGGCCATGGACAGTCCAAAGGCGATTCGTGCTTTCTGACCGCCGGACAAGGTTTTGATCGGCAGATCGAATTTGACGCCCAGCTCGGAAAAATCCTGGACAAAGTCCTCCACTTCCTTGAAATTGGATTGGCCGTGAATGCGGCAGACGAATCGGCAGTTTTCCCGACCGGTCATACTTCCCTGAAAGCCCGAAGCTAAGCCTAAAGGCCAGGAGATGCGCTGGTCGGTGGTGATCTCTCCCCGGTCCGGGAAGTCAATGCCGCCGAGCAGCCTTAACAGGGTCGACTTCCCGGCTCCGTTGCGCCCCAAGATAGCAATATTGCGGCCGGTGGGCAGGGTGCAGCTGACATTGCGTATGACGTACTGGCGACCGAATTTTGACGGATAGGATTTGGTCACATTTTGCAACCTGATCATGAGGCCACCATCCGTTTCCAGTCGAGGCGGTACATGGCCAGGCCAAAGAAAACGGTCACCAGGGCAATGGAAGCCAGGTATGACATTGAAACTAAGTCTGCGTTATAAGAAGGATAACAAGCATTACGTATTAGCTCGATGGCATGCAATATGGGGTTCCATAGCAGATAATGGTGGAACTGACTGGGAATATCATTGAGCGAAAAAAAGAGCCCGGAAATAAAGAACAACGGCCTTGTCAACAGCGGCACAATTTTGTCCAACTCAGGGAAGCGCAGTTGACCAACACAGATGATCATGCCTATGCCGCCGCCAAGTAAGCTGAGTAAGGCAAAAACTACGATGAGTCTTAGCGGGTCAGCTATTCCTGCCTCAAAACCAAACCACCAGAAAAGACCTATAAAAATGAGCATTACCCCGCTGTAGACCAAAATCTCCAGCAGGGTTCTCGCCCATATCGCATCGATCGGTCGCACCTGGCGATAATTGAATAAGCCCTGGTTGGCCTCAACGGCGGCCGCGCCCTTGGTGAGAAGTTTGGAAAACATCTGATACGGTATGAATCCCAACATTAAAAATATTGGGAACGGAATGCTATGACTTTCCCCACCAAACAATGAACCGGAACTTTGAATAGACCGAAGAGCGGATATGACAAGAACAAAGGCCATAGGCTCGAGAAAAGCCCAGACCAGGCCCAACCGGTAGGCACCGAAACGGGTCTTTATCTCACGGATAAAGAGCGCAAAAATTACGTCCTTGAGTACTTCCAGGGAGCTACGTTGCTTATTGTTGGCCAGTAACATCTGTTTATTTCATCCGGGCCATAATTTTTCTGGAGGCGGTTTTGGCTTGTGCGCACAACTTCTCGACTTGCCGGTAGGGAGCAGACCTGTTGGCGGCTTCGATGTCCCGATGGACTTTTATGGTATACAGGGTATCGATAATGTCGGACTCCTGGTCCAGATAGGGATTATAATATTGGGAGTAGAGAATATAGGCCCCGGCAAACACCTGGTGCACTGTGAGTTTTCTGTTTCTGCGGGGACATTTGATTCGGTCATCGGTGAGCCCCCAGCCGGCATAAAACGGCATGCCGAAGCAGACACATTTCTTGCCGAGCAGTAAGGCCTCAAAGCCCATTTGCGAGGTTTTGGTGTATACCTTGTCTATTTTTTCAAGTAACGAAATGGGGTTGATATCCCTGGTAATTACCCGACATTTTGCCGGGATCTGTTGGAGATCGAGATCCGATTTTTTCTTGCCGGCCAGGACATCCGGATGCATTTTCACATAAACATCTGCGCCTGGGTTTTCGTGAAACGCCGCATCAATGATCTGACTGGTGGAAAACTGATTGCCGAGGCCGTATTCGAGGGACATGTCCCCGGCGGTCTGGGCAATGACCAGTATTTTTTGCCGATGGTTATCGATTATATCGGCATCCGGCAGTGCCGTTGTTGCGTTGTATTTGGAGATCTTGAACTGTTTGATCAGGCCAATAGCCTGTTCGGCTGTTTCTTCCAGCTTTTTGTCGCCGGCAAAGTCATATTCCGCGAGAAGTGTTTCCAGGCGCGACGGCCTGGTGGCATCGTAGTAGATACCAAGATCATCTATAACAAGAGAAAACGAAGCGGCACCGTGCACGCCAAGGCCTACGGATCGTATAAAGCCGTCTTCGAGCCGGAAATAGGGAATGCCTTTTTGTGCGGCAGCACGCTCGACTTTGAGGGTATTTGGTTTATTTCCCCAACCGATGAAACATGGTTTGCTGCCGTAGTTACGGGAATAAAAACTGATCTTATCGCCCCAGAAATAATTGATGGCCGGGTGGTTTTTCATGCCCCTGGAAAATAAAACCACCTTGTCGAAATCTGCTAGCATTTACCAACAACCTTAAATAGCCAGCAAAACGCCGACGCTGACGGCAATCTGATACATGATCTGAGTGACGCTTTTGGTTATCTGCAGGTTATAGCCGGTGACTTTCGGCATAACGAGTATGGAGTCGCCACTTTGCATCAAGACTTTTTTCAATGCTCCTTCAGATTCAAATCTTTTCACACTGCCGTTCTGGGCGACAACCAGGATGTTTTCATCGTCGGCATTGTCCGTCATGCCGCCGGTCAGCTCGATATAATCGTAGGCGGATAAGCCTTGGACGAAGGTGTGCGTGCCGGGAATGTTAACTTCTCCTTGAATATTAGCCAGGTTGGTGATGGATGGGATATACACCTGGTCGCCCGGCTCTAAATATATGGTGAAAAAATTAGTCTTTTCATTGATAACAATCTGCCCTTTCGGCTCGACCTTTCGCGCCCGCTCGATGAAACTCATAAAGGACTTATTTTCAATACTTCTCATCTCGCTCTCCTCAGCCGTCATGGAGGAGGTTTTCAGGATGGTCGTTTCCAAACTCTGTAAATGGGCGAGCAAGAGCTGTTTTTGCTGTTCGGCCACCGATTGTCGAAATACCTGGATTGCCACCGGATTGGACCGTGGGTTCAACTTAATGTTTTTCAGTACATCGCCCAGGGTTTCCTCTTTTTTCACCAGGATGGTCGTCAAACCGTCGTGTTCACCGGTAATGGAGATCTTGTTCAGACTCGATGTATGATCAGAGAAGAATTCCACCGTATCGCCGGCCATGACATACTGGCTAGCGGCATCCTCGAGCGAGCCGGCACTCAGTTTTTCCTGATTGTCCCGCTGCCACCGGGTAAGGGTAAAATTGGTGGTTTCCGGTTTGAGCATGGCCAGATCGAGGAGTTGCAGGAGTGGTATCGCCTTTTCGGCAAATTCAAACTTGAACGGTCGCTTGACATCACCGGTGACGGTAACCTGGTGCATGATATTATTGACGGAGATGACATCGCCGCTCTGGAACTGAAACAGCTCGTTCTGCCCGCTGACCAGAAATGAGTACAGATCAATTCTTTTTACGACCTTACTGCCTCGGAAGATTTCAATGTTCCTAAAACTGCCGTATTTGAGGGCAATACCGCCCGCCTTGTCGATATACTGCAGGGAAGAGTCCGAGGACATGCCCTGGTACAGGCCGGGTCGGTTGACATTGCCGGTGACAAAGACGGTAATGGGCTGGTAGGTGGCCACATTGGCATAGGCAAAGACCATGTCCTTGTATGATTTTTTGACTTTATCTTCAACGACGGACAGCAGATCCTTGTTCCTGACGCCCAGCACCTGGACGGTGCCCACCTTGGGAATAAAGATGTTCCCCTGGGTATCGACCGGCATCTCGGCCGAGAATTCGAAGGCCCCCCAGATGCGGATATTGATCATATCACCAATATTGATGAGATAGTCTTTATTAAAGCTGGGCTGTTGGATATCGGCGAAGTGCCCCTGAAACAGGTTATAGCCGAACACCGGCTGCTGTTCCCCGGCGACTGCCGTTTCCGCCAGCTCTTTTTCAGGATCGGCGATCACCGATTCACTGATGGACATTTCGGCCGCCTGGCAGGAGAGCGAGAAGAAAACAGCCATAAGCGTGGCGAGTATCAGGTGTTGCAAGGTCTTCATCGGGAGGGTAATCCTTAAAATCTTTTTTGGCACAACTACCGGTTGGCCAGAGTATTGCTGGTCTGTGGAGAGGTTCAGTATCAAACCGACCCGCCCGAGATTAAATCAATTCTCCCTGTTGTCAACCGATTTGTCAATTTGTTTTTACGCATAGCCTGTTGCAGTACAGGCGAGGAGGCGGGCTGTCTTTCCTGAAGAATCCTTTTGACAATCTCAAGATCTTCGGAAGTATCCACGCTCTGGTCGTCGACACGGTTTGTCTCCAGCACATCTATTGAGTAACCCGCTTCGAGAAGTCGCAACTGTTCCAGTTTTTCCTGATGTTCTAATGGGGAATATGGCAGATGCTTATACTGCTCCAAAACGTGATAACGATATCCGTATATGCCGATATGTTTATTATAACTGATTTTTCCCGCATCTTCACACCCGTAGGGAATAAGTGAGCGACTGAAATAAAGTGCTCTTCCCCGTGCAGACAGTACGACTTTTACAGTATTTGGGGTTGCAGCCTCATCTTTTGTGATTGCATGGCAGAGAGTTGCAATATCGCATGCAGGTTCATTAGCCATTTTCTCTATGAGCAGGTCAATGTCTTCAGGATGTATCAAGGGCTGGTCTCCTTGAAGATTAATGAAGATTTCGCCTGTGCTTTTTTCAGCAACCTCGGCTATGCGGTCAGTTCCGGTCTGGTGCGTCGACTTGGTCATAACAACATTACCACCGAAACCATTGACCACCTTATAAATTCGTAGATCGTCGGTCGCCACAATAACGTCATCCGCTCTCTTCGATCTGGCTGCTTTTTCATAGACATGTTCGATCATCGACTTGCCCAGTATATCAGCTAACGGCTTACCTGGAAAACGAGAGGAGTGATACCGGGCCGGAATAATAATTATTGCTTTCATTTGTAGCCTAATGATGAGACAGCAGCCACAAAGGGCAGGGCTATCAGATGCGGAGAGTGGAGAAGAAAATCTCAGGCAGCGAAAAATGTGCCCAAAGCAGATGCCGGCTGATTCCCTTGTACTTACTGGTACAAGCTTATATGGATGGTATTGCTCTGTCAAGTGGAAGTAAGCTTTTACTGTTAGCTGTTCTGATAACCACATAGACAATTCTTTCTACATTACGCTAAATGTATCAATGCATCTAGACGATAGAAACAATATTGTCATGACACTTATTATTTGTTAATATATAAATGTATTTCTCTACGAGTTAAGACCATTGCATATCAATTGATTGATTATCTGGTTCTCTTACTTGCAAGGAGAAAAAGAATGAAAAAGACCATCATGATACTCGCAGGTTGTTCTGTTTTTTTCTTCACACCTTCTACTACCTACAGCGCAAGCGGTCCATATATCAGCGGCAATATCGGCCTCTCGATGCCTCGAGATTGCGACCTAAAGGACTCCACTTTTCTACCAACAGTGACTTTCGAAGCCGAAGAGGGGCTTGCCTTTGGCGGAGCTGTTGGATATTTTTGGGGAAATTTTAGACTAGAAGGCGAAATTGCATACCAGAAAAATGATTTGGAACAAATTACCATACCAGGAATAATCTCGACTGCTATAGAAGGCGATATATCAAGCACCTCTTTGTTGTTAAATGGGTATTATGATTTTAAAAACAAAAGCCGCTTTACTCCGTTTATAGGCGCGGGTATTGGCGGGGCACGGGTTGAAGTGAGTACTATAACATTGCCGGGGTATGGCATTATTGATTCATGTGTTGACGATACTGTTTTTGCCTACCAGTTCTCTGCTGGTGTTGCTTACGCTGTTAATGAAATGGTCGTTTTTGATGTCAAATACCGCTATTTTGCTACTTCGGATGTGGCGTGTGATGACCGGGAATACTCTAGTCAGAGCCATAATGTCTATGTGGGTATACGGGTTTTGTTTTGAGGTTTTTTGATGGTGCTGCTGCCCCGTGCCGACTTAAGCCTTGACCAGCGGCAACCACCACTCCTCATTCTGCAGATACCAGCGCAGTGCCTTGTCTATGCCCGTTTCAAAGGATTCGGCCGGGGCATACTGTAATTCGAAATTGGTTTTGCCGGCATCGATGGCGTATCGGCGGTCATGGCCGAGGCGGTCTGTGACATAGGTTATGAGTTTCGACGAGTTGCCGGCATGGGCGGCCAGAGCTTGAGGGTACTGCTCGGCGAGTTCCGCATTGTCGGCAAAGGCCTGATCCATGCTCCGGCAGACCAGCTTGACGATATCAATGTTCTTCCATTCATTATGGCCGCCGATATTGTAGTTTTGCCCGACGCCGCCTTTTTGGATGACAAGGTCGATACCTCGACAATGATCTTCCACATAGAGCCAGTCACGGATCTGCAGTCCATCGCCATAGACCGGCAGTGGTTTATTGTGCAGGATATTGGTGATGATGAGCGGGATCAGCTTTTCCGGAAACTGGTAGGGACCATAATTATTCGAGCAGTTGCTGATGGTCGTCTGCAGGCCATAGGTTTCCTGGTAGGCGCGGACAAAATGGTCCGACGATGCCTTGCTGGCGGCATAGGGGGAATTGGGGGCATAGGGCGTGGTTTCGGTGAATGGCGGATCGCCGGGTCCGAGTGTGCCATACACCTCATCGGTTGAGACATGATGAAACCGGTGCGGCACGGTCGTCTCGCCATCGAGCCAGACCTTTTTCGCCGCTTTGAGCAAGCAGTGGGTGCCGATTATATTGGTCTCCAGAAAGGCATCCGGGCCGGTGATGGAGCGATCGACATGGGATTCGGCGGCCAAATGGACAATGGTGTTAATGCGGCAATCCCGCAGGAGCTTTTCGACCAAGACCCCATCACAGATATTGCCATGCACAAACGAGTAATTCGGCTGGTCTTTTACCGGATCGAGGCTGGCCAGATTGCCGGCATAGGTCAGGGCATCGAGCACGACCACCTTGTCGGCCGGATGCTGCTTGAGCCAGTAATGCACGAAATTGCAGCCGATAAACCCTGCCCCGCCGGTGATCAGAAGATTTCTTGAGTCGATCATGTGTGTTTCTCCTGCACCATTTCCCGCAGCATTTCTTTTAAGCAGACCCGCCAGTGCAACGGCGGGATGGCAAAATCATTCCAGGTGCTGCTGCAGTCAAGGACGGTAGAGGCCGGTCGTGTCGCCGGGGTCGGATACTGACTGGTTCTGATGGGCAGGACAGGGATTGCTCTGTCCAGTAAACCAAGGGCCAGGGCTTCGCTCTGAATAGCGACGGCAAAGTCATACCAGCTGGCCACACCCGCGTCGGTCCAGTGATACAGGCCTTTTGCCTGGGGGAAGGCAACAACAGCGGTCCAGATGGTGGTTGCCAGGGTCCTCGCCCAGGTGGGGCTGCCGACCTGATCGTAGATTACGGTCAACTGTTCCCTGTCGCGCATCAGACCAAGCATGGTCTTGACAAAATTGTTGCCGTGGGCGGAATAGACCCAGGCGGTGCGCAGGATAAGGGCCTGGCCGTTTGTTTCTTCGGCAACGCTCTTTTCCCCGTGAAATTTGCTCTCGCCATAGACGTTGAGGGGATGGGGCTCGTCCTCCGGCAGATACGGCAGGGGCGAGGCGCCATCGAAGACAAAATCCGTCGACACATGGATACATCGACAACCACTACTCTTGCAGGCCCGGGCAATGTTACCGGGACCGGAGGCATTGACCTGAAAAGCAGCATCGCGGTCGGTCTCGGCCTTATCAACGGCAGTGTAGGCTGCGGCATTGATAACCACATCCGGCTGCAGACCAGCAATTTTTTGCTGCACCTGCGCGGCATCGGTAATGTCGAGGGTATCGACATCCATGGCATACAGATCAATCTCTGCTGGTTTGGTAAAGGACAGCTCATGACCGAGCTGACCATGGGATCCGATAAGTAATACTTTCAAATTTTGTGCTCCACAAAGGTATCGTTGATAAAATATCCGGCCCGGTGGAAAGGCAAGGCGTCCCTGTCCTTTGGCGAGAGATGTGGTTCCGCGCCACCCACCAGGGGCCACTTGATGCCCAGATCCGGGTCATTCCACAAAATGGAACACTCATGTTCGGGGGCGTAATAATCCGTGCATTTATAGACAAATTCCGCCTGGGTCGAGGTGACATAAAAACCATGGGCAAATCCTTTCGGCACCCAGAGTATTTTTTTATTGTGCGCGGAGAGCATAACACCGACCCATTGACCAAAGGTCGGGGAATCTTTTCTCAGATCAACCGCGACATCAAACACCTCGCCGAGGATGACGCGAACGAGTTTTCCCTGGGTCTGTTCCTTTTGAAAATGCAGCCCGCGAAGAATGCCCTGGCCGGAGCTGCTGTGGTTGTCCTGCACAAAGGTTTCTTTGATGCCGGCTGCGGCCATTTTCTTATCTTGAAAGGTTTCCATAAAAAAACCCCGTTCATCGCCGAAGACCTGCGGTTCGATGATCTTTACATCCGGTATCGTGGTTTCGACAATCTTCATATCGATGGCCACTCCTTCAACAGGTTGAGCAGATAGGTGCCGTAGCCGCTCTTTAACAACGGCTGGGCTATTTTCTCCAGCTGCTCGGCATCGATAAAGCCCTTGCGGTAAGCAATCTCCTCGGGACAGGCTATTTTCAGACCCTGGCGCAGCTCAAGGGTTTCAATAAACGAGCCGGCAGCCATTAAATCCCGGTGTGTTCCGGTATCCAGCCAGGCCGCGCCCCGGCCAAGCTGCTCGACATGGAGGCTTGCATCGTTGAGATACCATTCATTGACCGAGGAGATTTCCAGCTCACCCCTGGCGGAGGGCGTGATCGTTTTGGCCACCTCGCACACCCGGTCGTCATAAAAATAAAGTCCGGTGACCGCATAGGGCGATCTGGGTTGCGTGGGTTTTTCTTCAATGGACAGTGCCTTACCGTCTTTGCCCAGTTCCACAACACCGTAGGCGGAAGGGTTGTTGACATGATAGCCGAAAATAGTTGCCCCATGTGTTCGTTCATCGGCTCTTTGCAGCATCTGACTGAAGCTCTGGCTGTAGAACAGATTATCTCCGAGGACCAGGGCACTGTTCGCTCCGCCGAGAAATTCCTCGCCGATGATGAAGGCCTGGGCCAGGCCATCCGGCGACGGTTGCACCTGATAGCGCAGGCTGATGCCCCAGCTGGAACCATCACCAAGCAGTTTTATAAACTGATCCTGATCCTGGGGAGTGGTGATGATGAGGATATCGCGTATCCCGGCCAGCATGAGAGTTGACAGGGGATAAAAAATCATCGGTTTATCGTAAACCGGCAGGAGTTGTTTACTGACGACCTGGGTCAATGGGTAGAGCCGTGAACCGGTGCCGCCCGCCAGGACGATTCCTTTTCGCTTTGAAGTACGCTTGTACATGAAAAAACTCCTGTTATCTTGCTTGCGGGATGCTCAGTTTTGACCTTGAGACCCATGCGGCGCATGGGAACCAGTGGATGTTTACCATATCCTGTTTCTTTCGCAAACTTTTTAAAAAAGCAAAATCGAGGGT
>CAYPPR010000077.1:0-10805 GCA_964412665.1 uncultured Desulfopila sp.
CTTGAACCCACAACAACCTCATTACAAGTGAGGAGCTCTACCATTGAGCTACGCCAGCTTACAAGACCGGAGAATATACCGACTTTAAAAATTTAAATCAAGTTCTATTTTCATATTTTATATTTTTATGCTTTCTCTTTATGGTGGCGAAAATCAGAAAAAAACTCGACATGGGCAGCTATACAAAAAGCCGAATCCAGTTGGACTCGGCTTTCTCGGAAATACCTTGGTAAGACTGATCTTGGAGATCAGGTACTTGCCTTATTTTTCTCAGACGCTACTCTTTCCATAGACACTGTCACGATATTTTTCAAAAGTATATGCACCGGTACGGTAAATCAGATGAGCAAACTTCGTATAGGGCAGATACAAAAACAGCATCATAACAGAGACGAGATGCAGAAAATAAACAATGTAGCCTAAAACAGGCATACCGGCCCAGCGTAGAAGTTCCGCCCCGAGTCCGGTAACACCAACGGCGGTGATTTCCCAAATAAGAAACCAGTCATAAAATGTAGGCTGGGTGTTCTGTTCTTTCTCGGCTTTCTTCCTGTTGCTCCACAGCACAGCAATACCAAACAGCAAGGCAATTGCCGATACATTGGCGAGGATCTTAAAAGGATCAATCAAAGGCATGGGACCATGCAGTGACGGCCAGATCAGGCCAAGGACATCATTTTTCAGAAGAGACCAGCTTGTTACAATAAATAAACCAATAAAGGCCAGCATCAACGGCAAATGCCCCCGTACTCGGTCAATATTCACCGTACACTCGCGAAACCTCGAATGCTTGACAATCTCTATCAGAGAAGGCCAGAGGAATTCCTTTGTGAACTGGACAACAGAAGGCCTGTACTCGTTGTTCAGACCGGCATCCGCACTCATACTCTTCCACATTTTGGTGATCCCTTTAAAGCCGGCAAACAGGCCGAGTCCCAAAGATGGCACCATGATCAGCACAATAAAGAAGATATTTTTTGCATACCAGTAAAAATCCCAGGTGCCGAAAAACCGCTGATACCCATAGCTGGCAAATTCTTCTTGGGTCGGGATATGCATTGCCCCGGAAAGCATCCACATGACAAAAATCACCAGAACAGGGAAACCAATCAAGATCGGCAGACCTTTCGCACTTGAAGCAAGTTTAGCAAGAGGTGCGGGCCATCCGTAGAAGGTATATGCATAGGCGCGGATTGCGCTTAGGACGTCACCGGGTTTGGCTCCTCGTGGGCACATCGTCGTGCAGTCACCACACTGATGGCAGAGAAACACATCCGGATCAGTCACTAATTTATCTTTCATGCCCCACTGGGCCCAGATCATTTCTTTTCTGGGAAATGGTTTGCCCTCCTTGGAAAGAGGGCAAGCAACAGAGCAGGTAGCACACTGATAGCAATTTTTCAGTGTGTCCCCCCCCGCCTCTTTCAAGGTTTTTATAAACTCTAAATCGGGTTGAACGTTCATTTGTTCCTCCTGCATATCGATGCAAATTATTAAATTATCGTCATTTATCAGGCCAGGGATCCTGCCGATCATTTTTCACGGCAGAGTCCCTGGTACAACCAGCCTAGAAGCCCTTAAAAGGATTCGGTCCCATCTCGACGATTTCATCCACGAAATCATTAATAATCTGCGGAATCTTATCATAATCCGTGATCGCTACCTGGTTTGCCGCACATCTTTCAGGTTCAAGCCCAAGGGTTGATAACGTATCACCGATATTTTCCATACGCTTATTGGCAATTTCCGAACCTTTAACAAAGTGGCACTGATAGTCATCACCATAGGTGCAGCCCAGTAGCATTGCTCCATCCAAACCGGCGGAAAGCGCATCCCTAATCCAGGCCATGTTGACGGAACCAAGACAGCGAACCGGGATAAACCTGACCATGTGGCTAATACCATTACGTTTCATTCCAGCCATATCAAGTGCCGGATAGGCATCGTTCTCACACACCAGAACGAGTATTCTTAATCTGTCTTCATCATCCTCAGGTACTTCGATCGCTTTAATCATGGAACCGATGAGATCGATGTTATAATCCTTGAAGCCAATAATTCTTTCCGGGCAGGCGCCCATACAGGTACCACAACGACGGCATCTGGTCGGATTAGGCAGGGGCGTCCCTTTTTCGTCATCATCGAGGGCACCAAAAGGACATTCCTCGGTGCAACGTTTACATTGCGTACATCTCTGCATGAAGAATTCGGGGTAGGTTGCGTCTCCTGAACGTGGGTGAACCGAGACACCGCGATCAGTCGATTCGATACACTGGATCGCCTTGAGGGCGGCGCCGGTTGCATCGTCGACAGCTTCTTCCATGGTTTCAGCTTTCCGCACACCACCGCAGGCGTAGACACCTGTTCGCCGTGTCTCATATGGAAAACAGATAAAATGCGAATCGGCATACCCATCAAAGAGATCAAGGTCATTAAACCCCGGCCCCTGCCTGTAGGCCAGATTGATGCTTTTTTCATGCAGCGTCGTTGGCTCCATACCGGCAGCGAGAACAACCATATCAACGTTCAGGCTAATATCTTCCCCGAGCAGGGTATCTTCCACGGAAACAGAAAGTGTTCCCCCGCTTTCTTCTACTTTCATGACATTTCCCTTGGTCATGAAAATGCCGTCATTACTCTGGGCCTGTTTATAAAACAACTCCATATGGCCGGGAGTTCGCATATGTTGATAGAGGATATACGCCTTACCTTCCGCATTGTCCTCACAGACATACTGCGCCTGCTTCAACGCGACCATGGAGGTGACCGAGTTGCAGTATGGAAAATCCTTGTCGTCGTCTTTGCCGCCGGGACTCTGAATGAAAGCGACGTTGGCCGGGACCTTTCCTTCCTTGGCCAATTTTTCAAACTCGGCGTTGGTGACGACATTTTTCACCTTGCCATATCCGAGATGTTCGTATTGCGAAACATCAGCCGGTTTCCAGCCGGTAGCCAGTACGACAGCGCCAACCTTGACCGCATCAGGATTGGTGGCCGTATATTTTTTCAGCCCGGTATTCGGGTCTTCCATCTTGCCATTTGCAATGAGGTCCTGTTCATCAACAGTGACTTTTGCAGGAGCGTCCCATTCAGTCTTGGCGCCGGCAGCCTTAAAGGTAATGCCAAAATCTCCGGGAGCCCCGGTGATACGAGCGACTTCCGTGCCGGTTTGTATGGAGATTCTGTCGTCACTTTCTACTGCGGCAATGAGACTGTGAATAGGATTTTCCTCGAGATCCGTCCAGGGCGCCTTGGTTGGAAAGCTTTTTCTCCAGCCCAGGGCTTTGCCGCCGAGTTTCTCTTCTTTTTCGACAAGGATGACCTTGTAGCCGGCAGCGGCCGCTTCTTTTGCCGCAGTGAGACCGGCCAGTCCGCTGCCCATAACAAGAATAGTTTTATTAATGATTTCGAGCTTAAAGGCATCGGGCAGTTCAGTCTTTTTGGCACGGGTACATGCCATACGCATATAATCCCCTGCCGTCTCCTGCAGAAATTCCACGGCTTCGCCGTGCGGTTCCTCACCGGCAGCAGGTTTTACTTCCGACCATACCACCTGCTCACGCAGATTAGCTCGTACGGTAATTTTATCTTTTCCAAAATCAAATTCTTGAGTCATTACACGGGGTGAGCAGGCACCAATGACGACGGTATTTATACCACCGGCGACATCTTTTTCAATTAGAGCTCGACCATCCGCTCCACAGAGACATTCGTGCGTTTTACACTCCATGGACATCTCGCCGGTCACAACTTCAGCGAGGGCCTCAAGATCCAGCCCTTCACCAATGCCACAACCAGCACATATATAGGCGCAATATTTCTTATCCATCAATCATTACCTCCTGGAAACCTGAATTGCCTTTAAGGCAGCTGCAGTTGAAGATTGAGTACACGTAACAACATCCGCGGCTTTCTTTGCACAACCCGTTGCAATCATAGCCTTATCAAAATCAGAGATGATAAAACCACTGGTGTCCATCTGCAGATCGACAGGAACACCCTGCACGGCAAGTGACGGTTGCATGCCGGTTGCCAGCACGACCATGTCAACTTTTTGCGTAATTTTCTCGGCGGTGACCGCATTTTCTGCTATGACCGACACTCCACCATCAGGCTCGAGAGTAATATCCGCAACTTTGCCCTTAATAAAGACAGCATTGCTGTCAGCCATACGAACTTCGCGGAATTTTTCGTATTTCCCAGGAGTTCTCAGATCGATATAAAAGACATAGATCTTTGCGTCGGGATATTGCTCACGCACATAGGTCATCTGTTTAAAAGTGGCCATACAGCATATATGTGAACAATATTCCAGATGGTTCTCATCCCGTGAACCGGCACATTGGACAAAAGCAATGGACTCTATCTCTTTCTCATCACCGGGTCTGACGATCTTCCCACCGGTTGGTCCACTCGGAGCGGCCATACGCTCAATCATCATATTAGTAACGATTGCTTTTGATTGGCCAAACTTGAGATTTTCCATTTTCTTTGCATCGTATGGAGCCCACCCTGTCGCCCAGACAATCGAAGCAACATTGACCGTAAAAGTCGTCGTCTGCATATCGAGATCAACGGCGTTGTACTTGCAGGAGGCCTTAACGGCTTCGGCACCAGCAGCTGACAAAGCGTCTTTTTGAATGACATATCTTCGAGGAAAGGCCATTTCATGCGGCAGATACGCGGCCTTTGACTTGTTCATGCCAAAGTTAAATTCATTATCAATCTCATCGGGACATGCAACAGCACAATCCCCACAGGCGGTGCAGTTACTGTTGACATAACGCGGAGCAGTCTCGAGGGTAACTTCATAATTCCCTGCCGAACCACTCACCGATTTCACGGTGGTCATTGTATACGTTCTAATTTTTCGACTATCCCTGATACGGCGAAAATTGATTTCCAAGCCACAACTCGGTGGGCATAATTTAGGGAAATACTCGTTTAATTGCGCCACGCGTCCGCCAAAAGATGCGCTTTTCTCAACAAGAAAAACATCATTTCCGACTTCAGCGGTCTCCAGAGCAGCAGTCAACCCACTGATGCCCCCGCCTACGACCAATACTGCACCAGAGGTGCCTTGCTCGTCAGTCATACCTAACCTCCATAATTGCTCTTAAAATATTTACTATTGTCAGCTTTAGCGAATGCTTGTCCTACTGAGAAAAAGCACAAAACATGACAACTATTGAACACAACAGAATAGCACAAAAAACGTCACAAGAGACTTTTTTAGCTTATGTTGATCGGAGTTGCAATATTCTTTCTCCTGCCAAAATAAACCAACCCCGTTAAACGGTCCGGGATATGCCTCTCTTCGAGATGATTTTATTCAATAACAAAAGCGCCTCATCTGTCATTTACCAAATGCCCTCAATACTAAAAAATCTCCAAGAGTCTAAGACTCCTGGAGATTTTTTTTACATCACTTCAACTACATCCCCAGCCATTACAGCCAAGGTTCGGTCTCAATAATGTTCAGACATTCAACCTTCTCACACTTCCACTCTTCCGTTTCAGGATTAAAAGTAGAGTTTACAAAGCACTTCCAGTTCTCATCATCACAGGTCGGGAAATCAGACCGGTAATAAAACCCAGGATAACGGGATTCTTTACGGAACTCGATGTGGCGGATATGGGTCTCAACACACCAGATACGATGGTAGTTTTCCCAGCAGCGAAGCAATTCATGAAGATCACTAGCGGCCATTTTGGCAGCATCTTCACGAAGGAGCTGGAGAAGATCGAGACAGATATTCAGCAGTTTGCCGGAGGTCATATAATAGGTCGCAACACCACCACCATACTCATCGGTAGCTTTCATGAGACGCATCATCAGACCTGCTGGTTTGCAGTAATTCGGGTTGACATCAGCCGCAGTGGAAGCGCCTTTAAACTCTTCATAGCGTCTCACTGGTGCATAGATCTCATCAGCTATTTCCTGTGCGGTCTGCTTCAACTCAGGTTTGAAGTCGTTATCGCGACAGAATTTAACCATCTGCTTGGCAGCAATACGCCCCTCTGCATGCGAACCGGAGGAGAACTTATGACCTGAAGCACCAACACCGTCACCGGCAGTAAAGAGACCGTCAACAGTAGTCATACGGTTGTAGCCCCATTTGTACTTATGGACACGTGAGTCATTCTTTACATCAGGTACCCAGTCTTCGTCCGGACCAGAGGTCCAGATACCACAGCAACCGGAGTGAGAGCCAAGCATGTACGGTTCGGTCGGCATAATTTCAGAACCAATTTTCTCCGGCTCAACGTTCGCACCGGCCCAGAGACCAGCCTGACCAACGGACATATCGAGAAAATCTTCCCATGCTTCAGACTCGAGATGCTTCCAGAATTTCTTCAGATTTTTTTCATCCATTCCTTTGGCTTTACGATCTTCAAGGAAGGCGTTGAGAGCAACGTCGGTAGCCATATAGATGGGACCACGACCTTCTCTCAGCTCATTGATCATCAAATGATTACGCAGACAGGTCGGAGTAACCGGAGAAGCGCCGTAAGGCATGAATTTCTCAAGTTCATCTTTTACTGCGTCACTATTGGCATAGAACTCACCAAGACCGTTCTGTACTTTGGCCTTAAAGAGAAGGAACCAGGCACCGACAGGTCCGTAGCCATCTTTGAAACGGGCTGGGGTGAAGCGGTTTTCCATCATGGTCAGCGTAGCACCGATCTGCGCACACATGGTGTAGGTGGACCCCGCATTCCATACCGGATACCAGGCACGGCCTTTTCCTTCACCGGTAGAACGTGGACGGAAAATATTAACAGCACCACCACAAGCTACCATTGCAGCCTTGCAACGGAAAACATGTACTTTGTTTTCACGGGTGGAGAAACCGGCAGCACCAGCGATCTGATTCGGCTTGTTTTTATCGAGAAGGAGCTTGACGATAAAGATACGCTCCATGATATTGTCTGAACCAAGGGCGCTCGCTGCAGGCTCTGCAACGATTGGCTTATAGGACTCACCATTGATCATGATCTGCCACTTACCGGTACGTACAGGCTGGCCGCCTTCACGAAGCGTTTTAGCAGGCTTGGCACCATCGAGGTTCTCGCCGTCGGCATCTTTTTTCCAGACAGGAAGTCCCCATTCTTCAAAAAGCTTCACAGACTCATCTACGTGACGACCACAATCGTAAATAAGATCTTCACGAACAACGCCCATGAGGTCGTTTCGAACCATCTTGACATAGCTTTCGATAGGATTCTCGCCGATATAGGTGTTGATAGCAGACAGCCCCTGAGCAACTGCACCGGAACGCTCAAGAGAAGCCTTGTCAACGAGAATAATTTTCATATCTTCGGGAGCCCACTTCTTGATCTCGAATGCGGTACCACATGCTGCCATACCACCACCGATGATGAGGACGTCTACATCGTGTTCGACTACCTCTGGGTTCACTACGGCTTTGAGCTCACCTTTTGGTTTATTTGGTAATGCCATTTTCAAATCTCCTTAAAATAAAGATTTTGTAGTTAAAAAGTTTCTAACTCAGCCTATTTAGGGGTAGGAAGATCAGCCTCAAGCAACAAACACTCGTCGTCAAGATTGGCACCTTTCTGTCCGGCATAAGCATTGGCAGCACCCTCAGCGGTAGTGCGGATAGGAAACTTGAAACGCTTCATATTACCATTACGGAACTTGACCGTCCACATAATGGAATCAGAAGATCTCATTGGATGAACCTGGCCGCCCATGGGTACGAAGTCATCGTAACCACGAACAAAGATAGCACCCTGGGGACAGATTTTAACGCAGGAATAACATTCCCAACATGCATCAGGCTCTTGATTGTAGGCCAACATCTCCTCAACATTTAGAACCATCAAATCGTTGGGACAGATGTACATGCACGCCGTTTTATCTCCACCTTTGCAGCCATCACATTTGGCAGGATCTACATAACTTGGCATTCAACTACCTCCTCAGTTTTGTATTAACTGTTGTGACCCTGAACCGACAGGGTCCACTTAAACTCGGTACAACTAAAAGATCCCTTAACCACCCACGGCAAACACCGCAATGAGCAACTAAGTAATACTACGGTTAAAATCGTTTTTGCTAAAACAATTATTTTGGCTTCCACTGAATGACTACTCATTTTTCATCAGAACTTTTTATATTAGGTTGCCCGGTAATTGTCAAGAAAATTCAACAACCCACCCATTGTGCCTAGCTGTAATTATTGCGCACAATGACCTCACGGGGCTTCGCCCCATCTGCCGGCCCGACGATCCCCTCTTTTTCCATGGTTTCAATCATCCTTGCCGCTCTGTTATAGCCAACGCGTAATCTTCTCTGCACCATGGAAATTGACGCCTGCCCCGCCTCTGATACCAATGCCACCGCTTCATCATAGCGTTCGTCAAAATCATCATCACCTTCAACAGCACCGCCATTTTGCTCTTTCTCAATTTCCTGCATTACTGTCTCATCGTAACCGGAGCTGCCCTGCTTCTTCCAAAAATCAACGATATCGGTTGTTTCCTTTTCAGAAATATACGCTCCATGGATACGTTTGATATCCGCCGTTCCCGGAGCAAGAAACAGCATGTCGCCCGCCCCAAGAAGATGCTCCGCCCCGGAAGCGTCCAGAATAGTTCGTGAATCAATCTTCGAAGAGACCTTAAATGATATCCTCGTCGGGAAATTGGCTTTGATTAGGCCGGTCAGCACATCGACTGAAGGTCTCTGGGTCGCGAGAATCAGGTGGATACCGGCAGCTCTAGCCATCTGAGCAAGACGGGCAATCGCCGCCTCGACATCTTTTGAGGCGACCATCATTAAATCGGCTAATTCGTCGACAATGACGACGATATATGGCAGCTTCTCTTCATTTGTTTCATTGTATGAGTCGAAACTTTTCACCCGAGCCTCTTCGAGGAGCCGATAGCGGCGCTCCATTTCCCGCACGGCCCAATTCAGAGCTCTCGAGGCGAGTTTCGGGTCGACAACGACAGGATGCAGCAGATGGGGGATGCCTTCATAACCGGAAAGTTCGATTCGCTTGGGGTCGACCATGAGAAAGCGTACTTCCTGCGGCGTTGCGTTATACAGGATGGAGGCTATAATTGTGTTGATGCCGACACTTTTGCCGGCACCGGTGGCTCCGGCAATCAACAGATGCGGCATTTTAGCCAGGTTTGCCATAGCCAGATTGCCGACCGCATCAAGCCCAAGAGCAATGGTCAGCTTATGTGAATTTGCGCGATATTTTTCGGCGCCGATAAGCTCACGAATATAAACGATCTTCCGTGCTTCATTGGGGATCTCTATGCCAAGGGCAGCTTTTCCGGGAACAGAACCGACAACGCGCACCGACTGCGCTTTCAGTCCCAGCGCCAAGTCGTCTGCCAGTCCAGCGATTTTATTGATTTTCACCCCTGGAGCCGGAGAATATTCATAGGTGGTCACCACCGGTCCGGGAGAAATACCGACCACTTTTCCAGACACACCGAAATTTTTCAGCTTCTGCTCAAGCTGCTTGGAAAGTTTATAGTAAACTTCATTATCAATTTTCTCCTGCACCTGGTCACTCTTACTGAGCAGCGAAAGCGGTGGCAGTTTCCAGTCCCCCCTGGCCACAGGCCTGGCTGCAAATTCATCATCAGCCTCGGCGTTTTTGGCTGCTCGCGCCGGCTCTTTTACCACGGGTACGGTAATCGTTTGCAGAACCTGCGGGGCCAGTAGGGGTTTGTCTTGTTTCTCCGAAGAACCACCAGGTAACCCCTTGGCTTTTGGCGGTCTTTTCATCCTGCTTTTATCAGGATTATTCTTAAAGAAGAACAGAAAGCGCTTGCCCAGCCGCCACACTGCGGCAAGAAGCCGATAGGGTGAAAACTGGGTGGACAGCATCAGTGAAATCAAGAAAACCGTAATAAAGAAAAGGACTGTGCCCCCATGGCCGACAACCGCATCCAGCAAGGTGAAACCTGTCTTTCCCAAAAACCCGCCCGCCTCAAGATATTTGGGATCTTTGATCGTCAACGAGGAAAGCAAGCCGCAAAACGAAATGACCGCACCGGTCAGCCCGGCAATCACCTGGGGCAAACGGGTAAAGTTCATCCGTGGACTGAAAAAGAGAAAGGACGACAACAATAAAAGGGCGGGGAGCAGATAAGCGCCCCAGCCGATGAACCCAAAAAGGACCTCGGCGATAAACGTACCTATCCGGCCGCACCAGTTTCCTTGACTTTTAAGTACGTGGGAAAAAAGACTGAGATAGAGAAAAAGGGAGAAAAATATTCCGAGGACGGCCAGGGCTTCCTGCCTGAGCCCCGGCTTGGGTATGTCGTTTTTTTGAGCCATGTGCCTGAGCCATTCCTAGAGGAGCATATTTTGTGACTATTCCGGGCAAAATATGTACTCGGAATTCATCTAAATTGCAAGGAAAGGGCAAATGGCAATGAATTACTTGTCAACAAGGAAGGCCCGCACTGCGTCCAGTACTCCATTGATAAATTTAGGTGAATCCTCGCCGGCAAAACGCTTGGCTATTTCCACCGCTTCGTTAATGGCGACCTGTGGGGGGACATCGGCCATATACTGTATTTCAAAAATGGCTATGCGCAGCAGATTTCTATCGGTTGCGGCGATACGGACCAGACGCCAATTACTTGCCATATCAATGATCAACCGATCGATCTCGGCAAGATTGTCAGTTATCCCCTGCAACAGAACAAGGGCATACGCTCGCGCTTTTTTATTCACCTGAAAGAGAGTACAAAAGAGATCAAAACGCTCGGCGAGATCATAGCCGAATTGTTGATCGGGACCCAGAGTA
>CAYPPR010000078.1:0-9746 GCA_964412665.1 uncultured Desulfopila sp.
GAATCGAACCAGGGACACACGGATTTTCAGTCCGTTGCTCTACCGACTGAGCTATCCCGGCACCTCATATGGAGAGGGTTATTTACCCGACTTCTCCTGCAGTGTCAACAGGTTTTCAATCATTTTTTCGTTCTGTAGCCTTAAACATCTTTATGAATGGACAGCCCGCCGAGATCCAGATCGAAGTCCAGGTCCTCATCCATGTCCATGTTTCCCGATTTTCTTGAGGTGCCCGAACCGCTATCTCCCAGGCTGTCGGAGAAATCGATCTCATCGAGTGCCGGTATGGTCTCTTCTGCCGTGGCCCTTTTGTTTTTCTGCTCCTCATCCACCCCATCCAGGCCGAGGTCAATATAGAGATCTTCCAGTTCCAAATCCGACAAATCGGCGTTTGCACTTTTTCCCGCGGGTCGCCTGGCCGTTTCTGCCGCTTTACCAGGAGGAGCAAGATCGGACATATCCGACAGTTCAGCTGGTATCTCCATTACTGGTGCAGCCTTAGTAGCAATTGGTCCCACCAATTCCTCTTCCACCATATCCTCATCGAGAAGGTTTATCTCGGATTCTTCAGCATCTTCAAACTGACTAAAATCGATTTCAATCTCTCCGTCGTCCTTTGCCTCATCCTTCGCGGCCAGCCCTAAACCGGTCTCGCCGTCTTGTGCAAAACGAATTTCACCCTCAAGATCGGCGTCCTCATCTTCAACGAGAATTTCAAGCTCCTCATCAACATACTCATCAACCTCATCGACAGAATGTTCTTGAAAAAGGTCGTTCTCTTCTAAAGATTCTTCTTGCTGCTGTGGAGGCAGTTTGAGAAAAGTCGGTGCCTGAATATTATAGGTGGAACCAAAAAGACTACTGGCAGTCGCCTTGATATCCTTGTTACATTTCAGACATTTTTCCAGATGATCAAAAGAGATGTATCCACATTTGGGGCAACGCATGAGCTGGTACCTCTTGGTATATCTTGGTATAAACTGTCGCAGAGGGTCTCGGAAATGATTTTCTTAGTTTTAAAAAAGAATTTCCAAGACCGACTCATACCGACATATTTCCCGTTTATCGGGGACGATTGTGCTAAAGTCAATGTGATAACATAACGTATGAATCGAGTATCGCATATTTCCATGACAATAATCAAGAAATATACGTTAAGTCCCCCGGTAAACGGAAAACAAGCCAGGATTGTTTGCTATACTCCATTGGGGGATGCTGCAACTGCAACATCCCGGATGCGTTACAACGACCAATCCATGCCGATATCGCAGGATGGAGCGGAATGAGTTAAGGCACCGATGGAAATGATATCCACGCCGCTCATGGCAATCGACTCCACCGTCTGCAGCGTCACGCCACCGGACGCCTCAACCAGAGCACGGCCGTTTATCAGTCGAACCGCTGTTGACATCATTTCCGGCGTCATATTGTCAAGCATTATGATATCGACGCCGCATGCCAGACATTCCTCCACCTGTTCCATACTGTCCGTTTCCACCTCCACCCGGATAGTATGGGGAATTCTCTGCCGTACCTTATCAACCGCCTCACGGATGGAACCACAGGCGGCAATATGATTGTCTTTGATCAAAACACCATCAGCGAGATTGAACCGATGGTTCGACCCGCCACCGACACGCACGGCATATTTCTCAAGAACCCGCAGACCCGGGGAAGTTTTTCGAGTATCGGTGATACGAACGGAACACACCTTCACTTTCTCTACAAACTGTGCGGTAAGCGTGGCTATTCCGGAAAGTCGCTGCAGCAGATTAAGAGCCACCCGTTCCGCTTTCAATAGATCGATGACCGGACCGCTGACCGTAAGCAGGCTCATTTTCGGCCTGGCCCAGGTTCCATCAGGCACCGGATCAATTGTAATGACATCCGGATTTTGCACCTTGAATACCTCGGCAGCAACACTCTCCACCCCTGCAACAATGAACGAATCCCGCGCTACCAGCCTGGCACTGCCAATCTCGTGATCGGAGAAAATCGATTCACTGGTCAGGTCACCCCGCCCCACGTCTTCCCGGAGAAACTGACGAATCATACTCTTTAGAAGATTTTTATCCATTGTCTCTCCTCTTGCCGTCCACCTTGTTATCAGCTCTTGTCATGCTATCTTTTTCAGTCGCTCTTCGGCTTCGACTATTTTGGCCATCTTGGCATCAAAACCGGCCTTTTTCTCCTGCTCCTTGGCAACAACCTCATCAGGGGCATTGGCAAGAAATTTATTGTTCGACAGCTTGCCATTCACCTGAGCCAGTTTGACCTCGATCTTTTTACGCTCGCGCATCAGCTTGGCCAGCTCACTTGCAACATCGACTAAGCCCTTGAGCGGGACAAAAATCTCAATATCGCTATAAATATAGGTCGCGGCATCCGTCGGCTTGACCGCCTCCTGCTTAATGGAAAGCGTGCTCAACCTGGTCATATCAGCAATGGCCGCGGTAAAAGCCGTGAGACATTTTACTTTCTGCGTATCGCCACAGATGACGAGCGCCTCAATTTTCGTCGAAGGATGCACTTCAGCCTCGGAACGAATATTTCTAATGCCGGTGATCACCCCCATCAGCATCTCCATCTGTGCTACCGCTTTGACATTCAGCCAATTCTCCTGTCTCTTCGGAAAAGGGCTTATGGCAAGCAGCGGACGATCACCGGGAAGTACAGACCATATTTCCTCGGAGACAAAGGGGGTCACCGGATGGATGAGCTTGACGATCGTCTCCAGGACGACCAGTAGAACCCCCTGCGCCTGGTGTTTGGCCACCGGGTCGACACCGAACAGATCGGCTTTAATCCACTCAAGATACCAGTCACAGAATTCATGCCAGATAAACTGATAGTTGGACGAGGCGACATCGTTAAAACGATACTCATCAAGCCCTGATCGTACCTCGTCAATGGCCGCGGCGGTTCTGCTGAGAATCCACTGATGGACCAGCGGTAATTCCGCCGGCCGGGCGACAACATCCTTTATCGATTCATCACAGTCGCTGACATGCATCAGGGCAAAACGGGCGGCGTTCCATATTTTATTGATAAAGTGACGATACCCCTCGATCCGCTCTTCATCGAGCTTGATCTCCCTGCCCTGGGCGGCAAAAGCCGTCAGGGTGAAACGCATGGCGTCGGTGCCGTATTCTCGCATGACGACCAGCGGATCGATGACATTACCGGTCGACTTCGACATTTTCTTGCCGTGTTTATCCCGGACCAGAGCGTGCAGATAGACATCCTTGAACGGTACTTCGTCCATAAAATGCAGCCCCATCATCATCATTCTGGCCACCCAGAAAAAGAGGATATCAAAACTGGTGATCAACACCGAGGTTGGATAGAAAGTTGCCAGCTCCTTTGTTTTTTCCGGCCAACCCAAGGTCGAAAAAGGCCAGAGCGCCGAGGAAAACCAGGTGTCCAGAACATCAGTCTCCCGAATAAGGCTGCCAGAGGCGCATTTTGGGCAGGACGTTGGGTCTTCGGTCTCGACAATCAATTCCCCACAGGCGTCACAGGTCCAGGCGGGAATACGATGCCCCCACCAGATCTGCCGGGAGATACACCAATCGCGAATATTGTCCATCCAGTTATAGAAGGTGTTATACCAGGTTTTCGGATAGATATTTATCCGCCCTTCCCGGACGGCGGCTACCGCCTTGTCGGCCAGAGGTTTCACCGAGACAAACCACTGTACCGAGGTTGTCGGCTCGCTGACCGTTTTACAGCGGTAGCATTGCCCGACGGCGTGCTCATAATCATCAACTTTTTCTAGAAAGCCGAGACGTTCCAAATCCTCGACCACTTTCTTGCGGCAGGCGAAACGGTCAAGCCCACAGTACTCGCCGGCGGCCGCATTCATGACCCCCTTGCCATCGATGACCTTCAGTCGATCAAGGGAATGCCGCAGACCAATTTCATAGTCGTCACGATCATGGGAGGGGGTCACTTTCAGCGCGCCGGTACCGAATTCCCGGTCGACATGCTCATCAAAAACCACCGGGATAACCCTGTCCGTCAAAGGCAGCCTGATGCCGATTTCGGCGAGATGGCTGTAGCGCTGATCCTCGGGATGCACCGCCACTCCAGTATCACCGAGCATCGTTTCCGGTCTGGTGGTGGCGACGACAACATAACCGGAACCGTCGGCGTAGGGATAGCGAATATGGTACAGTTTCCCTTTCTTGTCCTCGTGCTCCACCTCGTCGTCGGCCAGAGCGGTCTGGCAGCGGGGACACCAGTTGACTATGTAATCGCCTTTGTAGATGAGCCCTTCCTTAAACAGTCGGACAAAGACCTCCCGAACCGCCTGGGACAGACCCTCATCCATGGTAAAACGCTCGCGGTCCCAGTCGCAGGAAGCACCAAGTTTTTTCAACTGATGGATGATCGTCCCACCCTTTTCCTTGCGCCACTCCCAGACCTTTTCCACAAAGGCCTCGCGGCCGAGATCATCACGGCTTTTACCTTCGCTTGCCAACTGACGTTCAACAACGTTCTGGGTGGCGATGCCGGCGTGATCGGTGCCCGGAACCCACAGGGTATTGTCGCCGCACATACGGTGATATCGCGTCAGAATATCCTGCAGGGTATTGTTCAGCGCATGGCCGACGTGCAGTACTCCGGTGACATTCGGCGGCGGAATAACTATTGAAAAGGCCGGTTTGCCGGCTTCCATTCCGGCAGCAAAACATGCCGATTCCTGCCAGCTCTTCAGCCATTTTTCTTCCACTGCGGCAAATTCATAGCCCTTGCTCAAGAGTTCTTCTTTCTTATTCATAATTCATAATTTTTTTATATTAATTTTTCTTATACTCCACACGGCGCACGATTTTCGAGAGTACCTACGAAGGCACCAGAATTCAACAGTTTTCCCAAAGTCCGGCCAAAAAGGTTGCCACGGTGCGAGTGCATCCGTTCAGGCGCATAGAAAACGAGCGTGGATAAAATAGCTCCGTTATTTGGCGCTCCACGGTTCCGGCAAAAAGATGTGCTTATAAATGGACAGGGCATACCGGTCGGTCATACCGGCAACATAGTCACAGACCTGACGATGGGCCTTTTTCTCATTTCCCCAAATCTCTTCGTCAATAATGCATTCCCATTTATTGTTCCTGAGACGGACAATGCCACTTTCCATGAAATAGTTATAAAGATCGGAAATTATGCGCTGCGCCTTAATAAACTCATTATGCACCTTGTAATAGGTATAGACATTTTCATAGAGAAATGTGCGCATATTGGTGATTGCTTCGAGCATCCCATCGCCGATATGCAGGTCACCGTCGTCAGCGGTCAAGGTTTCGACAATCAAATCACGAACCATCGCACCAATACGTTTCGAATGTCGTTCGCCAACAACGAGGCGAATCTTTGCCGGCAGGTCACCTTCAATTAAAATCCCGGCCCGCAGGGCATCATCGAGGTCGTGGTTGACATAGGCGATTATATCGGCAAGCCGGACGACCTGTCCTTCAAGAGTGACGGCGCTTTCCGATTTATCCTTCGGCAAGATATCGGCGCGCCCTTTGGAGTGGCGGATAATACCATTTCGTACTTCAAAGGTGAGGTTAAGGCCCTTGCCGTCATTTTCCAGAAAATCGACAACTCGCAGGCTGTGCACATAATGGCGAAAACCACTTGGGTGCAATTCATTGAGTGTGACTTCCCCGGCATGACCAAACGGCGTGTGGCCGAGATCGTGCCCAAGAGCAATGGCTTCCGTCAGTGGTTCATTCAGGCAAAGGGCCGAAGCGATGGTCCTGGCTATCTGGGAAACCTCGAGGACATGGGTCAGTCTGGTTCTGTAATGGTCTCCAGTGGGAGCAAGAAAAACCTGGGTTTTATGTTTGAGTCGCCGAAAGGTTTTCGAATGGGTAATTCGGTCTCGGTCGCGTTGAAAAGGGAGCCTGATATCAGACATCTCTTCTTCCTCATCCACGTGTCGGCCGGAGGAATGTTTATTCAGTGCGGCAAATGGCGAGAGGATTTTTTCCTCCCGGTCTTCAAGTTGTTTTTTGATCGATTTTCCTACAACCGGTACGAAAGACATAAGCTCACTCTGGTAACCTTGTACATCCAGCTTGGGCTGGATTCCATATTTCTGTGCATATGACCCGAAAAATATCTTTCCTGTTTAACCACGATCGGCTTATGATTTCAATATTTTCCATAAGAATGGTTGACAAGTACATAAAGAGTAAGAACTTCTATCAATGATTCACAATTTGATAAACTCGTAAAAAGTTGGATTACAAGATGGCTAAGTAAAAAACCATACACCACATACAAGGAGATAAGAATGGCCCAAATTACTCTTAAAGGCAATGCTATTGAAACGATAGGTTCACTCCCGGCAATTGGATCAGCGGCGCCCGAATTCACCTTGGTTAAAACTGATCTTTCCGAGGTGAGTCTCAAAGATTATAAAGGCAAAACGGTGGTACTGAATATCTTTCCATCGATAGACACCGGTGTTTGCGCCGCATCTGAACGTAGGTTCAACAGTGAGGCAGGAAATCTTGCTGACGCTGTTGTCTTGTGTATTTCCGCGGATCTGCCCTTTGCCCATAACCGCTTCTGTGAAGCAGAGGGATTAAAAAACGTCATACCCCTGTCGGTTTTCAGGGCCACCGACTTCGGTAAAAATTACGGCCAGACCATCACCACCGGTCCCCTTGCCGGCCTTCTCGCCAGGGCCGTGGTGATAATCGACCCGCAGGGACAGGTAAAATACACCGAACAGGTACCGGAAATCACCCAAGAACCAGACTACGAAGCGGCGCTTGCATCCCTTGCCGCCTAATTGAATTTCTTTATTTGAATGTCGTCATTTTGGGCTGTAACCGGAATGACGACAAAAAAAAATCCATCATGCAGCAATACTGTTACTACGATAGTCCCATCGGCAGACTTCTGCTTCTCGGCGCCGACGGCGTTCTCGAGGCGCTGTATTTCCCCAACGAGGCGAAACAAAAAGACAGAGACGAAGGCCGGCAATATGATAAGACATGTTTTCAAACAGCCCTCCGGCAGCTTGCCGAATATTTTGCCGGCGACCGACAGCAATTTGACCTGAAAATCGCCCCCAAGGGCACACCTTTTCAGGAAAAAGTGTGGCAGGAACTACGCCGAATCCCCTTTGGCCAGACCGCCAGCTATCAGGATATTGCTCTACGGGTTGGTAATGCCAAGGCATGTCGGGCAGTGGGTATGGCCAACAATAAAAACCCTCTTCCCATCATCGTTCCCTGCCACCGAGTCATCGGCAAGGATGGTTCCCTTACCGGTTTTGGCGGTGGCCTGAATATAAAGAAACTGCTCCTGGAACTTGAACAAGGCGTTCATACAGGCGATTAACAACCGCCAGGAATGTACCAGCTACGACCAGGAACTGCTTGCGGCCAAAAGCTCCCCATATTAACTTCTCCCATGCATATACTCACCATACTTGGAATCGCCGTGGCCCTGGCAATGGATGCCTTTGCCGTGGCCATCGCCACCGGGGTCTGCCTCAAGCAGGTCAGCTTTCGCCAGACATTTCGGCTTTCCTGGCATTTCGGCCTCTTTCAGGCCGTTATGCCAATCATCGGCTGGGGTATCGGCGCTTCCGTGCAGGATTATGTTGCCGTCTATGCCCACTGGGTAGCATTCATTTTGCTCGCTCTGGTCGGCTCAAATATGCTGAAAGAAGCCATCCAGCTCGACAGGGTTGAAGACAATACCATGTGCCGAAAAGACTCAACCAGAGGCATGACCATGGTCATGCTTTCGGTAGCCACGAGTATTGACGCCCTGGCGGTCGGCCTGTCAATGTCGCTGCTGCAGGTATCAATCGTCTATCCGGCTTTGATAATCGGCATAGTTGCCGGTCTTTTTACCATCGCTGGACTGCACTTAGGCAAAAGAATAGCCGGTCTCACTTGGCTTTCCACCTGGGCGGAGATAGCCGGCGGGCTGGTGCTCTGGCTGATAGGTCTGAACATTCTGCGGGAAAATGGCGTATTCAACACTTTATTTTAAGGAAAATCGATCTGGAAAAATTGTCCGGCAACATCCATTTGACCTGCTTCATCGAGTGTTTATTGTTTCAGTTCACGACACAACCACCTTTCTATGGCAAAGACGGTGACTTGCCGGAAACAGGACAGAGGGCAGATTTACTACCATTAATTCTCATATAACAATCTATTCAAAACAGGGGGCAACGCATGAAAGATACGATAACAGCTGTGCGAGGTATGGAGATCCTCGATTCCCGGGGCAACCCGACAGTGCGGGTTTTTGTTGAACTGAGTGACGGCACCACGGCTTCGGCCTCCGTCCCGTCAGGAGCCAGTACCGGCGAAAACGAGGCAATTGAACTGCGTGACGGTGACAAGGCCCGCTATCTTGGCAAAGGTGTCTTAAAAGCGGTCGATAACGTTAATACCATAATCAGTCCGGCCATCATCGGCATGTCGGCAACAGAACAGCTGGCGGTAGATTTCAGCATGCTCGAACTTGACGGTACCGAGAACAAATCAAATCTTGGTGCGAATGCTATTCTCGGCGTCTCCATGGCGGTGGCCCGCGCGGCTGCACAATCAGTCGGCCTCCCCCTCTATCGGTATCTTGGCGGAACCGGTGCCAGAAGAATTCCGGTACCGGCAATGAACATCATCAACGGTGGCGCCCACGCTGACAACAGTGTCGATATTCAAGAGTTTATGGCAGTGCCCGTGGGCGCGCCGTCGTTTAGTGAAGGACTTCGATATATAGCGGAGACCTTCCATGTTCTGAAAAAATTACTGAAAAGCCGTGATCTAGCCACCAGTGTCGGCGATGAGGGCGGTTTTGCGCCAAATCTTCCCAGCAATGACGCAGCTATGGACATTATCATGGAAGCTATCGAAAAAGCGGGATATACACCCGGCAAAGACATTTCCATTTCCCTCGACAGCGCCGCCAGCTCTTTCTCCACCGATCTGACCAACTCTTACGACCTGAGTAAATCTGGCGCCGGAAAAATGCAATCAGCCGATCTTATCGAAATGGGAGCCAGATGGGTTGAGAAATACCCCATCGTTTCCTGGGAAGACCCCCTGGCGGAAAACGACTGGGCGGGCTTTAAAAAATTCACCGAACGGGTCGGCAACAAAATAGATATTGTCGGTGATGACATCTTTGTCACCAACACTCGCTACATTGCCCGGGGCATCGAAGAAAAAACGGCCAATTCGGTCCTCATCAAACTCAACCAGATAGGTACGGTCTCTGAAAGTATCGATGCAGTAAGGATGTGTCGTGATGCAGGCTGGCATTATTTTATCTCCCATCGCTCGGGCGAAACGGAAGACACCTTCCTGGCCGATTTTGCCGTGGCCATGGACGGCGGCCAATTGAAAACCGGCTCGGCCTCGCGGAGCGAACGGATCGCCAAATACAACAGACTGCTGGAAATTGAACATGATCTTGGCGGCTTGGCTCTCTATTACTGGTAAATGTATGCTGGAAGAGAAACTCCCGTTGCCGGGATGAAGCAATCAACTCGGTCAGAAGGAGCATGAAGGAGAAGGCCGGATAGTTATTTCACAACTTAACGGCTTGATATTATATTTTTTTTACAAAAACTGCTCCGTGATGATTTACAGAAGTGTTCATCACATCAGAATTATGCTACTATGGCACAGTTTTTATCCGGCCAAGATGTGCCGGATCAGTTGGAAAAAATCAGCAAGGAGCTGTCTCAATGGCTGAGCGAC
>CAYPPR010000079.1:0-9622 GCA_964412665.1 uncultured Desulfopila sp.
ATGTATGACAGCTCAAGAATTATATGTCAATATTTTTATGAAACGATATACTAGTCTACATGTTCTACTTCAAAAATGTTCCAACAGGGTTGAAAAAAACGCATTAAAACTAGATCAAACACATCACTTCTAAAATACCCTTCGGTTACCGCAAAAAGGCCAGCCGCCTTCTGGCCACCTTATAGCCGACTCTACTTAAAGTTACAACAGTAAATTTGGATGGTCTGTCATTATATTCCTAAACTTAAGCATAGCTGAACCAGGTTTGGAAACCATGACTGTAGAGGATCGAATCATTTCATTTTGGGAGCGAAATTTATTATAGAACAAAAAGTGGCTGCGTTTCTATCTGAATTTTAGTGCGAAGTATCAGGCCGAGAACCTACCTGCCCCCCATTTTAAAATGAAAATCAATCGGCGTTAACATATTTGTCGATAGTAGGGAATACATATCCCTATGTGTCAGAAGGAATCAACCGTCTCCTTCCTAATATATACTGGCTAAATGACAGTTTACCAAACTGGACTGAAAAATCGGAGAAAACGAACACACAGGTTTTGACGGGTATTTTTTTGATAGTTGGCCTGGTGATACTGCAGATGGAAATCGACTATCTGTGAAACTTTCATGGTGCACCTCCTGTGGATTTGAGAAAAACGGCAATAGCCTGTAGGTTGTGATAGCATAACAACCAGAGTTGATAGCCGGTTGAACGGATACCCATATCAGGAAGATGGTCAACCGTGAGGTATGTTCACAGACCGAGGCTTACCAAACGATATCTTAATGCTGCTGAACAGTGGGACAAACACCTCGGGTTTTATACCAATGGGCGGTTTTCTCCGAATAATAATGCCGCTGAAAACGCCATCCGTCCATCCATAACTTATCGGAATAATAGATACATCTAACTCATTCCTTCGTGAAACGGCGAAGGAACCTGCTGGAATAGCAATAAAAATACCTGACGCTTATTTCCAAATCTTATCATTTTTAATTCATGCAGTCTCTCAACCAGGAATGCTCAATTTGGATTACTCTATGAAACATCTTGGATTTTGGTGGTCTAAACAGAGGAGAGCTCTGCTTGCACTTACCGTGATCTTGCAGTGTAAACTCTAACTTATATGCTGAGGCCAGAATTTGTCCAATTCCGCAGTGATACACGGCTTCGCATTGCTTCCGGTGTCGGCGTGTCGTTCACTCATCGACAAATAACCTTTGAAATATCTCTGGGGGAATCAAAGTTAACCAGGAGTATGGAAACGCTTAAAAAGCGTAATTTTCTGTCATTCCGATCTATCCTCTGATATTCTTTTCTTAACGACATCATCAAGCCACCCACGATTGTGTCTTCTCAAGAGATATATTTACATAGTGGACTTTTCACTCAATCCTCTGAATAACTTGCATATGATCTCCATGCTGCTTAACAAACGACTATCATCCGACTCCTTGGCAGTATTCTTACTGTTGGTCGTGTCCACCCTGCTCTTTGGTTGTTCATCAATGAAAGAAACGGAAGTGCTTCATCAAAACAATATATTACAAGAGAAAAACAACGAATTGGCGGCCGAACTAGTCGAAATGAATGTAGTAACCGCCAGCTTGGCGATTAATTTAGTGGAGAAACAGAAGGAAATCGACAGGATCAAATTCACGCAGGAGCATCTTACCAAGGAGATAGCACATACCAAGGCAATGATATTACCCACACTACACAACAAGGTTGAGGTGGTAACTTATCTTGCTGAGGTTGAGACGGATATCAATGCAGCAAAGGAACTTGCCTCTGACGGTGAGCTATTCATCTTTGTGCAGGTCGATCCTTTGATAGCGGAGAGCAAGGTTGAGTTGGAGCAAGGCAATTACGACACGGCCGTTTCTCTGGCATCTCAGGCTGTGGAATTGACACAGACTATACGGATTAAAACTGCTATTAACAGGAGGATGGAAGAAAGTACCTATGCAAAATTCATCCGCCCCCTGCGTCTGCATTTAGCTAAACGAAGCAATATTCGGAAAAGTCCCACCCTACGAGGAAAAATCTTAGTGACACTGGCCCCGGGAACACATGTTACCGCCGTTGGGTATCAAGGAGACTGGATAAAAGTAACCAGCAATATCGCGCAGGAGGGCTGGATCCATTATTCCCTACTGGCTGTTCCTAAAACAACTCCCTCATTTCCCAAGCCTGTCAAATAACCGGGAATCATTCGGGGCCATCCTGGCTGGCATGAGAAGAACTCGATGAGTTGTCCGAGGCCAGGAAAGTTCGGTTTCGACCGGCGGCTTTTGCCTCATACAACGCCTTGTCGGCCCTACCGATCAGGCTGACACCAGCCTTGTCTGCCGCAACGACTCCCGTCAACCCGATACTGATGGTGATATGCAGAGAAACATCCTCACAGGTAAAAACATGCTGATCCACCGCCTGTCGGATTCGCTCAGCAGTTTGCAGTCCTTCGTCAATCCCTGTCTTTCCCAGAATGACAAGGAATTCCTCTCCCCCATAGCGCCCGGCACTGTCCACGACGCGCAAAGTCTCCTTGAGAATGCAGGCGAGTTGAACCAGAACGGCATCACCTACCAGATGACCATGGCTGTCGTTGACCGTTTTGAAATAATCAATATCCATCATCATGATTGAAAACTCTGATGAATATCTTCGGTAGTGTTCAAAATTGATCGCCAGATCCGCCATGATCTTCTTCCGATTGGCCAGTCCGGTGAGCGAATCGGTCGTGGCTAACTGCACAAGTATTGCCTGATTCTTTTTCAATCGACACACCATTTCATTAAACATCCTGGTGACAATGCCTAGTTCATCATTTCTGTGAATATCGACAGAGACATCCAGATCTCCACCGGCCACCAGCAACACACCATTGGTCAAGGACTTGAGTGGGACGATGACCTGACTGGCGATGATGGTAGCCGTACCACCGATGATTATGGTGAGGAAAAAGGTAATCAATATGATTTGGTTACGCGCTTGGGTCAGGCCGGCAAAGACATCATCATAGTTTTCGGTAATGAGGAGTCTCCATGGGAGATCGTCAAAAGAGATCGCCAGACCAACAACGCGCACGTTCCGGTCATCAACGAAGTCATGAAGGTGGTGTGGATTTTTGAACAGGTCCATAACCCGAACTGAGGCACTGGTCGTTTCTTTGTGATTCTCCGGCGCGGCCGTGGACAAAATATAGCGACCGTCCTTTTTAAGCAGAATGATCGTTTCGGCGTTCATCCCCTTATCTGTTATGGGTAGAGAGGCTTTGAGCAGCGGCAGAAGCCCCTGTAGCCGCACCTCCATGATAAAAAATCCAAGCTGAGTCGAATCCTGCCCCAAAAAAAGAGGAACCCCGATAATGATCATGGGAGAGGGATCCTCTTTGATAAAATACGCGTCTCCTGTAAAAAAACGCGACCTGGCAATCTGGCTCTTCCAGTTGTCAGGCAAGGTAACCGGGCGATGTTGATCTGAAGTATCAGAGGCGGCAATAATCTGCCCTTGGCAATCGAGCACCAACAATCGTCGGTAATCCGTGAATTGATTCCTTATAAGTGTTAGATAAGTTTTGATTTTTTGCAGATTCGAAGATGTCTTTGTTTCCTCTTTCGGTACTTTGCTTCGGCTTAATGTACGATATTGGCTCAAATTGTCGAGAACAACAAACGAATCGGCAAAAACGTGCAGATCGTAGTTTCGTTCCTTGAACCAGAGGTTGATTTCACGTTTGGCGATATCGGCAGAATTGACCAAGTTCTTTTCAACTTTCTCGGTTGTGGCCTTGTGGGTCAGGTCATACCA
The DNA here is from genome assembly GCA_964412665.1 of uncultured Desulfopila sp. Taxonomy (GTDB): domain Bacteria; phylum Desulfobacterota; class Desulfobulbia; order Desulfobulbales; family Desulfocapsaceae; genus Desulforhopalus_A. Next base: position 3,816 of record CAYPPR010000079.1, read on the forward strand.
GAACCAACCCATCCCTATCGACGGGATCAAAGTGACCAGTATTGAGAAAAACAAAATCCGATTTTGAATAGACTTGAATCCTAGGGTATTTTGTTGATTATTCATAAGGTTAGCGATGAAAGAGAGATTACGAGCTGAAATGTTCATAGATAATGATACTTCAATATGAATTGTAATCACAAGCATCCTGTTAGTATTAAAAAATAACAGGCTTATTATGTATATATACAGGGCATCTCTGAGAGAGTCAGGAAACATCTCCAAAGCACGAAAACCACCCTTGCTTGAGATAACCACTCGAAATATAACGAGTAAATAACATTTTTGTCCGGTTCAGTTTACTGTTGAAATTCATGGATGTCCCTGCTCTTCATTTATCACAGCTAACAGATCCTTATATGTGCAGTCAAAGATAAAGATTTGCCCCGTGCGCGTTTTTGCCCCCGGAATACGCCTTAGTCCCCCGGTAGCCGCCTCAACAGAATGCGGACTTCTTTGCGCAGAGCGGTCATTTCGTCCCGGAGCTCCTTCAATTGCTTGGTCCCCGCCAACTCGGCCTCATCATGCTCTGCGTCGCGGCCAACGAAGAATGTGGCGAGCGCTGCGGTCACGTAACCGAAAACGCCGAAGGAGTAGAGCGCCAGAAAGATGCACAGCACACGCCCCTCGGCCGTCTGCGGCCAGTACTTAGCCAATTTTTTTTCGAGGGTACTCAATCTATTTTACCCCTGTCCTGGTAATATACTCCCAAGCCAAACAAGGAAGGATTGTTATGACGAAGAATAAGATACAATTGCAAGAAGGTCTCAGCTTGCAAGAGATTTTGTAACTGTTCTATTGCTGGGATTGTTAAGATCTGGCAATCCTGTGTTAATAACGAAACTGTAGAAAGATGCGAGTACTGAGTAACGGTTCCTTTTGGTCGCCTGTTTATTGTCTTTGGTCAGGGAAAGCAGAAAAGCCAGTACCTCTTCTGGAGAGATACTGGCTATTTCACGTTTACCAAACTGGATGATGGAACGGGAGAGGACAAACTCACAGGTTTTGACGGGTATTTTTTTTTGAGTTGGCCTGGTGATACTGCAGATGGAATTCGACTGCTTGAGAAACTTTCATGGTGCACCTCCTCTGGTTGAGGTTGATTGGGTAATGTGCAACAACATCATGCATACAGGAAACGCTTACTGGGTGAGTTAAAAGTCAGTAGTCGAGTTCGAGCGTCACCGGGAATTATTGGTGGACGGAATGTGATACGTCGAGAAATCTGTAGGTTGCATCACGGTCTATGTTCCTTCAACCAGTCGCGGAGGGCGGCATTCATGCGACTCTGCCAACCCTTGCCAGTGGATTTAAAGGCATCGAGAATGTCGTTGTCAAACCTGACGATAGTCGATTTCTTCTACCCTGTTCCTGGCGGTCGGCCGCGCGTGGCCTTCTTGATCGCTTTCTGTGTTTCTTCACAAGAAGCAACTTTTTCACCGATCGCCCATACACCACGGGCAAAGTCCTCGTCAGTCAGCTCCGGGTTGTCGTCTGGGTCAATTCAGGTGCTTGGAGTATTTTTCTTTTTCGCGGTCATTGGCGTACCTCATCGAGGGGATAATGCGATGGATTAAACATTTTTGACCGATAAGGTGAGCGGCGGAATTTATCCCGTCTTCGCTCTAATTGGTGACCGCAAGAATCCATGCTGACAGAGGGAAGTAGAGTGGAACAAACCAGGGATCGACTATCAATAGCTTAAGCTACCTGTGTTCACGTGTATGCCACAACCGCAGCACATAGATAGTGGATTCCTGAATTTCATATCGCATTTCATAATTTCCTACAAGAATTCTCCGTACCTCGCGCGGTTGGAATTCAAACAGTTGTTCACCAATGCGTGGATTAATTAACAAAGCATTTGGCGCTTTGGTCACCGACTGCACCGCACGCGCAGCAGCAGGCTGATTTACTGATGCCAAAAACTCATATAGTCGTGCCAAATCTGAGAGTGCCTTACTGGTCCACTTCAGTTCCATTATCGCGGCACAGGCAACGGATCGTCAGTGCTAAGGCTATTGGCCCATGCTTGTACTGCCTGATGGTCGATGACAAAGCCTGCGTCTACATCAGCAAGCGCCTCTCGGGTTAATCGATCACGTTCTTCCTCTTGATCAATCCAAGCTGACAGTGCCTGTTTCATTATCCATCCGCGCGAACGTTCAAGCCGCGCGGCCAGTTGATCGACCTTTTCGGCAAGAGGTAGGGGAACGTGCGCGGTTAATACTTTTGTTTCTTTTTGAGCCATAGTGATTACTCCCTTGTGTACTCGTGATTGGCAGTTAATCATAATGATTATTTATGATTGTGTCAACTCGCATTCTCAATATGCCAATTTGGGGAATAAGTCGAAGCCAATGAGATTTTGGAAAATATGGCAATGGGGGACAAGGCTATTTATGCCATCGATCCAAAAGTCCAGACATTGAAGCGACCACTATGAAAGACGGGAAAATGCACATGTGAGCTTCGCAGCGTACTACACGAAGCCCACACATATATTCTTAGCAGAATTTTTTTAAAAGGTCACGACCACCTGACTTGAGCAGACCGATGTTCCTGTCTCGCAAACCTGATATGTGAAACTGCCGCCTCCTTGGCCAACATTTGCATCGGTACAGGTATCTCCCAATACATTCATCTGGATAAAGTCACCGTCCCTGATTATATCGACATTGGCCGTCGAGCCACTCCAGAGCAGATCAACGTTAAGTGTACCTCTGACTTTGTAGCCTGTTGCCTCCAGTGTCAAATCAGGTGTTAGCGAGGGGAGCGAAGTGATGGATATTGTGTCGGAGTAATTTGAATAACCAGCCCCGTTGTATGCACGGACACGGTAATCGTAAGCGGTTTCGGATGCCACGGACTGATCACTGAAGTTCTGTGCATCTGCACCCAATGTCGCCAACAGTTCCCAGCTACCACTGCCACTCAGGGAACGTTCCATTTCAAAGCCATACTCGTCCGTTGCGTTGTCGATCCAAGACAGGTCAATCTGCCCCTCGACGGTTGCTGAGCCGCTCAGTCCGGACGGTGCCGCAGGCGGATCACCAGCCTCTGATTCAGAGAGGATGTACATCTGATCCACTGTCACTATATCCAGGTCAAGGTTACCTGCTGTACGATCAGTATCCTGCACTCGCACATAGAGAGTACCTGATGTATTCGGAGGGAAGGCATAATTATGCCAGCTGGTGGAATTGCCACCAATGACAGTGAACATTTCGGAGAAGGTATTTCCATCCAGCGAATAGCTGAATACAAAGCTGTCTCCGTCAACCGATTCAGTTGACCAACCATTGAGGTACAGGGTCGCATTACCTACAGGCACCTCGAATACCCAAGTATGCTGCAAATGGCTGTAGCGATTAGAAGGCCGGCCTCCTGAACTAAGCTCTGTGATGGACTCGTTGACATTATCATCTGCCCATGTATCCACGTAGGACCCTTGCACTGTACCATCTCCCAATATTTCGCTGCCAGCAACCACTTCTTGCCCACTCGGTGTAGGGTTCGTCGTTGCTGATGCAGTATTGGAGTAATCGGAATCCCCGGTGCTGTCGTAGGCATATATCCGGTAGTTGTATATCGTTTCAGCTTCAAGTGCATCATCGTTGTGGGTTTGAACATTCGCGCCCAGGCTTGCTATCTCTGACCAAGTTAATCCGCCATCCTGACTTCTTTCGATCCGGAATCCGGATTCGTTGTCAGAGTTATCATTCCATGCCAAGTCTATCTGATTATACGAAACAACACTTGCGATCAAGTTGCTTGGGGCATTGGGGGCGTATACTGGCTCCTGAAGTGCATTATAGGCATTAATGATGCCGCCTGTCACAGTTTTACCATCAAGTGCAACGATGGGGCGTACAGTGCTGAGAATGCGTTCTTTTACTTCAGCATATCCCCATTCCGGATGGTTGCTCAGCAGCAATGCCGCCAATCCGGAGACATGGGGGGTGGCCATTGAGGTGCCGCTCATCCAGGCATAGCCTCCCGGATAGGTACTTGCTATATCTACACCAGGAGCTCCAACATCTACGCTGCTCAATCCATAGTTGGAGAATCCGGCCAGTTGATCCTGGTTATCAGTTGCGGCAACAGAAATAATATTGTCCAAATTGTATGAGGATGGATAATGTGGGAGTGAATCAGTATCGTAGCCATCACCATTTTCATTACCATTACCAGCTGCCGCCATAAATAGGTGCCCACTGGCACCAGCATTTTCAATGGCAAGGTATAGGGAAGAATCGCCGTCACCACCCCAGCTGTTGTTGGAGACCTTAACACCCATGTAAACAGCGTACTCAAGTGCTGCGATGGCATCGCTGGTAAACCCTCCATCAGGACCAAGAAAACGCAATGCCATGATCTTGCACTGCCATGCAACACCGCTGACGCCAATACCATTGTTACCTTCGGCGCAGATGGTTCCGGCTACATGGGTGCCATGCCCCACTTCGTCCATCGGGTCACTGTCACCTGTGAAAAAGTCCCAACCGTAAATATCGTCGATGTATCCATTGCCATCATCATCGATGCCATTATCTACTATCTCTTCAGAGTTGACCCAGATGTTGGCATCAAGGTCCTCGTGGCTGTACTCCACCCCTGTATCAATGACGGCCACAATCAACTCGGGACTACCTGTCGTAATGCTCCATGCCAATTCGGCATTGATGTCGGAGTCGACTGTCCCTTTGACGCTATTTATTGTCTGCCCGGTGTTCTCTAATCCCCATTGATAGGCAGAATAGGGGTCGCTTGTATTTGCACGTAGAACATAATCCGGCTCAACACTCTCGACAAATGGTAACTGCTGCAAGGTTCTGATGGCTTTTTCAACACCACGTCCAGGTCCAATTGTAAATGTTCGAGGTCATTTACAATGCCAAACCCACGTATCATTTTACCGTCAACAAGTTTGCGGGCTTGTTGTTTCTGAACAGGGAGCGAGTCAGGCTTGAAACGTATCAGTATTGAATCCGGTGCGTATTCCAATGCCGGATTTTTCTCAAGTGCAATGCGCGCTTGTGGAGATGCTGCCTGCAAAACTCCTGGTAGCATTGCCAGGAGAAGGATCAGGGTAAGTTGTCTCAAGATCGCTGGAAACAATCTTTTAGTGGTGGGTTGGGAATACATTTCACCTCCTGTAATGACATTGCATTCTTCACAATTTTACCCTAACCACGCTTCCATAGCATATCGTTACAGTATTGCCGGGCAAGTTTGAGTGTGGCTAGAGTGTGGCTAGAGTGTGGCTAGAGTGTGGCTAGAGCGATCTAAAAGCATTTTTGCTTAGCCTTAACATAACGCAATTTTTGTGCCAAGAAAATCTTCGCTATCTTTTGCCAACTATAGTTTTGGAATTAAATGAAAATATCTTTTAAACCACAATGACATACCTGATATAAAAAGTATGAATAAGTGTGCAGTTTCATAATAGTAATTCAATTTGGTATTCAGGCTATTTGTTTAACAGGAAGAATTGGCCGTTTGAGTTTTCCAAAGAAAATATTTACTGGCCACTTCGACAGAAGCGTTAGGCGACGTGGTTGATAGTAACTGAGACACGACATGATATGTCGAATCGCGCTGCCCCCACTGCTAAGAAAGTACTATCAGCCGTCCTATGCTAGAAAAATGGAGCAATTATTTTGGTTCTTCCGGGTAGAAGCACCAGTTACCTGGCGCTCCCCCCACAGATCCGGACGTGAAGATTTACCTCATCCGGTTCCTCAGAAAACACGGGCTGTACGCCC
>CAYPPR010000080.1:0-9035 GCA_964412665.1 uncultured Desulfopila sp.
CGGTCACCCAGATGTCTTTGCCGCCGTTTTTCAGGGTGTAGTCAATTTTCTGGCTTTTCAACCAGGCCGTCACCGACGAGGCATCAGTCATGGGCAGATTGGCATACAAAAGCTGCTGTTCGGCGGTTCGCGTCTGAATAATAAGAAATGCAAAGAGAACGATCGAGGCAAGAAGAATCGTCACGGTGGCAATTTTTCTCGACAGCGGCCATTCCTGAACGAGGGAAATAACATTTTTTCGCTCCGGTAGAAATGCCTCGGGGGGATTGGATTGTGTTGAGGTTACTACTCCCTTTTCTTCTACTTCCATTGCACCGGATCCTTTATGAATTCTTGATGGCGTTGTATAAGCTCTTTATCTGCACATATCTCATGATGGCTCGTGTTCCGTTTACCGGGATAAGTTAGAGCTGCATGCGCATGATTTCTTCATAAGCCGTCAGTGCCTTGTTGCGCATCTGCACGAGCATCCGTAGAGATACATCTGCTTCCTCGACGGCAATCATAACTTCATGGAGGTGTTTTGCTTCGCCGCTTTGCAGTTTTACCACCGCCTCATCACCGGTAATCTGGGCCTCATTTACCTTGCCCATCATCGATGTCAGCATGTCGCCAAAACCTGCCGCGCTTTTGCTGACAGCACTGGTGTCTCGAGCCTCGGGAGGCATAAGAGTAATACTGTTCGGGCCGTCTATGGTGGTCATTGTCTGTTATCTCCCTATTTCCAGGGCCTTCATCGCCATTCTTTTGGCCATTTTAATACTCGTCACATTCGCCTGATAGGAGCGGGTGGCGGACATCATATCCACCATTTCTTCAAGCACGCTGATATTGGGCATTTCTACATAACCGTCTTCCTGTGCATCAGGATGCGATGGATCGTAAACTTTTCTTGGTGGGGTTTGGTCTTCGGTAATTTTCGATACCTGTACCCCCTGCACCCCTTCTTTCATATTTCCTGCAAGCTGTTCTTTAAAACTGAGCGGTGTGGACTGAAAATAGACGGATTTCTTTTTGTATGGGCCGCCTTCGGGGGTCGAAGTGGTCTCGACATTGGCCAGATTGGCACTGATGGTGTTCAGCCGCATACTCTGGGCCTGCAGTGCCGAGCCACTGATGCGAAAGGTGTTTAAAATATCCATAAAGTTCCTCGTCAGGATGAATGCCGGTTACCGGTATCTACTGGCATTATTGCCCACCGGATATGACATGTTTGAGTAGGGTAAGTTTCTTTTTCAGGAGTTGAGCTGTTGTTTCGTACAGTAACTCATTTTCCGACAGGGCGAGCATTTCCTGATCGACGCTCACGCCGTTGCCGTCGCCGAGACCCGACTGGTCTTGCACGGTGCGTATTTTACCGCTGACCGAGTTAAAGTTCGCCGGACCAAGAGGGATGTGTACCTCGTTTGAGGTTGCCAGTGAAAGAGTCTTCGGTCTGCCGATGGCATGGGCCAGATCTTCTTCAAAAGCAAATCTCGACGGCGAGTAACCGGGGGTTTCGGCGTTGGCAATGTTCGAGGAAATCACCTGGGCTTTTTCCGCGCGCAGATCCAAAACTTTGCTCAGAAGCTGCATGTTACTGTCAAAAGGTCTCAATGGATCCATTCTTCCTCCCGCGTTATTGTGTTATGAGAATATATGGCAAATACTGCTACTTCCCCAAAGGGTGGCTAAATGCCTTGGAGGCGAGCCGTTTGTTTAGCAATTTGCAATTCTCGTTCCGCGTATTGTTTCCAAAGGCTGTTTTTTTCTGTTTCGACAAGTTTGGCAAAGAGACTTAGTGCTTTTTTCTCGTTTTTTTGCCGACGGGCAAGTTCTGCCAGTCGGAACAGGCTCTGCTGATAAAAGTCACTTTCTATGGTAATGGCCGTAAACGCTTCTTCCGCCTCGGCAAAGAACTCTTTTCTGCAAAGGCTGTCGGCCAGCATGTACTGTTCCTTCTGCGACAGAGGATTTTTCAGGCGAGCGAGTTTCTTTGCCACCTCAAGACATCGCTCGTAATTATCCGTTCTGTAAAAAAGTGCTGCCGCCAGTTCATAGAGAGCTCTTTTTTCGGGAAGGGGCTCGGGCAGAATTCCCAGGGCATCGGTCAGTCGTTCATCCGCCATTAAAGACCGCAGGCGAAATAAAAGCACATCGTCGGTGTATTGGCCGTCTGGGTAGATATAGGTGTACTGGGCCGCGTAATCGTCGACTAAAGAATAGTTGCCGTGGTTGAAAGTCGCTTGAATCATGGGTAAAAAAAGATCTTCTCTTTTGTCGACGGGCATTATTTCAAGGAGGTAAAGATACAGTTTCTGGGCTTCATCAAAAATGCCGATATAGCTGTATGCCTCGGCGATATCGACAAGAAATTTATTGTCGATCCATTTGTTCTGGAAAAGATCCTTGTTTTGTTTTGCTAAAACAAGTGCCTGTATATATTCCTTGTCATCAACCAGACGTTTTATTTCACCCGGCAACAGGTCGATGAGCAGGGCCTGTGCCGATATTCTGACATCTCCGGTGAGAAATTCACGGAGATAGTGCTGGAGCAGACGAATGGATATGGCCTTTTCATCGAGAAGGGCATGCACCAGGGCTTGTTTGAAAAGTGCTTCTTCTCGAATGGCACGGGAGTCTGCCTGCTGGGCTATGGCTGCATAATGGCTTATGGCCTGGAGCCCCCAGCTTTTGTTCTGTAGAAACAGCAGGTCGTTTTTCTTTAATGCTGCCCGGTAGCCTGCCTCCGTGCCGGGAAAGGCCTTTTCAATGCGGGAAAACTCGTCGATGAGTTCAATTTGGTCATCGGTATTCAGCCTCGACATATTTTTTCTGTAGTCGATGAGACCGAGCAGGGGCTCTTCGGAGACCAATGTCGACAATGTGTCGTAGCAGGTTGCGGCCTCGGCGAATTTCTGCAGATCATAATAAATATGACAAGAGCCGGCGAGGGAATAGGGCATGGTCTGCAGCACCTGTGTACCCGCTTGGAGCTGATACGCTGCTTTGGCCTTTATCGGCTGTTGAATGGCATACCAGTAATCCGCCTGTCGAATATGCATTATTTCCGCGACCTGTTCGGGAAGAGCAATATCTTCTCTCAGGAGAAGGCGGTTGAGCTGTGCATAATTGCCGGTGGCCAGGGCTGTCTCGATCCGGGACAGGAGGCAGTATGGCGCCAGAGGGAGAGTTGTGCCGATTGATGATTCCAGTAACTTGTAGTTGCTTTCCGCTAAATAAGGGTCTTCATGGACAGAACCGAGATGAATCAATAGATATTCGGCATAGGTCGCGAGGAGCTCGTCGCTGTACTGCTCTTTGAGCAGATAAAGTTGCCTGAATGCTTCGGCAAAGTCACCGTTCCTGCTCAACACTTCGCCATATGTCAGAGCGAGCAGTTTTTGGGCCTCGACATCCAGACTGTTTTGTATCGCTTTCAGTACTTTCTCCGCCAGATCATGCCAAAGATGCAGGCCGGCCAAATCAAGCATTTCGGCGGTGAGCAGCTGGAGATTCTCTTCTTTTCCCGGAGGGAGCAGGCTGATAATCGGAAACGGTGGATAACTGAATTTGACAGGGATGTTTATTGTAACCGGTGATTCGTATTGGGAGAAAAACGACCTCCAGTCTTTGGCATAAGGCGATTGCACATACGGATTTAAGCTATTAATTGAAGGAGTTTCAAAAACCGTCAGTCCCTTGAGTCTATCGGCTAGGTCTTGATAGGATTTACTGTATTCATTTCCAAGCAATACCTCAAAGACCAGTCTGCCGTCACTGCTTCTTGACAGTTTATGCTCCTGTGGTCGATAACGAAAGAAAAGTGACAAAATAAATTTGTCCTCGGTCGGGCGTGGCAATATTTTGACAATAGCCTCATCCGGGGTACCGAGAGACACTGAAGGCGCACTGGTGGTTTGAAAAAACTCAAGATCAATACGTCTTTCACTTCTGATACTACTGAAAGTAGGGGTGGTATCAAAGGTGAAATACAATTGGACAATATCCTTTTTGTCAACTCTTGCCACCTTGATGAGCTCAGACGCGTCAGCCGCGCTGTGCAGAACGGCAAGAAATAGCAGTATGTAGGGAAGAAGTCGTTGCATGCTTAGTCTTTTGCAATATGTATTCCATTTACCCTGTGTAACATGTGTTTCAAGTAGCCAGCCGAAGATATGGGTTTTTACGGATGTTTCATAATAGTACCAAGTGACAAAATAATGACACAGAAGGGGCGCATGTGAAAGCGACTGAGGTCGAAAACCACCGGGATACTATTTTTTCCATTAGTTATTTGATTTTTTCGATGACTTCTTGATACTATGATGAGAACATTTTTTTGGAATGATCTATGCAATATACCAATACAGGAGAAACACATGGGAAAGAACGTACTGTTAGTAGACGATTCAAGCACGATGAGAAAAATTATCGGCCGCTCACTTCGGCAGGCCGGTATTGATTTTGATAATATTTTTGAGGCAGCCGATGGTCTGGAGGCGCTGGACGTTTTGGAAAGTCAGCATGTTGATATTGTCTTGAGTGATATAAATATGCCTAATATGGATGGCATTGCCTTTCTGAGAGAAAAAGCAAACCGTGCCGGCATCAAAGACATTCCGGTGCTGATGATCTCCACGGAAACCGGCGACGATATTATCGGTGAGGCAAAGTCCCTTGGCGCCGTTGGGGCAATTAAAAAGCCTTTTACGCCGGATAAGGTCAATGAGGTACTTGGTCCTTTACTGTAACTTACGGTAGAAACATTAGATTGGAAGGAATATAAAGGAGTTGAGTGTGGAACTGAGTGAAGAGATCATCGAGTCGGCGAAAGAAATATTTTCCACAATGGTGATGATGGAAATCGCAGTAAACGGTGAAATGACATCGAAAAGCGTGGCCTTGCATGAGAGTATCTCCGGTGTTATTGGACTGGCAGGCACCCATAAAGGGGTTCTGGCAATACATATACCCAACAAGGTTGCCATGGCTATCACCAGTGCTTTCCTGGGCATGGATGTTGACGAAATCAATGAGGATGTCGAAGATGCGGTCGGAGAACTGGCCAATATGCTCGGGGGGAACGTGAAGTCGATTCTATCGGCAAACGGCAGAGACATAAGTCTCTCCCTGCCTTCCACGATTACCGGGCAGGACTACGACTTCCAACCGACCAAAGAGGCTGAAAGAATTATTATTCCGTTTCGCTGTGATGCAGGAGAATTTGCTATCGATTTGCAACTGGAAAAATAGTTAAAAAAGAAAAAGAAAAGGCAGTGTCAAAACTTTTGATTCTGCCTTTTTTTAATACGCCAAGGAACAACATTATGGCCGATGGGTTTAATATAGGTAATGAAATTATCAGCGGAGCGCAGGATGTCTTTTCCACCATGCTGATGGTCGATCTTCAAAGTGAACCGGTTATAGAGAATCAAAAATGTGCTATTCAATCCAATCTGACGAGCATGATTGGACTTGGCGGGGGGATCCGCGGTTTGTTGGCCATTCACTGTCCGGCCTCGGTGGCAAAAGCAATTACCGGAGCATTTCTCGGCATGGATGTGGAAGAACTCGACGATGATGTCAAAGATGCCATTGGTGAAATTGCCAATATGGTCGCTGGAAATTTGAAGGTTGCCTATGCGAAAATCGATATCAACGTCGAATTGGCCATTCCGACATCTATTGTCGGGGAATCATTTTATGTCAGTGGTATTGCCGATGCAAAGAGAATAATTGTTCCTTTGAAAATGGCCGATTCGACCTTTTGGGTAGAACTTATGTATGTTGTGAATGCATAAACCGAACTATCTCCCTTATCAAGTAAATCTTTTGCGCCTTGCAGCCGATAAGAAGTAATCCAGGAACATAACGATCTCTTACCTTTTTTTCGTCTTCATTTATGAATCAGCAAAAACGCATAGACAAGATAATCGAGGCTGTTGAAGCGAGAATACAGGACGAAGTCAGTGCCCTGCTCGGCGCGGACTTCACGCTGATTAGTGGAGAGAATACAGTAGTAAGCAAAGAAACCGCCTTTGAAAATCGGCAGGGGAAACAGATCTGTGCGCTGATGGATATTACCGGTGAAATAACCGGAAAAGGCTGTTTGCTGCTGGGTATCAAGGATGCTATTCGTCTCGGCGGTACGCTGATTATGTTGCCCTCCGGCGAACTCGATGAAGTGATCGGTCGCGAGGAATACAGTGAGGAGATTGAAGACTCTTATGGCGAGATAGCCAATATCATTGCCGGTTCCTTCACGAAGGATTTTGAGGAGATGTTTCCCAAATCCTGCCGCTTTGTTCGCAAGGAACAGGAGGTCCTGGTCCCGGCCAAGGTCGATATTGCAGCGGACAGCCCGGTAGAAAATCAGGCGTATTATCAGGTCGCGGCCTCCATGGTTCTTGATGGTCGGCAGATGGGCGATATGGTCATGCTCTTGCCTGCCGACATTTTTGGACTGCAAGAAAAAGAACAGGAACAGGAAAAGCCCGGGGAATCGGATGTTGCCCCCACCGAACCTAAGGCTGCCGGCCACGAAAATGTTTCGAACGAGGCGGGAGACCCTCAGCATCAATCAGAGGTGAGCGCCGAACAGGCACAAGTTCAGGAGCAAATCCAGGAACCACAGGTTAAAGCAGCTGCCGGGCCAAAGTTTAATGCGGAAAAACACAAGAAAAAGGTCAACAACCTGCTCGTAGAATGTCAGAAAAAGGTCGAAACGGAAGTATCCGCACTCCTCGGTGTGGACATTACTCTGGGTGCTCCGGAAAATAAGCTTCTTGGTAAGGAAGAATTTTTTGCCGAGCATGTTGCTGGACGGCAGGTACTGGCTGATATGGAAGTGACGGGCGAGGTGCAGGGGAAAAGTTATCTGGCTGTCAGTATGAAAGATGCCATCCATCTTGGCGGCATACTCATCATGCTCCCCCCGGCTGAGCTGGAAAATGTTATCAAGGAAGAGGATTTCGGTGAGGATGCTCGCGATGCCTACGGAGAAATTGCCAACATTATATCCGGTGTGTATACGGCTGTTTTTGAAGAACAGTATAGCCAAAAACTGAGGTTTATTCGTAAAGAGCTTCGGGAAGTGATACCGGGCAAGGTCGACACGGCTTCCGATGAGCCTCTACCGGACAAAAACTATTACACCAGCAGCATGGCCATGGCGGTATCCGGCAAAGCGCTCGGTAACATGCATATGCTTTTTCCGGCGGAGATGCTCCGCCTTGACGCACCGCTGGAAAATACGGCGCAAGAAACTTCTTCGCCAGCAGATCAAGATGAGTCTCCTGCAAAAAAACAGACTTCACCTGAAATAAAACAAAGCGTCGAGACCGTGGCTGCCGGGGGATCAGGGAAAGTTCCTTCGGCTAATATAGCACCCCCGGATATCAAGAAACATCAAAAACGGGTCGATAAGATTCTGTCTGCCTGCAAAGATAAAATGGCCGACGAGGTCAGCGCTCTTCTCGGTACCGACGTCCAATTGACGCATCTTGAAAACATCCTGGTCAGTAAAGAAGAATTCTTTTTTGATGAGGTGTCCGGAAAGCAAATAATTGCCGACATGGATGTGGTTGGTGAGCTTGAAGGAACAAGCTATCTGTCGGTTGGTCTGCGTGACGCTATTCGAATCGGTGGCGCACTGATTATGCTGCCTGCCGCCGAGCTTGACTCGGTGGTAGCCGAGGAAGAATTTGGTGAGGATAGCCAGGACGCCTACGGCGAAATCGCCAACATCGTTGCCGGGGTGTATACATCGGTTTTCGAAGAGCAGTACACTAAACGTATTCGATTTGTAAAAACCAACCTGCAGCAGGTTGCCCCCATGAAAGTGGACATTGCTGCCGATAAGCCGATACCGGACCAGGATTACTATCTGAGCCGGATGGATCTGACCCTTGGCGATGCCGTGCTTGGGAAGGTGCATCTCCTTTTTCCCGCCGAGCTTCTGCAGCTCAGCGGTCTGAGGTCGGGCAATGTTGCCGGCGAGGACAACGAGGAAACAGCCGCAGTCGGTCAGGTTGGCGCCGATGAACAAAAGACCGGTAGCCCGTCTTCATGGAAAGATGAAAGAAATGATCAGAAGTCATTGGATATTCTCGTGATCGGCGACGATGAGCCGGAAGTCGGAAAGATTGCAGCGGTTCTCGGTAACGCAGGATATGGCGTTAAAACACTCTCTTTCAAGGACAATTTGCACAACTATATTCCCGGTAACTTGAAAGCAATTTATCTGGTGATGCGCGATGTCAATGAGCAGGCCTTCGGTGTGGCCATAAAGGTCAGCTCGTCATGCTCCATACCACTGATAGCGGCCGGGCCGGACTGGACGAGAACGAAGGTCATTAAAGCGGTAAAGTACGGTATCCGGGATATACTGCTCACGCCTGCTTCCGAGGAGGATATTACAGAAAATGTGAACAGTAATCTGCTTGAACTTGCCGCCTGACATGCCACCTGACTTGCAGCTTGACAAGATGTGCCAACGGCTATTTGTCCCAGTCTCCAAAGATATCTTTTTTCTTTATCTTCTCCAGCAGGGTAGTTCGCTTAAGATTTAATAAACGAGCTGCCTCTTTCTTGTTCCCATCGGTGAGTTTCAGTGCCTGAACAATGAGCTGGGTTTCAAAATCGTTGATCAGTTCATTGAAATCTATCGTGCCGTTTTCCCAGGCAACGTGCTGTCCAGTTGCCTGCCCGTTCGTTTGGCTTGCAGCTTGCTCGATAACGGAATTCTCGAGGGCGACGACCTCAGTTTCCGGTGGTATGACGACATTATGAAATTTTTCCGGCAGATCCGTTAGCTCGACCTGTCTGCCGCTGTATAGAACGGTCATATGCTGAATGAGGTTTTCGAGCTCCCGCACATTACCGCGCCATTCATAATGATTGATAGCGGCAAGCGCCTGGGGGGAAAAGGTGAACCTCTCCCTGCCACGGTTTTCCGCATATTTTCCCAAAAAAGCATCGATCAGAAGAGGAATGTCCTCAGGTCTTTCTCTTAGTGTGGGAATATGCAGTGGAACGACACTCAGACGATAGTA
>CAYPPR010000081.1:0-3998 GCA_964412665.1 uncultured Desulfopila sp.
ATCCCATTCCTGCAGGCGGATTTCAAAGCCCTGCTGGTTGATATTGCGGATGCGCACCAGCACGGGGTCGGTATCTTCGGAGGATGGCGGCCCGGCAACGACGATCGGCTCGATGAAGCTGTTGGCAAGAAGCACCTGGACCCAGTTGTGGTCGATCATCACTTCGCCGACTTCGATATTAAAATCAAGGGCCGTGGTGCTGCAGGCGATCTGGCTGGTGGCTGTCGCCGTCTCGCCTTTATCATCGGTAACGGTAAGAGCGACGGTATACATTCCCTCGGTGGTGAAGGTATGGGATACCTGCTGGCCGGAGCCGGTTGCGCCGTCGCCGAAGTTCCAGCTGTAGGAGGCGATGGTGCCGTCCGGGTCAAATGATTGCGAACCGTCAAAGGTGATGGTTACCGGTGCCTCGCCTCCCGGCGGGTTGGCTGTTATGACGGCGGTGGGTTTTTCGTTCTCTATGACGGTGCTGGTGACGATAATCGGCGTATCGATACTGCTCGTCAGTCCCTTGCTGTCTTCCACGGTGAGCATGGTGTAATATGTCCCGGCCGTGGTGAAGGAGTGCGAGGTTGTCGCCCCGGTGGCCTGGCTGCCGTCGCCGAAGGTCCAGCTGTAGGAGACTATCGGTGGGTTCGGTGTTGTTGAGGCTGAACCGTCGAAGTCGACCACCAGCGGCGCTTCGCCCGCGGCTGTTGAGGATGATAACACGGCGGTGGGCGGCTCGAGGACAACGGTACTGGCCTGGGCGCTGATGGTGGTGCTCACCTGCTGGCTTGCGCCGTCGGTAACGAGCAATGTTGCGGTGTAGGTGCCCGCGATGCCATAGCTATGGTCGGCAACAGAATCCGTGCCGGTGCTGCTGCTGCCGTCGCCAAAATCCCAGGCATAACTGGTGATATCACCGGTTGAATCGGTTGCGGCAAAGGCGACATTGAGCGGGACTTCGCCGCTTGTCGGTGTGGCATTGATAACGGCCAGGAGTGGGCTTGTCGGATCCGAGCTTATCGGTTCTTCCGGTAATGCGCTTGGGTCGAGCAGGAGAAAATTGGATTTGAGACTTTCGCTGCCGCTGCTGTCGACCGAGGTAACGGAGAATGCCATCGGGGCGTCGATCAGGTCCGCGTTGCAGGACAGTGTCGAGGCGCTAGCGTCGCTGGTGGCACAAAGGAAAGTATCGTTCATATACATGCGGTATTGGGCGAGCGTGCCTGTCGAGCTGCTGTTGACCCAGGAGGAGGTGATTAGCTTGTCGCCCTGGGTCTCTGGGGGCTCGGTCGAATCTGTCGGTTCGGTGATTGTTGTTGAACTGATGGTAAAAGGGAACGACGGGGAGTGCGGGCTTTCTGTTCCGTTGGCGTAATACGCTGCGAGGGTGAAGTTGAATGTGCCGTCTTCGCTGAGAAGCTCGCAGGTGAGTGCTGTTGCCCCTGGATCGGTTGTCACACATACTTGGGAGCCTTCCTTGTAGAGCCGATAACCGGTGAGCTGAAGGTTCGGATCGTCCGGTGCGGTGAAGGCAAACTCAACATCGAGCGTCTTCAACTCGGCAGCGGTTGAAAGGGTGGGAGGGCACAATAGGACGAATAAGAGGAGCAGCAGTGTATTTTTCATAATGTTTATCGGCTGGACTACTAATTGCGCACCGAATAAATAATTTCGTCCTCCCCCCCAGGTGGATAAATGATTTATTCTTTGCTGGTTATCGTTGCCTCTGCTTAAAACCATGTGGGCTTACGCAAGGTGTATGCCATTGTAATCAAAAACCTATTAACACCCGTTTTCAATGAGATAAAAAGAGTCGAAAAGCACTTTGCCTGTTTCCTGTCGTCGGCTGTGCACAGAATGCGCTTTCGGCTTGCAATATTTTCCCTCTCGTTGTCACAGCTTTGTTGCTGCCTGCTGTGTTGTTGCATGGGCTTTGCTGATAACAGAGCAGAAACCGTGCCAGATACTTTTTGCTTTGCGGTGCTGCTTTTAATGTGTTTAAAAACAATGTGTTGACGATATTGTCGGTGCTGCTCATAGCCTGAGTTACGCTGTGCTTGTGCATTTTCGAAAGAAAGCGAATGACGTTATGGTAATTGGCCATTGCTATTTGTTGGCCGAAAGGGTTTCGGCCAGGCTGTCGGATTGTGTTTTGGAAATTGCCCAGTCCAGCCAATTGCGCTGTTTTTCCGATAAGTCTTTTTCACGGCTTTTGATGAATGCCTTGAGGGTGTCGGAGTTATCAAAGGAGACCGAGTAGTATCCCTCGGCAAAGGCCCCGTGGCCGAGGAGCGAAATTTTCCCGGCCTTGTCCATGCCGACAATGAGGTCGTGATTCTTGTAGAGGACGTGGGTGTCGGATATCGATACGGTGCCGTAGCGGTCTTGCTGTATATAATCGTAGGTGAAGTAGCCAAGTCCGAAAACCAGGAACAGGGCCAGGGCGGCTATGGTCCTGGTTGCCCAGATATTTGTTTGCGGTGTGAAAAGGTCTTGCATGCCGAGAGGGATTCTGTGGCTGATTTCCCTGTCGATTTCGGAATGGCGGGCAAGAAATGGCTCAATGACGTTTCCTGTATAGTGTTCGAGGTCGGAAATGGCTTCGCCATCCGAGGGATCGGACATGGCAACTTCAAGGATGTTGTTTGCTTTGAGGGCAAGTGGCAGGATGCTGTATTGTCGACAGAGGTAGCGTGGCACTGTTTTTTTGACTTCGGGCGTGAATTTCTCATCTATGTTGATGATGGCGACATCTAATTGCTGAGCCAGGATTTCCGCCAATTGGTCGGCGGTTATTTTCTTCATCCGGACAAGAATGTAACCGAGTCTTCGGTTGCCCCCGACCTGCACACGGAGGGCTGTATCGACAGTGTCCTGGGAGACGAGATTGCGTTGGACGAGTAATTCACCCAGGCGGGGGGTATTGCGCGGTTGGCTGGACATTGGGATTCCTCCACTGAATTTTTATGTTGATGCTTTATTTTTATTGTATGGGGGAAATTTGGGATATACAAGGGATTGGGGTAAATAATGTTGGGGGCGTTCCCACGCTGGAGCATGGGAACTGCGGAGGTGGATGCACACCGGGAGAGGTAGGAGTGGCAGGGGTGCGTTCCCACGCTGGAGCATGGGAACGAGTGCTGCGGTCGGTTGGTTGTGGTTTAGCGGTGGATTTTGGTGCTACGCCTGCCCTGGCTCCCATGTGCCGGTCTGGAATGGACCGAATTGAATGTTGGCTTTTGCCATTGATTTTTGCCAATTGGCTTTCTATAATGGCAGGAGGAGGAGTTATTATGCAAATGATCATTGATAAATTCGGAAGGATAGTTATTCCAAAGGTATTGCGTGATGGTCTGCACTTAACCAGCGGTACAGTGCTGGAGGTGGAGGAGAAGGCCGGTAGTCTTATTTTACGACCTTTCCATGAGCAACCAGTGCTGGTTCGCAAGAATGGATTTCTTGTGCATACCGGTGCAACCACCAGTCGCTTTGATTCAATCCTCAAAGAAGAACGTGAAACACGTTTGCTGAAACTCGCAGGTTTACATGAGGATACCGGCGATTGAAAATACTTTTTGATACTTCTGTACTGGTTGCAGGGGTAATTGAATCACATCCAGCCCATGAACGAGTTTTTAGCTGGTTTCGCCGAGTGGCTGAGCGAGAGTTAGAACTCTTTGTTGCTGCCCACTCTGTGGCGGAATTTTATGCCGTCTTGACTCGGTTGCCTATCAATCCCAAGATTTCACCGACCTTGGCCCTGCGTCTGATCCGTGAGAATATTGAAGCTGTTGCCGATATTGTTTCCCTTACCGAGGATGAATATATGCAAATTGTTATCAATATGGCCGAGTTGGGATTGGCTGGAGGTGTTGTCTACGATGCTATAATCGCCATGGCTGCTAAAAAAAGCAACTGTGCTGCGCTTCTCACCTTGAATAAAAGAGACTTTGTCCGAGTCTGGCCGGAAGGAGAAGAACGCATTATTGAGCCATGATACCCTGGCTCCC
>CAYPPR010000081.1:4098-8941 GCA_964412665.1 uncultured Desulfopila sp.
CCCTGGCTCCCATGCCGCTATTTCCCACGTCCGAACTACCCCTAGTTCCCATGCTCCGGTGTGGGAACTGCGTAGGACGCCCCCACCTCTGGTTCCCATGCTCTGGCGTGGGAACTGCGGGCGAGAAGGAGAATAATTGGCTATTTCATCCGTGCGCTTTGCATGCCGTGAATACATCGCCCGAAAATGGCGACGTTGGTTTGTTGTCGCGTTGCTGGGTATTTTCCCTTTCTTTTTTATTGGCGGATCCGGTTATGACGATCCTCGATCGATTAAGGAGGCGTGGAATCTTGGCCATTTCTTATATTTTGGCATGCTCGTTCTTGTGCTCGATAGCTATTGGTGTGCAAGGAACCTGTCGCTTATCTTCAGATTTTCTGCCGGTTTTGCTGCAGTCATTTTTTTAGGCTTGGGTATCGAGTTAATCCAGTTGAATCTTGCTGATCGCTTTTTCTCCTGGAGTGATGTTGTCAGAGATCTGTCCGGGGGAGCAACGGCCTTGCTGTGCAAGGAGGGGTGGAGGCGGCCACCCAGGCAATCGATTGTCTGCTGGTTTGTTGCGATAGTGCTGGTGGTCTATGGTTTTATTCCGTTTGGGACTGCTCTTGCTGATGAATACCGGAGTTATAGGGATTTTCCTTTGCTGGCTGGTTTTGAGAGTGAAGGAGAGTTAAGTCGATGGAGTGTTGGCTGGCTGGGTTTGGATATGGTGGCTTCGCCACGGGTGCAGGGCAGTTATGCTGGGAAGATTACCTTCACCACCGATAAGTATTCCGGTTTGTCGCTGCAGTATTTTCCTGGGGATTGGAGCGGCAGGCGTGGTTTGGCTTTTAGTGTGTTTAACCCTGGGCAGGAGATTATTTTGCATTATCGGGTGCATGATTATCTCCACCGGGGGTATAGGCAAACATATGGAAATCGTTTTAACGGGAGGAGTGTTCTGGAACCTGGTTGGAACGAAGTTGTTATTCCCATGACGGATATTATTGCTGGGCCTAAAGATCGTAAGATGGATGTTACGAAAATCAGGGGTTTTGGGATTTTTGTTATGCAACAGGCCGAGCGGCGTGTTTTGTATTTGGATGATGTCCGTTTGTTGTAGCACCCACCACCGCGCAACCCTCGTTCCCATGCTCCAGCGTGGGAATGCAGCGCAACACTCCACCATGCCGGCTGATTACGCGCGCTATTATCTGAATTACCATAGATGGCATTGCGCCTCTCCCAAACAATACCCAAAACGGGGTTTGACTCCAAATACAGTTTGCATGTACAGCAGCATCTGCAATAGGGACCGGATGTAACGCATGGGCAACTAGGAACGAGAAATGGATCAATTGGTGTGTGACGCTTGAGCGTGGGGCGTGGGCGCGAAGATCAGTCAACCAATTGTTCCGGGGAAAGGTTCATTGCTTTTGCTAGTTTATCAATGGTCTGGCTGCGTAGGTTGTCGCTGTTTTCCATCTGGCTGAGAGCAGGTTGGCTGATGCCTGCTTTTGCGGCCAGGGTTTTCTGGTTGATTTTTAGGTATTTTCGCCATGCCTTGACGAGGTTCCAGTTATTTTTAATCACCAGGCCAACAACCGCATGGGGAATAGTTGGATCTTCAGTTTCACCTTCTGCTCCGGTAAGTTTGATAAAATCTTCATAGGGGATGACGGCAAAAACAGGTTTCCCGGCTTGTCTGATAATTTGCACATTATTTGTAAGTACGTTCATTACGTTTTCTCACCTCTTCTATTGTGACGATTTGTAGCTTGTCCGTAAAAATCACCCGCCAGTTGCCGACGCGCAGTCGGTACATCTCTGTGGTTTTTATCTTTTTTACGTTATCGCAGTTTGGAAAGTTTTTCAGCCCGTCAATAGACGAATAAATAGCGTCTTGTTCCTGACGGGTCTTTATTCTTCTCACTTGGCGCAATGCTTTTTGTTTCCATTCGATTTATTTCATGCTTATTATATAACTCTAAATATAAGTTTATGCAAGTTGGATGCGCCGCATGTGATATTGTGAATGTGTAATCTGGGGTTGCCCACGGTAGAAGAGTGTTTTTAGCGTTGAAAAGGTGGGTTTAAGGTCTGGAATGGGGGTTTTAAAAAGAGATTATTGTCTTAAATTGATAGGTTGACTTGGTCCGACCCCGGTTGCATAGGGGAGCATAGGGGAAACCGAGCATGCGCGGAAACCGGAAACAGGCGGGGCAGGGCACGCGGGGGGCTTTGCTCCAGCGTGGGAAGCCCGCCTTGGAATCATAGTGCTGTCAGCCAGGGGTTAATTAATGTCAATCCATCAATGAGCTCAAAATCCCTGGTGTTTCTCGTTGCCAGTGATAAATCGTTCGTTAAGGCAATTGCTGCTATCTGGGCGTCTTCGACACTCATCGGGCGGCCGATTCCGGTACGCTCTGCGATGATGGTCGCATAATTTGAAGCTGAGATACAATCAAAAGAGAGGCAGCGGTCTGGAAATTCATCAAACATTAATTTCGCGGCTGCTCTCAGGTTTAATTTTCGTTTCCCATCAGGTAAAAGAGCAATTCCAAGTTCAATTTCGGCCTTTGTGGTGGCACTTATGTAACATTCCGATGGCGGAACTGCGTCAAGCCAATCCAGAACACCTTGTTCAGGAACCGACTTCATCAGTTCAGAAAGAACATTTGTATCCAATAGGATCATCTGTCCTGTTCTCCTGAAAAATCGGGAGATTTACGGGGCATAGATCGCTGCAAAATGAGATTTTCGTCGACGCCCCCGGCCTGCAGAAAATAGCGATGAATCTTTGACCCCAGCTGGTTTGGCCCTTCGTCCCGGATCAAAGCCTGGCGAAGAAGACGCCTGGCCTCTTCTTCCATGGAAACACCGTGCTGAGCTGCCCGAATACGCAAAGATTCTTTAACGGAGTCGTCTAATTTACGAATAGTTAATGTTGCCATCGTATCCTCGGAGGTTAAGCTTTTAGTACCTTACAGATTGAATTCTTGTTTTTTTGCAAGAAGTCAATCTGTCTCAAGGTACTTATTCCCTCTGTTGTAGGAGGGGATTACAGCCCTTGGGTTGCGGGCGTTAGCCCGCTTTAGAATATGATTTCATCGTAATCATTGAAATCAACGGCTGCAATTGGTTTTAATCTGGGAACATAATAAAAATTAACCATCATGTCCTTAGATTAAATGAATGGTGTGCAACGTTCATTTTATTGTGTTCCCAGATTGCCACAGCAAGAGCGGTGGGGTTCCCACGCTGGAGCATGGGAACCAGAGGTGGTGCCGGAGGGTGCGGCTGCCTGGCTCCCATCTGCCAGATGGAAGCCTCTGGCCGGATGCGTTGCATCTTCTTTGACACCAAATGAGTGTCCCCTGCGAGATCAGACTGACCCAGGCCGCCGAAAACGATTTGCAGCAAATTATCCGTTGGACTGCCGGAAAATATAGGCGGCGGTAGGCCAAGACCTACGGCATAACCTTAACAAAAGCCATCGAAGATCTGGCCAATGGGCCCACTCTTTCAGGAGTACGTTCCCTGGAAGAAATTGGCCCGAACATCCACACCCTTCATGTCGCCCGCCAGGGTCGCCGGGGAAGTCATATTCTTGTATTTCGGCCCTCCTCCTCCACCGCAAACTACATCGAGGTCTTGAGAGTACTCCATGACGCCATGGAGATTCGTCGGCATCTAAGTGTTTGAAAAATAATGAGAATGCTGTTACTGTCTCCCATGTGGCAGTTCCGCCCTAACTCCCATGCGCCGCATGGGCGCCAGAAATCTATCGATTTATCCAAAACGTTTTTTCATGGAAATAGTGTGGCATGATTTTTGTACTTGGCATATTGTAAATTTAAGTGAAACAAAAACGCAACGTACCACCGCGCACCTCTCGTTCCCACGCTCCAGCGTGGGCACGCAACGCAAGGGAGATAAGAAATGCAAGATCGAGGCAACGGAAGGCCTGCACCGCCGGAGATAGGTCCATTTGTTTTTCCGACACTGTTGGCATTGTTTGGGGCATGGTGCTTCTATGATGGTTGGATTTCAACAAGTGCAGAGATGCAAGAGCATGTTATGTTCAATCGAATTGGAAGCGTCGTTCTGCTCAGCTGGGCTTTAATTGATTTCATTCGTACTCGGCGGGCCGAAAAGGAACAACAAAGTGATCCTTCAGAAAATATAGAAACGCAAGATGATAAATAACCGCAGGCTTATTTTGCCATATGCTGCGCCATTTCTGGTGTATGTTTTTGTCGCGTCGGTTTTTGGTGATAAAATCTCGGCTGAAGCGAACTATATTATACGTATTATTGCCTGTTTGTCCGTGTTGATATGGGCCTGGAAATGGTATATGCCGATAACGGGGCCGGGGTCGCCTCTGGTGTCGGTGGTAACGGGCATTATTGCTGGCTTGGTCGGCACGGTTCTCTGGGTATTGCTGCTGATGCCCTTTGTCGGTGATATTGACAATACCGCCTGGTCCGGCTCGGCATTTGCCCTGCGGTTGCTTGCAGCCGGTCTTCTTGTCCCTGTTTTTGAAGAATTATTAATGAGAGGGTTTGTTTTTCGTCTTGCTTACCAATGGGGGGAGGCAAAAAGGCTGCAAGAGGACGAGCCATTAGTTTCTTCGCTTGATGAGAAGAATATAGATGATGTGGCGCCGGGTGCCTGGTCTTGGGCTGCAGTTGTGATTTCTACTCTGGTATTTACCTCCGGGCATAATGTATACGAATGGCCTGCATCCATTGTCTATGGCTTACTTATGTCGTTACTGTGGATTGTAAGAAAAGATCTGCTTGTCTGTATCGTGGCACATGCGACGACGAATATTTCTCTTGCTTTTTATGTTATGATAACT
>CAYPPR010000082.1:0-7910 GCA_964412665.1 uncultured Desulfopila sp.
TCACGGTATTTTTCTTTTGGTTTGTTCAAAAATTACCCTCCAATACTGCCCGGACTCAGCGACAAGAGGAAGATTTTTAGGACATTTCTTCCTTTACATGTCACTGGCCGTTTCTCTTTTTACGACGACGAAGAAGTTCTCTCCACAACTTTCTCATGACGATCATACGCCCTAATCGGAAACAATGTAAAGAGGGGACGGCAACTATTTCCTAGTACTTTCCAACAGGTGCAAGGTAGACAACGAATTGTTCTTTTCCATCTACCTGCATCAATTCGTCCATCGCTTCCTGGTCGTAGGCGGCAATTGCACAGGTTCCAGCATGAATCGCCTCGCATGCCAGATAGAGATTCTGACAGACATGACCTGCGTCGAGCAGAATAACCCGATGTGCTGCCTGTAAATACCGCCATTCCATACGATAAGGTACGGTTGTCCAGACAAACGACACCGCGCTGTCAGCGACAAACCTTTGCCCCAGCGCTGCCTGGGATAGTCTGATTTTAAACTGGGTATCGGTGGAATATATTAAAACGAGCTCATTGGAGAGAGGAAGATAACGATACAGCCCCTGGGCTAATGTTTCCACCCGGTGAATGAACAAATACGTCTCGAAACTATGTCTTGCACCAGCTGAAGGGACCGTGCGAAAATGGGCAGGCTGTTTTCCGGGCTGTCTTTGTCCCTGTGTTGCCCAGAGAAGAAATGCCAACTCTTCAACTTTCAGGAATTCGTCATTATAGTTTCGCCTGCTCCGTCGATTACCAATAGCATCTACAAGATGCGTTTTCTTTATAACGGGACCCCAAGCTGATCTGTCGGGGAGAGCGATGCGAGGTACCTTCAGATCAACATGTTCCTCCAATGGTGGTACGGGAACGCCTCGGCTCTGGTCGCTCTTACGAAAATCGATCGTTTTCCGGATGCTATCTTTTATAAAATCGCGGTACACTTTGATGTCATACATAGAGCTCTCCCATGGTAGGATGATGAATGATTTCACAAGTGGCTAACAGAAGTTACTGGTTCTAATATAACAACACATCTGTTTTAGTGATAATCTCCAGAGGAAATACATGGAAAAAAATACAGAATACGGCAAAGACGTTTTCAATATGCTGGGCGGGGTTGCAGGAGTAAGAGCCCTGGCCAACTGCTTTTACGATATAATGGATAAAATACCTGAAGCCCAAACAATACGGGATATGCATCCAAAAGATCTTGGACCGACACGTGAGAATCTGACTCTTTTTCTATGTGGCTGGCTGGGTGGACCCTCTCTCTATAAGGAAAAGTTCGGTCCTATAAACCTTACCAGCCACCATGCCCTCCTCAAAATTAATATTGCCGAGAGAGATATGTGGCTGACATGTATGGAACAAGCTCTCGACAAACAGGCAATAGACAACGATCTGAAGACATATTTATTGAAGCGTTTTCGGGTCCCAGCCGGAAAAATATGTGCATGGTGCCAACAGCAGGTTCTGCAACCTATTGATTTAGGAAGCAATAAACTGATCTAGTTTTCGCGGATTTCCCAACTCAGAATATTGGCTGCTGAGAAAAACCAAGGAGTCATAAAGCTTATGTTTGAATGGATGGTCATGCCCGAGGCCTGGGTGGCGCTGGCAACTCTTCTCGCCCTTGAGATTGTTTTAGGTATCGACAATATTATTTTCATCACCATCCTGGTGAGCAGGCTGCCGGCGAAGCAGCGAGATCTGGCCAGATCTCTGGGCATCGGCTTTGCGATGCTCTCGCGACTCGCACTGCTTTTCAGTCTGGCGTGGATTATCGGCATGGTCGATCCCTGGTTCAGTATTTTTGGACAGGATTTTTCCGGCCGGGATCTGGTGCTCATAGGGGGTGGACTTTTCTTGCTGGCAAAAGCGACCCATGAAATTCACAGCAGCCTGGAAAGCGTCAGCGATGGAGACAAGCCAGAGGCCGGATACGGCGGTTTCTATGCCACCATTGCCCAGATCACCGTCCTCGATATCGTCTTCTCGCTGGATTCGGTGATAACTGCCGTCGGTCTGGTACAGCACATTTCGGTCATGGTCATTGCCATCATCGGTGCAGTCATTGTCATGTTATTCGCGGCGAAACCTATTGGGATTTTTGTCGACGCAAACCCGACGATCAAGATGCTCGCGTTATCGTTTCTCATGATGATCGGTTTTACCTTGGTGGCGGAGGGGTTTGATGTGCACGTGCCGAAAGGCTACATTTACTTTGCCATGGCCTTCTCTGTCGTGGTCGAGCTGCTCAATATCAGGGTCCATCGTAACAAGAAAGTTGAACCGGTGAAACTGGTTAAACATATCGAAAGCTAGGAGTCTTTCGAATTATGTCCTTTTTCCCCATATCTTCGTTATTTTCGAAAATTAATGGTTATGATACCTTCCTCTTTCCTTCGCCGGTTTTTCTTGCCGACCCTGAACAAGAGATACTTTATCCGTCTTGTCCTGGTCGCCCTTGCCTGTTACCTCATCTTTGGCTATCTGCTCATTCCGCTGCGCATACAGGGGGTGAGCATGGAGCCCACCTACCGAGACCGAACCTTTGCCTTCTCCTGGCGGTTGCAGTATGCCTTTGCCCCGATGCGGCGTTTTGATGTGGTGACGGTTCGTTTTTCGGGGAGGAGGGTGATGCTGCTAAAACGTATTGTCGCCTTGCCGGAGGAGACCGTTGAATTCCGCAAAGGGTTTCTCTATGTCGATGGAAAGCTCATTGACGAGCCCTATGTCCGGCATCGTGCCGCCTGGGAACTACCGCCAAGAACGGTTGCGCCGGGACATGTCTATGTCGTCGGTGATAATCGCGGCACTCCCATGGACCGCCATCAATTTGGCGAAACATCTCTGCACCGCATCGTTGGAGGCATCTTCCCATGAACAACAAAATTCTGCTCCTTGCCCTGGTGCTCGTTGCCAGCGGCGCGTTCTTTTTCTGGCCCAGTGACGAGAAAAAAATCAGGGATAATCTGGACTCGCTGGCCCAGTACTGTTCGTCGACCAAGGAAGAAACGGTCATTGAAACCCTGCAGAAATCGGCACTGGCGGCAAAGCTCTGCACCGATCCCTGCACCGTCCACTTTGCATCATTGAAGATTGATCGTGTTTTTAGTCAGAAAGAACTCATCGATCATTTTCTTATGATGAAAAAGAGGCTGACCAACACGGCATTCAACTTTCATGATACTGCTGTCGATATCGTTGGTGACGACCGGGCTGAAGTGCTCACCACCCTGCGCATAAACGGCGAGATAGTTGATAGACAGTTTACCGATGCTTACGAAATGAATATCACGGTGGAGAAACAAGACGATGGCTGGCGCTTTGCGTCGTTTACGGTTGTTGAGTTTATGAAAAAATAGGATGCTTGGGGGTGCTGCTGGGGGGATTCGGACAGACGCCATGGGAAGCGCAGCTTTTGCGCTTCCCATGGGTTTTTCGTTGGCTGCCTGGGCTCAGGTCCTAAACTTGGTCATCATTTCTTTGAGTTTGTCGGCAATGCCGGACAGTTCCTCGGCACTTAACTTGACCTGGTTACTGGCCTGACTCATCTCGTTGGCGCTGCTGTTGACCTCGGCGATGTCCGAGGCTATTTCCGAGGAAACCGTCGAGCTCTGGGCCACATTCTCATTGACCTCGGCTATCCCCTGGGATGCCTGATTGACGTTCATGGAGATTTCCTTGGTGGTGGCGGTCTGTTCTTCTACCGCAGCGGCGATGGTGGCGACGATCTGATCGACATCGGTAATAACTTTGCCGATCTCGTTGATTTCCTTGACCGTGATGCCGGTGGCTTCCTGCACGCCCTGGATTTTCGTTTTGATATCCAGAGTCGCTGCCGCCGTCTGTTTCGCCAGATCCTTGATTTCGTTGGCAACGACAGCAAAACCTTTGCCCGCTTCACCTGCTCTTGCTGCCTCAATGGTCGCATTGAGGGCCAGGAGGTTGGTTTGTTCGGATATCTCGGTTATCACCTCGGTAACTTTGTTAATTTCGTTGGCGGCATTACCGAGTTCGTTCACTCTGTCGGAAGCGCTGCGTGACTGCCGTACCGCGACGCTGGTGATTTCTTTGGCTTCACTGGAGTTTCGGGCAATTTCGTTGATGGTGGCCGACATCTCCTCGGCAGCGGCGGCGACCATATTGACGTTAATTGACGCCTGTTCCATGGCCGCGGCAATCGAGGCCTGATTGGCGCTCATTTCTTCGGCGGCGGTGGCGACGAGACTGGAACGGGAAGCGGTCGATTCCGCCCCGGTGGACATCTGGTTGGCGATGGCCGCCAGCTGGACGGAGGAATTGTCCACCTGTGACACCCCGGTGCTGATATCGCCGAACATCCGTCGCAGGTTCTGTGCCATCTCGTTGAGAGAAGCGGCAAGAACGCCGATCTCATCCTTCTGGTTGACATCCATCGTCTGGGTGAGATCCCCATCAGCCATCGCCTTGGCCAGACCCACCCCTTTAAACAGAGGCCCGGTGATGAGCCGGGTGAGAATGAAACCGGAACAAATGGCCAGAAGGATGCCGGCCACCAGGCAGATGATGGTGATCAGCCGACCACGATCGGCTATGGCCTGGGCGCTCTGAATTCTGTTCTGTGCTTTTTGTTCGGCTATTTGCACGATTGAGTCGATGGCCGCGAAGGTTGCAGTTTGATGTACTTCGCCCTCATTGAGCAGGAGGTTGTTCATTTTGGCGAATTTTTCCACTGCGCTGTCGGCAGTGGCGGACATTTTATCCATGTAGGAAAAGACCTGTGCCGAAGCCTGGAAAAGTTTAGTTTGGTAGATATCTTTCGCCTGGTAGTGTTCACCGTTGCCCAGCAGGGTTTTGATCTCTTTGACGCTGTTATGCAGCTCGGCATGGAAAGGCTTCAGTTCATTGACCAGCGCCACAATCTCGGGATTGGTGGTGTCCATGTTCTGTATCCACTTGCCCAGGGAACAAGCGGTGTGGTCGGTACCGCCATCAAAAGGGATATCGAGGAGCAGCAGTTTGCCGGTATCGGCGAGCAAAACATTATGGGCGATCTCGAAGTCGGCCATATGTTGCTTGAGTATTTCCGGCTTGGTCATATCCATTGCGACCAGCTGCTTGGAAAGATCTACAACCTCGTTATTGACTACCACCCATTTACCGATGTACGTGTTGAAATCCTGCCATTCCGTTTTGACATCGTTCATGATGGGCAGGGTCGAAAACTTCTCCTTGGCCACGCCGTAGATTTTTCGAGTATCCAGCAGTTGCTGGTAGGATTTTTCAAGATGTTCCTTGGAGGCATAGGATGTCAGCAGGCTCCGCATGGAGGAGGCGATGGAGGCCGCCTGGCTCTTGACGGTAAGGATTTCTTGGACTGCGGCAAGTTCCTCCGTGCCGAGCTGCTCGGTTTCCTTGGCTAGTTTGCCCTGCTGGAAGATCGAAAGGAGACCCACCAGCAGGATGATAAAAGCCGTTATGAGAAAACCGCCGAACAATTTGATGCCGATTTTGATGTCTTTCATAGGACTGTCCTGTTGAGTTAATGATAGAAAAAATACGTATCTGTTTGGGAAAAATTATGAAATCATTTGGGAAAAGTGTCGTTCAAAAGAACACTCTTTGTCAAGGAATAAAAAAAAATCCAGAGACATTATGTCCCTGGATTTTTGCAAGGGGACATGATGAGCAGTATTCATCGTGTTCCCCGACAATCGACAAAGTGGGGCAAATGTCACGTGCCGGTGGTATCACCAAGATATTCCCAGGCCAGGTGCAGGGCATCGTTGTAGTCGGTCTGAATGCCATCGGCGCCGAGGTGGTCGCCGTAGCCCATTTCCAGCATCTGGCGGCGGATGCCTTCGCCTTCCCGGACAACCAGTATCGGTTTGATCTTTTCATTTTTTAATCTGTCGATCATCTCGCTTAAGGCAAAGAGACCGGACAGATCCATGAAAGGGACGTTGAGACAATTAAGAATGACCACCTTTGTACCGATCAGTTTACTGACCTGGTCCTGCATTTTTGCCGTGGTGCCAAAGAAAAAAGCGCCCATGACGGAAAGAGTCCGTATCTTGTAATCCGTCTCTTCTTCAAGGCTTTTCTCAAGATCTCTATGCCACTCCTGGTGCGGCACGCCCTGCACGGCAATTTTTGACTGGCTCGAGATGCGGTAGGTAATCATCAGCGAGGCAAGTGTTACACCAACCCCGACGGCGACGATCAGATCGACAAAAACCGTTATTAAAAAGACCGTCACCATGACCGTCAGATCCTGTTTCGGGATGCGTCCGAAAAGTCGCAGTAGTCGGTAATCGAGGATATCAATACCGACTTTCATCAACAGGCCGGCAAGCACCGGCAAGGGAATTTGCGCGGCGTATTTCCCCAGACCAAGCAGGACGGCGAGAAGGAAAAGTGAGTGTATCATGCCGGAAACCCGGGTGGTGCCGCCGGATTTAATATTGACGACGGTGCGCATTGTCGCTCCCGCCCCCGGTAGACCGCCAATAAACGAGGCGGCGATATTGCCGATCCCCTGCCCGATCAATTCGCGGTTGGAATCATGTTTCTGCTTGGTCATCGAATCGGCGACAACCGATGTCAGAAGAGAATCGATAAGGCCAAGAACGGCTAGTGCCAGAGCCATGGACATGATCTGCGGAAAGAGAGCAATCGGGAAAAACGGCACTGCCGGACGGGGTAGGCCGGTTGGTATCTCGCCGATTGTCGCCACCGGCATTTGGAAGACTATCGCGCATGCGCAGCCGACTAAAAGGGCAATAAGTGGAGACGGAATGACCCGGGTTATCTTCGAAGGCGAGAAAAAAACGACTGCCATGGTGATCAGGGCCAGGCCGACGCTGTATATGTTGAGATTTTTCAATGAGGCAGGCAGCTGCAACACTGCTTCTACCGGAGAGCTGACACCAGGAGCGCCGAGAAGGGGATGCAGTTGAATAAGAATAATAATAACGCCGATGCCGCTCATAAAACCGGAAATGACCGGATAGGGAATATAGCGGACAAAGACGCCGATTTTGAGGAGACCGAAAATAATCTGCAGTATTCCCGCCAGCAAAACGACAGCGAGAACCGCCTGGGGATGATCGGCAAAGGTGACAATGGCCGCCGCGAAAATGACCGTCATCGGGCCGGTCGGCCCGGAAACCTGGCTGGGAGTGCCGCCAAACAAGGTAGCAAAAAAACCGACGGCTATGGCGCCGTATATTCCGGCAACCGCGCCAAACCCGCTGGCGACGCCAAAGGCAAGAGCAAGTGGCAGGGCAACAATACCGGCGGTCAGGCCACCATAAAAGTCCCCGCGAAAGGTCTGCAGAGAATAGCCATTTTTCACGACAACACTCCAGAATTGGCAAAGGTTAAGAGAGAAAAGAACGTTCTTGGTCAACAAAAAAACCAGTGAAGCGGAGACTGTGTGATAGCAGAACAATCTGGCTGTGTCAATAGTTTATTAAATGCTTTAATTGCGGACTGTGTCGGCAGCTATGCGATAATAATGGGCAGCACCAAGCGTGTCCCCCGACAAAAAAGTATCCGGGGATACTGCCCGGTACGGCCTGAAACTGCAAATTAGGCTTTTGTCAGGTTATACAAAGAAGATAAACTCGTTAAAAGCTCAGTTCTCGGATGGCTAAGTAAAAAACTTCGTATGCTAGGCGCGGATCTTCTTGAATATTTTCTCATCATCTTGAGATGAGCTATTGCACTTGGAGTAATGTATTCACATATTTTGTCTAATGAGTGTTCGCCAAGAATCAGTTGCTGAATCAACAAGTCAGCCTTCCAGGGCCTGGCGCAGTTTCACCCCCAGGTCTTTCATTGAAAACGGCTTTTGAATGAAGTGCACGCCTTCGTCCAGCACGCCGTGGTGGGCGATGACGTTGGCGGTGT
>CAYPPR010000083.1:0-7631 GCA_964412665.1 uncultured Desulfopila sp.
AGGCGTCGTCACCGGCTTCCTTCAGTTCATCAAGCTTTTTACCAGCAGCATCCTGCATCGACTGCAGCTCTTCAATCTGCTTGTGATATTCCAGCTGAGCGTCTGCTTCGGCTGAATCAGCCTTGGCTTTGAGCTTGTCGATGTCCGCGCTCCATTCATCCAGCTGGCCCTGCAGTTTCTTTTCATAGGCTTCTTTCATACTCATGTCTTTTCTCCTTTGATTTGAGTTTACATTTAGCAGCTTTCTGCTAAACAGGTAATGCCTTTGATATTTATATAATTTTCTTACTTACAACTGAGCTATTGAGTGCCACGGCTTCTGTTATACGCGGCAGTGTTGTTTTAGACCTTTCAAGGTTCAGTCGAACCCGCGTCAAATTCGATGATGCGGGGAAAGCGCTGTGGTACATCAGAAGTGGCCTGATGATAAAGTGGGCTGTCCTCACCAACCCTCCCCCCCATGTTGTAGGTGAAAGAGCGAACCGGCTGATGGCGTAACCAATAACCAGTGTAGCTCGGGCCGGTAGCACTGTAAGCAGAGTGGAAATGCACGAACTCGTCTTGCGGTGCCGGACGGGACTGCAGCCACTCCGAAGGTGCCTCGGCAAAGAAAATGGGCTCGATCCGGGCGTCACTGCGTGGTAGGGAGCGGACCGGCAGCAGGGAACTGAGTACCGCCTCACCTTCAAACAAAAGCGCGTCAACCGGCAATTGGTCGGTATAAAACCGGCGCTCGTTATAGCAGCGGAATTTCAGCCGTGTCAGGTCGTCACCTTTTTCGGGCCGGAAATAGTAGCCGACGAAGGGACCGAAGGTGAGCCGCTGTCCCTGATAGAGAAATTCCAGCTGAGCGTAGTAGCCACGCGGCGCTTCCACCGCTGTCGCAGCTGTCGGCACCAGCAGGCATATCAGAAGCAACAACCGCCAGTTCATGCCGGCCGCTCACAGAGCCGCCCGATCAACAGAATTCCACAACCGAAGAGCAGGATTAAAAAACCGAGCGCTACGCCAGGGTGCCCGAGCCAGTCGGTCAGGGTGACCTGACCATAATTAGTCGGCATGTAGAGTGCTGGAATCAACGCTTCGTGCAGATGGGCAAAGGCTGCCGTGCCGGCCAGCCCGCCGAACAGGGCAAAGATAGCGTCCATGCGCCCCTCGCCGACCGCTGCCCAGCAGGTGTCGGGGCAGTAGCCGGTCACCCCCCAGCCGATGCCGAAGATCACGCCACCGAGCCCGGTCGCCACCAGGCTGGTCGGCAGCACCCGGGTGGTGCCGACGCCCGCAGCCTCAAGGGCGAACAGGCCGATAGCGGAAAAAATCACCACCAGCAGCATGAATTGGGGGATGTAACGTTCCTTCATCAGATGCGCGAGCACCATCTTCTGCGGATTGGTCGCCCCGACCCGTTGAATGACAAAACCAAAGGCGATTCCGGAAAAGAGGCCGATCCAGACATCAGTCATGATGATGACTCCTGTTTTTGTAGACAATTTGCGCGGTCAGCATAGCCACGGCGAAGATCACCGCGCCGAAATAAAGACCGCTGAGTGCCAACTGGGTCGATCCGGAGAGAAACAGCCCGAGGGTGCAACCGCCAGCCAGGCGGGCGCCAAACAGAATCAGGAAACCACCGACAAAAGTGGTCAGATAGCGCTTGGCTCTGCTCGGCCCGTAGCATTTTTCCCAGTCTTTTGGCATGTCAGTGACCGGCTGATTAAAAGTGCGACCACCGATAAAGCCGCCGATGGCCATCCCTAGAACGAAAGCCATCAGCCATGATCCCGGTCCCGGCATCATACGGTAGTGCTCTTTACCAGCGGCGTATTCCGGCGCAACCTGGAGGAAAACACCTTTCAGCGTCGTGACAAAGCCACTCGAAGAGGCAGGCGGGCCGAAACTGGCAAAGATGAAGACCATGATTCCGGCCAAAGCAATGGCGCTCGGGAGAATCGGCCAGTAGGGTGCGTTCGTCTTGCTCATTGCTAACCTCCACAGGAAATGTAACCCTTCTTCTGGTTGCCTGATGGCGACTTCTGAACCTCACTCTTTTGCTTGGACGTTGTTTGACCGCCGCTGTTGCTGACGGCAGATGTCGCGGTCTGTTTGACCTGCGGCGGTACTTGACCGCTCAAGACATTAGCCGCAGTCTCGACCGGGTAGTAGCGATCCGGCCGTCCCCAGCCGAACCATGAGCTGTCGTAGAGCAGGACGTCCTCGAAACCGAGCAGGCGCAGGACAAAGTAGCCGAACGAGGCGCGTCGCGCCGAGTGACAGTAGACGATCACCCCGGCGGTCGGGTTCAGGCCGCGGTACATTTCGCTCAACTCGACGTAGCTCTTCAGCGCCTGGCTTTCGGTATCGACCCAGTTGGTTTCATAGTTGATATTGAACGCCCCCGGAATATGGCCAGCTTTGAGCGGGCTGCCGTCGAGACCGGTGTTCAGCTTGTTGCCCAGATATTCGGCCTCGGAACGGACATCGAGAATCTGGTAATAGGGATCTCCCAGGCGCGGATAGATAAACGCTTCGTCCGTCAGGCGCCGCGCTTTGATCTCTTCGCTTGGCGCCTGGTACAGCAACGGCTCGCGTTGTTGCGGCTGGTTGACGACTTTGCCGCCGGCGGCCAGCCAGCCCTCGATGCCCCTTTCGAGGATTGCCATCTTCTCATGACCGAGCATGTCGAGCACCCAGAACAGGTAAGACGCGGTGGCGCCGCCATCACGAGCAAGCGAATCATAAAGGACGATCATATCGTTACGGAACAGGCCGTGCCGGCCGAGGATGTGCTGTGCCTCGGCCGAGCCGACGAACAGGCCGCCCCTGTTACCGGCCGGGTCCTCTCGGCGGAATTGGCTCCACGGCATCCGAATCGCCCCCGGGATCAGCTTGCCGTCGAAATACTCATCCGTACGCACATCGACAATTACCAGCGGCTCCTGCTGTTGCCGCTGCATCAGCCCGGCGGCACTCAACAGGTAACGGCCATTCGGATAATTCTTCTCTTCAGTAGCTGCCGAGGCCAACGCCCACCAGACACCGAGAAGCAGAACCAGAGCGATACCGGTCAAACGAGCAAAAGAAGGTTTCTGCATATTTAATCTCCTTAGTGAAAAAACATTCCTAACAGTTTGTTTACAAGCGAGAGCAACAGCCTCCGGACGTTGTCGAGATCTTCGTTGACACCCACTGTCACCCCGACATCGATGCGAAGATTAGGGTAATTCGTATTGGATGCGATGGTCTTATATGACAGCTATGGCCACGATGATGCTCAGCAACCATTCGACAAGTATTTTTGTTAACGATTGCGGATCAAATGTCTTTTCCAGCCGGCTTAAAAGAACAGCAATGAAGTCCGACATCCGTTTTTCCTTACCGTCCAAAATCTATTCTACATTAATCTTGGGCACTATAGCTTTGCACTGTTTTTATTTACAGGAGTTCCTTTTTCAAACCAATTGTTGGCGAGGGAAAATATCCCCCCCCCAAGATAAGCGCAACATCATTTGATGATGGCAGATAGCGATCGGTTTCGGAATATGATTTGGACAATTCGCTGAAGTTACCGAGAAAAAGCCGCGCTGGTGGATGACGGAAGCGCCTTCTGTTCAAGATAGCTGGAGTCGAAATCTGCCAACCGAGCTAGCGTGTTTGTGTTCAGCAACTTGACCTTACCATCGTGCAAAGACACCAGACCGTCTTTGACGAGCTCCCTGAATGTGCGATGGGTGTGCACATGGCTCATTCCCAGGGCATCGGCGAGCAGCGGCTGCGTCAACGGAAAGAGTTCCGCCGCCGGCGTCGAGGTACCCGTGCGTAATAACCGATGGTTGAGTTCCACGAACAGGTGGGCCATCCGTTCCTTGGCTCTCCGGCGACCGATGCGAACGAGCTGCTCGTCCAGCTGACGCTCAGCCTGGGCGGCCAACCAGCTCAGCGCGACGGCCAGTTGTGGTGATTGCTTGAATGCATCGAACGCACGCTTCGGGGTGAAACTTTGAAGCGTCATGGGCGTCAACGGTTCCACGGCGTAAACTGGGGTTCTGAACAACAGAGCGAAATATCCGATCATATCGCCTGGGATCAAGAAATTCAAAATCTGGCGACGACCATCCTCGAGGAGCTTGTAACGGATCGCCCATCCGTCAGCTATTACGTATGCCTTGCGAATCTCGCTATCTTCATCGATCCACTGTAGGCCTCTGCCGATAACAGGTTCTTCCCTGAGGATTTGGAAGAGCAGCTCAATCGCATCCGGATCCAGGCAGTGCAGTGACCCGAGCTGGTGTCTGAGAAATGAGTTATCCATTGCCCTTCCAGTAGAATGCTGAAATGTTTGTCCAGCATCCTCTGGTTGCCTCAGCTTATACATTTCTTTTGAACCTCATGTCTGTTTATTTTCGTCTGCTTTACTAACTATTTGGGTTATCTAATGTTTCACTTGACTGATTCAGAATCAACTCTCTTTTAATGGATTCGCAAAGGTGGCCGCAAAGGTAATACCCAAATCCAACAGTGCCGCCTTACCGCGTACCGTCATGTCGGTGACGAAACGAAACTGTTGGCCCGCGTCGACCGGATATGCTTTCAGGCGATAGTGCGTTCCCCACGGCTCTTCCATGACAATGACGGCAACCGGATCATCAAAGTACAGATAAGGACTGGTCAAGGCCACGTCTTCCAGGACCTTGCGCACCTGCTGCGCGTTATGCTGTGGGTGCAGATAGAAGTCGGCAATACACTGTAGCCGCGCATCGCCATTATTAGCATTAATAACGGCCTTGTTCCAGAGAAAACTATGCGGGACCAGGACCCTGCTATCGTCCGGAGTGACAATCTCGACGGTTCGCAATCCTATATGACGCACTTCGCCATATACATCGCCCATTTGAACCCAGTCGCCATTGCGGTAATTGAACTCACCAATGGCGACGATTCCGGCAATCAGGCCGCTGGCGTAATCCTTCAGTGCAAAGCCCAGGGCGAGGCCCAGTGAACCTACTATAGCCACCATGTTTTGTAACGACGGCTCGATCAGCAAGGGTATCGCCGTCAAAATGGCGGCCAGAATGATCAAAAGACGAAAATAGGGCGCTATAGAGAGGACAAAGAGGCGCTTACGACCTGGCAGACGGCTGGCGAGCCAGGACACAATCCGCTGAATGGCGATAATCAGCGCTATGGTTGTTGCAGCAATAATTGCCAGTTCCCATAAAGCTGCAGTATCGAGACTTTTAAAGATCTTTCCGATCTGGTTTTCATTTGGCATGATGCTCTCAATGGTCTTTAGAAGGAGTCGGTCAGATAGTCGCGGGCATTCAGCAACCGGCGGACTGTTAGGTAGGCCATTTCACGAACCTGCCAACGTCCGTTAGCACAATGCGTTATACCGGATTGCTGCAATTGTCCTAAAAGCCCTCGACAGCGTGTGGCGGAAAACGGCATGAGGTCACCCAGCAGAGGTTCCGGCATGCCGCCATGTAACACCATCGCGTGCAAAAGGAGGAAAAACTCCTCATCATTGCCTATAGGCAACTCCGGATCGGGGGGCATGCCGGCGAGCCATATATGCTCACCTGATCGGTTTTCGCCCGTACGCGCTGCCGTTTTTTCGTCGCCCGGTGCTTCATGCTCATCTGGTCCGTAACGGAGGCGCTCCCGCCAATACGTTGTCGCGATTGCAACATTGCCACGGCAATGTTCTGCCAGTTCCACAAACTCTTTCTGCCGCTGTTCCTCTTTGGCGGAGGCGCCGATAATTTCCTGGCCATTTTTTGCGTTATAGCAATGGAACTCTGCCTGCGATTGCGAGTTCATCAGGCCATAAAGCAGACATTGCAGGCGATCGGCATCGAAGGCTTGCAGTGTTAAGGCGTTGGCTTGAGGCAAGGGAAAAATACGCTGCAAATAAGACCAGGCCCAGCTGTCACAGCCGATCACGCCTTTACCGAGTTGCCCATTCGCGGCCAGGCTCATTAGTCGGCGCACCAGATCAAGTCCGTTTGCGTGGCGCAGGAAGCAATACTCCAGTTTTGGCAGAACCCAGAAAATTGCGGCTGAAGGCCAGCTATCAAACCAGCTTTCGTCGTTCGACAGAATTTGTTCGATGGAAGGCGGCATGATCTCTACAGCCTGGTGCCGCATTCCCAGCAGAGAGACGATTTCTGCATGCCCGGAAAAAGGCTGCCCTATGAAAAATTTGACACTCTTTTCAGATGCGCCGGCCGCCGTCCAGTCCTGCAGTACCCCGTCCAGCGCGGCTGCCGCATCTTCCCATGGCAATGGCGGCACCAGATGCGCCAGTCGAACCCGGGTCAGGGCCAGGAGGTCCTGCTCTTTTTTGAATGGAGTATCCGCGATATCTTTTCGTTTGAATATCTGCTGAAAGGATCGCCAGGCTCTGGCCGCAGCTTTCTGCACGTAAGCAGTCGGCAGGGCGTAATCATTGGGATGCACAAACTCCCAAAGTGGTATCAGCGTTGAACTGTCTGATGCTGGATGGTTTTGATTCGTCATTTTTCGTTTTATATGCCGGCGATTCACTCTTTGTCGAAGCTGTCAAAAACCACTGCTCCCATGGAGGGCGGAAACGACAAGATGATAACACATTGAGAGTGCCGATGGCCCGACAACGACTTGGAGGACATACTCAAAATTTGTCGAACTGGAGTTTTTCATACAATTTCAGCAGTTTCCGTTTTGGACCAGTAGCCGAGTCGTGTAATTAAAATTCAAATAATCTAACACAAAATGCCAGTCAAGATTTGACTTTTTCCTCGATCGCTCATTTTAGGGGCCGACTTTCCGCTCTTCTTTAAGCGAAAAAGTGATTTCCAACGTTTTTTGGACATAAATGTCCATACACCCTGTCTATCCAGCTTTTTCAGGGTACGATCTTTGACAATACTGCGCAGCGGTCTCTTGTTACGTTTGACAGACCTCCTGCAGTTCCCGACGATCAAAACCGTGGGCTATTGCGCGTAAAATGGTTTCCATGGAATCAGCCCGGAAGTTGTAGAAAAGCCCTCGGATACTCTCCCACAGATAACGTTTTGATTCTGCCTTTTGCAGCGCTTCCTGGAAAAGCCAACAGCTCAATTGCTGCACCTGGTCGATGAAAAAAGCGAGCATCATCAGGATGGTAAACACAGCGCTCAGGTTTTTCTTGCCAAGACCATAATTGTGGCCGAGATTGTACCCCTGGTTCTTGAGAGTATTAAAGGTCTCATTCTCAATTTTCCAACGCGCACGGCCGGCTTTCATGAGCTTGAAGACATTTTTTTCAGTGATCAATATATCCGTGACCCAGCTGAATGTGGTGATATTCCCGTGTTTGTCGATCTGCATGTATTCAAGCACGTTAACCA
This sequence comes from uncultured Desulfopila sp., assembly GCA_964412665.1. Classification (GTDB taxonomy): domain Bacteria; phylum Desulfobacterota; class Desulfobulbia; order Desulfobulbales; family Desulfocapsaceae; genus Desulforhopalus_A. Next base: position 7,368 of record CAYPPR010000083.1, read on the forward strand.
GCAAATCCGGGTTCGATTTGTTCAGGGAAACCTGGTTGGCAAATCGAAAGTGATGCCCTTTTTTCCTGTCCTTGGGATCAATAGATACCACTTCAGAAGCCATTCCTGCTGCGACAGCTTCACGTAGTTCGGTAAAAAGTGCGACATGGTCGCCAGGTTTTACTCCAAGGATAAATCTGAGGTTATGCTCTTGCAGATCACGAATGTGAGGGCCGTTGCTGCTCAGGCCGTCTTCAACGACTATCACTTTTAAATGCGGGTGTT
>CAYPPR010000084.1:0-7383 GCA_964412665.1 uncultured Desulfopila sp.
TATCAAAATTGCCCGCAAGGATTGGTACTGTATAGCGGCACAAGCAATAAATTACCTGACCAGAAACTTCAATTCCTCCCATTATATTGTGTTTCGACCATCGGAGACCAACGACCGAACGTGGTTTGAGCAGGGAAAAGCTGAAACTAGCCAAAACCAGGCTGCGACAGAGTTCCGCACAGCTTTTTCAGGAAAAAACACTTTCAAGGTTATGGTTTCCAGTGATGGCGCGGGCTGTTTGCTGTTACTAGAAACTTGAAACCAATAACTTGAAACGGCACTTCCAGGTTGACAAAAAACAAATAAACATGATATTTGTCAACTAACGGAGGTGCGATCATGATAAACAAATTTGGCGAACGATTACGCTCAGCCCGTAAAATGGCCGGCATGAGCATGGAGGCTCTGGCACAGGCCACCGGAGCCATGGTAAGTAAACAGGCTATCGGCAAGTATGAGAAGGGGCAGATCAATCCGAGTAGTGATGTACTGCTTGCCTTAGCCAAGGCGCTGGGGGTGAAGGTGGATTATTTTTTCCGCTCATCACAATTTACCATATCAGGGTTGGCTTTTCGCAAGAAAGCAAAATTGAGTCGGAAGGAAGAAGATCGGATAAAATACCAGACTGTCGATTTTCTCCAGAAATATATTGAAATTGAGAAAATACTTAATCTTTCACACACTGCTGACAATCCTCTGATCAGACGAAAAAAAATCCGCAATCATCAAGATATCGAGCAGGCAGCAGCAGATATCAGGCAAAGCTGGAATCTGGGGGAAGCCCCTATCCAACAGCTTACGGAAATGCTCGAGGACAAAGGATTCAAGATTCTTGAGGTTGAAACCAGTGATAACTTTGTCGGTCTTTCCGGCTATGCTGAAGGAATGGATATTCCGGTCATTGCCGTTTTCAAGGAAGGGGATTGTGTCCGCAAGCGTTTTACCATCGCCCACGAGCTGGCCCATCTGCTTTTTGATTTTACTGACTGTGAAAATGATGACCATGAGAAGCTCTGTCATGCCTTCGCCGGAGCCCTCCTTTTACCGGAGAAGGTCATCCGGGAAGAGTTTGGTGGTGAACGGAAGAAACTCACCGAATGGGAGTTGAAAAAACTCAAAGGGATCTACGGCATTTCCATGCAGGCGATTATGGCCAGGGCTCGTGTTCTCGGTCTTGTCTCCGAGAATACCTACAGAATGTTTCAGATCTATGTCAGTAAAAATGGCTGGCGGAAAGATGAGCCCGGTAAATATTCCGGTATGGAAAAAGCAAACCGCTTTAAACAGTTGGTTCTTCAAGCTTCGGCTGAGCAGATTGTCAGCTATAGCAAGGGAGCGGAACTGTTGAATATGACGCTGGCGGAATTTGATAGGGAGGTCCAAATCGTTTCATGATCTTCCTGGTAAATGACGCAAACATCCTGATTGATCTGCTAAAAATCAACTTACTTGATGCCTTTTTCAAGTTGGAATTTGATTTTCAGGTGACGGATATGGTGTTTGCCGAAATCAGAGAAGAAAATGTGGCGGACCTGAAACGCTGCATTGACCTAAATCTCCTCACTATGCAGGGGTTTACCTTTGGAGATCTTTTACAAATTCAATTGATAGAAGATAACAATCCGGTCCTTTCCATCGCCGACTGTTCCTGTCTGTTCCTAGCCGAAAAATTCTCGGGCACTCTGCTTACCGGCGATGGTGCCCTGCGCCGTATTGCTGAACAACAAAATATTCCGGTGCATGGCATTCTCTGGGTGCTGGATGAACTCATTGCCCGTGGTCTGCTCACCAAGACAGAGGCCCATGACAAATTACTGCAGCTAAAAGAGTTGAACCCGCGACTCCCCGACCATGAATGCCGTAAACGGCTGAAAGCCTGGAAAGCAAGACCATGAAAGGCCCTGGCATTGGCAGGTTTCTTGACATATTCGCAAGAAGTGGTAATGGGTATTATCATTTAGGTTTATATGTCTGCCGGTTAGACCAGAACAGGAATGATGCACCTGATTAGCTATGGGATCACAGTCGGTATAGGAATTTCAAATTTTTGAAAAAATTTGGCTTGTTTTTTAGTGATTACAGTGGATTGTGCAACGGTATGACAAGTTCTGTTGTTGTCGTATCTCTTTCCGTAGAAAGAGTGTTAGTTTTGTTATTGATGATTTTTATCTTGGCTGTAATAATGCTAGTTCTATTTTCACTTTTCAAAAATTGTGGAAACACTCTGGTGAGGGAAACAGCATGACTATATATAGCTTTTTTAGAAAATGGGTTAATGACAAGATGTATTCGTTAAAGCTGAAAAGGCCTCCTTGTCATCCTCAATCGAAAGAACCTCTCTGGGTGCCTCAGTGGACAAAGCCAGTTAAACGTGATGACTTCTATGTTTTTGATCCCGACTGGAATTATGATATAAATTACTCTGATTTAATAGGTAATCTCAATTACCGTTACAAAACATATGACGATTAGGGGATCCTTACGGGTACTTCGTTCTCTTTTTCTCAAAAAGACTATTCAGGCGATTCTGTCTTAGGCAGCATTCTGAATTCTTCAAAATCTTTATTACGTGAATCTCGAAGATCTTCCGCGTCTGTAAGTGTTACATTGCCTTCTTCTTGTGGAGTTACTAAAGGATCATGATTATCGCCAGGGTGGCCACTAAAATCACCTGAGTGAATACTATTCGTTCGGCTACCGGCGACAGTTGCCCCTTGCGCTACCTGATCTTGAACATTTGCCTTTCCTCCGCCAACCTCAGCTCTGTTAGCATCGATAGCACTATCCGCCTGAGCTTTACCGTCACCCCAAGTATAATTGCCACTATTGAGGAATCTTTGTTGATGGTCATGTAATTGATTCATACCAGCCGCTCCACCTGTAGCCATGTGATTCAAGGCGGCACCAGCCTTGTCGATATTTTCTGGGCTATCGGATCCGTAGCGATCACTAGCATACCAGCCAACAAAGGCTGTTGTCGCATCGGCCCCTGTAGTTTCCGTTGTACGGGACATATTGCTGGCCTCTTGCATATATGAAGCTGCCTCAGTCGCACCGATCTTAATTGCCAAATTTGTTGCAAATTGAAGCCCTTTGCTATCCCCAAAGGTTTCAGAGACAGCTCTTTCACGAACACTGCTCATACTCTCTTTTATTGAATTAGCTGTGGATTCATCGACTGAAAAAGACAATGTTTTACCTTCATCGCCGGTCGCTGTCATAGTATATCTTCCACCTGCTTCCGCTTTTATTCCAATATTTAATCCAGCGCCTCCACTCCCATAGGCTTGTAATTGCTTTTGTTGTGCTTGAGTCAGTCTATTAACGAAACTGGATTTATCATTGATAACTCTCCCCCATTCAGACCCGGAAACGTTACTCAGCTTATCACCATAGGCACGAGATTCGGCACTGGTAAGACCATCAGTTTGCAGCTGGCTCCTCATCTTATCCCAACTCTCATTGGTACCAAGGGCATGAGCTGCCTTTTCGGTATTGATATGTGCGTTCTGTTCTGCAAGAGCCATGGGAGACATCCCATTGACACTGGCGGAGGTGAGATTGGTGCCGCCATGACCGTCCGATTCAAAACTCCCTTTGCCCCATGCGCCGTTAAGATTCTGTACACCTGTTCCACCAGCCCCAAAGGTTGTCCCCGCCATTGTAGAACCACTTGGCATGACAGCATTCGTTTTTCCCTGGGTCGCTTGTCCGTCAGGGCCAAGAGAAACCGATGCTTGACCGGCTGCTGTTCCTGCCTGTTGGTTAAAGTTATGCTTCATCTCTGCATAGTCAGCATCCGAAGTCCCTTGTGCGATTTGCCCCGATTTTGCCAAAGCGTTCCTGGCGTTCATGGAGGAACTGTAATTACCAACCGGACTATGAACACTATTGAAAGCCTCTGCCGAGGCCATGTTGGAAAACCTATGCTGCGGCATACCCTCCAAATTCCCTGATGCTTTCAGCTGCTGGCTCATGGCTGCCGAGGTGCCTTCCGGCGTCATCAAGGCCCCAGCTGCGCCACCTGCTCTGCTTACCGAACCACTCAAGCTGCCGGCCATCATTGCCAGGGCATGACCACCGAATTTAATCAGCATCATGGTGAAGAGACTTGCCAGCATGATCCCCGACGAGCGGATAATGCCGAACATGCTCAGCATCTTTTCAGATAATGAAGGAAAAGCAGCCATCGAATAAACACCTAAAGACGACTGGCGCATCTCTTCAAAGGCGTATTGTGCATAATCCATAGCCGCAGTATGAACCACTGCATCAGTGATGCCCCAGATGGTCAGAAAACAGAAAAAGCCGAACATGGCTGAAAGGGCCTTGCCGACGACGGGTGTTGGCAGAAATAAAGCCAGGAACGGAATCATGCCAATGGCAATGGCAGTCATGATCGCCTTGATAATCGGGATCCATTCGTTCATGGCAATACCAACACCAATACCTTGCGAGGTGATCTTCCGGTTTGCCTCCATGAGCATGGCTGTTTCTACATCATCTTGATAGTAGAAAGTATACAGAATTTCCGAGATTTGTCGTTGCTGGATGAGCTTTTCCGGTACGACAGTATTACCCGTGGTGAATCTCAAAGTGCTGGTGATAAGGTCTGTACAGGTAGCATATTCAAGAGCATTGTTGGAATCAAAAGCCGCCTTGCCGCAGGTCTTCCTGAGCGCTTCCGCATAATTAGTGGGATTTTGAAAAATCGGCAGGAGAAGGTTCCATGCTTCGGTACAGGTTTTTGTCACACCGGCCGGTTCCGTCGAATCATAATAAACCGTATAGATTGATGGATGTACAGCCTTGGCAAGTTCAGTCAAGAAATCAGTGGTGTCATTGCGAAGAGTATCAAGGGATAAGGTTGTTCCAGGCCGCATCAGTTCAAAAGTCACACAATCCTTGGTATAGCGGATCAGACTTGTTCTGAGGTGATTATCTTTGATGTATGAGTTTCTCACCGACTCCAAGGTTTTGAAACCTACGCCGCCAGCACCTCTGGAGTATTCTGAATCGGGAGCGGAGGCCGTATCGATAATCTCAACCAGCCCTCTTTCGATCTTGTTGAGCACACCGGCAGTAAAGACAACCGCATCAGGGATTCCACCAATAGTCTGAAATCTATTGAGCGTTGGGTCATAAACGGTGATATTTCCCTTGGGAACAAACAGGCCAAAATAGAGAATTATCCCGAAGAAAATTGGTACCGTCCAGATGAGTGGAGTGGCTTTCCCGCCATTGGATACCTGGACAAGCCAGGAAATGGCTCCTGCAAGAAATCCCATAACCGCCACTACGGCAAACAACCCTATATACCCAGCATCGCTGAATATCAGGGCCAATCGGGTGAAGGCCTGGGTAATCGGGCCAAAACCGCCGTAGGTATAGTATTCCATGTCCATGGCAAAGGCCGGAGTGACAGAGAATATATTTGCCACCAGAAAAACCGAACACAAAACGGCAGGAAATTTGAGAGGAGTCCTTTTCATGGGCAGCCTTTATCTCCCACCGTATTGACGCTCATAGTAGGCTCTGACATCCCCCTCATTGTTGATGCTTCTTCCTCGTTCATCTTTCATATTTCTTGCACCAACGATATGAACCTTCTCTTTCAGCACCTCATTTTCATCAAAAATGTACGCCTTGGCTAGTTCGGCGGTATTATCGTGAAAGGTTGGTTGCCGGCCCACAACCGGCCTCGACCTTAGCCGGTCCCGGCGGTACTCTTCATATTGCGCAGCTTGATCGAACATCTGGATTTGCATGTCCGTCACGGTTTGCTGACATGCCTGTTGCTCCGCTGGGTCTGTGCATTGTGAGCACTCTTCTGATTTTTGATTTATAGCAGCCTGCAGGTTTGCCTGAGTTTCTTGTTGTGCCATATCTTCTTGAAGTGTTTGGCTGTCCCATGCCTGTTGATATGCAACGGCTTGATTGTATGCCGCTAAATCAGCCAGATATTGATTATATTCAGCTTTTCGACCTTCAAAATATTGCCGCATCTGGGGAGATGTCGTTTGCCCTTCCTGAAAATTCGGATTTGCCGCACAACTCAGAACGGGAACCGTGCATGCAAACGTTAAAAAAAGACAGATTGTTTTTTTCATAATTCCATTCTCCTTTGATGGCATTTTCTAGAACCTGAAAAACTCTTTTCGTGCTTTAAAAAGAATTTCGTGCAAGTGGTTATCCCGGGGTGCAATGCTATTGAATCCTTGTGACGACATCTTTACCGAACCGACGGGTTACTTCCTGGTTCATCCGGCTTTCAAGGTCCTGCATCCGTTCCAGATAGCTTAAAATGGCATTCATCTCTGCTGTCGAGGCGATATAACTGGTTTTGGCCCCTTCTTGTAACTGTTGGATTTTCTCCAGCATGAGAGAAAGATCCTGGCCGGCATTTTCCGCGAAAATAACAGCGGCACACGTGTCTGGACTGCCACTTGACCCTGAAGCCTTTTTCTCCAACACTTCTCTTGCTTTTCTGGCAATCATTTCCGCCCGAATATACAAATCCGAGATCATTTGCAGGCTGTAAGCAGCGGCGGTTATATCGGCCAGGCCGCTTAACGTCGCACCTTCCGTCCTGGTGCCGACGGCACTTTTGAGAATAGGCAAGGGAGACAGCGGACTAGAGTCCATAAAGGCTATCTCTGTCGGTGTGAATGCACCTTTGGTGCGTAATTTGTCGGCAATGCTGCTCAACTGCGTTCGCACATATGCGCCCATATCCCTGTTGCCATCAGTCACCTGCGAACATATGCCGGTAGAGCTTTTGGTGTAAATATCACCAATGGCAACGGATCTGATCGAATCAGTATTGTTTTCCGAACAGGGCGGCATGTAGGAAATTTTGTATGCCTCAGCCGGTCCCGATAATTTGAGATCACCAACCAGACCACGAATAAGAGCAATATGCGCCCCGGGTATCGACATTTTCGCTCCGACATTTGCGAGCATTGAGTCGCCGTTTAAAAACAAATCCAGGACATCTGCGTTACAGCCCGAGGTTATAGCGGATACGTCGCCAGATGAAACAGCGCCACCGCTTGCCTGTTCCGCTGTGGTCAGATCTGTCCACATGTCTGATACACCGCTGACTAATTTGTTTTCCTTAACCGCGGTACCGAGTCTTTCCTTCATTTCTTCCCCGGAATGAAAACCATTTTCGTCAGCGACAATGCCAACCAACGACTTCCCTGCTGAACATTCGTCTATCTGCATCTGGTTGAGTGCGTCGGAGAGGGCTTCAAAGTTTTTAATTGTGTTGGAGCATTGCTCACAGAGCGTTTTCAGTCCCAGGTCAAAGGCCACCCCGGCGGCATTTGACAAGATGGCCTGGAGCTTATCCACCAGATAATCGGTGTCCATAAACGAGAA
>CAYPPR010000085.1:0-6911 GCA_964412665.1 uncultured Desulfopila sp.
GCGATATTGTCAACCTTAATGATATAATGAGATGAGATGAGAATGGACTCGAACACTGTCTTATGGCGTTTAAATTTTCGCTACGGTTGCGATTGGCCAGAAAACCGTAATGCCGGATTCTGACAAAGCCTCTTGGCAGGCTGTGCAGGAAGAACCTGCGAATAAACTCTACCGCCGTGATGGTAATCGTTTCTGTCCGTTGCTTCTTTCGGTTTTTGGCACTGAAGGAGACCATGCCGTTTTCAAGCTTTTTGATGCGGCTGTTGGCAATGGCCACCCGATGGGTATAACGTGCCAGGTATTCGAGAACATGTTCCGGGCGCTTGACAGGGTCGCGTACACTGACCACCCAGTTTTTTGTATACAGCATGTTTTTGAAGTCGCCATAGGATCGGCTTGTAAATTTGATCGCACCGGTTTTGCGGACATGCTCCATTTTTTCCATGAATTTACCGCGAAAGACCTGTGACAATGCCTCCTGGTTGAAGAGATAATTGTTTTTTACCGGTATCCATCGTTTTTTATCCTTTGACACCGCACCGCCGGCCACCAGACAGTGCAGATGAAAATGGGCCTTTAGCGTTTGATCCCAGGAATGTAAAATGGCCAAAAAGCCTAAGGTGCCGTTGAGTTTATTCTTTCCAAATGCCAAAAGAGTTTTGGATGCTGCTGCAAAAAGGATGTTGAGCATTATCTTTTTATTGTTTAAGATGGCGGTGTTCAACTCGTGGGGCAGCGTAAAGACGACATGGAAGTAGCTGGTCGGCAAGATCTCGTCTTTTCGTTTTGCAAGCCATCTTTCCCGCGGCATATGCTGGCATTTGGGGCAGTGCCGATTACGGCAGGAATGATACGTAATGCGCAGAGCACCACAGGTGTCGCAGCGTTCGATATGACCACCCAGGTGAGCCGTGCGACAGTTCAACAGATCGGATACGATTTTACGATGTTCCGGCCATAAGGGATACTCGCCTTTATAATCATGTATATGATGATGCAAGATATCGGCGACCTCCGGGGTTTTGTTTTCAGGTTTTATGATTTGGGTCATGGTTACTGTCCTCCTTTTTTGCATGTTTATTGTCAATGAGATCCAACGGACTTGGGATCTTTGACAGGGTTTCACGGCTCACATGCAGATAAATCATGGTGGTGGTCAGTTTCGTATGGCCCATCAAAACCTGTATTTTTCGGATGTCGTATCCGGCCTCCAGAAGATGTGTGGCAAATGAATGTCTCTTATGCCGAATTCGGCATAAGCGCCATCATGCCGACTCCCGGATTATGCCGACCCCTTTTGGTAGTTTTTCCCATCTAACTGTTATTTCAGCATCTTTTTTTGTCATATCCCTTGTATATTCGGCATAATTAAGCTGTCCTCTTATTCATGACAAACCACCTACCATGAAAAGAGGATGCTAATGGCAAATCGATTTGCAAAAGATTACATCGTTTCTGAGCGGTGTAGGGAAAGTGTATTGGGCACACACGTCGATACATTCATGTCAGTTGTTGCCGATTTGGGGTATTCCCCTTGGACAATGCGAATACAGCAGCAGCTTTTGAAAAACCTTATTAAATGGGTGCGAGAAAATGATATCGTTATTTCTAATATTGATGAAAGCATCACAGATCGCTTTCTATTAGAATCAGGTCGCAAGGGAGCGGTTCGCAGGGGTGACAACAAGACCCTACATCGTTTTCTTGATCATCTTCGGCGAGAAGGGGCCATAGCGCATCCGAAGCCGAAATTCAACAACTCCCCATTGGCATATCTAAAGAGCCAGTACGATGATTACCTGCTAAAGGAGCGTGGACTCTCAGCGGTAACTGGGTCCAGATATTGGGCCTATATTCACAGATTCCTTTGTGAGCGATACGGCAATAGACCCATGCGGCTATATGATCTTTGTCCGCAAGATATAGATGGGTTCCTTTTTAATCATGCGAATGAACGTACTCCAAAGGCGGCACAACTGATGGTTTCAGCCATGCGTTTATTTTTACGATTTCTCTTTCGATATGGAAAAACAAAATGCGATCTTTCGACGGCTGTTCCCACAGTTCCATCTTGGCGCCTAACCGAGATTCCGAAGTATATCAAACCCGAAGAGGTTAAATTTCTTCTGGAAAGTTGCGATCTAACTACATCAGTTGGTCGCCGCAATTATTCGATCCTTCTTCTCATCGCACATCTTGGTCTTCGAGCTGGAGAAATAGTTACCTTAGAATTGGGTGATATCAACTGGAGAGCATCTGAACTTACAATATGGGGGAAAGGTCGGTTTTGCGACCGTCTCCCGTTGCCTCAAAGAGTGTCTTCCCAAGCATTCGCGGTGGTCCTCTCAGCAGAGACGCCGTCGAACGATTAGTCGCCAGACACTGTAAATTTGCACAGTCATATTGTCTCTCTCTTAGTCGCAAGAAGGTTACCCCGCATGTTCTTCGCCACACTGCAGCTATGCAATTATTCCACCATGGGATCGACCGTTCAGTGATTGCGCTTTGGCTTGGACATGAATCGGTGGAAACTACCCAGATGTACCTCCATGCAGATATGCGGTTGAAACGAAAGGCCCTTTCTAGAATAAGTCCGTTTGGTGTCAAACCTTTCTTTTACAAACCAGATGATGCTCTTTTGGCCTTTCTGGAAGATCTCTGATTATGCCGACTTAAATTGTAACGGAGTCACCAGGGCTCTGCTCTCAACCCGGTTAGTCGGCATAATCCGGGAGTCGGCATGATGGCGAAGCGTATGGATACCAGCGCCTCTCTTGACGCCTGCTGTCCTTCTGGCATCTTCGTAAACAAAGCGGATGGCGCCATAAGATAAAGGCTGATCTTTGTTTTTCCCAAATGAAGACGGAAAGAGATACGTTCTGGGGCGGTACTCCCTATAATAAGACCTGAGTTCAAGGAGCAGTCTTGTTGAAAGCAGGGTATAGCGATCTTTTTTACCTTTCCCTTTGATCTTGATCAGCATCCTTTTACTGTTGATGTGTTCCGGCTTCAGCTTCATGGTTTCACTGACCCTGAGTCCTGCTGAATAGGTGGTCATCAGGATAAGACGATGCTTGAGATTGTTCGTGGCACAGATGATCTTCCACACATCTTCCATGTTAAGGACTTCGGGAAGTTTTCTCGGGTTTCTCGCAATGCTGTAAGTGACGGGTATCTCATTTTCGACGACGTTTTTATAAAAGAAACGAAGTCCGGTGAGAACGCTGTAGCAGCTGTTGGGCGAAATGGCCTTGTCGCGTTTGAGATAGAGAAGATAATCCTCGATTTTTTCTTTGGTCATCTTATCCGGGGATTGATTATAGAACCTGGCGATTCCTGTAACCGCTCTCAGATACGCCCGCTGGGTGTTAGAAGAAAGGTTCCTAAGTTCCATTGCTCTGATCATTTTTTGGCGTAATTGTGTCATGTCATACCTCCTTTGTTTTGTGTTAAAAAACTCGGAGGTATTTTACATGATCAAAGCAACAAAGAATAATCTATGAGGCAGGTCGGGGAATGAGAACAGTCGGAAAGGGTTGAAGCCTATAAGGTTAGAAAGCTACAGCGAAGCGGTTTCGTTCATCAAGACATGATCATTTTTCATATATCGTTTTCTGATCTCAGGTCTGGCATTTGCTGTGATCTATTGAGATTTCATAAAAATAGAGTTTTTCAAAACTTACCATTTTGCCAAAATTATCATGAAATTTTTTTTTGATTAATTTGGATACTAAACAGAATTTAATAATCCATTTATCATTTACCAAAGGATATATTAAGTTGCAACCGGTTAAAAGTATGTTTTTTGGTATTAGATTTTGTTTCTAATGGTATTAAATTATCTAATACTCGCTGTGTTCTTGAGAAGAAAACATACCTAAAATTACCAAAAACTTGCCTGAATTCATTAAAAATTGAAACAGAATTACCTCATAACGGAATGCGCATTAATTTTATTTCAAATCAGCTATAAACCCTTATAATTTCGGTAGAGTTTAATCAGTTTCATGTGGTTTTTGGCTATTTTTTGAGCAATTTTGAACGATTTTTGCCGGTTTTCTGTTGGAAATTTAGCGAAAATTCAGATCCGCCGGCGGTTGCGTTGATTACCTTGCTTCTTGTTTTGAGTTTTTTAAAGAGGGAGCTGTTTAAGTCAGGGATTTTTTTAAGCCAGTCACTTTTATGGTAATTTCCGCATCCTTTTTTTCAAATAGACATTTATAAGCTCTTATTTCGGCCTGCTCTCTATCCATTCCGCCGTCATATTCCATGATAGCTGCTCTTTCTTCCCACATTTCTCTTTCAGCTTCTGAAAGTGATTTTAGCTTCGAGTATATTATTTTAAGTTCAGCGTTTATCATTTTTATGCCTTTTTTCTCAGCAAGTGTTTCATAAGCTGCTTAGGTTTAAGAACATTTTGTTTTTCTTGTTTCAAGCCCCTTTTCAATTCCTTCCCCCCTTATAGTTATATATGGTCAGGAGATTGAGATAATTTAACTTGATTAATGATTTTTTATGTTTTTGATGAGTACTCTGGAAAACAGCAAGGTAAATTAAAGCTATGTCTGACGTCGATCAGTTCTAAATTCGATTCTGGCAGGAAATTGAGGTAGGTGGGAAGATGTCCGATGGAAACCTGATTTTGTATTTTTGGTGTTATGTAACCATTTGGAATTATTTCCAGCCGGCAGTTGTTTATATATAATATTAATAACGTATTATATATATTATATATATAGTATATTTCCATATTGAAACTAAATAAAAAACACCCGTGATTTGTATTTTTAAAGTTCCATCGGAAATTTACCCAGGTACCTGCCCGCATATTCGTTATAATTCATAAGTGGTCAAAAAGAATTAAATATCAGTTGTGTTTCCTGTGCAGGTAATCATAGAAAATTTCCGATGCAGAAAATGTCCGATGGAAAATTCGAAGGATCAGATAGCACTGAATCATTAATAGAAGCACTTCATGTCACAAGAAAAAAGCGATCCATCCTGATTAATTCTGATTATCTTGATGATGAAAAGCTTCCCGGAGACGAAAGAACCGCTGTTCTTAAGGAAATATTCAACAGAAACATCAGGGAAAAACAACTTAGCAGAATAATATCACACTTTTCCCCGGTCCTTGACGGCGCCCATCCCCATTCAGCACTGATATATGGACCTACCGGCTCAGGAAAGACTGTTTCCTTAATCCATATTTTATCAACATTTGAAAAAGTGGCAAAACGTCACAGCGTCAGCTTTGAATACCGATATATTGATCTCACATCGCCTAAAACATATTTCGGAGCATTAAATGAGGTTGCAATTGCCCTGGATAGCTCAAATCGCAAGTACAGAAAAGGGATTCCCATAGAATATATGCAGGACAAAATCAGATCCGCAATTTCCGGTTATAATGGATTTTTATGCCTTTTGATTGACGAAGCTGACAATATTATTCCAAATCCGGACGCTTTCCTTACCTATCTTGGGAAAACCCTTCCCAGAAAAGTATCCTGCAGATTAATCCTAATATTTCTCACAAACAGGTTGGATTGGGAAAAAGCGCTTGACCCGAGAATTTTAAGCTTTCTTAAAAAAACCGATATCATTTTTGAGCCATACCATGCGCTAGACCTCCTGGAAATTTTAAAACTAAGAGCAGAAAAAGCGCTTCGAAAAAGCAAGGTAGACCCTGCTGCGCTTAAAAAAGTTGCCGCATATGCATCACGAGAGACCGGTGATGCAAGAAAGGCTGTTGAGCTATTAACAAAGGCTGTCAGGGTTGCGGAAGAAACAACAGGGTATCTGGGTGAAAAAGAGGTGGATATTGCAGAACACCGTTTAGAAGTGGACAAATCCGTTGAATTGATCAACGCTCTGGCGACACAGCAGCGTATTGCGCTTCAAGCCTGTTACAGTCTATTTATGAAAGGGACCAGCAAGGTTACCACCGGCCAGGCCTATGAAGTCTATAAAACCTTTTGTAACAATCAACAATATCGTTCCCTATCCCAGCGGCGGTTTTGCGATATGATCAGTTTCCTTGACCTGTATGGCCTCATTAATGCCAGAGTTGTTTCCATGGGCCGTTATGGAAAAACACGAGAGATAATGAGTTCGCTGCCTGACCAAGTGATTGAGGGGCTGCGATGAACCCGAAACGCCAACCTACTGATGGATCCCATTTAAAAGTCTCTCTTTAAATGTTCATTTCCCTTACAGGCAATTTCCCCTAAACCTTTGGAGGAAATTGCCTCCGGAGGTGCTGAAATGGATGAAGATATTAAACGTTTGAGAGATGAGAAAATAGAAGTTGATTCCTGGATAGAAGCTGCGGAATCAGAAGAAAATTTTCAAGAGCCGCTTGTGCAGGATGAGTTTGAGGAATTGATTGTCAAAGCGCGTTGGAAGATGAAAATAAAAAGGACTGAGTAATGGGAAGTATCGTCCCCTAATATAAGTGAGGTGTGAAAAAAATGGATCAATGGAAAACCATAAAGCCAGATGTTTGGAAACCTGAACAAAAAGGCGACAACATTATAGGCGTTGTTGTGAATAAAGAGCCCAAAGACGAGCAGGCCAACATAAGCGCAAGGTACTACCTTGAAAATGAGAATGGCATGTTTTTTGTCTGGGGCTGCGCTGTGCTTGATGACAGAATGCAGTATGTGAAGGTCGGAGACAAAATAAGGATTAGTTATGAAAACGATATTACAACCTGAGCTAACCTTGTGAGTTCTGCGATAAAGTGTAAAATATCAGAAGTCGAAAATATTTGTGATATCGTTTTTCAAAAGGGACAAATCTTTTGAGAAGGTTTGCCCTTTTTGTTTTTATAATATATGTAATCAGTCACTGCTGTCCGGTTAAGATTTTCGAAAAATGATATAACATTTAGAATTAACACAGCATAT
>CAYPPR010000086.1:0-6555 GCA_964412665.1 uncultured Desulfopila sp.
TTCGTGTTCCTCAAAGTCCGCGGCAAACTACTTGATTGACGCGGGGCCGTCAAGAAGAAAAATCAACTTATAAAAAATAGTATTGTGTTCGTCTGTTTTACGCTATTATGTTCGAATGTTTTTTATATATCTACTTAAAATGCAATTATAAAATTGCTATCAGTCTGCACGGGAATTTTTCTCTAAGTGACTCTATATATCTCTTACTTCGACGTTTTTACATAATGAAAACAGATAACAAAACTCAGTTACTCAAGGCGCTTCCGAAGGTGGATGAATGTATCGGCATGCTCATAAAAGATTCTGCTTGCGATGCCCCGATGAGAATAATTAAGACCGTTGTGCAACATTCCATTGCGATGGAACGCGAAAAAATACTTCGTGACTATCCTGGGTGTACAGAACTTAGTCTTGATAAATGGATCAACATATTCAAACAAAACATCGCCCTGAAACTTACACCTCATTTCAAAAGAGTCTTTAACGGGACCGGCGTGGTCATTCATACCAATCTCGGCCGCTCAATACTCTCGCAAAAAACAACCGACAGTCTGGCGCAGGCGGGTGGTTATTATTCAAATCTCGAATTTAATCTTAAAACCGGGAAGCGGGGCAGCCGATATAGTCTGGTTGAAGACATTATCTGTGAGTTAACCGGTGCTGAAGCGGCGCTAGTGGTCAATAATAATGCAGCTGCGGTTTTTATTGCACTGGATACCTTGGCCAAGAACCGGGAGGTTATCGTGTCTCGCGGCCAGCTGGTCGAAATAGGCGGGTCATTTCGTATACCCGATGTCATGGCCAAAAGTGGTGCAACTCTTATAGAAGTAGGGGCAACCAACAGAACACATGTCTATGATTATGAAAGGGCCATAACTGAAAACACCGCGTTGCTGCTGCGGGTGCACACCTCTAATTTTCGGATTATCGGTTTTACCTCGGAGGTGTCGGCAGAAGAGATGGTTATCCTCGCCCGGAAAAATAATCTGATAACCATGGAAGATCTTGGCAGCGGCAGCTTGATTGATTTATCCCAGTTTGGTTTTCCTAAAGAACCGACGGTACAGCAAATCGTCGAAGCCGGCGTTGATGTGGTCACCTTTAGTGGCGATAAGCTGCTTGGTGGACCGCAGGCAGGAATAATTGTAGGAAAAAGAGACGCCATAACCGCAATCAAGAAAAATCCTTTAAATAGAGCTCTGCGAATTGATAAATTTACCTTGTCATCGCTGGAAAGCGTTCTGCGTGAATATTTTGACACAACCAAAGCATTGAAAAACGTTCCGACTCTGGCGATGTTGACTGTTACCCCGGAAGAGTTGAAAAAACGTGCCCAGAAGATTCAACGCCGGTTGAAGAAGAGCATTGATATCCTGTGCAAGGTATCGATTGTGCCAACAATTTCACGGGTCGGTGGGGGAGCGCTTCCGGAGTTTGGTCTCGATAGCTGGGCCATTGACCTGCAGCCTTATCGTATGAAGCTCAGTGTATTTGAAAAGAAATTGAGACACCTCCCTATTCCACTGATCGGCAGGATCGAAAATCATCGATTTCTCGTCGATGTCCGAACGATTCAGGAGCGTGAAATAAAAGAGCTGGTGTTCGTATTGACCGATTTCTTTGGTTCTTTTGCTCAAGGAGAAGGTGAACACATTGCTTGAATCATTTCCGACCTTATCTGACAACAGCAGATTGACCATTGACGATTATTCCCGTTTTTCCGTCAGTTATGCCGAGATACTGCAAAAAAATCTCCCGGTGACAAATCGGGTTACTTTTGTTTTTACCGCTGACGAGGCAGCGCAACATTTCCGCGATAACAAGTCTGCAGCAGAGCTGCAGCGTCTTTTTGTGCAAATCAAGGAAGGTGGCCTTGGCTATGGCATCCATGCGGATTATCTGATGCTTGCTTTTGCGGTAAAGGGTGGGGCGACATGTGTGGCACTTATTTTCGGAGCAGATTCTCTTTTTCTGCAAAAAGTGAGTAAAGATTATTTGCTCGGGATACAGGAAAGAGTGACACGGGAGTTTCTTCTGTTGAAACAGGCGCGTGTCGACAGCCAGACGGGCTTACTCAATGTGTCCAATTTATATTCTTTGCTCGATATATACGGCATGACTGAAGGGTTGCATCTTATACTTCTGGAGCTGCCCCCGAAAAGAACTTCTTTTCAGCACCTTGTGCGTTATTCGCAAAAATGCGCCACGCTCCTGCTCAATTTTGTGCACACACATTCAGGCTTACATTCTCTCGGTCAATCTGTTTTTGCCCTTGTACTCCAGCAGGATCACGAAGGAATGCAGCCTGAGATTGAGAGTGCTCTTGTCACGTATCTCAAAAGGGAAGGCTGCCACCGGGTCCATGTCGGATCCAGTTTTTTTAAAAAAATGGGCACGGGGGAACAGGAGGCAGCCCATGGTCGGCGGCTACTCGATGAGGCTTGGACTGCTCTTCGGCATGCGGCAAAACGTGGTCCTTTCAGTTTTTGTGACTTTGCCCTCCTTGCCCACCCAGAAAACCATCCACTCGCTCCACCTAATCGCAACCTTGTGCGCAGGCTGGACAGGTTGTGGTCTCAGTCGGATTTTTTCTGCCTGATTCAGTTTGCCGGTGACAATGCTGATTGTCCGGCAAGTCGCGTGGTCCCATCTTATATAAATAAAGGCGTGTCTCTGCCGGGAGGCAATGATGTCTTTGTTTACCTGGACGGAGCCACCTCGGCTGAGGCACTGGAATGGGCGAATAAGGTTATCCGTCAAGTGGATAATCCCGAGGAGAATATCCATATTTCTGCAGGGGTTGGCAGTTATCCGTATGGTGATTTTAAAAAATCGGAAATGGCCAATAATTGTCAAAAGGCTCTACTGCATGCCGCATTTTTTGGCAAGTCAAGTGCTGTCGTCTTTGATGCGGTGAGTATGAACATCAGCGGTGATGTCTACTTTGGTGATGGTGATCTGGCAAAAGCGGTCAAAGAGTACAAAAGAGGGTTGCTGTGTGATAAGTTGGATGTCAATCTGCATAATAGTCTTGGCGTTGCTTTGGCGATGATGAATAAACTCAACGCGGCTCTGCAGAGTTTTGCGCGCGGATTGGCCATTGATGGGAATAACTTCATGGCCTTGTATAATTTTGGCCTGGGGGAGCAGGCCCGCGACAGAAAAGCTGAAGCTCTGCACTACCTGGAAAAAGCACTGCAACATTATAGCCCTGAAGATGGCGGAACGGAACTTGTCGACGATCTCACTCTGCAGCTCGGCATACTTTCCTGCGAGCTCGGCAAGTATGCGGCTGCGCTGGGCTATCTTGTCCCGTGGCATGAAAAAAATAGTACGATGCAGAGTGCCGGCCGTATGCATTATTATCTCGGCAAAGCGTATTATGGTGTGAAAGACAATCAAAAAGCAATGGGAGCGTTGCAGCGGGCCTTGCGATTTGACCAATTGGATGACAGGGCCATGAATCTGCTCGGCCGTATCTACCTGGAAGAGGGAGAGGGAGACGAAATCGCGCTGTCGCTGTGCCGCAAAAGTGTTGAACTGGAGCCCGCCAACCTGCGCTACATGTTATATCTCGCCGAGGTATTGGTGCGATGTGGAGCACCTCATGAAGCGAAGGGAAATCTCTACCGCTGTTTAAGAAACCAAGATTGTAAAATAGAAGCCCAGCTTCTCCTGGGACAAACATATCTACTGGAAAAACAGTATCGCCGGGCTGAAAACTGGTTTCTTAAGGTAGTGGAACAGGGGGGTGATCGTCCGGATTTACATGAAAAAGCAGAAAAAAAATTACAGGAAATCCGCAGCAGAATAACCTGATAAAAAGGGACTCCATGAGCATGAGCAAGATTAAGAACAGCAGGATAATAAAAGAACCCAAGTATGTCCTCGATAACACCGTCGTTGGTGATTCATGGCGCATGTTCCGGATTATGTCCGAGTTCGTCGATGGATTTGATGCCATGTCGGCAATTGATGTCCCGGCAGTGACTATCTACGGTTCGGCGCGAATTCCTGTGCACCATCAACAGTATCTCCTTGCGGAAAAAATAGCAGCTGGCCTGGCAAAGGCTGGGTATTGTGTCGTGACCGGTGGTGGACCTGGTGTCATGGAGGCTGCCAACAAAGGTGCTTCCGAGGCCGGTGGGATATCGGTCGGCTTAAATATTGATCTGCCGCACGAACAAGAGCCTAACCCGTACGCGAATTTTCCTTTGAATTTTAAGTATTTTTTTGTAAGAAAGGTCATATTTATGAAGTATTCCACCGGATTTGTCTGCATGCCTGGTGGTTTTGGTTCCCTTGACGAGCTTTTTGAAGCGCTGACACTCATCCAGACGGAGAGGATTAAGCCATTTCCGATAGTTCTTGTCGGAAGTGATTTTTGGGCTGGACTTGTTGACTGGATAAAAGATAAACTTGTGGGGAGTGGGAACATCAGTCCTGACGATATGTTGTTGTTCAAGGTTCTTGATGATGCCGATGAGGTAGTAGAGTACTTAAAAGAGACGATACATGTGCAACCAGACACAAGACGTCTTTGATAAAAAATAATCTTTTCAAGATGGCCAAGTAAATCAAAAGGAATCGGGGTATTATATGGCTCAAATAGATGGCTTTTTCAAATTAATGAATGATGAGGGGGCATCCGATCTGCACATGGTGTCCGGTCAGCAGCCATTGCTTCGTATCCGCGGAGACATGGAGCGGGTGAAATTTAAGAAGATGGACAATGATGAACTTCGAGCCATGCTCTATGAAATATGCCCCGAAGAAAAAATTAAAGTCTTTGAAGAGACCGGAGATATCGATTTCGGTTATGAAATTCCCGGCCTGGCGCGGTATCGGTGTAATTTCTTTCAACAGAAATATGGCATAGGCTCTGTTTTTCGTGAAATCCCCAGCGAGATAATGACTGTCGAACAGCTGGGTCTACCGCCGGTTATTGCCCGCCTGGCCCATCTACCGAAAGGGCTGGTGCTGGTGACCGGACCAACCGGCTCTGGAAAATCCACCACCCTTGCCGCTATTGTCGATGAGTGTAACAAGACCCGAAAAGATCATATCCTCACTATTGAAGACCCTATCGAATTTGTCCATAGGAGTCAGAAATGCATTATCAATCACCGGGAGGTGGGCACACACACCCATAGCTTTGCCGCCGCTCTGCGAGGTGCTCTGCGTGAAGATCCGGATATAATCATGGTAGGTGAGATGCGTGATCTTGAAACCATTGCTCTGGCCATGGAAGCGGCCATGACCGGCCATTTAGTATTCGGCACCCTGCACACCATAAATGCTATGAAAACGGTCGATCGCATTATTGAAATCTTTCCCGCCAATCAACAGGGACAGGTGCGATCGACCCTTGCCGATGCGCTGAAAGCAGTTGTCTCACAGACGCTGTTTAAACGCACAGACATTAAAGGTCGATGTGCCGCCCTGGAGATACTCATAGCCACCCCGGCGGTGAGAAATCTTATCAGAGATGCCAAGACGTTTCAGATCCTCTCGTCCATGCAGACGGGAAAAAAATATGGCATGCAGACCCTTGATGATGCAATTATGATTTTGCTGGAAAAAAAGATGATCAGTTCCGATGATGCTTATTCCAATGCTGTGGAAAAAGCCAGATTTCTTAAATTCCTCAAGAAAGCTCCTTCGGATTTTACCGAGGTATGATATTTTCTACGTCGAGCAGCACGGAGTGAAAGGAAGAGAGAGGATTGCCGGCTTCTTTCTCGTAACCGTATATTTGCGCGCTGTCCTGGCCGACAATGATCTGCAAGGTACCCTGGTCGGCGGTAGTGAAAAGTTTAATAGATTGATTTTTACAATCTTTTGCCAGTCCCTGGTGGGGAAAATAACCTTTTGTCGATCGACCCGCAGACACGAGGAGATATTTGGGGGCAACTGCCTCTAGAAAATGGCGGGAATTTGAAGTAAGAGACCCATGATGCGGAGAAAGCAGGACATCTGCATGCAGATCAAGACCTTGATCTATCAGAGCCTGTTCACTGCTCCTGCCGATATCTCCAGGAAAAAGAGTACAAAACTGATGGGCGCAGGCTTTGAGAACAAGGCCGTCGTTTCCGTCGTTGCGGGATGTGCTCCCCGATGTATTACTGTGAGCGGTGTTCTCCCAGGCCGAAACATTTGCCACGCATTGCAGAGATGTAGACCCTTCGCGTAAAAGAGCATCTTTTTCCGGGATAAGCACCGACACTCCTTGTTCTTCGGCATATTGTACCAGATGCTTGAATCTGTTATCGTGCCCATCTTTGTCTCTTACCCATACTATCTTTGGCGAAAAATGTTTGATAATAAAGCCGAGACCATTGTAATGATCAGCGTCCGGATGGGTAATGATGATTGCATCAATTTTTCGTATCCCTTTGGTCCACAAAAATGGAGCAATGACCCTCTCTCCGACGGTGGTGTTCGTAAATGAAGACCCTCCACCGTCGATAAGTACTCGGAGACCCGATGGATATTCTAGAAAAGTGGAAGAGCCCTGGCCGACATCGAGATAAGAGATGTGAAAAAAATCCTTCC
>CAYPPR010000087.1:0-6343 GCA_964412665.1 uncultured Desulfopila sp.
AGCAAGGGCGTTTCCGGCAGAACCTTCTCGGCAAACGTGTCGATTATTCCGGCCGCTCGGTCATCGTCGTCGGGCCGCACCTGCGGCTGCATCAATGCGGTATTCCTAAGAAGATGGCGCTTGAGCTCTTTAAACCATTCATCTATAACAAGCTCGAGAGAAAAGGATTTGTCACTACCATCAAGAGTGCCCGAAAGATGGTGGAAAAAGAGGTTAAGGAAGTCTGGGACGTACTCGATGAGGTGGTAACCGAATATCCGGTTATCCTCAACCGTGCGCCGACCCTCCATAGGCTCGGTATGCAGGCATTTGAGGCGGTTCTTATTGAGGGTAAGGCTATTCAGCTGCATCCACTGGTCTGTATGGCCTTTAATGCCGACTTTGACGGTGACCAGATGGCGGTGCACGTACCGCTCTCTGTTGAGGCCCAGGTGGAAGCCAGGGTGCTCATGATGTCGACCAATAATATTTTGTCACCGGCAAATGGTGAACCGGTTATCATTCCATCGCAGGATATTGTTCTCGGCCTTTACTATATGAGTCGTGAACGGTTGAATGTTCCGGGGGAAGGAAAAGTCTTCAGCAACGTGGAAGAAGCGATCATCGCCTATGATTACGGTGAAATTCATCTGCAGGCCAAGGTGAAGGTGCGTAAAGGCGGGGAAATGATTGATACCACCATGGGGCGTATCCTGTTGGGGGAACTGTTACCGGACTCGGTGAAATTTGAGGAAGTGAACAAGGTTCTTACCAAAAAGGCATTGGCTAAGCTTATCGACCACACCTATCGTCATGCCGGCACCAAAGACACAGTAATTCTCGCCGACAGATTAAAAGATACCGGTTATGAATATGCCACCCGGGCAGGGATTTCAATCTGCATCAACGATATGAAAATTCCCCTGGAAAAAGAAAACTATGTCGAAAAGGCGGAAAATGATGTTCTCGATGTTGATCAGCAATATACCGACGGGCTGATCACTTCGGGCGAAAAATATAATAAGGTCGTTGATATCTGGTCGAAGGTTACGGAAGATGTCGCCAATGCCATGATGGATGAGATCAAGGTCGAGTACATTCGAGACAAAGACGGCAAACTTATCGAGACACCAAGTTTTAATTCGATTTTTATCATGGCCGACTCCGGGGCCCGTGGCTCAAGGGATCAGATCCGTCAGCTCGCCGGAATGCGCGGGTTGATGGCCAAACCAAGTGGGGCGATCATCGAGACGCCGATTAAGGCGAACTTTCGTGAAGGCCTGGGTGTACTCGAATATTTTATATCTACCCATGGTGCGCGGAAGGGATTGGCGGATACGGCATTGAAGACGGCGAACTCCGGGTATCTTACCAGGCGACTGGTGGACGTCGCCCAGGAGGCGACAATTGTTGAAGCTGACTGTTTAACGCTTGATGGAATTATGGCTGAGCCGCTGATGGACGGCGGGGAAATTATCGTTCCTTTGAGTGACAGGATACTTGGCCGGGTCGCCCTGGATGATGTGGAGGATCCCTTTACCGAGGATATCATTATCGAGGCCGGTGAAGAGATTACCGAAGATATCGTGGAAAAAATAACGGCTTCAGGTATTGATCGGGTGCCGATTCGTTCCGTACTCAGTTGCCGCTCAAAGCGTGGGGTGTGTGCCGCGTGTTATGGACGGGATCTCGGTCGCGGTCATATGGTCAATAGAGGAGAAGCCATCGGGGTCATTGCTGCACAGTCGATCGGCGAGCCGGGAACCCAGTTGACCATGCGGACTTTCCATGTCGGCGGTACTGCCAGCAGGTCCGTCGAACAGGCTGAGCTGAAAACTAACATCGGAGGTACTGTTGCCTGTGCCAATATGCATTCGGTAACCAATGCTGAAGGCACTGAGATCGTTATGAACCGTAATGCGGTAATTTCGATAAAAGACGATCTTGGCCGCGAACGTGAGAGATTTAAGGTTAACTACGGCGCGCAGCTGCTGGTCAAGGAAGGACAGGTAGTCGCCAGGGATACCATTCTTGCCGACTGGGATGCCTACACCATTCCGATTGTCGCCGAGGTCGGTGGTACCATTAAATACGGTGATGTTATCGAAGGTATTACCATGCAGGAGAAGGTCGATGCCGTGACGGGTCGTTCCTCTCTGGTAATAATCCATACGGCCGGCGGTGCCCAGTTGAGTCCACGGATTACCGTTAAGAATGAGCGGGGAAAAACCGTTAAGATGGCCGATTCCGATACGTATGCTCGTTATAGTCTGCCTGTCGGTTCGATCATTGCTGTCAATGAAGGGGATGTCATTCAGCCGGGAACGATTGTCGGTAAGATACCGCGAGAAACGAGTAAAACGAAGGACATTACCGGTGGTCTTCCCCGGGTAGCCGAGTTGTTTGAGGTGCGAAAACCGAAGGATCCTGCCATTATCACCAGGATTGACGGGAAGGTGAGTTTTGGCAAAGAACTGAAAGGTAAGCGCCGGGTCGTTGTCACTCCGGAATACGGTGAAGCGCAGGAATATCTGGTTCCGAAAGCCAAACACGTTATCGTTCACGAAGGTGATTATGTGCAGGCCGGCGAGCCACTCATGGAAGGGACTATTGTGCCGAATGATATTCTCTCCGTTCTTGGCGTGAAAGAACTGGCTAAGTTCCTGGTCAATGAAATCCAGGAGGTGTATCGTCTGCAGGGTGTTAAAATCAACGATAAACATATTGAAGTCATTGTGCGTCAAATGCTCAAGCGGGTGCTGATTACTTCTTCCGGTGATTCCCGTTTTATGATTGGTGAGCAGGTAGAATGGTGGAAGTTTGAAGAAGAAAGGGATAAGCTGTTGGCGGAAGGAAAAAGACCTGCCGAGGCGGAGCCATTATTGCTCGGAGTGACGAAGGCATCTCTGTCCACGGAGAGCTTTATTTCGGCTGCGTCGTTCCAGGAAACAACCAAGGTGTTGACGAACGCCGCTGTAGCCGGAAAGATCGACGATCTTCTTGGTTTGAAGGAAAACGTCATCATGGGTCGGTTGATTTCCGCCGGCACAGGTTTAACCAGTAGAAGATAATAAGGGAAAGACGAACAATGTGGTTTTTTTCCTTGACACTACAGTGCCGTTAGGGTAATTATCACCACTTTCGTGTTTAGAAATGAGTGTCCAGGTCGGCAGGCGATGATCTGGAATTCTTACAATGGTATGTAAACAGGAGCAGTTAACGTAATGCCAACTATTAACCAACTGGTAAGACATGGTCGTAAGAAGTCTGTGAAAAAGACCAATACCCCTGCGTTGAAAGGGTCACCCCAAAAGCGTGGAGTGTGTGTGCGGGTCTATACAACGACGCCGAAAAAACCAAACTCCGCTCTCAGGAAAGTCGCCAGGGTGAGATTGACAAATGGTATTGAGGTTACATCGTACATCCCCGGAATTGGCCATAATCTGCAAGAGCATTCGGTCGTCATGATTCGAGGTGGTAGAGTAAAGGATCTTCCCGGTGTACGTTATCACATTATTCGTGGTACCCTGGATACGTTGGGTGTTTCCAATCGACGTAAAGGTCGTTCAAAATATGGTGCAAAGAAGCCATCTTGATTGGTTGCTGCTTGATGCGAGGTTAAAATATGTCACGAAGAAGAACGATAGAAAAACGACCAATCGATCCGGATACGCGGTTTAATAGTGTATTGGTGGCCAAGTTCACCAATGGATTGATGGAGAGAGGGAAGAAAAGTCTCGCCCAGAGAATTTTTTATGGAGCGATGGATATAGTTGAAGATCGCGTCAAGGATGCTGATCCTCTGACGGTCTTTGAAGAGGCAATGGAAAAAGTCAGACCTCGTGTCGAGGTTAAATCGCGTCGTGTCGGCGGGGCGACTTATCAGGTGCCTATGGAAGTGCGTCAGACCAGAAGAAATGCTCTGGCGATTCGCTGGTTGATTAACTTTTCCAAGGCCAGATCAGGTAAGTCCATGGCCGAGAAGCTGGCGGCTGAACTGATGGATGCGTACAATAATCGCGGCGCCGCGGTAAAGAAAAGAGACGATACCCATCGTATGGCAGAAGCAAATAAAGCGTTTGCTCATTACCGATGGTAAGAGAGGTCGAAACTCTATAACTGGTTGCCGCAACAAGAGGCTGGCGAAAAAACTATTTTAAGAGCTAAGCAATTGTTATGACAGCCTGGAAATATTTACAAGATGTGCGCAATATTGGCATTATGGCTCATATTGACGCAGGAAAAACGACCACGACTGAAAGGATACTCTTTTATACGGGTCGTTCTTACAAAATGGGTGAAGTCCATGATGGCACGGCCGTCATGGATTGGATGGAACAGGAACAGGAGCGGGGAATCACTATTACTTCCGCGGCAACTACTTGTTTCTGGAAAGATAAAAAAATCAACATCATCGATACACCGGGTCATGTCGACTTCACTATAGAAGTCGAACGTTCCCTGCGTGTGTTGGACGGAGCAGTTGCTGTTTTCTGTTCCGTTGGCGGGGTCGAACCGCAGTCGGAAACTGTTTGGCGACAGGCTGACAAGTACGGCATCCCGCGGATTGCTTTTGTTAATAAGATGGATCGAGTCGGAGCGAATTTTGATCGCTGCGTTTCGATGATAGCCAGTAGACTTGGCGCAAACCCTGTGCCTATTCAGTTACCGGTTGGAAAGGAAGCTGAATTTGAGGGGATCATTGATCTTATTGAAGGGAGTATGCTTGTTTTTGATGAGCAGACCCTTGGACAGGAAGTGATAAAAAGAGAAGTTCCTGCCGAATATAAAGAAACATTCACGGCCGCACGTCTGATGCTCCTCGAGAAGTTGGCCGACTTCGATGAGGACATCATGGAAAAATACTTGAGTGATGTACCAGTATCTGCACCTGAGATGATTAACGCTCTCAGAAAAGCGACTTTGTCGCTGGGCCTTGTTCCCGTGCTTTGCGGAAGCGCCTTTAAGAATAAAGGGGTACAACCGCTGCTCGACGGTGTGATTAACTTTCTTCCTTCTCCGCTCGATGTAAAAAACGTTGAGGGGGAAGGTCTGAATGGAGAAAAAATCAGCCGGAGAACTGATCCGGACGAGAAGCTTGCCGGATTGGTTTTTAAACTGATGAGTGATTCTTTTGTCGAGAATCTAGCGTTTATCAGGATCTATTCCGGAAAGATCGCCGTTGGTGACAAGGTGTATAATCCTGTAAAGAAAAAGCAGGAAAAGATTACTAAGTTGATGAAGCTACACGCCAATAAGCGTGAAGAAGTGCATGAGATTTCCGCTGGAGATATCGGTGCAATTGTGGGCTTGAAGTTTACCACAACCGGCGACACTTTGTGCGAAAAAGGTGACGCGGTCATTCTCGAAAGCATGGATTTTCCCGATCCTGTCATAGGCGTGGCTATTGAGCCTAGAAGTAAGGCCGAGGAAAAGAAACTCTCAGAGACACTTGATAAAATTGCCAGAGAAGATCCGTCATTTACTGTTTCGACAGATACGGACTCCGGCCAGACAATTATCTCCGGTATGGGGGAACTCCACCTGGAAATAATTGTCGACAGATTGCTCAATGAATTTAAAGTCTCCGCGAAAGTCGGCAAACCCCAGGTGGCCTACAAAGAGACCATCGAAATCTGTCACACCGCCGAGGCTAAATTTGACCAGTTGACTGGTGCTAAGGGCCAGTATGGACACGTCATTATCAAAATAGAGCCTCTTGAGCGAAGTAGCGGAATAGAATTTGTTAGTAGCGTCGATAAGAACTTGATTCCAGATCAGTTCCTCGAATCGATCAAAAGGGGTATCGTTGACTGTCTCGATTCCGGACCCTTGATTGGTTACCCGCTGACGGATGTCAGGGTGACACTTACAGGTGGGTCGTATCACGAGGAAGAATCGACCGAGATGGCCTTTGGTATAGCAGCGGCGATGGCCATCAGGAGGGCTACCTCCGAAGCGCATCCGAAACTGCTTGAACCGATAATGAAACTGGAAGTTATTACTCCGGAAGATTATCTTGGCGACGTGATAGCTGATCTCAACAGTAAAAGAGGTAAAATTGTAGGTGTATCGGCCGAAGGGAACCTCCAGATTCTCAAAGCGTATGTGCCGCTGGCTGAAATGTTTGGCTATTCAACGTCACTCAGGTCGGCAACGCAGGGCAGAGCCAATTTTACCATGCAATTTTTGCAATACGATGTGGTACCTGCTCCGAGAGCAGAGACAATTATTAAAAAAATTAGAGGAATCTAAGTCCAAGCATATTGAGGAACCCTTATGTCAAAGAAAAAATTTGAAAGGACTAAACCGCACGTCAATGTAGGTACCGTCGGACATATCGATCATGGTAAAACCACACTGA
>CAYPPR010000088.1:0-6286 GCA_964412665.1 uncultured Desulfopila sp.
TTTTCTTTGTGGCACGGCCTACCTTAAAAAACTTGCCCTGCCGATCCTCTACCTGGTGTTCATGATTCCGCTGCCGGCAATCATCTGGAACAAGATTGCCTTCCCCATGCAGCTGTTCGGTTCCTACCTGACGGAACAGGTTATCTATCTCATCGGTATCCCGGTATTTCGTGAGGGCAATGTGCTCCACCTCGCCGAAACCACCCTGGAGGTCGTCGCCGCCTGCTCAGGCCTGCGCTCGCTGGTCACCATGTTTGCACTCAGTGGCGCACTTGCCTTTTTTGCGACATTATCAACGGGTAGGAAATGGATCCTGTTTTTCGCTGCCGCTCCGATTGCCATCTTCGCCAACATTGTCCGCCTCACCGCCACCGCAATTCTTGCTTCTATATACGGCTCGGATGTTGCCCAGGGTTTTCTCCATGATTTTTCCGGCATACTTATCTTTGTGCTTGGGTTGTCGATGCTTGTCGGAGTTAATAGCCTGTTGTCGAGGAGGTAGTGAGTGTTCCCACGCTCCTGCGTGGGCACGATAAGCCGAAGTTTAAAAAACATATAATGAACCAACCACCAAAAATAACCAACTATCTCACCATAGACGTCGAAGAGCATTTCCAAGTCGCCGCCTTTGACGACATAGTCAAAGCAAAAGACTGGAACAGCCACGAGTCAAGAGTCGTTAAAAACACCAGGGTAATCCTCGACCTCCTCGCAAAGCACAACACAAAAGCAACGTTTTTCATCGTCGGCTGGACAGCCGAGAGAAACCCCGACCTCGTCAAAGAAATAGACAGCCAAGGCCACGACATCGGTTGCCACAGTTATATGCATAGGAAAATTTACGAGTTAAGCCCGGAAGAATTCCGCCAGGACACCGTCAAAGCTAAGTCCATCCTGGAGCAGATAACCGGCAAAAAAATAGCCGGCTATCGAGCACCCAGCTATTCAATAACCAAAAAATCTCTCTGGGCACTCGACATCCTGAGCGACCTGGGTTTTAAATATGATTCAAGCATCTTCCCAATCCTGCATGATAATTACGGCATCCCCAACGCACCAAGGTTCAAATACCAGCACCCAAACCTCAACCTGACCGAGTTCCCAATATCGACAGCAAAAGTACTGGGACGTAATGTGCCAATTGCTGGTGGCGGCTATTTTCGTCTCTTTCCCTATTGGCTTACCAAAAAGCTGCTCACTTCAATAAACCAGCAGGAACAACAACCGTTCATGTTTTACCTGCATCCCTGGGAGGTCGATCCTGACCAGCCAAGAATGAAAGAGGCCAGATCTCTATCAAAGTTTCGACATTACAATAACTTGACAAAAACGAAAGCACGGCTCAACAACCTGCTCAGCGCTTTTAATTTCGGTCCAGTCTCCGGTTTTTAAACCACTCTTTTCCAATAATCCGGCCAATTTTCACCATGAATATCAGACAGGCGACAGAAGCAGATCAACAAAGGTGGGACACTTTCGTCAGCAAGCAGCCTGGTTCAACTCCATACCATCTCTTTGCCTGGACAAAAGCCGTGCAGAATGCCTACGGCTTCAAGAGCTTCAATCTCATTGCCGAAGAAAACAGCAATCAGTTGTTGGGGATATTTCCAATAACGCTGCTCAAGCTTCCTTTCAAGCGACCCGAATTGGTCGCATTGCCCTATTGTGATATCGGTTCACTGCTGGCAATTACAGCAGAGGCCGAGACAGCTTTACTTGAGGAGGCATTAGCAATAGCGGCTACCTGCAATGCATCCGCGATAGATATTCGCGGCGATATCAATGCTGCCCCTAGTAAAATCCACGGTTATGCTCTGCAAGAAAGCAGCAATAAGGTGCGGATGCTGCTGAATCTGCCGGCTTCGTCCACGGAATTGTGGCAAGGGTTTAAGGCAAAACTTCGCAGCCAGGTGAGAAAAGCCGAGAAAAACGGCCTGACATTTCAGTTTGCCAACGATAAAATTGATGATTTCTACACGGTATTTAGTACCAATATGCGAGACCTTGGTTCTCCGGTCCATTCGAAAAAATGGTTTGAAGAAATTATCGGCCAATTTGCTGATAACGCCAAACTGGGACTCGTCTACGATCATGAAAAAACAGTCGGTGCGGGGATAACCTTGAGAGTTGGTCGTACTATGTCGATTCCATGGGCTTCAACCCTGAGAACACACAATCATCTCAGCCCTAATATGCTTTTGTACTGGAAGTTTCTGGAGAATGCCGCCGACAACAATTGTGCAACATTCGATTTTGGACGCTCAACACCTGATGAAGGCACCTACCATTTTAAAAGACAGTGGGGGGCGTCAGCCAAACCACTTACATGGTATAGTGTCATCCTCGACGAGGCTGTCGAAAAAACGCAGCCAAAATCAATGAACCACCGTGAAATGGCCGAAAAAATCTGGCAAAAGTTTCCTCTTGCCCTGGCGAACGTTTTAGGGCCGGCTATTCGTAAATATATAAGCTTGTAAATTGAAAGAGAGCAAAACATTCCATGTCGAAACGCATCCTCTTTATCTGCCACAGAATTCCATACCCGCCGAATAAAGGGGATAAGATCAGATCATTTAATTTTATTCGTCACCTTGCCGCCCGCCACGAGGTGCACTTGGCGTTTATGGTAGATAACAAGGATGATCTAAAAAATATCGAACCGTTACAAGAATTTTCAAAAAACATATTTTTTGACACCATTTTGCCGAGGATGAAAAAAATAACCAGTGCTGTTAAAGCACTCTTTTTTACCTCTCAGCCAATTTCCATCCCTTATTTTTACTCAAAAAAACTGCAACATAAAATTGATGTCTTTCTCGACGCCAACGCCATTGACAGCGTCTTCTGTTTTTCCTCACCAACGGCGGAATACCTCTACAATTCCAGGCACTATAAAGGGCAGCTGCAAAAGATTCCCTGGGTGATGGACCTGATCGACGTCGACTCGCACAAATGGCGACAATACGCCGAGACCAATAAACAGCCTCTGCGCTGGTTATATCGACGAGAAGCGGACTATCTGCTGCAATATGAAAAACGGATAGTCAAGGAATTTCAACAGATCCTCCTGGTCAGTGAAACTGAGAAAAAACTGCTGAACAAGTACGTTTCAGCCCCTAACATAAAGGCGCTAGGCAACGGGGTCGACCTGGAGTACTTCGCGCCCGGCAAGGGGAGCTCCGCCGGGCACGAAGCACCCACCCTGGTCTTTACCGGCGCCATGGACTACTGGCCGAATATTGAAGGAATCGAGTGGTTTGCCAATGCCGTCTTCCCTCTCATCAAACAGGCAGTACCGGATGTCCGGCTGCACATCGTCGGCAGTAACCCATCACCACAGGTCAAGAGCCTGGCCAAAATCGACGGCATCTTTGTCACCGGCTACGTTACCGACACCAGGGATTACTTTGCCGCGGCTGATATCTGTGTTATTCCTTTACGCATTGCCCGAGGTATCCAAAACAAAGTTCTGGAAGCTATGGCTATGGGCAAAGCGGTTGTCTGTACCGCCGAGGCCCTGGAAGGCATAACCGCCGAGCCGGGAAAAGATCTGCTGGTGGCCAGAGAGCCCGAGGCCTTTGCCAAGGCGGTAATAATGCTCCTGGATGACCAGACATATCGGCAGCAGCTAGGTGATCTGGCACGCAGCTGTATGGAGAAAAACTATTCCTGGGCAAAGGCCTTGGAGTACATCGATGACGCCTTATAAGGAGCATGTCCGAGAATGCCCTTTCGGAGTTTCGTACCTCGCTTACCTGCCCAAACTCTTCGTTGTTTTAGGAAATAAAATGAGCGATATTGTCTGCCCCATTACAGTGAAAGAAACCGCCGGTCTGCATCGAATAAAAGAACCGGTCCGGATCGGCGTTCCTTTCCCTGAAAAAGCTGTGCACGATCCCCATGCATTGCACTTGCTCGCCGCGGATGGAAGGCAATGTGCCTTTCAGGCGGTTACTTTAGAATATTGGGCGGATAAATCCGTCAAATGGGCATTGTTTGATTTTTTTGCCGGACTGCAACCGAACACCGAAACACACTACACCCTGACAGCCACCACGCCGACAGAGCCTCTCCCTTCGAACATTTCAGAAAAAATCACCATAAAAAATGAAAACGGCTTGCTGCGGGTCGATACGCAGGCCGCAACTTTTACGCTGGCGTCCCAGGGCAAGATATTTGATTCCGTGGCAGTTGCCGGGGAAGAACTGCTTGATCCGGCAGCTGCACAGTTGACCCTTCGAGACGTTAACGGAAATGAGCTAATTGTAAAGCAATCACCGCCGGAAGTGGAGGAGGGTGGGGCACAACGGTGCGCAATTGTCAGAAGAGGCGTTTTCAAAGATAACAAAACGCAATGTTCTGTTCATTTCACCATGCGGTATGTTTTTTGGGCCGGCTTGTCGACGGTGCAGATTGACTGCACATTGCATAACCCGCAGGCAGCCTTTCACCCCGGAGGGCTGTGGGATCTTGGCGATAAGGGGTCGGTTTATTTTAAAGACTTCACTGTACAGTTAGGAGTATCAGGTCTGGCCGGTGCGCAGCACACCACCATGTGGCAGGCTGAACCGGCAGAGAAAACAGCTGCCGGACAATATAGCTATTTGACATTGCATCAAAATTCCAGCGGCGGCCCGAACTGGGATTCTCCAAATCATCTGAACCGCCACGGTGAAAAAACGGTTTCTTTTCAAGGATACCGGATAGAGGCAACAGCCCAGGACGGTGAAAGCCTCATAAGCAATGGCCTGCAAGCCACCCCGTGGATGAAAGTAGCGAACGCCTCCAGCTGGATAGCCGGAACTGTCGATAACTTTTGGCAAACTTTTCCAAATACACTTCGGATCTCCAACAATATCCTGCAAATCTCTGTGTTTCCCAAAGAGCAGGGACAACCGTTCGAGCTCCAGGGCGGCGAGCAGAAAAGGCACAGGCTCTTTATCGATTTTGGCCTCAACGGCAATGAACCTGGCATAAAAAACTTCCAGCAACCCCTTGAAATCGTGCTCTCCCCACAGTGGATTGAGCAATCAGCAGCAATATCCTATTTTAACGCTCCTAATGGCCATAATGACCAGCAGTATCAAAATTATATCCAGCACATTATTGCCGGTGAAAATTCTTTTTTCAATAAAAGAGAAAGTATCGATGAATATGGCTGGCGAAATTACGGCGACACCTATGCCGACCATGAAGCCGTCAACCATACCGGACCGGAACCATTCATCTCCCATTACAACAATCAATATGATTTTATATACGGCGCCTGTATTCATTTCCTGAGATCCGGCAACATGGCGTGGTGGAACCTTGCCGTACCTGCCGCCCACCATATGATTGATATTGATATATATCATACCGATCAGGACAAAGCCGCATACAACGGTGGGCTGTTCTGGCATACCGATCATTATCAGCAGGCCAAAACCGCAACCCACAGAGCCTACAGCGTCAAAAACAAAACCGGTTCCGCCTACGGTGGCGGCACATCAAATGAACACATCTATTCTTCCGGCCTGACCCTGTATTATTTCCTGACCGGCGACCGGGAGGCCAGGGATGCCGTGCTCCAGCTGGCAGACTATGTGCTCGATATGGATGACGGTACCAAAACCATTTTCGCCCTTTTCGATGAAGGGCCTACCGGTCTGGCCAGTCAGACCGTCGACACCGCCTTTCATCACCCCGGCCGTGGACCGGGAAACTGTATCAACTGTCTGATCGATGCCTATCGCCTCAGCAACAAGAGACGATATTTCGCCAAGGCGGAAGAACTTCTGCAACGTTGTATCCATCCGGCCGATGATATCGCGGCGCTTACCCTCGACGAGCCGGAATTTCGTTGGTCCTACCTGGTTTTCCTGCAAATTACCGGAAAATATCTTGACTACAAAACAGAGCTTGCGGAAAGTGATTATGCCTTTTTTTATGCCCGTGACAGCCTGCTGCATTACGCGCAATGGATGGCGATGCATGAGGTTCCGTACAAAGAGGTGCTGCACAAGGTTCTCCTGCCGACGGAAACCTGGCCGGCCCATGACATCCGCAAATGCCACATTTTTCACCTCGCCGCTCAATTCGGCACCAAAGAGGACGAGCAGTTCTATACCGCCAAGGCAACTGATTTTTATACGAATTGCCTGCAGGATCTGTTAAGTTTTAAAACAGCCTTTCTGACCCGTCCGCTGGTTATGCTTTGTGTCTATGGTTTTGTCCATAACTACTTCAGCGAGCAGCAAGGCACTCGGCTGCATGCCGACCACTGTTACGATTTCGGCAGACCGGA
>CAYPPR010000089.1:0-5288 GCA_964412665.1 uncultured Desulfopila sp.
TCGGATTCAGGTGGATGTACCGCACCAATTCAAGGAGATAGCTGTCGCTATCAACTAAAACTGCCTTGAAGCGGCCTTGAAAAAGATGGCCGGTGCTCCTTTTTCGCCAGTTGATCCAGCGAGTATAGCGAAAGGAGAGGTTGTGCAGACCGCGTGATAAAGGAATTTCGCCAGCTTGCAGGGCAAGATGAATATGGTTGGTCATGAGGCAGAAGGCATGCACTCGATAGCCGAAACGGCAAGCCCCTTCCTGCAGCAGCAGATAGAAACGGCAGCGGTCTTCGTCGGTAAGAAAGACCGGCTGGCCTCCGTTACCGCGGAGAATGACGTGGTAGAGTCCACCGGTGAGATGAATGCGAGGTTTACGTGCCATGTCGACAGTATAGCTGAATCGGTTAACTTGTCAACTTCTAAGCCTGACCCCAATGGCTCCTTGAGGATATGAAACAAAAAACTTTGGTGGTATAATGAAATTGTTCAACGGCCTGGATGTCGTTTCGTCGGGTCGCGAGGCAACAGAGAAAATTCGACCATCCGGAAACAAGTTTTTTCAATGTAGCACTGCTATGGCAATAAACAGCTAGCAACGGAGGATAAACCGTGGGCGTACAGCAAATTATAAAAAGTGCGAAGTCTCTCAATGCCAAAGAAAAGGCGATGGTTGCTCACAGCTTGATTGCATCGCTGGAAACAAGACAGGATGAAGGCGTTGATCAGGCCTGGGATGAACTGGCACAAAAAAGGTTTACCGAACTTGCTACGGGAGAGGTGGCTCCAGTATCTTGGGAAGATATAAAGAAGAAAGTGACAGGTTGAGATGGCTGAATTACGATTCCATCCAGATATAGCAATTGAAGTAAGATCTTCATATATATGGTACCAAAAGCAGTCAAACGGTTTGGGCGATTATTTTTTGAGGGAACTTGAGTCAGCTTATCAAGCTATTGAAGAATTACCTGAGACATGGCCTTTATTTCAAAGCGGGTTTCGTAGATATGTGCTTTCTACATTTCCTTTCCTGTAATTTATCAAGTAGATGACAGTGCAATCTATATTGTTGCCGTTATGCATAATAGTAGAAAGCCTGGATGTTGGCAGTACAGGAAAGAGTAGGTTGAAAAAAATTATAAGGTTCCGGATTCCCGGCACTGGCAATCCGTGACCTATTACATTGGGTTCTATTTCATTTGTTAATTGTGCAACAGCGACGCCCATGGGAAAAATATCTCATTTTATGCAGGCCGGAATGGAATTGACGTCGCGACGGCCTATCGGACCCCAGATTCCAAGTTGAGCTGAATCGGTTAACTTGTCAACTGGGAAGCCTGACCCCAAGATGAGCCTTTGACCCGTCAATACCCGCCAAGATAGCGTTGCAGTTCAGAAACAGCTTTTGCGGTTTTAATGGTGTCCCGGATCTTGACGAGTGTAGTAAGATCATTGATCTTTTTCACCTCTGCCATGACATAATCAAGCTGCTCCGGGAATTTAAGAAACATGCCGAGTTCGATGGCTTCTTTCGTCCCTTTTAATTCCCCTTCAAGTTTACCTTCAAGTTTGCCTTCAAGTTTACCTTCAAGTTTACCTTCTAGTTTACCTTCTAGTTTACCTTCTTTACGAAGTCTATCAGCAAGTGTCATGATATACTCTCCTTCCCTTGTGGAAAGCGCCTGCTCGGCAACTTTCTTGAATGTTTCAGCGGAGATGTGATCGGTAGCATTAAACAGGTAGCGCAGTACTGTTTCAAGATATTGCAGGCCGGTCTCTTTGTCCATCAAGGCCTTCATCAGCGATAAGATACCCGGCAATTTCTCCTGAAAATCCGGTTCTAATACATGTTTGAACAGCAACATCACCACCCGCGCCATGACCGTTCCCTTGATGTCGTCATCGGTGAAACGGTGCAGATCATGGAGGAGTATGCTGAAATCAGGAATATAGCCGGACAATTCTTCGACAGGACCCGACATAAGCGAAGAGAACCGGACCCTCTCTTCAGGCCATGGCCTCTTTCCATGGCAGATCAAAAGCGGGATGACAATCGGCAGCTGTTGGGACTCGGGATCTTTTTTCTTCTGCTGTTTTATATGCAGACGCCATATCTTTACCATGTATTGCAGTAGCTGAAGATGGACATATCTGTCATGATAGCTCTTATGTTCAAACAGCACATAAACAAAGCCAGGCGTGCCCGACAGTGTCACCTTGTACAGCATGTCGGAATAGTAATCCGCTAACTCCTTCTCGATAAAGCTGTCCTTGCTTATCTCCAGGCTTGCCAGATCCACACACGCCAGCACCTGATCCGGCAGGTAGTGGTGCAGAAAACTCCTGGCATTATCCAAGTCACTCCACGTCTCCCGAAAGAGTTTGTCATGGGGATTGGTTACATCATTCGCGCTGGTGGTGGCGCTGATGGTGTTTTCATCGCTCATGGGTGAATTCTAGACAGTACCATGGGCAGAGTCAAGAGATAATGCTTGTTTGTCGGAGGCAGGTTTTATGAACGATTTAGCTTGAAATCTTGGAAGCCTGACCCCACATTGGCTTCTGGCTTACCCCTTTCTTGACATACCCATTTTCTTACTTTAAAGTAAAAAGGTAAGAAAAATTCTTCAAAAGGTGCATCATGCAAACTGTCATATCATCAAAGTTTCAAACCACCATTCCTAAAAAAATCAGAGAGCAACTCTCTCTTTCTGTGAGTGATACCCTGGAATGGGAAGTGAAAGATGGTCGTATAATTGTGACCTCTGCCCAGGCCGATTTTTTGAAATACAAGAACTCAATTTCAGTGGGGCCCGGTGATATTCAAGAGGATATTCAACTGGCGAGGAAGAAACGGGCGAACAGGCACGGATGAAAAAAATCATTATAGATACCAACTGCCTGATTTCATTTGTCAGCGATCGCAATGCCGGTCAACAGGAAAAAATCACCGCGCTCTTCAACAGTACCAAACAGTTAAAAAGTGGAGTAATATGCCATCATCATGTTATCAGTGAGTTTGTTTATGTCCTGACCAGCGTATACTCATTAGAAGCAGACAAGGTTCAGCAGATGGTTGCAGACCTGATATCCATGCCTGGGGTGACGTATACATCTGATGTGGACATGCACGTGCTTCTTTCGCTCTGGCCGAAAAGTATTCCGGATTACGGTGATGCCGTTCTGGCGGCATATTGCAAAAAAACAAAAGGAACGTCCATTGCCACATTTGATAAAAAGTTCCACAACACTTTAACCAGAGTCGGTTTGACCATTGTATCACTATAGCAAACCCGCAAAAAAAACAGCCCACCTGAGCGGCGATATTTGGTATCTGGCCCCCATGCGTTGCGTGGGGGACTCTCCCAATACCGAGAAATATTTTCTTCACGGAAGGTTTAAGATTCGAAAACAGTATTTTTTCTTTCCGGCACTGGTGATCCGTGACCAATTAAATCGGGTTCTATTTCAGTTGTTAATCGGGAATAGCGATGCTCATGGAAAAAATGCTGAAACGGTTAACTTGTCAACTTCTAAGCCTGACCCCAGTTTTCTAAAAAGGAGACAAAAAGTGGATGAAAAACAACTCCTGACAGAATTAAAAAAATTCAAAGCAGCGCACCAGCAAAAGTACGGAATAGAAGTTCTGGGTTTTTTTGGCTCTTATGCCAGAAAAGAAGCTCATCCAGGAAGTGATGTCGATGTGGTGGTGCAACTGACCAAACAAGATCTCTTTAATATTATAGGAATTAAGCAGGATCTTGAAGAGACCTTGCAGCTTCCGGTGGATGTTGTGAGTTACCGTCCGTCAATGGATTCTTTCTTGAAAAAATGTATCGATAAGGAAGCTGTTTATGTATGATAAAGAGCTTGCAAGTCACATTCTTGGACAGGTTCTGAAAAGTGCAGAGACAATCAAAAAGCGCTTTGAACCTGTAAAGTCCGTAGATGATTTTACCAACACACCAGGGGGTATGGAGAAATTTGATTCTATTTGTATGCTTCTGATTACGATTGGCGAAAGTTTGAAAAAATTGGATAAAATTACAAGTGGAGAACTTCTCGCGAAACATCCTGAAATTGAATGGAAAAAGGTAAAAGGACTTCGTGATATTATCACTCACCAATATTTTGATGTGAATGTCGAAGCGATTTTCGATGTATGTGATGAAAAACTCCCAGAACTTATAAAGGTAGTTGAGGCGATGTTGGTTGAGATGCAATAATAGTTTGGCTTCTTCAAGTAGATCCAGTTTGGATATCTCTCGTTCCCATGCTCTGCGTGGGAATGCTTGGGATGTAGTAGAATTTCCCGGTGAGATGAATGCGAGGTTTACGTGCGGTGTCGACAAATTTGCTGAATCGGTTAACTTGTCATCTTCTAAGCCTGCCCCCACTTTATCGTGAACAAACCCTACCTTTAACCCGAATGGTTTGGCAATTTTCTCCAGTGTCCCAAGGGTCGGATTCCCTCTATCCTTCTCGACCTCCATGAGCACCCGGGGATAGATTTTGAGTACTTTCTCGGCGTATTCCACCTGGGTCAGTCCTACGACTTTGCGCATCCGACGCGTGGCCTGGCCGAGGGTCAGACGCCCAGCCTCGATGTCGGCATACAGAGCTTCTTTTTCCAGCCGTATATCCTCCGGCGTTCGCTTTTTCGTTGGTTTTTGTGGCATAACTAACCTTTTTCAGCCTCCCGCAAGTCGGCGGCGATTTCGCCGCATCGTCCTGCGACGCCTTCGATTACTTCATCTTCCACCCTGCATTTCCGCATGATGTCGGGGAGTTTCCCCACCGCTTCAGAATGGCTGACGAGAAATGCCCTTGTCTCCTGCGCAGTGGTATGTGAGGAGAAACTCTCAGCCACCTTGCCCCAGTCCGGTCGACCTGGTATCGGCTCCAATTCCTTTTCCCAACGGCTGGCGCGAGGGATCCCTTCCGGATCGAGAAACATGGGAGCGAAATCGTAGAGCGGGGAGAGCTTAACGGTTCCGTCCGCAAATTTGAGAAATGCGCTGTTGCGGCCATGGTTATCGGTGTTACGCAAAGCAACATTCAGTATCTCGCGTCGTAGATATTCGCGAAGTTCGACTTTTTTGTCGGTAGCGAAGGAAGTAATTGCCGCGCAGAACACGGAATGATCGCCCCGTCGGCCATATTCCGCAATTCCCGCAACGGAGCAAAGTGTTATATCCAGAAGGAAAGCGGGCCATCCGTCGCTTTTGTACAACTCGAAATTGACAGGATAACGTAACCCCACCCGGCAGGCGGATACATCGTCCAGATGAGAAAGAACG
>CAYPPR010000090.1:0-1070 GCA_964412665.1 uncultured Desulfopila sp.
AATATTTTTACTCATCTTTTTCCCCCTCCTCCGGCTGTCCCTCGGTTAAGACTTCGGTCAACACCTCTATCGCCAGGTCCGGACAGCGTAGTTCGCACATCCGACAGCAGATGCAGTCTTCCGGTCGAACGACGGTGGCTTTATCCCGCGCGTCCAGTTCCAGTACCTTGGTTGGGCAAAAACTGACGCAAATGCCGCAGCCCTTGCACCAGTCCCGGTTGATGATAATTTCTTTTAGTTTCTGCCTGGCCATTACGTCTTTTTACCTCCTAAATATCGATGAACTCGTAAAAGCTAAAAGTTGTGGGCGGATAAGTAACAAATATCCTAGCACGCGATTGCCCTTAGCTAGGCCTTGGCTTGACCATTTGCATCGGCATCCCTGCGTTTTCGTTGCATCACTATAATCAACCCAAGCAGGATCAAGGCTGGAAGGTACATTAGCTCCTTCGGTGGCTGAGAGGCTGGTACGCGCACTTTCAGAATCTCCTGATCCCAATCCATACCGGCCTTTTGTGCAACCGATCCGAATATCACGTTGTCGACAATAAGTGCACCATCCCTCTCCACCACCTTGAGTCCGGCCGCCTCCAGACGCTCCGGACCACTTGCCCCCACCGGAATGGTCAGCAAGGCCACAAACTCCTTTGGTACCCCGACATCATCAACGCCGGCAACCCGTAGACGTAGTTGCTCCCCGGGCTCTAGCTTCCCGGCAACTTGGGCCAGCTGCATTGGGTCTGCCTCTTCATAAGGTGACACCACCATATCCATCCAGAACCCAGGCCGAAAAAAGGTGAAGGCAATCAACAACAGCACCGCAGATTCGTACAGACGATTCCTGGCAATAAAGAAGCCCTGGGTCGCTGCGGAGAAAATCAATATGGCAATCGTGGCGACGATGAATATAAAGATCCCACGAACCCAATCCACATTGATCAGCAGAAGGTCCGTGTTGAAGATGAAAAGGAACGGCAGAATCGCTGTCCTCAGGCTGTAGAAAAATGCAACGAAGCCCGTTCGGATCGGATCGCCACCCGATATCGCAGCTGCCGCAAACGAGGCCAGTC
>CAYPPR010000090.1:1080-5269 GCA_964412665.1 uncultured Desulfopila sp.
GAACATGTGCACAGCGATCAGCGGTACGATCAGACCGCTTTTGGTACCCAGCGACACGATAACCGGTGCCAGCAGCGAGGACACGACGATGTAGTTGGCCGTGGTAGGCAGTCCCATGCCCAGAATCAGGCTCAGCACGGCGGTAAGGATCAACATCAGTAGAATATGGCCGAATGACAGGACTTCCACGAGATCAGCCAGCACCGCACCGACACCGGTCTGCGACACGACGCCGACGATGACTCCAGCCGTCGCGGTTGCGATGCCTATACCTATCATGTTGCGGGCACCGTTGATGAGGCCCTGCCGCAGGTCAATCAGCCCCTCCATGATTTGAAAGCCGATATCTCCCTGTTTCCTAACCAGTGCCTTGAGGGGACGCTGGGTTACCAGGATGAAGACCAGCAGCATTGCAGCCCAAAAGGCAGAAAGTCCTGGGGACAGCCGCTCCACCATCAGGCACCAGACCAGCACCACCACCGGCAAGAGAAAGTGCAGACCTGACTTAACCGTCGGGCCGGTTTCCGGCAGTATTGTGACGGTCTGGTTCGGATCATCCAGTTTCAACTCTGGGAAACGAGCACCAAAAACGATGAGTGCCATGTAGACAACCGACAGCAGGCCGGCGATTATCCAGCTCGCGGCACCACCGAACGCGGGTTTCATCCAGCCCACACCATAGTAGACCGCCATGGCCAGGCCGGCTACCAGCAAAAAACCGGTCAGGATACCGATCACACGCTGCACCCAGGGTTTGGGATCAACCGCCCGGGGCAGCCCCTGCATGTTCGCCTTCAACGCTTCGAGGTGCACAATGTAAACGAGAGCAATATAAGAGATCAGGGCAGGTAGGAAGGCGTGCTTGATTACCTCAAGGTATGAGATCCCGACATACTCCACCATCAGGAAGGCCGCCGCCCCCATGACAGGAGGCATGATCTGACCGTTCACACTCGATGCCACCTCGACCGCACCCGCCTTCTCAGCAGAAAAGCCGACTCGCTTCATCAGGGGAATCGTAAAAGTACCGGTGGTCACCACGTTGGCGATACTGGAGCCGGAAATAAGCCCGGTCAAGCCGGAGGAGACGACCGCCGCCTTCGCGGGGCCACCCCGCAGGTGACCCATCAGCGAGAAAGCCACTTTAATAAAATAATTCCCGGCACCCGCCTTGTCGAGCATCGCCCCGAACAGCACGAACAGGAACACAAAACTGGTGGAAACGCCGAGCGCGATACCGAATACACCTTCCGTGGAAATCCATTGATGATTAGCAACGGAGGCAAGGCTTTCGCCCTTGTGCGCCAGAATTGTAGGCATGTAGGGACCTGCGAAAGTGTAAGCCAGAAAGACCGCTGCAACCACCATCAAGGGCGGCCCCAGTGCACGGCGGGTTGCCTCTAACAGCAGCAGCATGCCGACACAGGCAACGGCGATATCGGCAGTTGTCGGTGCCGAAGGTCTTTGCGCCAACTGCTCGTAGAATAGAAAAATATAACCGGCACAGAACGCACCTATCAGCGCCATCAACCAGTCTTGGACCGGGATGTGATCATGCGGTGAGCTCTTGCGTGACGGATAAGCCAGATAGGCGAGGAATATGGCGAATGCCAGATGAATAGATCGAGCCTCGGTATCGTTGAATACCCCCATCCCCAATATGAAGGGCAGTGGCGATGCGATCCACAGCTGGAACAGCGACCATATGCCGGCGATGGTCAGTATGATCCTGCCGGCAACACCCGGTGGTGTACGCGCACCGGTGTCGGATTGCGCAATCAGATCCTGTAGTTCATCGTTCTTGTCTTGTCCATTGCCCACGGACTCGTCTTTCGAAACACCGTTAGTCATGCTTCCCCCCAAAATTGATCGTCTTGTATGAATAACCGATGCACAAACAGCAGAGTTTAAATTCTTTGCCTATTCGGAGATCCATCCACGCTCGATGTAATAACGGCGAGCCCCCTCATGCAGAGGGGCTGAGATTCCCTCGTGTATCATTTTCTGCGGATCCAGGTTGGCAAAGGCCGGATGCATTTCCCGCAGCCGGTCAAGCTGTTCGAACACCACTTTAACGACCTGGTAAACTGTCTCCGGGGCGAGGGTACTGTTTGCCACCATCGTAGCCTTGACGCCGAAAGTGGGTACCGGATCAGGGTTTCCAGGATACAGCCCTCCAGGCACCAGCACATGGGCATAAAAGGGATTGTCGTTAACCAATTGATCAATCTCCGGCCCTGTTACCGGGACGATCCGGCTTTGACACACGGATGTAGCGTGTTCGACCGATGGATTTGGGTGCCCAACGATATAGATCATTGCCTGTATCCGATCCTGGCAGAGCGCCATTGCCTGCTGCGATGCAGGCAATTCATTGGCTAGAGAAAACACACTCTTATCCCAGCCCTTGGCGGCCATGACTACATCCATGGTGGCGTGCTGACCCGAGCCCAGATTGCCGAGATTGACGCGTTTTCCACGCAGATCGTCAAAGGCCCTGATCCCGGAATCAACACGCGCCACGACCGTGAATGGCTCGTTGTGTAGTGAGAACAGGGAGCGCAGATTCTTATCGGGAGTTGCAATAGTGAACTGTTTACTGCCCTTGTAGGCATGGTACTGCCAGTCGGATTGGACCAGACCAAGATCCAAAGCTCCTTGGCGAAGCTGTTCCAGGTTGCTGATAGAACCAGGTGAGATTTTGGGACTACAGATGATGCCGTGTTCATCCGTTCCGGCATTCATCAGGCGGCAGATGCTCCGCCCTGCTTGGTAATAAATTCCGGACGAACTACCTGCACCAATAGTAATTTCAGCGGCGCCCAGAGCCAACGTTGCACAACTGAACAACAGAACCCAGGACAAAACCAAGCAGGTCATCTTCATGAACCGTCCTCCTTCTTATCAGGTGAACCTTGTATTTTTGTTCTGTACACTGCATATAGGTGTGAAAGTCATGCCAACGAAAGCATCGCACATCCTAATTGTCACTTCAACAGGCCTGCTTCCTTGAAATACTTCACCGCGCCTGGATGCAAGGGAGCCGAAAGACCGTCAGTAACCATCTTCTCTTTTTCTAGATTGGCAAAGGCCGGGTGCAGAGCCTTGAACCGGTCGAAGTTTTCGAATACGGCCTTGACCACCGTATAAATGGACTCTTCATCAGTGGCGGTGGAAGAAACAAAGGTTGCTACCACGCCGAACGTCTCTACGTCGGAATCAGTCCCGGTATACATGCCACCGGGCACCTTCCCCATGGTATAATACGGCTTTTCCTCGACCAGCTTGCTGATTACATCACCGGTCACCGGGACGATCACCGCTTCACAGGAACTGGTAGCCTCCTGGATGGAACCGCTTGGATGTCCAGCAAAAAAAAGCATAGCGTCGATCTTATTATCGCATAATGCCTGCGACTGCTCCGAGGATTTCAACTCGGAGGCCAGTTTGAAGACACTGTTATCCCAGCCCTTGACCGCCATGATTTCATCCATGGTTGCGCGTTGGCCGGAGCCCGGATTACCGATATTGACCCGCTTACCCTTCAGGTCGTCAAAAGATTTGATCCCCGCGTCCTTACGTGCAACTAAGGTAAACAGCTCAGGATGCACTCCGAAAACTGCCCGCAGGTCGTCCCAGGGGCCCTGATCCGCAAACGCACCAAGCCCGTTCAAGGCGTTGAACTGTTGATCGGACTGGGCCACGCCCATGTTCATATCACCAGACCGGATGGAATTGAGGTTGGCCACCGACCCGCCGGTCGAGGGGGCTGTGCATTTGATCCCTGTTTTGGCAATATCGCGGTTTACAAGTTTGCAGATGGATTGCCCGACGACATAGTAAACACCTGTCTGGCCGCCGGTGCCGATGGTGACAAACTTGTTCTCGCCGTACGTATTGCTAAACATAAACGTCAGGCACAAAAACGTCGCAGTTACAATTAATCGCTTATTCATGATTTCACTATCCTCCTCTAAATATTTTTTATTTGTCGCGGACGGTACAACCTGCAAAAAAAAAATCGAACTGGGTACTCATCCGAAACTCTCGGTAAGTCTAAAGTGTGCCG
Organism: uncultured Desulfopila sp.; assembly: GCA_964412665.1. Lineage (GTDB taxonomy): Bacteria > Desulfobacterota > Desulfobulbia > Desulfobulbales > Desulfocapsaceae > Desulforhopalus_A. Next base: position 5,150 of record CAYPPR010000090.1, read on the forward strand.
ATAAGGCACCGTTATTCCGCAAACCCAAACAAACCTAAAGTAGGACGCAATTATTTTCTGAACTTGGTTATCACAATAACAGTATATCAATTCTTTATCAAGTTCAGTAATACCATTACC
>CAYPPR010000091.1:0-5181 GCA_964412665.1 uncultured Desulfopila sp.
AACTCTTGAATTGTTTTGCCAGAACATTCTCGACAAGCCATGTTTTCCCAACCTGGCGCGCCCCACGAATTATAAGAGGCTTGCGACGCGGTGAGTCTTTCCAGCCTGCAATCTGTTTTTCAGCCAATCGTTGCATGCACTATTCTCCCTTGTTTTAGATGTGTTAGTACCTTAGAAATTCTTTTCTTGTTTTCTACCCCCTCAAGGGGGGCACTGAAAAGAGTAAGAAAGAATTTCGTGAAGGTAGTTACACCCCTCAAGGGGATATTATAAAGAATTCCCGTGCGTTGCGGGGGTTAGTACAGAGTGTTCAGCAAATAACAACAGCATATCACTTATACAATAAATAAAAAGTCAATTGTAAAATGACTATTTAAAAGTAATAACTCAATGCAGTTTGTTTATTGTTAATTAGGCAACTATCATCAACTATCCTGGTTGCCGGCACACCAGAACCACTTTTAGCTAAGGGTTTGTTATGATTTTTTTGTCCATTTGTTCTTTTCTAGGATACCATGCATGATAGGACAAATAATGATCGTGCAAAAAGAAACAGGGGCGAAGACATGAGCAAGAAGTATAAGCCGCAGCCCAGTAAATTGTTATTTATCGACAGGAAAATAGGTGAGGGCAAGTACTTCAATTGCAGCACTCTGGCTGAAGAGTGGGAAGTGAGTAATAAGACCATCATGCGTGACCTGGACTATCTCACATTTGTTGCGGCAACCGGCAAGGGGGCGTTGAGGCCGTTTACGCGGATGAAAACATTTGGCTGACCCAGAAAATGATGGGCGTTCTTTACGACGTTGAAACCCATAACGTCAACTACCACCTGAAAAAGGTATTTTCCGACAGCGAACTCGAGGCAGATGCAGTTATTCGAAATTTTCGAATAACTGCCGCTGAAGGTAAAAACTATAACACCAAGCACTATGACCTCTCTGCCATTATCGCCGTCGGTTATAAGGTCAATTCGGAACGTGCCGTGCAGTTCCGTAAATGGGCGACCACCATCATTTGGGAATACACCATCAAAGCCTTCATGATGGATGATGAGCGCATAAAAAGTGGCGGCTCTATCCTGACTGAGCAATACTTTGAGGAGCGGTTTCAGAGCATCCGGGAAACACGCTTGAACAAATTCATTGAAGCCACCGACCGGGAAATTCTGCAGGGCGTTGGAAGGGTGACGGCGGAAATTGCCAAGGTCCATGCAGAAAGTGAATTTGAAAAATACAGAATTATTCAAGACCGGCTGTTGAAACAGTTGGAGCATAAGAATGAGGGGCAAGAATAGATGAAAATGAAAGAGGATGGCGTTTTTATACGTGAAGACCTTCGTCTTAAAACCTTCCCTGTAGCTGTCAAGTTCCTACAAGACGAATCTGTATTTCCTGAGAAAGCTCGTCAACCCTCAACTACGATGGGCAAAAGGATCGCTATCTGTCAAGGTGTTACCATGGCCCGCAACTATGGTTGGACAATTGGACTTGCCAGAGAAGATGTAATCTGTGTGCCAGCTGCAATAGCGTTTGGATTCAGTGATGCAACAGATCCTTCTGCATCGCTTACCGATCTCTTTCGTGAAGTAGGTTTTTCAGGTAACGATGATCTCGCTAAAAAAGAGATATCATCTATGAGCAGATTCGAAAACGGAGAAATAAAAGGGATTGTTTTGACCCCCATGGAAAAAGTTACTTTTGAACCAGATATCATTATCATCTATGGCAATCCCGCTCAAATGATGCGTTTGGCTCAAGCTTGGTCATATGTAACCGGAGAACGTCTCGCTGGTGAATTTGGAGGTAAGGTGGAGTGTGATGAATATCTCATTGCCCCTTTTAAGATGCAATGCCCCAGGATGGTCATTCCCGGAAATGGTGAACGTGTTTTTGCTGCTACTCAGGATGACGAGATGGTGCTGGCACTTCCAATCAAATGCCTCCCGGATCTTATTAAGGGACTGAAGGAGGCAGGGAAGGCCATTGGTGTTCGTTATCCCGTAACTCCTTACCAGAATTTTCAACCTGAGTTCCCAGCTGCCCATGTGAAATTAGGGAAAGAACTTGGCATATTATGAAGCATCCAGGCACATTATTAAGGAAATGATTTTGACAACAATTAGTATTGCGATGAGTGAAGATGTCTTTTGATATAAGAACACTGAGTCTACCGACAAATGTTCAGGCAACCTTCAAACCTCCAGAGGAATCAACATGGAAGTGGCTCATGTCGTTTGAACAAGTAGAATAAACAAAAAAGCTGCTACCATCTTTAATGATCACATGGCGTTATGATGTCACATCTTGCAAATTTTCAAAAAGGGTAAACTTATGAAAATCACGATGATAATTTGTAATCAAACAAACGAGGTGATCTGGAATGCCTTCAGATTGGCTAACATCATGCTTGAAGGAATGGACGATGTGACCATTTTTCTGAATGGACCCGCTGTGGAGTATGAGGAGGGAGATTCGGAGCAATTCCCGCTACTAACCTTGGCAAAAACTTTCACCTTATCGGAAGGTGTTCTACTCGCATGAGGTAAATTAATGGACCTCCATGGAGTGGAGGAAGGTTATCATAAGCGAGGAACACAAAAGGATCTCTATGATCTCATCAAGGGAAGCGATAGAATTCTTTCTTTTTAAAAGCGGATAAAAAATGTCGAAAGATTTGATTTGCTACTGTTTTAACTAAAGGATAATGATAACGATTGAGCAAAATAGTCTGTCGACGGGGTCTTTGATTAACCTGTAGAAACCTGGATGTGAATGTTTATACTATGTTTAGATAAATTGAGTGTGAATAACAATGAAAAATCCTGACAGACAAAAGGTAACAGACCTTGCGGCTCTGCTTAATGTTGGTAGAGCTATTGCTCGTGATCTTCGCCTGGTTGGGATTCAAAACCCTAAAGATCTCATCGGTAAAAATGCTTATCAGCTACACGATGAATTATGCCGGATAACAGGAGAGAAACACGATCCCTGTGTAATTGATGTGTTTCTTGCTGTTATAGACTTTATGGAAGGTGGAGATCCTGTTTTTTGGTGGAAATTTACTGCTGAAAGGAAAAGGCGTACGACTGAGGATCATAAGGAGTAATTCGATGATAGAGATGATCGACATAGGTGTTGAAAATGCTGTTGCATATCGCTTGGAAGGAAAGATCACTGAAGAGGAAATGACTTCGATCTTAACTCTATTCAAAGAGAAGATAGAAAGAGGTGAAAAACTCATAGTGTATCAGGAGGTTGTAAGTATTGGTGGTGCGGAGTTCGATGCCATGATTGAGAAATTTAAATTCATTCGTGATTTTGGTTTCTCACATTTTAATCGGATAGCAGTGGTTACTCATAAGAAATGGCTCCACAAAATTGTCGATCTTGAAGACAAAATATTTCGGAATATAGACATGAAGGGGTTTTCTGTTGATGAGAAAAACCAGGCCATTGAGTTTTTGAAGAAGACATGACCAAGAGTAATTTATGCCTATAGGAATTTACAATGGACCCTATTCAGATTGTTATTACCGATATCACCAAATTGGAGGTTGATGCAATAGTCAACGCTGCAAATAACAGCCTTTTAGGTGGTGGCGGAGTTGATGGAGCCATACATAGAGCAGCTGGCCCCGAATTAGTAAAAGAGTGTAGAGCTCTCAATGGTTGCGCTACGGGGGATGCAAAAATAGCTCGTGGATATAATCTTCCTGCAAAGTTTGTGATTCATACTGTCGGACCCATATGGACAGGTGGAAGCAACAACGAAAGATCTCTGCTGGCCTCATGTTATAGAAAGAGTTTGCAATGTGGAGTTGATAATGACTGTAAGACCATAGCCTTTCCTGCTATCAGTTGTGGAGCATATGGTTTTCCGATTGCCGAAGCTTGTGATATTGCCATGAATGAAGTTTGTAATTTTTTAGAAAAGACTGATGCAATAAGGACTGTATATTTTGCTTGTTTTTCACCAGAGATAGAAAAAGAATTACGCCGGGCAAAAAAAGATCGGGGGATTTTATCATGAAAAAGACAATATCTGATACTTACAAAGGCTGGACTATCTCAGTTAATGCCGCAGATAATCAAGATTCTCATTTCAGTTTTGATATCACCAGCCCATCAGATTATTCGCAACATGTAAAGATGGGTGGCATCAATGAGCAACGAGCTTTGGAAAGAGCAAAAGAAATGATTGATATGGAAATTGCTATGAATGAGGAGGAGTGAGATGTGTGAGTAGATCGAAACTATATCTACCTTAATTTAAAATATTTATGACAAAGGGCTGATTACAGTACTGGTGACTCTCAGTCCTGTTTATATTGTGCTGGCCATTCCTCTAGTGTTGCGAAAGGTGCCTCGAAATATCGTTTACCGTTTTCGCTCTCGTGCAACTATGGGGAGCGACGACGAGGTTTGTTGGCTGCTAATGTAGATTTTTAGATTTTGGCGAATTCATCGGTCAAAATTTCAAAATCTTGAAAAAGTTTTTCATCAATAGAGGTCTTATGCAAAGAGAACTTACTCCGGAGAGACTAAAGTTTCTTGAACAGGATTATCAAAGAGGATTTATAAAATTCTGCGGATTTAAGGTATCAAAAATAGAGATAGGAATGTTTGAATCCACAATAATAATTGGAGAAAACCATAAAACCCAGGATAATTTTATTCATGCTGGACTGATTGCGACCATGTCAGACCATACAGCTGGATATGCTGCCTACACGCTTGTCCCTGATGATGTTAGGATATTGACCATCGAATTTAAAATCAATTTCTTAAAACCAGCGTATGGGAATGCATTAAAATGTAAATCAGAAGTCATAAGCCAGGGAAAGAATATCATAGTAGCTCAATCAACAGTATTTGATATCAGGGATACTCAGGAAAAAATGGTCTCCAGAAGCACAATCACTTTGATGGCTCTCCATGCCGAAAAACTTGCGATACAAGACAGCTGAGGAAAATTAACTAACGCGCATGACAACACCACTCCTCCCCCATATTGGCAGCTGCAGTTGGAAATATGACTCATGGCGGGGGATTGTCTATTCCGGTGTTAAACAAAACAATTATCTCCGGGAGTATAGTCAGCATTTTTCAACGGTGAGTATACTCCCGGATCCCAAATTCAAGAGGTGTTATTTTATGACCAATTTTAAAGATCGTATGC
>CAYPPR010000092.1:0-4919 GCA_964412665.1 uncultured Desulfopila sp.
AAAAGTATCCAGAGTATCCGAAGTACCAATTTTCCCTTCTTCAATTAGAGACAGCTGATGTTCGACAGCGCCTGGTAAAATATGAGGGTATTTCAGCTAAGCGCATTGAAGTCATCTACAACGGTGTGCAACCTCCAACAGTGATAGGGGCAGAGAAAAGAGCAGCCTTGCGGCAAGAGCTTGGTTTTGCTCAGGAGGATTGTGTTGTCGGCACCGTTGGACGTCTGGACCCGATCAAAAATCTGCCTATGTTTTTAGAGGCTTTTGCCAAAACAAGTCCACAGCATCAAAACCTCAAAGGACTTTTAGTTGGCGATGGCCCTGATTTTGCAAAACTCCAATCTTTGTGCGACACGCTTGAGATTAAGAAACAAATAGTCATGACCGGCTATCGACAGGACGCAACCGATCTGCTCCAATGCATGGATCTTTTTGTTCTCTGCAGCCTGAGCGAAGGTACTTCGATGGCACTTCTGGAAGCAATGGCCTCGGGAATTCCGGCGATAGTGACAAATGTTGGTGGTAATCCGGAATTAATTACCCATGACAAAAACGGCTGGGTTGTCCCTTCCGAATCAACCAGCGATCTCACTGAAGCAATGGCTGAGGCATACAGCTCTAAAGAAAAAAGGGAACAAAGAGCACAGGCCGCAAAAAAAGATTTTGCAAGTCATTACTCTTTCTCGGGAATGGTAAATAATTATCGGCAGATATATGACGAAATGTTGACAACGGGAGGAGCGAAGTGAACAGAGAAAAAATACAGCACATTATTTTCGAAGCTTTGGCCATGGTCAATCATGCCCGCGAAGAAACCGAAAAAATCCCTATAGGCCCGGAAACAACACTTTTTGGCAAGGATGGCCACCTTGATTCACTTGGGCTTGTTGGTTTTTTAATCGATGTCGAAGAATCTCTGCAGGATGAAGGCATTCGAGTCACTTTGAGCGATGACCGGGCCATGTCGGAAAAAAACAGTCCATTTCGAGATGTTCAGGGGCTTACCGCGTACATAAGCAAACTGATTGTCGACGCATGATGGAGGGCTGGAATGTTCTTATTACCGGGACAACCAGGGGTCTAGGCAAAGCCATGGCCGAACATTTCCTGACAGCGGGCGCATCTGTTATCGGCTGTGGACGTACGGCACAGACTGTTACACACCCACGCTATCAGCACCATATCCTGGACATCGCTTCAATCGAGGCGGTCAGCGACTTTTTTTTCGCATTGAGAAAGGAATTGCAACACCTTGACGTCTTAATCAATAATGCCGGTATCGCCAGGATGAATGCTTTTGCCATGACACCCATGGATTCGGTGCAGGAAATCTTTTCGGTAAATGTGAACGGTACTTTTCTTTTCTGTCAGAAGGCGATCGGCCTGCTCAGAAAATCGCCACACCCGCGTATCATCAACATGAGCAGCGTTGCCGTACCGCTGCGCCTCGAAGGAGAAGCCGTCTATGCCGCATCAAAAAGTGCGGTTGAGATGCTGACGCGCATCATCGCCAAAGAACTGGGCGGTTTCAATATTACCTGTAATGCCATTGGCCCCTCACCCATTGCCACGGATTTGATTAGAGGCGTAGACCGGGACAAGATTGCCGGGCTGATTCAGCAGCAGGCCATTAAGAAAATGGCTACTGTCGATGATGTTATTCATCTGGTGGATTTTCTTTGTCAACCGGCGAGCAGCATGATCACCGGCCAGATAATCTTCCTTGGGGGCGTTTCGTGATGCCGGATTTCTTCAGACAAAAAATCGAAGAAGCCGGCGATCGGCAGGCCATTGCTACGGCTGATGGAATTGCAACGTATGCCGAGTTGCTTGTATCTTACCGGCAGAGTGCGTCCTGGCTGGTGGATCAGAACGTCCCGCCGGGAAAAGTCGTTTCGTTTGATGGCGATTACAGTCTGGATTCGATCTCGCTCTTTCTTGCACTTGCGGCTAACCAGAACGTTATTGTGCCCCTCTCGAAAGACTCCAAAGTCCATTTTGATGAGTTTCGGGAAATTGCCGAAACCGAGTATGATATCTCCCTCAGTGGAGGCCGCCCGGCCTTGCGTGTTACCGGCAGGAGCAGTCATCACCCGCTATATGAACAACTTCGTCAACGGCAGACCGCCGGTCTCGTCCTCTTTTCCTCCGGATCGACCGGGAAGAGCAAAGGGATCGTGCAGGACCTTTTTCTCCTGATGAAAAAATTCCGCGTCCCGAGAAAACCGCTGCGCATGCTGATTTTTCTACAGCTCGACCATATCGGCGGTGTCAACTCCCTCCTTTACAGTCTCGCTAACAGCGGGACAATTATTATCGCGGAAGACCGCAGCCCAGCCAAGGTCTGCGCCGCAATCGATAACTTCAAGGTGGATCTCCTGCCGACTTCGCCGACATTTCTGAACCTGATCCTCTTGTCACGGGCCTATGAAGAGTATGATCTTTCATCATTACAACTTATAACCTATGGTACCGAACCGATGCCGCAGAGTACTCTGCAGCGATTCTCCGCTGTTCTGCCGGCCATTAAACTGCAGCAGACCTATGGGCTTTCTGAAGTGGGCATTCTCCGTTCCAAATCAAGAGGTTCCGACTCTTTGTGGGTTAAAGTCGGGGGGGATGAATTTGAGACAAAAATTGTCGATAACCGGCTGTGGATACGCGCTGAATCAGCCATGCTCGGTTATCTTAATGCGCCAAATCCCTTTGACGAAGAAGGATATCTCGACACCGGCGATCTTGTTGAACAGGATGGCGAATGGCTGAAAATCCTCGGTAGGGAGAGTGAAATTATAAATGTCGGCGGGTATAAGGTATTTCCGGCGGAGGTTGAGAGCACCTTGCTGGAAATGGACAATGTGGCGGATGTTGTTGTCTTTGGCGAAGACCACGCCTTTATGGGAAAAATTGTCGCTGCTAAAATTAAACTTAAAATCCCAACATCTCCCAAAGCGTTTAAAGCAGGTATGCTGGAATTCTGCAAAAGCCGCTTGCAAAAATATAAGGTGCCTGGCAGAATTTATCTTTCTGATGAAGCAACTTACAACGAACGTTTTAAACGTATGCGACGCTTCAAGAAGGAATGGAAATGAAACCAAAACAAAACAACCCATGAGACAACGAATAAAAAAAACAATAAACATCCTCTGTCAAATCACAGTCCTCCCCCTCGTCCTGCCATGCAAGCTGGAAGAATGGCTCGTGTCTCGTAATGCAGAAACCGTATTTCATATCTGCACCAACCTGGTAGCATTGCTTCCCGGCTTACCAGGCGTATTCTTACGCCGGGCTTTTTACTCAATGACACTGGAAATCTGCTCGATCAATTGCCATATCGGCTTCGGATCGCTTTTCAGCCACAGAAACGCCACAGTCGAAAAACACGTTTATATAGGCAATTACTCGATGGTTGGCGCAGCCCATCTTGGCGAATACTGCCTCATCGGCAGTCGGGTCAGTATATTAAGCGGCAAAGCCCTGCATGTGCTGGATGACAATGGCATGTGGACGCCATTTTCTCCGGAAAGAATGAACAAGGTCACTTTGGCTCGGAACGTCTGGGTGGGAGAAGGCGCCGTTATCATGGCAGATGTCGGCGAAGGCAGTATGGTCGGCGCCGGTGCCGTCATTACCTCAAATGTCCGGTCGCATATCATCGTCGCCGGCAATCCAGCCCGTTTTGTCCGCAAGCTCCAGGAGGATGAGGTCGAAAAAACCACAGGCTGAAGAAAGCAACCATCGCCCCACGCCTGTACAAGCTTCGGTCCAACGCCCCACGACTGTATAACCCCGGCCCATCGTTCCCACGCTCCAGCGTGGTAACGTAGCCCCAGACGCTCCAGCGTCAACTAGCGAGAGGCATTCCCACGCTGGAGCATGGGAACGATAACATTAATCGGCTGAATGATAACACCCATATGAACCAACCAACACACCAAAATTTCATAGACTGGATTAAAGCCACCGGCATGTTTCTAATTGTCTTCGGCCATGTAGTCGGGCCACCATTCAATCAGTTCACCCAGCCGATATATCCCAAGCAGCTCGGGGTTGCCTTTTTTCTCTTTATCGCCGGCTGGAGCCTGGCCAACGATCCAAGAGGCAGGTTCCGCGTGCTGTTCAACCGCATTTTTCCGGTCTACCTCTTTGGCATCTGTTTTGCCCTGTGCCTCAGTCTAATTTTTATTTTCACCAAAAATGATACAAATCCAAGCAACTATCTGCCCTTTTTCCTGGGAGTGAATGTTCTTTTCAACAACTTTCCCGCGAACCCGACAACCTGGTATATCGGCACATATCTCCATTTCCTGCTGCTCTGGTTCTTTTTTTTACAGGGAAAAACAATCAGAAAAAGGCACCTTCTTATCGCCCTGCTCTGTGAAATAACTTTTCGTAGCCTCATTCTGGTAAGCGGAAAAGACTATATTGCTTATATGCTGCTCCCCAACTGGCTCACTGTTTTCCTCCTCGGGATGTTTTTTGCGCAAAAGCAAGACAGCAGCAACACCTCGAGACTCAAATATCTTTTACCGATATGGCTGGGGCTCTTTGCATTATCGGCTTATGTGACCAACTCCATCGGTTTTGACACATCATTTCCCTTCCGCCATTTTGTTAATGATGTTACTTTTTCCGTCGTTGGTCAGTCAACACTGATCTCCCTGATTTATTGCGTCCACACAATGTTGTTTTTTGCCATAGCACGGTGTTTTCCACCTCTGCGGTCCGTCTCGTTCTTTGCCCGGAACACCCTGGTGATTTTCATCTTCCATATGCCGCTCATTTATGCATTTAGTCCTGTCATCTATGGTCTTTTTGAATCAACCTTTGCCAAAAAACTCAGCTTGATTCTTCTTCTCTACATCGGGCTGGCCTTTGTCTCGGAAATAATCAACAAAAGTCTGGACATCAAAGGCTTC
>CAYPPR010000093.1:0-4870 GCA_964412665.1 uncultured Desulfopila sp.
GGGGAAGAAGATCTTCGAGTTCTTGGTGGCGATACCTTTATGGAAAAATGTCTGGTCGACTCTGGCGGCAGACCTCTCGGGTTAACAGTAAGAGATATCGCCTCAGCTGTGTGCCTGGCGTATAATCTTGATGAGAGCGCGCTGAAAACCAAGTCGCAACAAAGGACACTTGCCGAGGCTCGGGCCATGGTTGGCTGGCTGGCCTATGAATCCGGTTGCGTCACCCTCACCGAGGTCGGCCGATATGTAAACCGGGATGTGGGGAGTATCAGTTCAGCCGTCCGCCGTTTGTCGGAACGTATGCAAGATCGGCCCGAACTTGCCGATCGCGCAAAGACTTTGAAAAATTTGCTTGGAAAATAGACTTAACATCTTCGAAGCCTGACCCCAAACTCAAATTGCCCTTGACAGCACTTTTTACAGCACCTACAATAGCACTAATGCAGCCAGGTTAGATATCTGTTATTTTAGGGAGAATGTTATGGCAACGATTACTGCAAACGACATCAAACGACGTGGTGTAGCTTCTATAGCCGAGATACTGGAAAATTCAACGGAAGCTACTATTTCTGTTCGTGGAAAAAGTAAATATGTGGTTATGAGCATTAAACAATACCAACATATGCGTGAATGCGAACTGGAAGCCGCATTGCAAGAGGCAAGAGAAGATCGCAAGGCAGGCAGAATTACCGCCCAAACAATTGATGAGCACATTGCCGACCTGAAGAATGGATAACTTCAAGATCATTTTTACCGAAAGCTACGTACGAAGATCGAAAAAATATTTCAAAAAACATCCCGAGCTTCTCTCGCAGTATGAAAAATGTTTGCAGCTTATGGAGATAAATCCATTTCATCCTTCACTTCGGCTTCATCCTCTGCGAGGAAAGTTGAGCGGCTTATACTCTGTATCAATAACTCTAAGCTACCGCCTTATTATTGAATTTTTTATCGAGAATAAAGAAATTATTCCGATACATATCGGTACGCATGATGAGGTCTATTCCTGAATCCGAAGCACACACGAAGCACACAGTGGGGTCAGGCTTAGAAGTTGACAAGTTAACCGATTCAGCTCAAGTTGATATCTTCGAAGCCTGACCACATGAAGATGTGACCCACACGAAGATGAGCCGTAAAGAAAAGAGATGTTCCATACCAATCTCTTATGAAAATTTTCCTGGCTGAACGTATTAAGAAAGAACTTATGTAGGGTCGGTGTCGGGGGTGCAGTCGGGTCGCTGGCGAGTTGCCAACGCCGCTCATCCTCTTCTTGCCCGTATAACAGAGCCCGAAGCTGCGGCAACAGTTGCCTGGGGACAAGAACCAGCTCATGATCCAATACCCGGGCCATATCCAATACCGTTGATAGCCGTGGATCGGTCGCTCCTTGCTCAATCTTTGATACATGGCTTTGAGGAAGGCCAATTTTTTGCCCCACCTCTGCCTGCTTGAGTCCATTAGCCAGCCGGAAGATTTTATGACCCCTCTTCTCTTCCTTATAAGATTAACCCTTTAAACACCATTTGGGCCTTCTTTAAGATGGGCACATCAAGCAGCAACTGCCCGGAAACGTACTGTCCGGTCATCTCGATAATACTGCCCCAGAGCTTGATCGCCTCGTTCGGGTATTGCACCAGGTTTTTGCGAAACCCCTGGTCGTCTTTTACGGAAAAGCACTGGATACCGACGTCCTGGCCGGAAAACCCAAGAGAAACGTGCAAAAGAAACATCGCCCGTGGCATATGGTAGCTTGACGTTACCAGGATGACCGAGTGTAACCGGTTTTCCTGTATGGTCCGGACTGTCTGGTAAACATCCTCGAAGGTGGATCGGCTTTCGCCGCCGTGCAAGGCAGCGACGTTTTCGGGCACATCGTTCTTTGCCAAGATTTCCCGGAGGGCTCGGTCTGTGGTGTTGGTCACCATGAATTGGGGGGCAAAACCTTCTTTGACAACTTGCATGCCCGTGGCGAAGCGATTGCTGTCACCGGGAAAGACCACGACCAGATCTGCCGGGGCGAGGCTTACGGTGCTTTGCGCGAAATAGATGGCGGCGGTTGTCTGCAGGGTTGCGACAAGGGCGAGGAGGATGGCGCATATTGCGGCGGTTATGAGGATTTTTTTACGATATGGCATTGGCTGTTGGTGGTGCTTTGATGGACTGCGCCGCAGTCAGGTTGGGTCTTCATGCGGCGCATGGGGATCAGGTGGTGAGCAGCGCATGGGATGCCGGACGAATAAGGAGTTTGCCACTCATCGCATCAATTTACAATGATTTTGGCTTGGCATAATGCGGCAAGAGCCCGCCGGGCATCGTCTTCACCATGCACCAGGCGGATTTCCCCAGGCGGCACCGGCATGGAGCGTACCCAGTCGACAAGCATCCGCTGGTCGGCGTGGGCGGAATAGGCGGTCAGGGTATGGATACCCGCTTTGACCGGAATCTTTTTCTCGATCATCTTTCTGCCGGGGGTTCCCTTGGCCTGGTAGCCGACAAAAAAAATGTCATTGGCCGGATCATCGAGGCCGTATTTCAGGTGATCGACAATACGTCCGCCGGTGCACATGCCGCTGCCGGCGATGATGATGGCCGGGCCTTTGATGTCCAGCAGCTTTTTGTGGTCGTGGTAGGTTTTGACGGCATAAAGCCCCTGAAAGTCGATGGGATGATCGCCCTTTTCCTGCAAATCGCGGGCCTCGTCATCCCAGAAGCCGTCAAGGTCGGCATAGATTTTGGTGATTTTAAGCCCCAGCGGCGAATCGACGAACACCGGAACCTTTGGCCCTATCCTGTCCAGCTCGTACAGCAGCTCCTGGGTCCGGCCCAGGGAAAAAGCGGGAATATAGACAATGCCTTTGTCGGCCAGGGCTTTGTCCAGCAGCTTGCGCAGCGCCTCGATGCGGCCTTTTCGGTCGGGATGCAGGCGATTGCCGTAGGTCGATTCCATGATCAGCAGATCACAGGCCTCGGGCGGATCGGGATCCGGCAGGATGGGGGTATCATTAGAGCCGAGGTCGCCGGAGAAAATCACCCGGTAGTCCTTGCCCTGCTGGTCGGGGAAGGTAAAAAGAATAAAGCACGAGCCGAGGATGTGCCCGGCATTGCTCAGTTTAAAGGTGATTCCCCGTTTCAGGGTGAAGGTCTCATGCAGTTCAAAACCCCATGCAAGCTCATCGATGCGCATCTCCAGGCGGTGGACCTCCTGGTCGGTCCTGCTGGAAAACGACATGGCGTCCCGGAGCATCGGCTGCAGCAGGGCCTTGGTGGCGTGGGTGCAGATGATCTCGCCGCGAAAGCCGGCATCGAGCAGATCCGGCACCCGGCCGATGTGGTCGATATGCGCGTGGGTGAGAAACAGATAGTTTATTTTGCCGGGCGCAACAGGAAACTGGTCAAAGGGCAGGAGCGGGTCATCGCCATAGGTGCTGCCGCAGTCGACCAGGATATTTATGCTGTCAGCGGAACCCGGATGGGTTTCTACCAGGTGACAGGAACCGGTGACGCATTCTTTTGCGCCGAGATGGGTGATTTTTATCATTTAAACCACATACCCCTGCTCTTCCAGATACAGTAGTATCTCCTGCACCGCTTCCATGGGCGTCATGGTGCTGGTGTCGATGGTCAGCTCTGGGTTGGAAGGGGGAATATAGGGATCGGTGATACCGGTGACGCCTTTGACCTTGCCGGCCCGCGCCTTGGCATACAAGCCTTTGCGATCGCGCTGTTCACAGACCTCGAGAGGGGTGGCCACGTGCACCTCGATATAGCCGCCGTAGCGGGCGATCAGTTCCCGGTTGGCCTGTCTCGATTCCTCGTAGGGGGCGATGGGCGCGCAGAGGGCGATGCCGCCGTTTTTGGTGATTTCGCTGGCGACAAAACCGATGCGGGTAATATTCAGGTTGCGGTGTTCCTGGGAAAAGGTCAGCTCCGAGGAGAGGTTTCTGCGAACGATATCGCCGTCGAGCAGGGTCACCGGACGATCACACATCTCCATGAATTTGACGAGCAGGACCTTGGCAATGGTCGATTTACCGGAGCCGGAGAAACCGGTCATAAAGATGGTGAAGCCCTGTTTGGATCGGGGTGGGAAAGAACACTGCAGCTGATCGACCACCTCAGGGTAGGAAAACCAGGTCGGCACATCCTCACCGGACACCAGCCGGCGGCGCAATTCTCGCGATGAGATGGTCGCCACCTCCGCTTCCTCGACCTGCTCGAGGACCACGTACTTTTTCAATTCCGTGTGATAGCCCATCTCCCGCTGGGGCACCATGGCGATACCGGTTTCTTCGGCATAGGCCGCGACCATCTCCTGGGCGGCGCCGCGTCGGTAAAAACGGGCTTCGCCATCGCTTGCGGCCAGGGGATCGGCATGATCACCGGCAACCATAAAATGGCTGCAGCCGAAATTTTTGCGGATAATCGCCTGCCACAGGGCCTCTCTCGGTCCGGCCTTGCGGCTGGCAAAAGGGGTCAGGCCGAGCTTGATCATGTTCGGCGGGAATTTTTGTGTGAAGGCCTGATAGCAGCGGATCTGGGTGTAATAATCGAGATTGCCGGGATGGCTCAGGTCGGCCACCGGCTGCAGAAAAATGGCCGCTCCCGCCTCCCGTGCCGCGGTAATAACCATCTCCCGGTGGGCACAGTGCAGATACTCGTCGGTATGAAAGCCGAGCACCTTGCGCCAGCCGTTCATGGTGAAGGAGCGCACCGTCTCGGATGGGCTGAGGCGCAGATGCTGAAAGTCATAGTGGATCGGCAGGCTGACGCCTTCCAGCCGACCGGAAATATAGTAGTCGCCAACCCGGTCATAGAGCTGCCGCACCCCCGGATGCAGCGCCGAATCGTCGGTGCCGTAGACCGACAG
>CAYPPR010000094.1:0-4700 GCA_964412665.1 uncultured Desulfopila sp.
CTCCTCTGAAAGGGATAGTTCCTAATGTATGACAGCTCAAGAATTATATGTCAATTTTTTTATGAAACGATATACTAGCAGGTTGACGGCATTGTAATTACCGCTATGTCGTTCTATTTCAACAACTGTTACTCCGGGTTCCCGGCTCAGCATCTGAGGTATACTTTCCTGCATTTCGGGTTGGCAGATTATTTTAAAACCGATAATGTCGTTTATCGTCAATGCCTCGCGCTCAATACGGACATTTTTGTTCTTGAATCGGCCGGCAACAACCGCCTCTGCTGCCAAAAAATCATTTTGCATCGCCGCTTCCGAACTGACAAATCCGGACAGCTCCACCCCTGCGACCCTTGCTCTTTGTTCCGCTAAATGTTTGGCCTCAGCCTGTATTTCTTTAAAAAGGGCCTCCACTAAACGAAACGACACCTTTTCGGCAACGCGAGAAAGTCGTTTTATCCTCCCTATAGCGACAAGGCTTGCATCGGAACCGGTTACGACAATGGCATCAACGGGCAGGTAGGGAAAATAATACTTTGGGTTTTCGTGAAAAGCGACCGCCAGATCCTGCATCCGGGAATTTTTGTTCGACTGGAAGGTAATGATTCGTTCACGAAGCGCCTGCTTTTGACTAATTCGCTCGACCTGCAAGGTGTCATGAAAAAGCCGTCCTAAAAACTGAATGATGCGATCAATAACCACAACCGAAAGAGCACTTTCATAAACGAATATCCGGGTTATCCTTTTCCCGTCATCAGGATTTAAATCATCGTTCATCCATCGCAAGGTGATGTCGAAAAGTTCATCCCGGTGGGTCATGGCGGTTAGATACATTTTTTCCTCCTGTCATTATTTCATCAACCTTGTTCTCCAAACGACGTACCCCAATTGAGCGATATGGCGCTTGAGAAATATATTCGGCAGACATCACCGTCCATGAGATTTATACAACTGTGAGTATTACCATACAGATTGTTCTCAGTGTCTACTCTTGCCTCTTGGTATTTTAGCAAGAAATCAATCTATCTCAAGGTACTTACTCCGATCATCCTAAAAGTGGTTGAACAATAGAAAATGTGTGTGTAACCGGCTATCAGACAATGTAATTACAATCTGTCCAGTTTGTTGCTATAGCACCGGTAGTTTCCCAGCGTAATTACGACAGCAGATACTTTTCATAATGGAAATTTAACCGGAATAAAACAATCTTTCTGGTAAGATTAAGACATTTATCCAAAACACCCATCATAAAAAGACCATGTGAGATTACTGTAATCCTGAACTCAATATAATCCCCGTGTGAACAATGACAAAACCGCAGCCCGACCACCATCAGGAATTCCCCTGCCCATCCCAGGAAATACAGCGGCTTATCGATCAATTACTCTCTATACGAAAAGATATTATACAGAGGGAAGCCGGCTATAAAAACCTGTCCAAGGTACACCCTCACTATCAGAAAAGTGCGAGTAATCTGGTGCAGTACCTCGCTTTTCGTTTGCACGATGTCAGAGATCTGCAGGTGATGCTTTCCGATCTTGGGCTCTCTTCGATGGGTCGAGCAGAGCGAAAGATTCAGGCGACTATCGATACCGTCTTGACCCATCTGCACAATTTGGCTGTACAGGAATGGAAACCAGAAACTAAACCGCTTTTTTGCCATAAGGAAGGACGGCAAATGCTGGAGGAAAACACGACCTCCCTCCTCGGCGAACCGACGCCTGGACGCCGGGTACGGATCATGGTCACCATGCCCAGCGAGGCCGCCGACAATTATGATCTGGTGAAGAACCTTCTGCAGAATGGAATGAACTGCGCTCGTATCAACTGTGCCCACGACAGCCCAGAGGTTTGGGAGCGCATGGTGGTGAACATTCGTTATGCCAAAGGAATAACAGGAAAAGAATGTCGTATCCTCATGGACTTATGCGGTCCGAAACTGCGAACAGGCGAACTTCTGCCCGGCCCTGCCGTGGTGAAAATACGACCCAGACGAAACAACTACGGCGAAGTGCTACACCCCGCCCACATCTGGCTCTACCCGGAAGATTCAGCGGCTAAAACGGTAGTAAATGCCGATGCCTGTCTGCCGGTTCCGGGCAACTGGTTGGAACATTGCCGAAACGGCGACATGCTATCTTGCGTCGATGCGAGGGGTTCAAAACGAAAATTAACGGTCATTGCCGTAACACGAAACGGCTGCATGGCTACTTTCCGGAAAACGGTTTATTTCATCACCGGCATGAAAATGCAACTTCATGGCGATGATGAGAATAACAAAAACAGCACGTTATTGCTGATCGGCGAACTTCCCAGAAAACCAGGTACCCTAACCCTGAGAATCGATGATTTGCTCATTGTGAGAAAGAGTGCCGAGCCAGGCCACAACTCCTATTACGATGAGGCCGGTCGCTTCCATCCGGCCACCATCGGCTGCTCTATTCCCGCAGTGCTCGATGACGTACAGGTTGGTGAACCAATCTGGTTTGACGATGGAAACATCGGCGGTGTCATTGAACAAAAACAAACGGACCAGATAGTCGTGCGTATCACCCTTGCCCATCCGAACGGAAAATCCTTAGGCAGTGAAAAAGGTATCAACTTGCCGGAAAGTAAATTGCACCTGCCGGCTCTTACCGACGAGGATGTAAAACTTTTGCAGTTTGTGGTGAAACATGCCGACCTGGTCGGGTTGTCTTTTGCCAACACCCCGAAAGATGTGGAAGATCTCATTTATCATCTGAAAAGGCTTGGTGAAAAACTGCCCGGCATCGTATTGAAAATCGAAAGCCCCAGAGGTTTCGACAACCTGCCGGCGATGGTCCTGCAAGCAATGGAAACTCCACTTTGTGGAGTAATGATCGCGCGTGGCGACTTGGCTATTGAGTGTGGCTTTGGCAGGCTTGCCGAGGTGCAGGAGCAAATTCTATGGATCTGCGAAGCGGCCCATGTGCCGGTTATCTGGGCCACCCAGGTGTTGGAGGGTCTGGCCAAACAAGGTATTCCGACACGGGCGGAGGTGACCGACGCGGCGATGGGCGAGCGGGCGGAATGTATCATGTTAAACAAGGGTAGCCACATCCTGGAGGCCACCCGTGCCCTGTCGGAAATTCTCGATCGGATGCAGGATCATCAGACCAAGAAGCGATCCCTATTGCGAAAACTGCACCTGGCGGAGAAGTTTTTCAGCCGTAAACTATAAAAAAAGAGAACTCACAAAATATGCTGCAGGTCATTGATTTTGTTCATGGTGGGCGAGGCGGGATTCGAACCCACGACCTTCGGCTTCGGAGGCCAATATCATGTTTTTACCTGATTTTACTTCATTATTTATTTATACCCTATTATCAATAGCTTAATTGTGGTTCTTTTTACTTTCATTTCCTTTAATATACCTGTATATTTGTCTTAAGTGTTGGGTATAGTGTTGGGTATAGAAAAGGGAGAATGTTAATGCCAGCTAAGGAAAGAAT
Source organism: uncultured Desulfopila sp. (assembly GCA_964412665.1). Lineage (GTDB taxonomy): Bacteria > Desulfobacterota > Desulfobulbia > Desulfobulbales > Desulfocapsaceae > Desulforhopalus_A. The sequence continues at coordinate 3,471 of CAYPPR010000094.1, forward strand.
AAAAACTAAGTACCCCGGAGTTTATTACATAGAGTGCCAATCTACTTCAAGGAAGATAGAGAAGATCTTTTATATTATGTACCGGAAAGATAATAAATTAATAGAAGAAAAGGCTGGTCGACAGTTTGCCGATGATATGACACCGGCTCGGGCAGCAGGTATTCGCGCTCAAAAAATTGAAGGAAAACAGGTAAGCAATCAAAAAAAACGCGAAACAGCAAAAATACAACGCTGGACTATTGAAAAATTATGGGATGAATACAGGGCTCAGTTGCCTAATGGCGGAACAAAATCAGATAAAAGCCGCTGGAATCTATATCTGAAAAAATCGTTTGCATCAAAAGAACCTGCTCAACTTGTCAAACTCGACACTGACCGCCTGAGAATAAATCTCCTCAAAACCAGATCACCACAAACGGTAAAACATGTGCTCGCACTATTACGCCGAATCATAAACTTTGGCACCGATCACGGACTGGTCACTCCCCTTCCCTTCAAGATTGCCATCCCCTCAGTTGACAACATAAAAACAGAAGATCTTTCCCCAGATCAATTGCAAAGCCTTTTATCTGTACTTGATACAACACATCTTAATACAGCAGCCAATATGATGAGGTTGGTTTTGTTTTCGGGTATGCGTAGAGGGGAAATATTCAAGCTGAAATGGACTGATATTGACTTTCACAATGGTTTTATAGATATCCGAGCACCCAAGGGCGGCAAGAGTCAAAAAATACCTCTAAACGTCAACGCGCGCGAATTACTCGAGTCTATTAAAAAACAAGAAAGCGAATATATTTTTCCTGCTCGAGGTGGAGGCCCGAGAAAAGACATTGCCAAAGATACCCGTACAATAAGAGAGGCAGCAGGAATACCGTCAGACTTTCGCCCCTTTCATGGGTTACGGCACGTTTACGCTACCATGCTTGCGAATTCCGGCAAGGTCGATATGTTCACCCTTCAAAAGCTTATGACGCACAAGTCACCGCAAATGACACAGCGTTATGCACATCACAGAGACGAAGCAATGAGGCGGGCTTCAGATACGGTTGACGATATTTTGTCGGATGCGATGAAGGCCGAAGGGGGGGGCGAGCAATAAAAGGTTCTTCCGACTGAAGCGTACGTGCAGTGAGAAATGAGTAGCAAAAAAAATGGACATGCAGTCCTTATTCAAGCAACCAAGCAAAAAATAAGGAGGGTTCTGCATGTCCACGAGTTTACTTTATC
>CAYPPR010000095.1:0-4490 GCA_964412665.1 uncultured Desulfopila sp.
CGCTACATTATAACAAAGAGTTAAACCATAAAGGAGATCTGAAGATGAACGTACAATCTCAACACGAAACGATGCTGAGGAAACCGATCATGATGCCGCCGAGCATGATCAAGAAAGTTGACAGTATGGCAAAGCAAAAAAATGTGTCTTTTGCTGAGGTGGTAAGAGAGGCAGTTGACGCTTTTGGCGGTAAACCATCCTCAGAGGATGAACTTATACTCGATGCCTTGGCAGATACAATGGTTCAAACAACCGAAAATCTCCTCAAGAAAATGGACGACATTGAAAAACGCCTCGATGCCACACACACACTTCTGGAGGCAAGATAGTGGGTATCAGTGAAAAAGTCATGGACGCTTTGAGGGCAGGTATTCTTTTAAACGAAAGAGTGGCAACTCTTTTGGGGAAAATAGAGCAAATCGACCAAGATCTTCGAAAAATGAACGACCGGGTGGTTCGGCTCGAAACCATGGTTGAAATAGGAAAATCTCAAATTCATTTGAACGAGCCCAATGGATGAAGTGCCAGAGCAGGTCCTGATGGTAATTGCTGCAGGCTGCCTTTCAGTTTTTGAGCAGTCTGGCCTGTTCTCGTTGCTGGATAAGGGCGTTAACATCGATATGGGGTGTAACTGTCACCACCCATTACGCCCCTTTATTACTTTCCAATCCCTATAGTTGAGAAAGCAAGAGCATATCAAGGCGATAATGAGAACGCCAACGGTCACTATCTGGGTAAGCACGGGCGGGGGATGCAAGCCGGTGAGACGTTCGACGGCGTATTGGATATAGGAATAAGGTAAATCACCATGTCCAAGTTTGTACAGAATGCGATAATGCCAGTCAGTGAACGGACAGTAGCCGATACCGTAAAAAATGCCTAAACCCAACCAGGACGCTGCGGTCAGCAGCAATGTAAAGAGGTTTAGTTTGCGCGTTTTTTTCCAGATCCACCCCAGAGCATTGAACAGGGTCAAGACAGCGTGGAACACAAGAAAAAAAAGATCACCAAACTGAAGGAGGAAAGTCATACCAATTGTCGGTAGAGATGACTGCTCCGCCTCTTCTGAAGAAGAAACGGAGCCAGTCGCTCCCGGGCCGAGTTTAAAAATGACCAAAAATAGACTTTCGTACCATAGATAGTGTCAAAACTAAATATCCCAACAATGCAATGCGGTCCACTGTCCATTGGTCGGCCAACTTGGTGTAAAAAGATAGTATTTTGGCTGTATTTTCGACACACTACTCCCTCCGCCCTCATCGGTATTTTTTTTAAGAACAAGGGACTGATCTTTGATATACAGCCGCTTCTGCAGTTACAGCCGAAGCGGAACGGGGTTATACTCCAAGAGGCAACGATATAAATCCTCCATGATCTCGACGTAAAAGTCGTGGAATCTGCCGCGTACTTTTTCCCAGAGTGATCTTGTGGTCTTATATCTCTTCCAGGCTGCCTGGAACAAGGGACAACATAACTGCTGAATCTGATCGATCAGGTGCAGCAGTTGAGCTGTTGGCTTTTCCAGGAAGCGTTACAAAAGGCGGAATCAAAACGCTTTCTGTTGGAGAGTATCCGTGGGCTTTTCCACAATTTCCGGGCTGTTTCCATGGAAACCATTTTACGCGCAATAGCTCTACCAACATTAGGCAGATCCGTAAGGTCTGTTACTTTTTGTCTGTCAGGATTTTTCATTGTTAATCACGTTCAAGTTTTTCAAGCATATAATAAACATTCACATCCAGGTTTCTACAGATTAATCATGTACCCCGTCGACAGACCATTTTGCTCAATCGTTATCACTATCCTTCACTTGCTATTCCCACCTCTCAACCAATCAAATACGAACAGTACGGGTGAATTCCCCAACATCCGACCAACGATATTCGCAAACACATTTATAAAGTCATAATTATTTAATGGAAACCCTTTGGAAAGATGAGTAATAGTCGCAATATATTGCCGTTACGTCAATTGCAGGTCAAATTGGGAATATCACACTAAAGGAATATTATTGGGCGGGATAATTCCTTTATTTTTGTAAATTCTGTTCACTACACGGTGAACATCACCTAAACATCATTTTCCAGATGGATTTTTCGTTGCACACTCACAGGCTCCAGCTTTTTTCTCAGTTTTAATGCGTTCTTCAATGGTGGATTTCCTGTTTTTATGAATGTCCGCTTCAATGTCTGACTTAGTGTAGCTAAAACAGTAGCAAATAAAATTTTTCGACATTTTTTATCCACTTCTAAAAAGAAAGAATCCTATCGCTTCCCTTGATAAGTGCGTAGAGATCCTTTTGTGTTCCTCGCTTATGGTAACCTTTCTCCACACCGTGGAGATCCATTAATTTACCTCATGCGAGTAGAACACCTTCTGACAGGGTAAATGTCTTTGCCAAAGTCAATAACGGGAACTGCCCCGAATCTCCATTCTCATACCCCACTGCGGGTCCATTCAGAAAAATAGTCACATCATCCATTCCTTCGAGCATGATATTAGCCAATCTGAAGGCATTCCAGATCACTTCATTTGATTTACTACAAATTATCATAGTGATTTTCATAAGTTTACCCTTTTAGTAAATTTGCAAGAATCGACATTATAAAGCCATGTGACCATACTAGATCTTGATTGTGATGAACGTGGTCGGGGCAAAATCCCTGCATCCATGGGTGCAGATTGGAGCTGGTGCTGGTCTCGACTTGAGAAGGTTGTCATATGCAAAGCTTCCTTCATCGCTGACCTGATACATGCGCTCTACCAGAGCAGAACGCCAGTTCGGCCGTTGACGTGGAACCATCTCGAGGATGCTCCATGAGCCATCATAATAGTGAGCTCGATAAATGACGCCAATTATTTCACGATAAACGATAAATGAGAGACATCAAACAACAAAAAACAACATCATAACCGGGGCTCTACCCCGGATCCCAAGGTTTTTAAAAGGCATAAGGGTAGCGAATCTTCTCAAAAAATCAATATGCTGTTACAATAAAAGATGACACTGCTTACAAAAAGTCTGATGTATATCATTCTGAAAGCACATAATCTGCGAAATATAGTGCTTTCAATTTTTCCATTTTTTGATGATAAGTTTATCTTCCATTACGTATCGCGAAGATTTGGACAATATTAAGGTTTTAAGGGCATTCACCACCAAAGAGCTTGAATAAAAACCAGACCCAGAGGGGCCGGTATTGTTAACCTCTTGAGCTCGGAAGTTAGACCGTCTTTATAGTTTGCCGGTAAACGTTTACGGTGGAACAGCTGATGGCTTGGGCAATGATTGCTAGGTGCTGCTAATAGAATGCACAGGTGGACAATGAGATGAACGATCCGACCAGAGTGAATTCGGAATGTACTACAATCCTCGTCGTCGATGACGATCCCAAAATTTTGGCCCTTTTGCAGGATCTTCTCGAGAGTTCCGATTTTGCGGTTATTATGGCCGAAGATGGTGAGAGCGGAGTACAAAGAGCCCTCTACGCATTACCGGACTTGATCCTGTTGGATGTACTCATGCCGGGCATCGACGGCTTCGAAACCTGTCGCCATTTGAAGGCCGATAAGAGAACCAGGGAGATACCGGTCATTTTCATGACAGCGCCGGCCGACACCGACAGCACGCTCAAAGGCTTCCTGGCTGGAGGTGCGGACTATGTGACCAAGCCCATCAAGCTGGAAGAGGTGCTGGCCCGGACTGGAACGCACATTGCCATGCACAGGTTGCAAAGCGATCTCAAAATGCAAAACGCACGGCTACAGCAAGAAGTTGCCGAGCGGATGCGAGCCGAGAAGGAGTTGACAAGGCATTGCTTGCGGTTCGAGGAACTCGTAGCAGAGCGCACCGCTCAAATCACCAGGGCGAACGAGCAGTTAAAGAAAATCCAGGTACGGCTTGAGCGCAATCTCAAATTCACCAAGGCGCTCCTTTCGGCGATTCCCACACCAGTCTTTTACAAGGATGCGGATGGCCGCTACCTTGGGTGCAACCGTGCCTTCACCGAAATTATGGGGGTTACTTCTGAAGAGATCCACGGAAAGACAGTTTATGAGGTGTGGTCGAGCGAGCAATCAGAAATGTATCACCGTAAGGACTTGGAACTGATGAATAATCCGGCGCTTCAAGTATACGAGTTTGAAGTCGAGGATAAGGAAGGTCAGCTACGTAGCGTTATCTTTTGCAAGGATTGCTTTACCGACGAGAGCAATCAGGTGGCGGGGATTGTGGGTGCTTTCATGGACATCACCGGCATCAAACGGATGGAACGCGACCTAAGAAATGCCCGGGACAATCTGGAAAAGCGTGTGGAGGAGCGCACCCTTGAACTGCAAAAGACCAACAGCCAACTGCTGCATGCGGAGAAACTGAGTGCGATCGGCAGCCTTTCCGCCTCCATTGCCCATGAGTTGAATAACCCTCTCCAGGCTGTCAAAACGATTCTGAAAGGTTTGAAGCGCAGAGCCATTTTGGAAGAAGAGGATAA
>CAYPPR010000096.1:0-4420 GCA_964412665.1 uncultured Desulfopila sp.
TATCCCGGACATTTATATACATTTCGTTACGGATCCTTATCCCCCTCAATGGGGGACTAAAATGAGTGCCGTTCCGAACATTCATACGGCCATGTTATTTTTTGACAACGCCTTGTTCCCTTTTCACACTTCATACGCACATGATGACCGAAAAAAAGCAATCCACTCCGAAACAAACCACCCCCTGCCCCGGCTGCGGCGGCTCCGGCCAGACCTCGTTTTTTGGCGGCGCCAGCAGGTTCATGCTTACCTGGGAAGACTGTCCGGACTGTTGCGGCACCGGCATAGTACTTGACGAGCCCGAAACCAAGCAGACGGATACCGTGACAAAAAGAGCACAACCATGACGCCTGCCATCAATGCCGCCAAAAAAAAGAAAATCGCCTACAAGGTCCACCAATATAGCCATGATCCGGCCCACGAATCCTACGGCCGAGAGGCGGCAGAAAAACTTGGTGTTGCCGCGGAAAGGATCTACAAAACCCTGGTAGTCCAGCTTGATGACGGCAAGCTAGCCGTCGCCGTCATCCCGGTCTCATCAATGCTCAGCATGAAACATATCGCCAAGGCGGCGGGAGCGAAAAAAGCGGCAATGGCCGACAAAGATGTGGTTGCAAGGACGACCGGCTACGTTCTCGGCGGCGTCAGTCCGCTGGGGCAAAAAAAAAGGTTGTTGACGGTGATTGACCGCTCGGCCACGGATTTTCCGACTATCTTTGTCAGCGCCGGACGCCGCGGCCTGGACATTGAGCTCAAGCCCGCCGATCTTGCCGCATTGACAACGGCGACTTTCGCCGAAATCCTCCAGTAGCCGGAGCTATCATGCGGCTATCGGCAATACAAGGTCGATGTGAGCACTGCGAATATCCTTCCCCATCCAATTCTTAAGAAAAAATGTATTTATTACAACATTGTATACAATATTCTTTTCTGGACTCCTTCGGTTTTTTATGTAACAATGTCTCGATTTTTCAAACAACGCTCTCTCCTCTTGCATCTCATCGCAGAAGAGTTGTTATAGCACAAGCCCTCACCCCAAATAATTGTCTACTACAATCAGCCACCGGGAAAATGGGCTTATGAAAGACAAGCAGACGAAAAACCAGCACAGCATGGCCGATGAAATCTGGGCTCTCACCTTTGATGCCATCGACGATATCGTCACCATCCAGGACGAAAACTTACATATCGTCCGGGCGAATGCGGCCGCGCACCGTTTTTTTCAAGCAGGCGACGGCGAGCTTATCGGCAAGTCCTGTCATGAATTCTTTGCCGACAATGCCAAGCCCTGCGCCAACTGTCCTCTGCTCGCCACCCTCACCAATGGCCACAAACATTCAGCCAAGATAAAATTTGTCAACATGGGCAAGCACTTCAACGTCACTTCATCCATCATCCCTGCGGATCACCAGGGCAAAAGGTATCTCGTCCATGTTGCCCGCGACATCACCGGACATGTACAGGCGGAAACCGCTCTCCAGGAAAGTGAAGAATGTTTTACCAAGGCCTTTGAATCGAACCCCGCGCCGATGATTATTTCCGACATCCGTTCTGGTCTTTTCATAGACATTAATCGGCAATGGGCGGAAATGACCGGCTATACCCGTGAAGAACTCATCGGCCACACCTCGCTGGAAGTGAATATCTGGCAGGACCCGGCGGAGCGAGACCGCATGATAGCGGCATTTGCCGAGAAAGAATCGATCAAGGAATTCCCCGTGACCCTGAAAACCAAAGCAGGTACGATCAGGTCGACACTCTGGTCGGCGGAAAAAATTACCCTCGGCGGGGAAGGGGCAATGCTATCAACCATCTATGATTTTACCGAAAGAAAAAAGGCCGAGAAAGCTTTGCGCGACAGGGAACAGAAAATTATAGACCAGCAATCGCTCTTTGAGACGATGTTCAATGCCATTGGCGATGGCGTGGTTATTACCGACACTGAGCGTCGCATGCAGCTCGTCAACCGGGGCATGGAAACCACCTTCGGCTACCTGCCGGAGGATTTGCAAGGACAATCCACGGCAATGCTCTATGCCGATACGGACAAGTACCAGCTGGCCGGCAAGAAAGTTTTCGACAAGACAGCGAACCCCCGGGAAAAGTTCTATGTCACTGCCTACAGAGACAAATCAGGCCGAGAGTTCCCCGGTGAGACCTTCGGTAGCAAACTGTATGATCAAAATAACCAATGGATAGGTAATCTCGGCATCATGCGTGATATCTCCGAGCGTCTCAAGAGCGAGGCCGAGCGCGATCGCTTGATTGCTGCAGTGGAAAACACCAGTGAAACAGTCGTCATCACCGACCTTCTGGGGCAGATAGTCTATGTCAACCCGGCCTTTGAGACCGCCACCGGCTACAGCCGTGAAGAGGCGCTCGGGCAAAATCCGCGCCTCCTTAAAAGCGGCGAACAGGATGAACAGTTCTATGCGGATCTCTGGCAGACCATTGCCAGTGGCCGAACCTTTACCGGCCGCATGGTCAACCGGCGCAAGGATGATAGCCTTTACACGGAAGAGGCGACCATCTCCCCGATTCACGGTACTGACGGCGAGATAGTCAATTATGTCGCCGTGAAACGTGATGTTACAGCCCAGCTCGTGCTGGAAAAACAACTGCAGCAAGCACAGAAAATGGAAGCGGTAGGCCGCCTTACCGGCGGCGTGGCCCACGACTTCAATAACATCCTTGGGGTAACTATCGGCTATACCCAAATGGCCCTGAACAAGGTCCCCGCTACGGATAAGCTGCACGGCGACCTTGAAAAAATCCTCGACGCCGCCGACCGTTCCGCTGATATCGTCCGCCAGCTACTGGCTTTTTCCCGCCGGCAGATCATCACTCCTAAAGTTCTTGATCTGAACAACACCGTCGAAAAAATGCTGCGCATCCTGCACCGTCTTATCGGCGAAGATATCGACCTGGCCTGGCTGCCCCGCCATGGTTTGCCGCCAGTCAAGATGGATCCGGCGCAAATCGATCAGATCCTGGCAAATCTCTGTGTCAACGCCAGGGATGCCATCAAGGGGACGGGTAAGGTAACCATTGAAACCGGAATGGCGGTTTTTGATGCGCAGTATTGTGCCGATCATATAGGCTTTCTCCCCGGAGAATTTGTCCAGCTGGCGATAAGTGACGACGGTTGCGGCATCGACAAGGAAAACCTGCAGCAAATTTTCGAACCATTTTTCACCACCAAGGAACTGGGCCGCGGAACCGGTCTCGGCTTATCGACCGTTTACGGAATTGTGAAACAAAACCGGGGCTTTATTAACGTATACAGCGAAAAAGACAGCGGCACGACCATCAAAATATATTTGCCGCCTTGCAGCGATGAAATAGTCCATTCCCCCGAGGTAGCGGCAACAACCATCGGTACGGCAAACCATGAAACCATCCTGCTCGTCGAGGATGAACCGACACTGCTGGAAATGACCTGCCGGATGCTGCAAACACTTGGTTACAAGGTTCTCACCGCCCGCTCCCCCGAGGAGGCCATTGCACTGGCCGATACGCATAACACGATTATTGACCTGCTTCTCACCGATGTAGTCATGCCGCAGATGAACGGCAAACAGCTGGCCGACTTGATGCAATCCCGCCATCCGTCGATTAAACGGTTGTTCATGTCCGGTTATACGGCAAACGTCATTGCCCACCGAGGTGTACTGGATGAAGATATCCATTTCATTCAAAAACCCTTTTCCCGAAGGGATCTGGCAGCAAAATTACGAGAGGTGATTGAGAAAAAATAAGCCCTATCACCCAAACTGTAATAAAGGCATGGAAAAGCAGATAGTTCCAATGGTCTGACAAAGACTTACCTATTGCGCAAGGCATCAAGGAGCTGCCTTGATGGAACACCGTCTTCGGTGAGTCCGGCCTCGATCTGAAACTGTCTGATCGCCTGTTTAGTACCATCGCCAAGATACCCATCGATAGCCCCGGCGTAGTAGCCCTGCTGCTGCAGCCGTTCTTGCAATTCGAGCTTGTCTTCAATACCGAGCGAACCGGCCGGTCTCGGCCAGGACTGGACCAGGCCGCCCCACCCTGCCAGCCGATCGGCCAGGAGGCCGACGGCAAGGGCATAGGAATCGGAGTTATTATAGCGCTTTATGACGTAGAAATTTTTCATCATTAAAAAGGCCGGGCCCTCCGGTCCGGCGAGGATTTTCAAGACGGCATTATCTTCCGGCCACGGATAGGCCTTGCCGCCGACTCTTTTAAAACCAAGTTTATGCCACTCGGCCAGGGTTTTCGTCTCCTCCTGCAACTCTTCACCGGAGGCGGGAAGAATGACCTCATATCCCCAGGTTTTGCCGGTTCGCCAGCCGTTTTTATGCAACAGGTTGGCAGCGGTGCCCAGGGCATCGGGGATGGAATTCCAGATATCACGCCGGCCATTGCCATCCATATC
>CAYPPR010000097.1:0-4298 GCA_964412665.1 uncultured Desulfopila sp.
AAAAAAGAACATTGGCATAAATAGCCATTGTGACACTGCTTTCACCATTCTCAACCCTTCTTAAGGTTACACGACTAATACCTGCACGCTCTGCCAGCATGGTTGCAGTAATTTTGCGGCGTAAGCGCGCAAGTTTGATGTTTTCTCCGACCGTCTTTAGAATATTCTCCAGTGTAGGTGAGATTAGCTATAACTTAATAATGCAGGCATGGAGTTCGCTGGCGGTGATAGGCATCACGAAAAACTGCTTCAGTCCTTGTATTGTGTGATATTATTATGTTATCCTCCCTGACAGGAAGAAGTATCAATTTCCCCGACCACTTAGAGGAGGTTTTGAGCAGCATGCGTCCATCGAAAAAACGGGTTTCAAGGAATTTCCTCAGATCCGCCACCCCATTGGAGAAAACCTCATCCTCTCCGCTTCAATATCTTGTCGAACGCGAGGAACGGACATTTCTTCTCGAACGACACGGAACATGCGAGTACGAACGGTGCAAGGCCGTTTGTTGCCGTATGTTATGTCTCAACCTTCAGTGGAATGAATATTTGGCCGGTTTCGCCGAGATGGGTATCCGCGCTCCCCTCATATACCGGACGTGCAGGTATCTGGCGCTAGATTGGACGTGCCTGCGCTGGAGCTCGCAGCACTTTCCTCGCGCCTGTGCCAATTTTCCCGTTCCAGGCGATGCCATGTATCTGGAAGTGATGGACGTATGCTCCTTCTTCTTTGTCTTTCTCCGGGAAGTGAAGATAGACGGCCCCATGGACCGTCTAACGGAATAATGTCTTACTAAATTAGCACCACATCTTTCTACAGGATGATCCGGGTTATGAATTTTGGCCGCCTCGGTCGTTATGACTTTGTCCACCTCATCCCGGCCTGCCTGCCACTGCTCCATGGTATTTGCTTTTGAAACGCAGCGGATTGATATTGCTTCGCTGTTGGTGGGCGATCACTGCTAGAAAATCCATGCTCCAGCTTCCCTCAAACAGCTCCAGAATCTGCCATTGTGTCATGCCGGGAAGACCGTTGTTGGGGGCGGTTTTGACTGTCTTTTCTTCGACTTAACGCTCAGGCAACACCTCTTCCAGAATGGCAAATATTGGTCCACGCAGTTCAGGCGTGGTGCCTATGCTGATGGCGATACAATCAAATGCACCTTAAGTGAGAATTAGCAGGATTTGTGCGATAAACAAATTGCGTGGTTGGAACATTTGGGGATAGAAAGGCACAGACGTCAACAGTGTAGGCGCGACACCCATGTCTCTCAATGGTCGGCCCTATTCAACTGGTTGACAATGCAATTTTTCTTTATAACGATTGCACGGTCATACCTCGCTGTTGTAAAAGCGCCACAATACAGCAGCAGCCAGCGCTCCTGTGTAGAAGACAATATTGCCCCAGATATATGTCGGGGACATGCCGACAAAGGCATTATTTGTGATCAGCGTGGATGCATAATGCTGAAGCATGTAGACCTTCGGATAGAGGATTCGCCAGAGGGAGGCATGGTTTTCAATATAAATAAGTTGCTGAATTTGTTCACTTTGCATGGCCTGGTAGGCCCCGTCCGATATGAAGCTGATTCCGGTAATTCCCAGAGTAAAAATTGCGGCCATAACATTCGGCAGGAAAAGAGATAACAAACAGGTCAGGACAATTACATAAAGCAGATTGACCGAACACAAAAGAGATGCGATCAGATATCCGGTGATCATTCCCCCTGTATTGGCCAGGGCGATCAGAAAGATGGCCAGATGAAGAGTGAACATAAAAGCAGTTGAAAGAACCCAGGTCCCCAAAATTCTGCCGAGCACATACTGCCACCTGTCAACCGAATGGGAGAGAAACATCACCATGCTGCCGTCGTCACGATCCCGAGAGAATATCCCCATGGAAAGCATGGATGCCATCAGGAGCATGCCTGCGGCAATAACGTGAAATACAATCAGTGACGCATACCAGGTCACGGAAACATTGTCAATTTGCCGCCCATTGAAGGAATAATCGCCCTGATAACACCCTCTGATAAGCAAGACAAAAAAAATGGCGATTGCAAAAAGCAGATAAAAACTCTTCTGGCGCATTTGGTCATTTATAGTGATAACGGATATCCGGATCAGGTTATTCATCTTACGAGTTATTCTCCTCAACATGTCTGATGAACACTTCTTCCAGTGTTTCATTGCCATGAACGATATGGGAGAGGGGGCCCTTTACCTTAATTCTGCCATTGTTCATGATGGCAACCGTATCGCAGAGTCTCTCCACCTCTGAAAGCAGGTGGGAACTGAGGATAATGGTTCCCCCACTCTTTTTGAATTTTTCAAGGAGCGCGCGGACATCTCGCATTCCCAGAGGATCCAGGCCGGAGGCCGGTTCATCCAGAACAAGCAACTCGGGGTTGCCCAGGAGCGCGGCCCCAAGTCCCATTCGTTGTGTCATCCCTTTTGAATATTGGGAGGCCTTTTTCCTTTCACTGCCGTTCATCCCAACCTTTTTTAATATCTCCTCTACAAACTTTTTTGCACGACTACCGGTCAGACCGCAAAATGCGGCGTGTCGCATCAGATATTCCTCGCCGGATAGATATGGAGGAATGCGGTTTGACTCAGCCAGGTATCCGACCTTCTTTCGCGATTCTGATCTCCCGGCGGGCAGCCCTTCTATGAAGATGTTTCCGGCTGTGCAGTGCGAAAAACCGAGAAGCAGTCGCATGAGGGTCGTCTTTCCGGCTCCGTTGGGTCCTAAGAGAGCAAAAAATTCCCCTTTATCGATATTGCAGGAAACCCTCTCCACGGCAACCACACTGCCGTATTTTTTAATTACGTTTTCAAATGAGATCATAACCAAAACCTTTTCTGCCGCATGGGTACTAAATTGCATCAGGAACTGATACCAATACCTCCGAACCCCCAGCAACGTTCAGAGTCCAGAACTTATTTAAACAGTGGTGCTCCAGCTTTGGCCTAAATGACACATAGGGTCACAGCGCCGAGCTAAGCGGCGCAGAGATCAAGCGTTATCAATTCTTGATTCAAAATTAGCGCTATTTGCGAAGCTATATAAAGAGTGCTACCTTTTAAAGGGTAGAGGTGCTTTGTTAGTTCATGCAAGTGATGTCATCGGAAGAGGATTCCCTTCCAAGTCAGATCAACACCGGACATACGCTGTAGAGCCTCTTCAATTGTGGTCGGTGGTTTGGTGTCTTTGTCAGAGTCGGAAGCAGCATCGAACGTGGCTAATTGGCCAAGAATAACTTGGTCGCACTCGACTATTTGCCCTTGATAAAAGTCGTACAAATCCACAGCCTGTTTGAGACTGAACAAATGTTCCGGGCGATAACTGCCGTGCAGGGAACGGGCGATCGTTTCCTCGCTGTTTTTGCAACGCTTATCGCGTAACCTGGCTAGAGCCAGAGGATCCCGCTCTCCACTTAGAATAGCTTTGATAATCAGCATGCCCGTTTTTCCGGTGATGTCGGCAACCACGTTGGCAAGCTGAAGGTTCATTTGGGCCAGAGCTTTTTGCATATGCTGAATATGAGAGGCGGCATAACGAACAAGATTCATTCGCTGCCGAACATAGCCGCGCAGGATACATATCTGTTCGGGAGGGCGAAAGGCTCCTTCCAACAGACCGTAAGTGTGCAGTTGTTGTAACCATTGGCAGTCGAGCACATCACTTTTTCGACCGGGGACGTTTTTGACATGACGGGCATTGACCAGTTTCACATCAAAACCCTTGCTTTCAAGGATTTCAAAGACGGGAATCCAGTAGATGCCGGTCGATTCCATGACCACAGTGGCAACTTCGCAACTCCTCAGCCAATCTGCCATGCGTTGCAGATCATCAGTAAAACTCTCGAATTCTCGTACCGACGGTTCGCTTGTCCCTTCCGGTACTGCCACAAAATGACTCCGCGAGCCAACGTTGATACCGGCGGCGTGAATATTGATATGTTTCAAATGCTTTGGTAGTTTCACAGTTTTGCTCTTTTTGTGCTTCTTAGCGCTCATTTGTTTATTCTCCATCATGGTTGATTGGCATGACCGGAAAGGGAGCTGTCGATTTCGGCTCTCTTCCAAACGGGATAGCACATGCTTCACCAGAGACAAAGCCGCCAGCTCCCGGACCACGCTAACTTACGGGCACAGAGCACCAATGGCGATACGGCCTCCTTGTTCCGGGTGCTGTCTTATATAATAATCGACTAAGAAGACTCAACCAGGTTACTTTATGGCAAACCCCGGCCGCAGGCCGGGTGGAACGCTAAAGACTAAACAACCACCGACTA
>CAYPPR010000098.1:0-4231 GCA_964412665.1 uncultured Desulfopila sp.
TATTCAGTTTTAATCACTATGATACATGCCTAGCATAGCTGGGACCCACCAGTAACACTGGTGGATTACTCCTTTATTTAACTTTCTCCTACCAGGTTTTTGTGATCTCAGTCTCCGTCCGAGAATGTTTTCTAGGTTTAGCACAATTTATTTTTCACCTAAATTTTGCAATCGACCCGTACGCGTAAAAACCTAACGTTCAAGAGCGCTAATTGCAGTCGACCGCACTTCAGCCTAGCCATCAAAAGACCTGCAAATGTTCCAGGCTGGTGCTCCACGTCAGTTGGGACATCGCGGTCAACCATCTTTTTTAGAAAAAAGGACGCAATTGTCCCCTATAATCACTGTCATCATTCTGCAATTCAAGAGGTAACGCTTTAGCTTAAACCAACTGCAACCCAGACATCCCATTGTTTCGGATGGAGGTGATTTGCAGGAGTATTCAATCCAAGTTGGTTTGAACCTGTTCGTAACCTACCTGCTACTCTAATCAGGAACGCACGTATTGTTGCTGGCTCCCAGCGATATAATTGTTTATCCCCGCTGCAAAGTGCCATCCAACGAACAGTATTATAAGCCAGAATAGAACACTGGAATATTGCACTACTTCCGGTTCTTCCGACTGAAGCGTACTTTTGTCTCTGATGCCCAGAATTGTTGAGGTTCGAAAGAGAGCTTTCTCCGATCTCAAAAAATTTGGTGAGACAAATAATTTTTCAAATAGCGTTTTCTTCTCCCTTCCCTTTTTCAAAGGGAGGGAAGGGGAAGGAAGAAAACATTTGAAGCAACAAAATCAGTCTAAGAAGAGCGATTTGCACCTTCACCTCTTCCGAAAGCGAACAGTACTGCGGGATACCGAAAAGTACGCTTAATCCGGAAGAACCAATTTTAGCATGGGGGGCACGCAAAAGATCAGGAGCCTGTCCGAGAATGCCTTTCGGAGTCTCGTACTTCGCTTACCTGCCCAAACTTTTCGTTGTTTTAGGAAAAATTTATTTGTAATTGCGACTCAGTGATCAATGCTTGACAAAAAATTATCGATCAGATATTATCGATAATATACAGAAAGGAGATGTGCATATGATGGGCCGCAAAATTGTGAATAAGGAGAGTCTGACTGAGCAAATAAAATCTATTCTTATTGATAGGATTGTCGAAGGTACGCTAAGTTCAGGCGACAGATTGAAAGAATTGCAGATTGCTAAAGAGTTTGGCACCAGCCAGGCTCCTGTGCGTGAGGCAATTCGCAGCTTACAAGCTCTTGGTTATGTTGAACACAAACCCCATGTGGGCGCTTTGGTCAGAAGGTTCAACAGGAAGGAAATTGAGGAGGCATACCAGGTGCGTGAAGCGCTTGAAGGGCACTGCCTGATTTTTGCTGCAACCGATACTGGAACGCTTGCGGAACAACTCAGTATTCATCTTGAATCTATGCATAGGGCAGTTATGCATACAGATGTGAAGGCTTTTACATTGGCAGACAATCTGTTTCATCGCTCCATTATAGAGTTTTCAGGTAATCAGACCATGCTGACTATCTGGGAAGCTCTCAGGATGCAGTTTCAGGTCATTGCAACAATTGTGGATGCATCAATGACCATGGAAAAATTATATGCCCTTCATCCTCCGATGGTTAACGCTTTGGAAAAAAACCACCGTGAATATTCGGCACGTTATTTAGCATCGCATTATCGGGAAATATCTCATTACTGGAAGAAGTGCGATTGATATAGGCGGCGTTTGCAAAAGCGCTAGATAATCATGCAGTTTATATTATCGATAATCGATAAAAGAGGGTACTATGAATCCCACCAATCAAAGCAGCAAAGACAGGTCTGGAGACTTTGATCATAAAAGCTTAACCTTGGAAGAAATGGATGTACTTTGCAGAAAATGTCATCACTTGCATGATGAGGAAATCCTTCTCATTTTAGGACGGTTTTTCAGAGTGATGAAGAAGTTTTTTACGCGGAGCGAAATGGGTCATCACCATGCATCGCCAAGTAAACAATAAAACCGAGAGATATGAAAATACCGCTGTATCCTCATAATGGAGATATACGAACAGGTCTGGAGAAAAAAGGAACTATTATAGGGGATTAGTGGTTTACATATCGCTGCTTATGCAAGAAGCGAAGGTCTTAGAACGTCTTATTTTGGTTTCAAATAATGATTGTGAATTTGAGAGAGTAGAAGGTTTGCGATTAGAGAACTGGATTGAATTAAAATAGCAAGGAAAATTATGGTCTTGTCAAGATGGTGTAGATTATCGTTCTGCACAGCCGGCTTGACTCCCCGAGGAGAAGAGTTATCTTATCTTCAAAAACTAATCCTATTCCCAAGGCAAATCACCATTTAAGATTCATAGGTATCTAATTATAGAGGCTCAAAGGAAATTGCAGCTAGTATTATCAGAATCACAAAGAGCAAACTACCTCTGCGCTAGCAGAAATAACATTCAGTGTGGGTGAGAATATGAAAAAAATTCTTCTGTCGATAATGATTCTTCCTCTGTTGTTCTTATCGGGTTGCAGCAAGGAAATGGCTGGTGGAGCAGCAGTAGGAGTTGGTGCTGCTGGAGCTGCCTATGAGTATCAAAACAAGCGGACCATGGACGCCTTGGAAGAGGACTACAGGGCTGGAAGGATTACGGAGGACGAATATAATCGCCGAAAAGAAGAAGTCAAAAACAGATCGCTTGTTTATTAATGCCTTACTCAAGTAGCTACTTTGTAATACTGCGTGCACTCTCTTTGTCGGTGATAACTCGTTTCCAGGTCTGCCAACTTCACTCAAACGAGCAGAATTCAGCTATACCTTTATGATCCACAAGGCCTACACATTAAATCCTGGATTCATTGAAGAATTATCGAGACGAATCCATCTGTTGATTGAATCAAATGTACCAGCGACAATTGTTGGCAGCCTTTTTCAGAATATTTCCTTAATTCCCTCGCAACAACTTATTTCGCAAATCATCGACGCTGCTGTATGGACAAGCTTTGCCACCGATGAAGGGAATTCCGTGACCATATCGATCATCCTCAGTCCAGCAGAAGACTCGTTCGATACGTTCATCTTCGACAAGCCAATCAGCTTTGATGTCAACAACCTCGTAAAATTAGGTGCGGCGCTTGAAAATCCACGGGCTGATATTTCCGTCTGGCCAAACGAAGAGCAGAAAATAGTTGTCTGGGGGTTTAGAACACGTTCTGTCAATACACTTATCCCCAACCTGTGTGTAGAAGCCATGGCGCCGGGGAGTGTGCTGATAACTTTTGGAGGAAAAAGCCTTGCGGCACTGTCTGGCAATGAGGCGTTTTTTACTGATCACTCTTCCTTGATGAGAACAATCATACCTAAACTATCTTCACCAAAAGATAAACAGAGCGATAGGATACTGTATCTGATGCGTTATATGTCGCTCTTAAACACCGCTAGACAAATGCGTGCACATGGCAGGGGAGGGACCCTGCTGGTGGTACCCGAGGATGAAAAATGGCAGCATTCGATTGATACCCCTGTCCCCTATACCGGTGGGGCAGTCTTTCTTGAAAGTGATTACGATGTGACGAAAAAGCCTTCCTTAATAACCTCCGTTAAAAATTTCTTCGGCGCATCATCGCAGAATAAAACAATTGCGGAAAGAGAGAATCTCGAACGGCTGGGGCGCCAGTTGGACCAGCAGTGCAAACATATCGCCAGACTGACTGCCGTAGATGGAGCACTGGTCATGTCTTTTGACCGATTTGTATATTGCTTTGGCGCAAAAATAACCCCTAGCCAGAACCAGACTCCTGTGGCAAATATACGCGTATTTAAACCGGTAGAAGGAGATGATGGCACAACGGTAAACCTCATGGATTTGGGAGGAACCAGACACCAGTCAGCGGCTCATTTTGCCAATGCTCAACCAGGGTCAGTTGCCATCGTTGTATCTCAAGATGGTCATGTCTCATTTATATCCAAAGATCTGGAGACCAACGATCTCATTGTTATTCAACAGGCTGAATTGGCTGTTATCCCGGAAGGACTGGGAGCATCTCTATGGAGTTACTCCCTCTTTGCAGAAATGGATCTACTGTAAGAAACCCTCATTGTGCTGAAACTGGCAAATAATGATTTATCCTGAGCTTATAGATTGAGCAGTTCCTGACCTTGTGACTCGACCTGTAAATCAAATTATGATGGCGTTGTAAAAACTCTTCATCTTGTTCGTTGTTACAATTTT
>CAYPPR010000099.1:0-4180 GCA_964412665.1 uncultured Desulfopila sp.
GGGCAACAAGAATAAACGCTGCGATTGCAGGCGCGTAAACGGCCAGGAAAAAAAGCGGATGGTTGCCGGTGAGCTGGCCAAACACCGTTCCCATGAGATCTGGGAGAAAGATATATAGTCCAAGGATACCCCAAGCCATGCCAAACGAAATCAGCAGAAAGGGGGGAAAGGAACTGCACTGCACTCGGCATGCTTCGGGTGCTGAGTTGGTAGGATGCATATATTTTTCTCTCTTGGCTAGCCCGTTGTTCAGATCCTGGTTCGCTTCGCTTTCAAGATCCAATCTTATTCGTTAGGCAATTTCTCTTACTCATCTGTTACTCATTTCGTATTGGATTCGCTGAATCCGCCCCCGCCAGTATGGCTTTGCTCCGTCGGCCAGCAACCATTCCACTTCTCCATCTAGCGGCACTAACATATTATCCCGCACTTCATGTGCCCAATAGCGACCTTGCCAAGGAGCTGCAACCAGCACACCATCCACTTCGCGGTATCTTCCATCCGAATGCACGGAACTGATTAGCCCTTGATCATCAAATTGAAACATCAGCTTTACTGTCATTGTGCCATCGGTAAGTGTTGCGCCGGCTCGTGTATCATCAATTGCTTGCCAAGCAACACCCTGACTTGGAAGAAGCGCAGTGGGGTACCATGCCGCTTCAGCGAAAAAGCGCATTAACTCTCCATGTGCCAGTTCTGAAGTGCTGGGCTGTTTCATCACTGTCAAGAGCCCCAATAGCTTTGCTGTCAGGACACCCTCACCTGTAACGTAGGCATCAAGGACATGAACTGGCAATCCCGGCGCCATACGAATGCGAGCGTCCCAAACAAAACCTGGACGCAGGGTGATGACGCGTTGAGTTGAAATGAACGGTTTCCATTGCTCTCCGGTCTCGCTCATGTTGAAGGTGCCGGTGTGTTCAATGCTGACCGCTGCAACCAAAGGCTGGCCGTCTTTCAAAACAGTACGAAAATACCGCTGAACCGGCGCAGGCAGGCCGTCCAATTCGCGTGGATCATAAAATATTGGGGCAATCGGCACACTTGCCGCTTCCATTCTCGCATGAAGCTCTCTCGTGTCTGCTTGCCAGCAGTTAGAGCCGAAGAGAGTTGCCATCACAAGGAAGAAAATCAGAACAACGAGCACAATTGCAATAACTTCCCACCTCATATTCGATAACTCCTGCTGCCTGACATAAAAATCCGACTCAAAAAGAGAATGTAGCTCACTTCTCGCCGCTGCAACTAATAGATTTCCGTGTCATTTCCGACAATGAATCACTCTGGGCTATTCGGTTTCAGCGATTTCGCCCGCAAGTACAAGGAGAATCTTGTCGGAATTGGTGGGCTTAAGCGTTGTGTTCTAGGCATTCAATTTTTGCGGTGACAACCGATAGCCCATGGCGTGCATAATGGCGTTGATACTGGAAAGCGCAGGGTTGCCGTTTTCGGAAAGAGCTTTTTGTACACCTTTTCGGCTTAATCCTGATTCTTCAGCTATTTTGGTCACGCCTTTTACACGGCTTAAGACGCGCAGTGAAGAGAGCAGCGCCCCTGTGTTGCTGTCCTCGGCATAGGCTTCGAAAATGAGTTTGATATAGTCGTCGATCTCTTCCGGATGGTCTCGAAAATACGATTCTTCAACAGCATTGAAGGTTCTATAATTTTTCATTATTTAAATACTCCCGCCAATAGGCTTTTGCCTTTTTGATGTCTTGTGCCTGGCTCCCTTTGTCGCCGCCACAGAGCAGGACAACAATGTTTTCTGCATCTTCCCCGAAATAAACCCGATAGCCAGCCCCAAAGAACATTCGTAATTCGCTAACACCCTCACCAGCCGGTTCACAGTCGCCAAAGTTTCCCTGCTCTAGGCGTGTAATACGAACAAGGATGCGCTTGCGCCCCATAACGTCTTTCAATCCATAAAGCCACTCTGTGAAAGGTTCCTTGCCATCTTTATCGGCAAAGACAATAACACGCGGTGGTTTTGCCAATCTTGCCACTTTTATCGCTCCTTACATCATAACACTGCGTACCTCGGTACGCAACATGAGTATAGATAATTATTTTTATGATTAAAAATAACAGGTTTTAGAACTTTAAACATTCAAAGTATCAAAAAACTGTCCTGCAGCACTTCGGGATTAGATATTTTTATTCTGCATGGTATCAAAAAGAAAGACCTTGATCAGTGCCGGTGTGATCTACACCCACTTGCCGTTGTTTTGATTCAAGCCTCCTGGGCGATCTGCGGGGTAAAACTCCCTGTTTGTTTTTATAGAGATGGATTCCGTGCGCATGAAATACAACCGCCCGGGTTGGGCTATACGGTTTAAGCCTGATACAGACTGATTGTCAGTATCTTGCATACTGCCTGACACTCAACCAAAAGTGACCAACGAATATTTTCTGAAATTTTCTTGTACGGGAAGCAGTTAAAATCCTGATAGGCATTTGGTCTACCGAGAACAAAAGGTCACAGTAGACACCTCAAGTTGAGCCACCTGCCAAATTGGTTAAGATTCGGTCTGGGAACCATAGATATTGACTCTCTGTAATTTCTCTCAACCTGGGTCGGACTGATTTCTCATTTACGTCTGTTCGCAAGAGACGCAGCAGGCTGCCGGCGATAAGCCTACAATCAAGCCCATCCTAACGGGCAGCCCGCGTGAAACGCTCGCATCTTTTCTTCGTCTCAGAGCCGAGTTAGAACAGACCTTGCATGCCTATAGGGCGAATAAATCCCGTGAGCTTGCCGAAAAAGTGCAGGTAATTAGAGTCCAGTTCGATTCGCTGCTCGACCTGTCCTCTTTGCCGCTGGCGTCTCGCCGTACGATCGGAATCGACACAACTGCATTTTTGCTTGACATCCTTGGTCGTATCGAATTGCCTAACCTTGCAAGTGTTCCTGACGAAGAGGCCTTCGACGATGCTGCGTCACCAGCGAAATGGCGCATCCCCAACACCCCGATCTGGATCGTCCGGGTCGATGGGGGAGTGCGTGATGGAGAGTTTTTGTTTGGCGAGAACACGGTTTTGGTGGCACCGCGCTTCTACCAAGCTGTTAAAGATCTGCCTCTGAAAACGTCTTTGCCTATCATTAGCTGGCATCGCGCTATTCGCCAGATTACCGGACCGATGATCCCGGCGGAGGTGCTCAGAATCGTCCCGCAGAGTCTGCGCAACTTCTGGCTGGATACACCAAAATGGAAAGTCATTACAGTGTCTTTCGTTAGTGCTCTCGCAGCAATTTTGTTGTTCAGCTTTCACCGTGCGATCAACCGCCGCGAAACCGAAAATCGGGTCGGCTTCCTCCTGCGTCGTGCCCTGACGCCAATAGTGGGCATTGTGGTGCTCTTAAGTTTAAAGAATTTCATTAACCAACAAGTCGCTGTTTTTGGCACATTCTCTATCTTAGTTGCCGATATGGCCACTATTTTGATCAATGCCGCCGCAATCTGGCTTTTTTGGCTAGTAATACATGCCTTTTTCGAACGTATCGTCCAGGCAAAGGATATCCAGGAAGAGAGCTTCGATGCTCATCTCTGGCGCATAGGTGCCAGCACCATCGGAACCTTGGTCAGCGTAGTGATCATCGGCAATGCAGCACAGAATCTGGGGCTGCCTCTCTATAGCGTTGTGGCTGGACTTGGTATTGGCGGTTTAGCAGTCGCGCTGGCGATTCGCCCGACTCTCGAAAACCTGATCGGCGGCATCATGCTCTATCTCGACCAGGCCGTGCGGATCGGCGATTTCTGCTCGTTCGGTGACAAAACCGGCACCGTCGAAAGCATCGGTGTGCGGACGTCCAAAATCCGG
This sequence comes from uncultured Desulfopila sp., assembly GCA_964412665.1. Classification (GTDB taxonomy): domain Bacteria; phylum Desulfobacterota; class Desulfobulbia; order Desulfobulbales; family Desulfocapsaceae; genus Desulforhopalus_A. Next base: position 3,820 of record CAYPPR010000099.1, read on the forward strand.
GCGCTCGATCGGACTTTGATTTCGATTCCCAATTCTGCCCTCGCAGATATGCAGCTGATCAACTGGGCGAAATGCGATCGGATGCTGATCACCACGACCATCGGTTTACGCTACGAGACCGAAAATGATCAATTGCGCTATGTGCTGGTCAAGTTTCGCGAGATGCTCCATGCCCATCCTAAGATCGACTCCGAAACGGTGCGCGTGCGCTTTGTGGACTTTGGTCAATCTTCCCTCGATATTGTCGTTCGGATATATGCACTGACCCGAGATTTCAACGAATACTACGCCATACGCGAAGACGTCTTGCTGCGAATGAGCGAGATAGTTAAAAATTCGGGCAGCGGCTTTGCCTTTCCTT
>CAYPPR010000100.1:0-3676 GCA_964412665.1 uncultured Desulfopila sp.
AAGAGTCAAGGAACGTTTGTGGTTAAGAATTTCATAAACACGATTACTTTTACCAATCATTGGTTCAAGGTCTTTAACTGTAAGACCTTTCCTTTCCATCTCAAACTTGATGGCATCCACTGGATCAGGCAAGTCAAGTGGATAGTGTTTGCTCTCATAAGCCTCAACCAATGTAACCAGCACATCCAGCCTTTCACCTTCAGAGGTGTCCGTTGCAGCCATCATTAATGTTTCAATTTCTTTCAATACCTCACGGTAATCAGTATCAGTTTTAATAGGTTTGATTTCCATAAGTCCTATCTCCGGCGTCAAATTGTTTGTGCATCAATATTGTCGTACTGGGAATGGGTACCAATAAAACGGATATACACGACCTGATATTGGTAGTTTATCCATACAACAAGCCGATATTTGTTTCCTGCTATATTGAACACCACTCTGCCATCTTTGAGAATACTGGCATTTCTAAAGTCCTGCTTCACATCGGCAGGCGAAGCCCAGTTCGCTTTCAGAGAGTGTCGATACCAAGCCAGGGTCTGATCGATTGCATCCAAATATTCAGGGCTTTCTTCCCAGAATTTTTTCAGTGTCGATAAAGCGATAACTCTCATAACTCACACTGTAGTCCCATATTGGGACTAGCGCAACAAATTATATTCATTAAACATCGTTTCCGACTCATCGCACCCCCATGACCAGGCGCAGAACAATTCGGAAACATTTTCGCCACAAGGGAACAGACACGCCGACCTTGGCACGCCAGGCCAGCAGTTCATCCAGGGCATGTTCCGGCGTAATCAAGGCATCACTCATGCGACTGAGATAAACGGGATACTCAATCAGCGCCCCGGCAACCAGTTCATCAAGTGACAATCGACGTTTTCTCCTGGAATTGGCGACAACATCCTTTGTCAGTCCCCAACCCGAATAGAAAGGCAGGCCGTAACAGGTCACCGATTTGCCACGCAACAAGGCCTCAAATCCGGCAAGCGACGTCAGCACATGGACTTCATCCACGGCCATAAGCATATCGCCCATGGCCGCATCCGTCACCAGTTCATCACACCAGCGCAACACTTCGTCTTCCCCGGCCCCTTTAGCTCTCAATCCGGCCATAACATCCGGATGCGGCTTATACACGATATACGCTTTCTCATTAGCCCGGCGAACAGCTTGCAATAAACCGATATTCGTGCGTATATTCGGCGCGCCATAGGCAAGCGATGCGTCGCTCTCGACCTGACCAGGCACGAGAATCACCCTCTCCATACCCGACGGACGTTGCCAGCCGGAAAGACCGATGTTGTACTTTGTCAGTCCCTCGGCAACAATACGCTCCCGCAACAAAGCAGCCCGTGCTGCCATTTCCGGCGGAAACGTAGCTTCAGCCAGCAAGTGCTCAAGATCGGACGGCCGGGTGGCATCGTAATAAATACCCCGGCTATCCACCACCCAGGACATCGGCCGGATAAGATCGGCACCGAGACCAACGGAACGCAAAAAGCCATCCTCCAGACGCAAAATCTTCACATCCTCGGCAAGCTCACCAGTAATCGGCTTCATCCCCCAAACGACCAACACCCCACCCGCCGGGACATCTGCCGCATTGGCGATGAACACCACTCGCACATTTGGAAAACACTGGCATAAGGCAGATCTTTTCCAGGAGGAGAAATCCAGGGCATAGATTTTGGAGACTTCGGAGAATTCGGCAGCGTTCAACAAGGACATATTGACATCATAAGGCATTTGATTCTTTGGTTATTGCGGTGAAATTATGAGACGTGATTTCTTAAAATTTCTAATTTTAGATGAACGCGTAAAAAGTCTCAAGAGAGGTCATTCCAGCGAAGCAACGTCATTCCGGGCTGAAGTCACCGACTTTACGACACAACCCCTTTGGGGGTCCAGGTTCCCCGAAGGGGAACGGTATTAGAGCCGGTGGTTTCAACCACCGGTGATCCCAACCAGAAATCTGCGTCCTGAAGGGACGCCGTAAAAGAAAATCCGACCTGCCGACGCAGGGGCGGTCTTACCAATTTTCAACCTTAAGTTTTGGGACTCTTTTGAAATGCTTGTCATTATTTGTGACAAGGATCATTTTTTGACTTCTAGCATGAGCAGCAATCATCATATCCATCGATCCTATGATATTGCCTTCTGCACGAAGAAAAGCCCTGATATTTCCGTAATGTTCAGCCGCTTCTTTGTCCCAATCCATAATACTTAAATGTCGAACAAAATCATCGATTATTGGTCTATTTATTTTTTTTGATGATGAATGTTCAACACCATATATCAATTCAGCATAAGTAATCACTGATATACAAAGTTGACCCATTTCTAATGCTTCAAAACGCTCAAAAACCCTTAGTGGTTTTTCTCGGATAACATAACTGCAAATGTCCGTATCAAGCATATAGCAAATCACTTGAAGATGTCCCTTTCTTCCAAGTCCAACTGCTCTCTTTCTTTCATAAAATCAGGTGTTGGCTTGTTTTTTGAAAAAAAGAAGTCTTTCCAAGAGTCAGGTTTTTCTGATAAAATGATATTTTCACCCTCTTTGCGGATATAAACCTCTTTGCTTTTAAACCTAAATTCTTTAGGTAAGCGCACTGCCTGACTGCGCCCATTTTGAAATATTTTTGCTTTTTCCATTTCCGGTCACCTTTTAATGATACATGGTCTGGTACACGACTTGGTATATATCAAAATAGTATATACCTTGGAATATATCAAGTAATTTTTAACCCTCCCAAAAACTATCACACCATCCCCTGGCCCCAGAATAAAGAGAGGATCGCAACCCTGCATCATTTAACAAAAGTGTCAGCGCTGCAACCCATCTATCCGGTTCATTATCACAGAGCAAACCGGTTTTGCCATGAACGACTTTTTCTGCATAAGGTATAACATTTGAGTAAATTCCGGCGGCACCCAGGCGGGTGATATCAAACATCTTGCTGTGCGATCGCGCCCGATTAAAGTCGGTATCGAAACAAGGTGCCAGGCCAATCTGATACCGAACTGTTCCGGCATACGCAAGGTAATCCTTCCAGGACATGGGATGAACGATGCGTACCCTAGGAATGCCCCGAAACAGATGCTTAACCCGGTCAGTACCGATAATCTCGAACCAGGCATCGGGAAAAGTCTCTTGTATCCTTCCTACAATGGGCACAAGCCATTCGATCTCCCGGCGATGCGCCCAGGAACCGTGGTAAAAATAAACCGGGGCAACCGTGTGAGCTGTCGAGGATGCACCGACATATGCCGGTTCCCATAACCTGGGAGAAGAACTCTCATACCGTCTCGCCAACTCCGGGGTGGAAACCCACACTTCACTGCAAAGCCGACCGAGCAATCGCCGAGAACGCGCATAACGCCACGCGGTTTTCATGGCATAGAAAAAGGGCAATTCAGATGCAGCAGCTGCGGCCGGGATATCGTCATCCATCAGAAACACCACTCCGCTCAGCCGCTCGCGCCTCTGCTCCAGCCAGCGGAGCCAGCACAACGGCGCATGGCGAACAATCACGATCATGGAATCGCCGAGCACTATCTCCTGTGGTAAACTCCGACAGGTATCCACATAACGAACCCCTGTCCCATATTGCCGTTCCAACTGTCCCCGAAGATACATGTCGGTAGTAGGTATTTCTCCCGGAGAAAGCAC
>CAYPPR010000101.1:0-3537 GCA_964412665.1 uncultured Desulfopila sp.
TTCATGTATCCTCCCGCATCATCAAATAGACGTTGATAGCGCCGACAATGATGCCAAGAAACAACAGGCTCAGCGTCCAGCGCACGGAATACCCGGCAACCAGGCTGTCCAGCCAGCGACCGAGGTAGGCACCGGCGATAATCGGCAAAACGAACACCAGCCCAAGTGTACCAAGAAAAATTGTCTGGGCGAACAGGGTCGGTCGTTCTTTTTCGGCCTTTTTCATCCGTTTTACCTGACGCTCGACATCATCACTCAAACGCTTTCTATAGGTCATGCCCAAGTGACTCCCCGGCGTTGCATTTCGTACATGCGTTTGAAGAGCGCCTCCTCCATCCTTTTTACACTCCGCCGGACCTCGTCGAGCAACTCTTCCTCAGCGAGCAGCTCTTCGAGCAGTCGCCTGGAGATACGCTGATAATCCTTATCCAGCAGATAATGCCGACAGGCCAGATGCAAGGTGTTGTCGGCAAAATAGAGGATACCACCCGGAACCGCCAGATACTGCCACGAGTCCTCCCCTAAACAGCGAAAACGAGCGAGTCCAAAGAGCAGCACGGTCATCATCCGGGCATGACCGGGCAGGATGCCGAAACGGCCGCTTTCGTCTTGCCCGACAAAGGAGGCGACCTTCGTAACACACTGGCTGTTGCGACTGTCATGCAGCTGCAGGGTATAACTGTGCATTATTACCTCTTTTTCATCTTGCCCTGGAAGTAGCACTGGTCTTCCGGTACCTCATCATAGTCGCCGCGCAAAAAGGCCCGGCAATCGTCTAGGGTACCGGCCAGGGCGACCGACTGTCCTTCCATGCCGGTATACGTAGCAGTCACCCAAAACGGCTGGGTAAGGTACTTTTGCAGCTTTCGCGCACGCATGACAATCCGCCTGTCCCGGGCGGACAGTTCTTCAACACCGAGCATGGCGATAATATCCTCAAGCTCGGCATAACGGGCCATTGCCTCGCGTACACCTTCGGCAATGGTGTAGTGCTCATCGCCCAGGGTCTGTCGGTCCATCATTTTACTGGTGGAATGCAGCGGATCGACCGCCGGGTAGATGCCCTTGGCGGCCTGCGACCTGGAAAGAATCACCGTGGTGTCGAGGTGATTGAAAATGGCGTTTACCGCCGGATCGCTCATGTCATCGGCGGGCACATAGACCGCCTGGACCGAAGTAATGGAACCGTTACGGGTCGAAAGGATTCGATCCTGCAGTTCGGCAACCTCGGTGTGCAGTGTCGGCTGATAACCGACAGTGGCCGGCATGCGCCCAAGCAGACTGGATATCTCACTGCCGGCCTGAACAAAACGGAAGACATTGTCCATGACAAAGAGCACCTCCTTGTGCATGCTGTCACGCAGATATTCCGCGTAGCTGAGCGCTGACAAACCAACCCGAAAACGCACCCCCGGCGATTCATCCATCTGGCCGAACATCATCAAGGTCTCGGCCATTACCCCGGCCTTGCGCATCTCGTGCCAGAGCTCATGGCCTTCACGGATTCGTTCGCCAACCCCGGCAAAGACCGAGACACCACTATGAATTGCCGCAATAGCGTGCATAAATTCCATGATCAGGACGGTCTTGCCCACTCCGGCGCCACCAAACAGACCGGTTTTGCCCCCCTTGATGAAGGGACAGAGTAGATCGATTACCTTGATGCCGGTCTCGAGAATCGTGCTGGTGCCAAGTGATTCGTACAAGCCCGGCGGACGAGAATGGATATTGCGAAAGTGTTCAGTGGGCAGGGCCGGCCCACCATCGAGCGGCTCGCCGAAAATGTTCAGAAGCCGGCCAAGACATGCCGGGCTCACCGGCACATGCAGAGGTGCGCCGTTGTCATAGACGGCCATTCCCCTGGCGAGACCACTGGTCTGATGCAGGGTGATGGCACGAATATGATGTTGATCGATATGCTGATGCACCTCAAACAGACAAGGCTCGCTGTCCACCTCGGCGATCAGAGCCTGTCGCAGCGGCGGTAAACGGCGGCAGTACACCTCCACTACCGGTCCATGCACTTCGGATATGCTGCCGATGGCGATTTTCGGCACGGATTTTTCCGTGGGGCTGGTCATTTTCACCAAGGCTCCTTTGCAAAAAAGACGCGGACTCGGATCAGATCAAGGAGGCTGCCCGGACGAGGTGAACTGATCGAAGGCCTCCAGCGCCTTACTGGCATAGACCACCGCCGGGCCGCCGCCCATTAATATGGCCAGGCCCATCGTCTCCATTATCTCCTCTCTGGTCGCGCCTGCCCGGATGGCGTCATGGACATGGTAGGCGATACACCCTTCGCACCGAGTGGCTATGCTGATACCCAGGGCCATGAGCTGTTTTGTCCTGGCATCGAGAGCTCCAGGTGCGGTTGCCGCACCGTTGAGCTGGGCAAAGGCCGACATGGGCGAGCGCAACTCTTTCGCCAGTTCAGCGGACAACTGCTGCAGATGTTTATGCAAGGCAGGGTAGTCTTCACTCATATCGTCGATCTCCTCTGTTCAAGTGAGCTACGGCCGATGGAGGTAGATGCATCAACCCAGGCGGCGAGAAAAATAGGCAAGCATTTCAGATAAGGTATTCAGCTTGCCGTAATCCGCCTCGGGGACGCTGACGCCGAGCTCCTCATCGATATGGACAAAGAAATTCAGGGCATCGAAGGAATCGATATCCAACGCTTTACGGATATTTTCGTCCGGCGCCAGCTGCCCGGGCTCCGACTCGGGCGCAAGCCGTTTGAGAATAGCGAAGATAACCTCTTTGATTTCATTTTCGTTCATAGCGGTCATAGTTTTGCGGGCTCCTGCAGGTAACGGTTTAAGGCGTCGAGAAACTGGGCGCCGCGATGGCCATCTGTAGCCCGGTGGTCGGCGGCAAGGGTGGCGGTGAGAACCGGCCGCACGCCGAGCAGGCCGTCCTCGGCCCAGGGCTGCTGGATAATCTTGCCGAAGCCGACCAGGGCCACCTGGGGCGGATAAATAATCCCGTAAACCGTCTCCACGCCGAGCTCGCCTAAACTGGTGATGGTGACGGTGGCATCGGTCATCTCGGAGCTGCGCAGTCCGCCGGATCGTGCACGTTGGATAAGATCGCGCAGCGCCGTCATAAGTTCATCCTGCCCCATGGTATCGGCGTGGAGAATGGCCGGCGCCATCAGACCACCCTGGCGCAGGGCGATGACAAAACCGATATGCATCGCCTCGGAAATCTGATGGTGGTCATCGAGCCAGTAGCCATTGAGTTCCGGCACTTCCCCCAAGGCCAGAGCCACCGCCCTGATCAGTGGGACAACGGGCAATATCCGCTCCTTGATCGGCCGTTGGGCGTTTTCCGAGGCCAACCAGGCCAAGGTGCGGTGCATATCGATGCGGCTCTGCAGATAGTAGTGGGGAATTTCCCGCTTCGAGCGGGCCATGGCCGAGGCGATGGCCCGGCGCATGGCCGCCTGGTGATTCTTGCCTGGCGGCACCGGCTCGGCAGTCGGCTCTGGCGGCTCGGCCGGCTTTGGCGATTCGGCCGGTTCGGCTGGTTTGGCTG
>CAYPPR010000102.1:0-1729 GCA_964412665.1 uncultured Desulfopila sp.
TAAAAAGGAGAATTATGGCAGCTATCACCGATATTGTCGAACCAGTCATTGACGAACAAAAAACCGTCAAACTGGCCGAGTTTCTTGATGAATGGGGCGATATGCTCAAAGATCAAGTCGTGCAGAACATGAATCCTGTCTATTCGCTGAAAGCGGAAGATGATTGGGATGCACAGGCCAGAGAAAAGTTACAGCAATTACTGCGCAAACCGTTCGAGTCGCAAACCAGAAAAGGTATCTTGCCGGTAGCCAGGTCTTTTTTCAAGGAAGATCACAAGGCAGCCTTCCTGGTTGGGGAGATGGGGACGGGAAAAACTTTTGTAAGTTTAGCCGTTGCCCATCTGATTCCTAAAACACATAAACGCATCCTTATTCAATGTCCCGGCCACCTGGTCAAGAAATGGATACGGGAAGCACACGATACCATCCCCGGATGCAACTGCATCAACCTCAACGGGAAAAGCCTCGATCTGCTCATCGCAGGTAAGCTCAGGCCAACACAACCTGTTGGCATGGAGATTTGGGTCATGGGCAAAGAGCGGGCTAAATTGCATTTCCAACGTGTTCCCCAGCGGATCGCGATTCTTGGCAGGCAATGTTGTCCTGAATGCGGTGGGCAGATAACAACGGATAACGAGAACAACAAATGCATACCGTGCGAACATTGCAAGGCCCCGATGTGGATGGCGGATGGATCGAAAGTCCGCCGCTACGCCAAGGCCGAGTTTATCAAGCGGTATTTGCACACCAGGAACTTTTTCGATCTGCTGATACTAGACGAGGTGCATGAACTCAAGGGTGGCGGTACAGCCCAGGGTCAAGCAATGTCCTGTCTTATCGCTCGCTCAAAAAAGGTGCTGGCTCTCAGCGGCACTTTGATGGGCGGCTATAGTTCGAATCTTTTTTACCTGCTCTGGCGGATGTTTCCTCGTCAGATGAAGGCAGGTGGTTTTGAGTATGGCAGGTCAATGCATTTTGCGGAACGCTACGGGGTTGTGCAACGCACCTATGACAGCAAGGATGTCAATGCAAGTCTCAATGTTGCCAGTATCGGCCGAAAGCTCGGAAAGTCACGGGTTAAGGAAGCTCCGGGAATATCACCCCTGTTGCTGCCTGATCTGCTGCTTGAGCATTCGACCTTTGTCCGTCTGGCCGATGTCAATGACGCATTGCCGGAATACGAAGAAATCATCGTTCCGGTAGCATTGGAACCCGACCAACAACAACCGGAATATGCCCAACTCTCCCATGATCTCATAAGTGCCACCAGTGCGGCATTAGCTCGTGGCGATATGCGGCTTATGGGAAAGATGATTCAATCCTTACTGGCCTATCCCGATGGATGCCGGAATGAGGAAATAATCACCTTGGAGATTGCCGGCAGTGAGACAGTCGTTGCCTCGGCACCCGGCCTGGAAATTGACCTGTTGCCCAAAGAAGAAAAGTTGCTGGAGATTATAGCGGCTGAAAAGAAACAAGGGAGAAAGGTAGCGATCTTTCTCGAACATACCGGCACCCGGGATTTGATTCCTGTCTTAGAGGAAAAACTTCAGAAGAATGACATCAAACCTCTGGTCCTTCGCAGTCAAAGTGTCAAACCGGAGCATCGGGAGGATTGGCTCAAAAAGCAGGTTCAAACTGGATGGTACGATTGCCTTATTTGCAATCCCAACTTAGTGAAAACCGGACTTGATCTCCTGGAGTTTCCGACAATCATCTTTTTTCAATG
>CAYPPR010000102.1:1829-3406 GCA_964412665.1 uncultured Desulfopila sp.
TGACCGGCAAGGTTGCGGTCAAGGATATGAGCGAAGCATGGACCAGATACCGGCAGCGTGAGTTGCTGAGTAATCTGTCTATGGACGATGACCAGGATGTCACCATTACCACCACAACCACCATGAGTACAGCTGCCGGCAGTACAGCGACGATCACAGAAGAGTATGTTGTTCGCGGAACTGTGTATGTCAAAAAAGCCGGCGCCATCGCTTATGTCGACAACAACCGCTTCGATCTGAAGGACGGATTTGTTTTTTGGTCCGGCAGAAAGATAGGTTGGTACGACCGACAGGGTTGCGGTGCAATCAACGACAAGCCGATCCGTATTTATCGGCCTGAACAATGCAAGCATTTTGTCCTGGCTGAAATACGACAAGCGGCATAATTCACTAAACCAATGTAATTACCAAACCCATCAAGGGGCAAGATAAACCCCTTTTAAGGGGAAGTTTTGTTCCTTTGTATTATGGAGGAAAACTTATGCATACGTCAGAAATCGAAATGATGGCTGCGCCATTAGAAGTCGATATTACCGAAAAGCCGATCAGGCTTGAATTGCCTGCGCAGTTACGCGCCTATGCAGACACTGCGAACACTGCGGATAATTGCCCCTGGTCTTTGAGGGAAATGCTCAGACAGGCAGCAACCGAGATCGAAAGGTTGCAGAGAATAGTAAAAGGTAATGATCCCGTCGCTCTGTTACGAGAGATATGGAAACATCATCAGCCGGTCTATCTCTTTGAGACCATCTCTGACCCGACCGACCATACTGAACAGACCGACACACAGGTAGATCGTCAAGATCAAGATTAGCCAAACATACACCAATCAACCCACCAGGGACAAAACCTCCCTGACGGGGAAGTCTTGTCCCCTCTTTTTATTCACGCCAAGGAGACAAGACCATGATTGTCAATTTAGTAAGAAACATGCGGGCTACCGCAAAAAGAACCGACAAAAACAACCTCGGGCATTGCATCCTGCTTTTTCTGGCTGCAAATGAAATAGAACGCCTGCAAATGAAGCTTTCTATGGCAGAAATCCGTGGTAATCAAACCACCAGGAGCAAAATAACACCTCTGTCGTCGGTAAAGTCTTATCCCTCTTTCATTCACAGGAGGAGATAGGTCATGAAACTCTTTATCCAAGACGAACAAGGACAGTACGTCACCGCGACAACCCGAGATATTATCAAAGAGGCCCGCAGCCGTACTCGCTCCACACTGAAAAGAGGGGCTGAATTTATCGGCAGTTCCCAGACCGCAAAGGAAGCAATAGCCTCAAAAATATTTTCCTACCAAGATGAGGTCTTTTGTTGTCTATTTCTGGACACCAAAAATTGCATTCTGGCATGGAAAGAAATGTTCCAGGGGACTATTGATGCGACAACGGTTTACCCTCGTGCAGTGGTTAAGGAAAGCCTGCGGCTCAATGCGGCAAAGGTTATCCTCGCTCACAACCACCCTTCAGGTAACGCTGATCCATCGCAACCAGATATTGAGCTGACGCGAAAATTGAAAAATATCCTGCAGATTATCGATGTTAGAGTGCTGGACCATATAATCGTCGGGGATGA
>CAYPPR010000103.1:0-3366 GCA_964412665.1 uncultured Desulfopila sp.
AAGGACTTGTCGGTGGGCCAGGTGGAGCTGCAGAAATTTTAGGCGTACCGAAATCAACTCTCCAATACCGAATTAAAAAGTATGCTCTTAATCCGCACGACTTTGCAGATTGAATGAAGCAAAGCATAGACTCGTGTTCGACAGTTGTAGGTTCATTTCCCGCCACAAAATGAAAAAAATACAATAATTTCAGAAAAAGCCGGCCTGGCGAGCTCAAAACCTGTAGGCACACGACAAGCCAACTATCGCTTGACATGGCTGCGAATACATGTTTTTTGTATAGGCATGTATGTACGCACGATAAAACGTAAGAACAAAGACGGTTCTGAGGTTGAGTACGTTCAGTTAGCCCACAACACCCGTCACCCCGAGAAGGGGTACGCCCGTGCCGAGGTCATCCACTCGTTCGGGCGGCGGGACCAGCTCGACGTCGCCGCACTCAAGCGCCTAGTCAACAGTCTTAGCCGTTTCCTCAGTCCGGAGGATGCTCAGGCCATCGAAGCGGAGTGCCAGGGATTCAAGTTCATCTCCAGCAAGCCAGCCGGTGGCGCATATGTATTGAAGGAGCTCTGGAAACGTATAGGGATAGACACATGTCTGGCCGAAGCGCTCTCTGATCGATCGTTTTCCGCCCCGATCGGTGACGCGATCTTCGCCATGGTCGCCAACAGGGCTCTGGCACCGGCCTCCAAGCTTGCTATCGAAGAATGGGCTGAACATGATGTTGAGCTCGATATCCCCGATCTTCTCAAGGTGCAGCACTGCTATCGCGGTATGGATTTTCTGCTTGAACATGAGGAGGCCATTCAGAAGAAAGTGTTCTGGGCCACAGCGCACCTGCTCAATCTCAAGGTGGATCTGATCTTTTTCGACACCACCAACACCTACTTTGAAATGGACGAGCCTGGAGACTCAGATCTCCTGGCTTTCGGCAAGTCCAAACATAAGCGCAACGACTGCCCCCAAGTCACTATCGGACTGGCTGTCACCCGCGAAGGCATCCCCGTACGATGCTGGGTACTACCCGGCAACCAGAACGACGCAAAGTGTGTCACACAAGTTCAGGCTGACCTCAACTCCTGGAAGCTCGGCAATGTCGTCTGGGCCATGGATCGTGGCATGACCAGCGATGAAAACCGCCAGACCCTGCAAAGAGCCGGTGGTCAGTACATTCTTGGCGAAAAACTCAAAGGGGTCCACCTCAACGAGCAAGCCCTGAATCGAGGTGGCAGGTTCAAGGCAATTCGCGACAATCTCCATATTAAAGAGGTCTACGTCGGCGAAGGTACTGGACGTCGGCGGTTCATCATTGCCTATAACCCTGAACAGGCCGAGCACGATAAAAAGGTCCGCGAGCGAAACCTGCAACGGCTTGAAGCAGAGCTCGAAACCCTTGGCAAGCAGACCGGCAAAACCTTCAATAAGACCAAATACGCTCTACTGGCCCACCAATCTTTGGGAAAGTACCTCAGAGAACTCAAGTCGGGGCAACTCAGAATCGACCGGGCCAAGGTCCGTCAATATGAAAAGCTTGACGGCAAGTACCTCTTGAGTACGTCCGACAAGAGCCTGTCGGCTGAGGACGTCGCTCTGGGGTACAAGCAACTCATTGAGGTAGAACGAGCCTTCCGTACCCTGAAATCAACCCTCGCCCTGCGACCGGTCTACCACACCAAAGACGACCGGATTCGGTCGCACGTCATGCTCTGCTGGCTGGCCCTGCTTCTGGTGCGCGTCGTCGAGCTGGAGACCGCGTTGATCTGGCCGCGCGCCCGCGCGGAACTGGAGCGGCTACACCTAGGAAAGTTTTCACATAAAGATGGCCATATTCTACAGTACACCGAGCTGACAAAAAAGCAGCGTAACATCTTTAAACAATTAAAGATATTTCCTCCAAAGAAACTCAAATCCTTCACAGATCCCGTTTAAAATTGTAGGCACTACGCCAGAATTCCCTGTAGTTGATATTTAGGTATATCAAGCAGTTGAGAAATTCATAAACCTACTGCTGTCGAACACGAGTTCCAGAACAACATCATTGGAAAAAAAATGTAGTAGATCAGCTTGTCAGCAGTAGACAGAAATGAACTAGTGATGAACCCCTGTTGTTTCAGGATGCAGCCGAGCAGGAGCAAAACAAAAACTGGAAACAATGAGTTGATTACAATCAAAATGGCACCAAATGTGCGTCTTTGGGCACGTTCATCCAATACACCTTCTATCCAAACCTGAAAGTCGGATAAAGCGCACACTATTTGGTGTCTACTCCCAAGTACTCCAAGAACAGCCTGTCTCTGGCCACTGATTCGGTGGACCATCGATAGCTACCCATGACAGTCTGTACCTTTGTGGTTTCAATGCAGTCGAACCAATCCAGGATCTGAGCGAGGGAACGTTGCGAAAGCCAGTTGTCCAGTTTCTTTTCCAGCTTGATAAGTGATTTGGTTTTTCCGGATTCTTTTTCCCTGAGCCTGGCCTGTACATCCTTTATTTTTTTCGTCAGGAAACAATGATAACCCAGCGAGACAAATTGTGCGAACTGCCTTCCACGAAGATTGTCCGGATACCATGTGCGCGGCCTGGCACCGTCGAGCCGCCCCTTTTGCACAGCAAAGAGTTCTTCGATTTTTTCTCGCAGTCGATAGTTTTCAAGTGCTGTAAATGTGTCCATAGCCTGATTGCTGACAAGGACGAAATAACCAAAGTACTTCTTTGCTTCGGTAATGGCCTTGTCGTTGAATCCCACCTTCAGTTGCCCGCCACGCCCCTTCCTGGAACAGGTCAGGTACTTGTCTGTTTTCTTTTGCGCTGATTCCGTGAACTCGGTTTTCCCTTCTTCTATTTGCGCCTTCAGTTCAAGCAGGTCCATACGGAAGGCGATTTCTTTCTTGGCTTCGTTGTCGGGGGAATAGTAAACATGCACATACAGACGGCGCGAGATCGTTTCTTTTTCACCGGCAACCTTACCGTTACGTAATCGCTGGCGTGGCCGGCTGAACGGGTGCATTCTGAGCGAAGTTGCTCCGCAGATTGACGGGTCGAAGGGACAAGTGCTGGACATACCCGCTATCGTTGTACGGAGCTCATCAATTGTCTCGCGGACCCAGATAATATTTGCATCAACCAGGGTCAGAAACTTCACATTGCGCAAGGCAAATTCCATCATGTTTTTCTGGCTGTAGTAACCGTTATCGGTGACGATCAGAGGTTTTTCCAGATTGAGACACTTGAGTTGTTTCAGAGTATTTTCAATGGATATGACATCCGGAATATTACCTGGTTGCTTAGCGAAGGCTATGGGTTCGCGACCTTTCACGGAATATAAGGTCAAAAGCTTGATCGTATTGAGTCCGTCTCCATCCTTGT
>CAYPPR010000104.1:0-3303 GCA_964412665.1 uncultured Desulfopila sp.
ATATAATAAATCAACCTTTGGATTGGTTTAGCCACGTATTATACTACCCGCAATAATTAATGCAGCATAGCGATCGTAATCTCTCATTTGGTTTTGTATGTTCTTTTAAATAATCAATGATTGCATTTTCAAGTGCTGTAAGTGTCTCAAAATAGACATTGTGGGTTACATAATAACGTAAATTTTTCCATACCCATTCAATGGGATTTAAATCCGGCGAATACGCAGGAAGATACAACAGCTCCAGTCGCTCCTTGTTGTTTTCAACAAATGCTTTCACCTTATGGCTCTTATGAGGGCTGGCATTATCAAGAACAATAACGATCTTTTTTTCAGTCTTGACTACCCCTAACAACCATGTAAGATAGTAAATAAAGGTACCTGAATCAAAACCATCAAACGTCAGTGAATATAAGCTGCCATTGCGGGGATTAACTGCACCACATGTGCCTACCTTTTCAAAGGTCATGGGGCATTGGATTTCACATTTCGATCCACGCAGATACCATCCTCTTGTCACCGTACTTTCTCTTCGAAAGAATGCCTCGTCATAAAAAAGAAGCTCTATGTTTTCAGTGGGAAGCACCTCATTGAGCATTTTTTTTAAATGCCTCTCTCTTTTGAGGATCAGCCCCTGTCGGCATTTTTCGAGGCCGCTGCAAAGAAAACCCAAGCCGCTTAAACAGATACTGACATTGTCGTACTTTAAGCTCTATTCCATAATGTACCTTCAGGTGGTGAGATAAGAGTTTGCCATCCCATCTTGCATGGTTATAACCAAGGGTTACGGGAGAGTCTTTGATCTCCTTTTTTAATTTCAAGCGATCTTCATCACTGAGTTGGGAGCGGCGGCCTCTGCCAGCCTTATCGGTTAAGCCCTCAAATCCATATATATTAATTCTATGGATCCAGCGTTGAACCGTGGTCGGATTCATATCGAACAGATCGGCAACATAATGAATCGGATGACCGTCGCATATCAATGCAATGACATCTAACCTGCGCACAAAACGTGCATCTTCATGGACTGAAAAAAAGCTTTTGATTGGTGAAAAGGGGTAGAGTAGAGGGCAGACTCCAGTTTCCGTAGGAATAGGCCTATCTGTTTCCGCCCCTTTCGTTTGGCGGTGCCTCAATAGCCTTGCCATAGAATCCTTTGCCAGCCCTCCCTCATCAAACCGTGCATGCGGTTTTCCCGCACACGGCTTTCCGATGTTCTTCACCGCAAGGCATGCACATTCGTCCAGCCTGCTGTTGTCGGCACTTTGTAGAGCCCATACTTCGTGTAGAGGCTATTGCTTGTAAAGCGTAAATAGCCTGAGCCCCGATCCTTGATCTTGTGCCGCTTCCTAAGGTGCGTTCGCAGCCTTTGCTCCGCATGCTCTTTCACCTGCAACAAAGCTTTGCTACAGTTGCGGTAATGGAAGTAGCCTGTCCAACCCCGAAGGGTTGTGTTCACATTTCCCACAACCTCTTCCAGCGGCAATCGTGTCAGCCCCCTACGGGTCATGCTGGTGAGGCGGGATTTGATCGTTTTCAAGGACTTACTAGACGGTTGAACATGAGGGTAGGGGTTGCCTGTACGCCAACTCTTGACTACACTAAACTCGAAGCCAAGAAAATCAAAGCGTTCCTGTGACGCATTTACTACGCGGGTTTTGCTCTTATTCAGCGTGAGCTCCAAGCGCTCCACTATATGTTGCATGATCGCCATTGGTTGCTCTGTGCCTCGCTTACAGAGTACAACAAGGTCATCGGCGTAACGCACCAGATGGGCTCCCAGCCGTTTATCCAGCTGTCGCCGCTCCCATATCCTGTCCAGCAGATGTAGGTAGAGGTTGGCCAGAAGTGGGGAGATAACCCCGCCTTGCGGGGTGCCCCTGCGATTATTCTTGCCGCCTATATGCCGCTTCGTACCATCCTCGCCCTCTTCCACGACCGGGGCTTTGAGCCACATACGAATAAGGCGCAATATCGCCCCATCTGAGATACGCTCAGCTACCGTGGCCATGAGTTTGGAGTGGGCAATGGTGTCGAAGTATTTGGACAGATCGGCGTCAATTACCTGCGTGTGCCCTTTATATAGGGCCCGGGCAATATCATCAACGGCATCATGC
The DNA here is from genome assembly GCA_964412665.1 of uncultured Desulfopila sp. GTDB lineage: Bacteria > Desulfobacterota > Desulfobulbia > Desulfobulbales > Desulfocapsaceae > Desulforhopalus_A. Next base: position 2,118 of record CAYPPR010000104.1, read on the forward strand.
GCCGACTTCCTGGGTCTAAACCCGTATGAGTTGTCACAAAATTTTGCTTCAAAGATCGGCTCGATGACCAGTTTCACGGCCATCTGCACGACCCTGTCCCTAATGGTTGGGATACCTAAAGGACGCATTGAGCCATCCCCTTTGGGTATCATCACCCGTTTCACAGGGCTTGCTTTATAGGTCTTTGTCTTAAGTGCTTCTTCCAGTTCTGACAGAAACGCACCTTCCCTCTCTTTGACCCTGATGTCCCTGAAGGTGACACCGTCAACGCCGGCACTCCCTCCATTGGCACGGACAAGGCGGTAGGCATGGGTGAGGATGTCCGCCCGACATACCTTGTCATACAGGGCATAAAAGCGGAAGGCTGGATCCTGCTTGGCCTTACGGTAAAGCTTCCTCTGTAGTGTCCTGATATTTTCCGGGGTTAATAGCACAGCAGCAATCCCCTTATCCTCCACTCTTCGGTTGCGTGAACAAAGTAGGGCTCCTTCCCTCGGCTCCGGGTTATGTTGTCCCGGTGCCTCAAGCGGTACTATGAGCCCCTCCGACTCCCGGTGTAGCCCTTGGCGATTTCGGTTTCCCTTATACGCCTCTGTTGGTGCTCCTCCAGCACCACTACACCGGGTCTCCAGCACTGGACTGATTATCTTCCGCCACATGTCACCCCTGCTACCCCGGAAGATCTTGCCGATCGCTTCCGTTATCCAGATCGGTAAACAGCGGCCTTCCCCTTACGTCCACAGGGTCGGCATCTTCAACTTTTATTTACGAGGCTACCTATAGGTTCACTTTCGTTGCGGCCTGCGGCTTTGCCAATTGGGAACTTACAACCCCCGATTACTCAGACGCTGCTCCCTTGAGCTACCAAGGTGCACGGACAATTCCTTGGGCGGGACTTAAACCCGCAAGATAATCAGTTGTTACTGCGAACAGACGGGCATAAATAAATAAGTATTGGCAAAAAATACAGGAGCTGTTTGACTTCTTTAAATAGCAAATCGTTCCAGGAATGCTAAATGAAGGGCTTTATTGGCATCACAGATAATAATTGGTTTGCTTTCCTCTCCCAGCAGCCAGACATTGATGAGGTCAATTTTTGGCAACCGGGTGGGAGGGGTCAGTTCAAATCATTACAGCCTGGCGAACCGTTTCTTTTTAAGCTCCATAAGCCAAACGAACGTTACAT
>CAYPPR010000105.1:0-3298 GCA_964412665.1 uncultured Desulfopila sp.
CCGTCCGAAAGGATCACCCAATCATTTTTCCGGCAGGGAAACCAGGGCTCGTGGCGCTGGAAAGGTCGGGAGATAAGGTCCATGAGAGCTTCAATGGGAAGCCGCAGGGTCTGGCCCATATCAGGGTTTTCAAGCTGGGAAAACATGTTGATGCGTTTTACCAACCAGGGAACGCCCTGGTAAACAACCCGCTCACCTTCCCGTACCGCACCGATATTAAGCATCAGACGGCTCTGGTGCCAGAACCGGGGCAGGGTGTGTTTGGCTGCCCACCCCAGGCCCATGAGAAAAACAATAGCCAAGGACAAAAGGACCCAGTCCTCAAACAGATAAAAAACAAGGATCACCACAAACAGTGCAGCCAAAAGTGTCACAACCCGGAACAGCAGATCCATGGCCCGGAGATGAAACGGTCGGTACTGAGCCATGTATCCGGGAATGAATTTGACCAGGAACAAGTAGGCAAGCTTGATCAGCAGCACGATACTGATACAGGAAATAAGGGCGATAAATAAAAACAAGCCCCGGTTTTTAAAAAAGTTCTTGATGGAATTCTGGGAGCTTTCAATGAGGGACTGTTCTTCTGACTCGAGCTCCGAAAGCTGCATCTGGGTGATTTCCAGTTTGCTTAAGATCTGGTTTTCCACCCCTTGCCATTCAGGAACCAGTTTTTCCAGATGCTGCTTTGCAATATCGTCATCGGTGCGAGATATCAGGAGCATCAGGTTTACAATGGCTTGCCTGGCAACCGGTTTACGTTCCTGGTAATAAGAAAGCTCGTCTTTGAGTTTTGTTTTCTGGCGGGCTTTCTGGGTAAGCAGTTTAAGCTCCGTTATTCCGGGTTTTATTAGGGAAACCAGTTCATCTTTCCAATCAAACTGCTCTTCTTTTTGTTCTGCAAACAAATCAACATCCACACCGGTGGCAATGCGCTCAAAATTCTGGCTGGCTGAGGCCAGCATTTTGTCCAGCCTGTCAAGTTCCGCTGCCAGATTTTCCTTTTGTGTTTCAGATGTACTGGCGGCAATATCTTGTTTTTTTGCAGCTATCCGCTGTTCCAGATTCTGCTTGAGTTCAATAATTGAGCTCAGCATATCTAAAGATCCGGATTCAGCAGACCCTGTTTTGTCATCAATTTCCTGAGCAACGGCAGAAGATATCGTTCCCAGCATGCCTGCGAGCAAAAAAATCACCACCGCATAAATTCGCACCTTACCCGTTTTGGCTCCTTTTTCCTTCATCATGTATTTGTAAGCGTAGCTTTTTTATAGAAGATACCAGGGTATCCACCCGGACCTGTTTCTCTTTTACCACAAGTGCAGTATGTTCTGCATCTATTGCATCTATTGCATCAGGCAACTCCCGGAACAGAGATTTTACCCGTGGGCTGGGCGTTATGCCCCGTTTAAGACACACCACACATAAAAAGGCAGACCATTTGGGTAATTCATCAGCCATGGGTGTATTCAGGGCTCCGAAAAGCCGGTATGTGATATCAAAAAAAATGCCTCATTAAGCCGACTGACAAATATATTCTATATGCTATATATTTTTTCAGACTCTGGCAATCGGATTGGGAGTGTTCGCAGCTGGAAGCACTATTTCGGCAATCGCTGTGGCAAAGGTGGTGGCACCGTATAAGCTGTACCGATGTTAGTCAGCGACTATTGGAAATCCCAAGTGTAATAGAACCGGTCATAGTCGAAAATGGCCCCTTCCGGATAAGCAGAGTGGGTAAGGGGCATCACCAAGATGGTACGATACCCGCTCTTCGAGCTTCATTGCAGGGGGGGCGGCGCCGGGCAAGCAGATCGAGGTGGCGGGCCAGAAAGGACAGTTGCCCATCGTCCACCTGCCGGTGGCGCAAACGGGCCCAGTCGGTCAGCCCGGCAAGGTCGGCCGGAGGAAGATCTTGGCGGTAAAGCTCCTTTTCCACCGTTTCAATGATGGCGTGCAGGAAAAAAGTTTCGTCGGTTAAATAGCCATGGTTTTGGGGGTGGATGATCCAGTCCGAACTGCCGGCGGCCAGGAGTTCCAGGCCCGGACCCTGCAGAAAGCTCAGCAGTCTTCGGCCGGTGTGGCTTGCCCCGGACAGTCGCACCTCCATCGAGGCATGGTAGCGCTCGATTATCTCTTCTTCGCCGGCACAGTTGGGCAAGAAGACGGTCTTTCCGTCGAAGTTGCAGGTGCAATAGGCCAGTCCGTTATCAGTCAGTCGCGACATGAGTCGCGGCAGCAGGGTGGGAAAGTCGATGAGATCGAGCACGGCATGGGCGATGATCAAATGGAAGGTGCCCCGCGATTTAGCCCGGTCGGCAAGTTCTTCGGCGCTGGCCTGCTCGAGTGAAAACGAGATCTTGGCATCAGGGGTAGTCAGGCAGCCATTAGTTTCGCCGGTCCAGGACAGGTTGTGGCCCTTTTTTTCCGCCCACTCTGTCAGATATCCGCATGCCGCCATGAGTTGGTTCGGGTCGCAGTCGGTGGCCATATAGGTGACGGAACCTCTTAGCAGCTGTCGATCGACCATCCGTTCAAGCATGGTGCCGATGCCACTGCCGATTTCGAGAATATTCACCGGTGCGCCGCCGGTGGTTTGCGGCAGCGTTACGCGGAGCGTCTCCCAGACATGATGGTTCAGTGCCCGGTCGTCAATGATTTTCTTGGCGGCAAGATATCGGGGATCAAAGCCGCCGCCCCTGTCATTCGTCTTCGCCTGCGGACCCTTCAGCTGCCGCAGGAAACCATCAATGGCCGTCACCCCGTCCAGCCAGCCCGGACTTGCGGCATAGGTTACATGGGCAGCAAGGGAGAGCCGCCGCAGTTTGTCCCGATCCTGATGTAATTGACGCAGCAGCGGCTCCAGGCCGTCAAGATCGCTCAGGGCCAGCAGGTAGCCGTTTTCGCCTTGGCGGATGGTCTCGCCCGCCGCGCCGCTGAGACAACCGATGGCCGGCAGACCAAAGGCCATGGCCTCGAGAATGGCGATGCCGAAGCCCTCATAAGCGTAGGGCATACAGAAGAGATGGCTCTCGCTCAGGGTCTCGACCAGTCGGTCATTGTCAAGAGGACCAAGAAAGCGAACCGACCCGGACAGATCAAGGTCTCGGACGAGCTGCCGCGCTTCGGCGGTATAGGCGGGTTCGAAGTCAAGAGCGCCAACGACCGACAACCGCCAGATCCGGCGATCAATTTTCGCCAATCCCTGCAGCAGCGGCACCAGACCTTTTCTGGCAATCACATTGCCGAGAAAGAGCAGCTGTAATGGTCCGGGCTGGTCGGCACGTTGATTGATGAATGC
>CAYPPR010000106.1:0-3251 GCA_964412665.1 uncultured Desulfopila sp.
GAGGCAAGAGAAATGGTCCTGGAAGCCCTTGATGCAAGATTCAGCAAAGACGTTCCAAAAGATGTTTATGACAAGGTACAAGCCCTGAACAACAGGATTCTACTGAAAAAGCTGCTTCGATCAGCTGCTCAAAGCGAGGACATTGACAGCTTCAAAAAAGTTCTCCAGGAGATCCATTCAAATCAGCAGGAGAAATAACGAACCAAACCAAGCAGCAATCCGCCCAGCAGCATGCCCATCCCACTTCTCCGGCACACTTCCCTTGCGCCACTGCCCATCCATGACCTGTCGCGCAGCCGACAAAATCGCCCCAGGATCGTTGCCGACAATAACATTCGTGCCAACCTCGCAGGTAATCGGCCGCTCGGTATTGTTATATTCAGATGCAGAAATTCAAGATAACCGAGAGACTCGGTCAGCCATATTCCCCGAACCTCACTGCCACTGCTGAAGTAATGCTGACTTGGTCGCGATATATCGGGATATCGGACCGAGTTAGCCGACCGCTTGAAGACCTTGAGAACTTTGCTTGGAAAACAATCTTGACATCTTCGAAGCCTGACCCCAATTTTTATTTCTCGATACGGATAATAAGGGCAATCTGAAGGGATTGCCAAAGTTTCCTCCCAACAAAAAAGTTGAAGCCGTTTTCTTAGTCGTTGAAAGGCCAGATAAAAAAGTACGCCCCTGTCGACTCCCGCATCACGACATTGCTGGAAAAACTCGAATAATGGGCAACATATTTGACACAGTCTCTAAAAATGAGTGGAATTTGCCCTAATGATCATCATGGACACGCACATCTGGCTGTGGTGGGTCAATGAAGATATTGATCTTCTTGGAAGAGCCAGAACTGCTCTGATCCAACATGCAGACATTGTGGGAATTTCTGCCATAAGTTGTTTTGAAGACAGAATCATCATCGCCACCGCTCTCAGCCATGATGCACAACTCATGTCCGCAGACGGCAAGTTCCCTTTATACAAAGATCTTGATGGTCGATTGTTATAGTGTAAACCGATTAATCTCCTCCGCCATGCCCATATCCCGCGAGCGCAGCCCGGCCTCGACATGCGCGACCTTTATGCCAAGCTTTTTCGCGGTAATGGTACAGGCCATGGTCGAGTTGACATCCCCCACGACAATGTCCGGCTGCTCGGCATGACTGACTGATGGCTTGGACCGACACCCTTCATTTGAACTTAACATCTTCTAAGCCTGACCCCATTGTTCTTCCAGCTTGTATATTCTATACAATTCGGATAAAATACACATTTACTGGCAATAATAATAGTAATAGTGGTCTATTCCCCTAAGTACCTTTTCACACTCATCTACTTTCATCATTATGATGTTTGGTTATGCAGAAAAGCAGGCATCAACGATCGCGACATAGGAAGGTTCATGGACAAACTGATTGAAGACCACCGTGAAGAGATAAACCGGCTTGCCCTCTTACGCGGCGCCCGTAGAGTGCGGGTGTTCGGTTCGCGTGCTCGCGGTGACGCCGGTCCTGACAGTGACGTGGATATCCTGATTGATCTGGAAAAAGGCCGGTCAGCCCTTGCGTTGGGGGGACTCTTGATGGACCTTCAGGATCTCCTCGGTAAAAAAGTGGATGTGGTGACACCGGCTGCCTTGCATCCGAAATTACGCAACCGGATTCTTGGACAGGCTGTTGATCTATGACCCTCTCCGAACGTGACCAGATTTATGTGGAGCACATGCTCGAGTGCATCGAACGCGTTGAGCGATTCGCATATCAGGACCGCAATACATTCATGCGGTCGGACCTCGTTCAGGATGCGGTGGTGCGTAATCTGCAGACTCTGTCCGAATCCAGCCAGCGGTTATCCGACGAGGTTAAAAATACCCAGTCTCATATCGATTGGCGGGCGATCACCGGTTTCCGTAATATTCTGGTTCATGACTATATGGGGCTTGATCTCGAAACTATATGGCTGGTGATCGAAAACGACCTTCCGGCCTTAAAAGACGCTCTCAATGCAATGCAAGCCGACCTGTAAAGCAAGTAACGTTGTATCCTGAATAACGGAGTCTGTCCCCTATTTTCCCAACTCCTTGTTCGAGAATTAAGGCAACCCGGACAAACAAGTCGCCGGAGGTTGGCGGTGTAATTTCATATAATTAGTGGCTAACCAACCAATCAACAATCCGCCCGGCAGCCTGCCCATCCCACTTCTCCGGCACACTTCCCTTGCGCCACTGCCCGTTCATGACCTGTCGCGCAGCCGACAAAGACAATCTTTTCTTCAGCAACCCCTTCGGCACGCAGATTTTCGTCGGCCAAGCGATCGGTGGTAAAGAGAAAATCACATAACACATCGGTGCAGAGCCGATTGATCTCCTCCGGCATGCCCATATCCCGCGAGCGCAGCCGCAGCCCAGTCTCGACATGGGCGATCTTTATGCCAAGCTTCTTTGCGGTAATGGTACAGGCCATGGTCGAGTTGACATCCCCCACGACAATGTCCGGCTGCTCGGCATGACTGACTGATGGCTTGGACCGACACCCTTCATTTGAACTTAACATCTTCTAAGCCTGACCCCATTGTTGTACGAAAAAGCTGAGAAAGAGCCGGGAAATAAGCATTCCGTATCTTTTTTTCCACTGCAATGGCGATCTTTTCCTCATAGGTGTGCACGGGCAGATTGCGGTCTTGCAAGGCTTCCAGCCAGGTATGACCATCCGCAATCAAACCGGCCTGAAATGCCTGTTTCACCGTGTCTCTTGGGCTTATCACCCTGAAGCCTTCCTCTTCAAGAAAGTCTTTCAATACTTTCCAGGCCAGTTCAAACGTCATCTCAAAAAATTGAATCAGCCCGGCCCGCTCCGCATCTGAAGGATCTTCAATGTCGATAGTCTGCTCAAGCAAGGCATAGGCCTTTTTATAATGCGCGAATCGCTGCTTCCAACGAATATCCATTTTTTTATCGTCCATCTGCTCTGCTCTCGCCTCCGTAATCTGACACCACCACTTTCATCCAACACAACCTCCGCCATCCGACACAACCTCCGCCATCCGCCCCACCACCGTCATTCCGGGCTGCCGTGGGCTAACCAATCAACCATGCAACAATCCGCTCAGCAGCATGCCCATCCCATTTCTCAGGAATCCCCCCCGTCCGCCACTGCCCATCAAGCACCACCTGAGCAGCCGAAAGAATCTTCTCCGGATCATTGCCGACAATGACATTCGTGCCAACCTCGCAGGTAATCGGCCGCTCGG
>CAYPPR010000107.1:0-3174 GCA_964412665.1 uncultured Desulfopila sp.
GGGCGATAGATTTGAATTATGCTTCCTTTTTTTGCGTCTACATCAAGCGAGATGTCTGGGATTTGTGCGGTGGGTTCGATGCGCAACAGGGTAAAAATGATTGGGCCGATCGGACAATATGCGATTTTATTCGTCATGTTCTGGGAAGGCGGATTGTTTATACATCGGAGGCTGTGGTGCTGGGAGGGGAAGATGGTCGATAATAGGTGATTTTCGGTCCCCATGCGGGGCATGGGAACCAGAGTAATCGACCGCCGTGCATAGATTCGTCTGAGCAGGTAACGAGGTGTAAAGGGGCGGCAATGGCTACATAACGTCACTCATTCGGCGGATGGGTCCGGTTTTTAAACGCTTGAATTTGAGTTGACATGGGATCAGTGAGTATTTAATATCTAATCATGCAGCGAAACTACAAACGTCCATTTGTTCAATTTGTAAAAAAAGCCCACAAGCCGCTAAAGCTTGCTATTGAGGATGCTGTAGATTTAGTCTGCGACAATCCGGATATTGGTGAAGTCAAAACAGGAGATTTAGCAGGAATCCGGGTCTATAAATTTCGTTTTAACCGCCAGCAGTACCTGATAGCATACAGGCCGCCTGCACAAGAATCTCCGGTTGAGTTTCTGATAATTGACTTTTATCAGGTAGGTACGCATGAGAATTTCTACGAAGCCCTCAAGCGATACCTCAAACAGGATGCCGACCGAGGGGAGACACCATGAATATGCCGATTACCGCCGAAGATCTATATGCTGAAATGGAACGGATGCCTTCAAGTGAACGGACTCGTTTCTTTTTGTTGCTTGCCGCCAAAGCCTTTCGCGAAGAGGAAGAGGATTATACCCATGAGCAAGTATTCGGGGCGCTTCATCGTGAACCATTTTCTGTACCCGAGGCGGCTGAGTACCTTGAGGTCTCAGTTCCCACCTTGCGCCGCTATGTTCAATCCGGCAAGCTAAGACCAATTCAGGTTATCGGGCGCAGCCAATTGTTTGATGCCTCAGATCTACGCTCGTTAAAACGCAGTAAAGAGATTGCCGGGCGTTGTTAGTCTGATAGCTGGATGGGGATGCAAGCCGGCGACGACGCTGGAGCGCCTGGGGGTGTGTTCCCACGCTGGAGCATGGGAACCAGAGCAACCGAGTGTTCTCACACTGGAGCATGGGAACTAGAGTAACCGAACGCCGTGCATTGGCCAAGAACCTTGAAAATCTTCAGCCTTCGCTCTTTACCCACTCGAACCCGACCAGATTTTTTGCCTCGGAATCAAAATCAATGCCGATCAAATAAATGGTTTTGGTGCTGTTTTGATATTTCTGCTGGTAGTTTTTCGCCTGAATCTGTTGCAGCGCCTTGCCTTCGCCATCGACTTTGAATTCGATAATGTAGATGGTGTCGGCAATTTTTACCGTCAGGTCGATGCGGCCTTTGTTGGTGAGATCTTCGGCTATAATTTCAAAACCCAGGCTGGCGAGATAGGTGTAGATGACGCTGGCATAATAGCCCTCGTAGCTGCCGATGCGGTTGTTGACGTAGTTGGTGTAGGGGATGGATGCAAAGAGGGCACGCAGGGTCTGTTCGAAGGCGGGCAGGTTGGCGCTGGTCAGGTCCTGGTAGATCCGGCTTTGGTATGTTGTTTTCTCGCTGGTTTGGTTGGTTAAATAGCCAAGAACGAGATCGTTGAAGGAATAGCGGGTTTCTAGGTTGGGATAGCCCAGCTGCAGCAGTCTTACCGGGCCTGCTTGACTCTGTTGTTTGATGGTCAGATAGCCCGCCTGAAACAAAATCGGTTCCAGCTCGATGGCTTCGATGTCGAAGCTGTCAATCAAGCTTTCATTGATTTGCAGACCATCGAGTTGAGGCACATAGTAGTTGTGCTGCTGAATCAGCTTGATCAGAAAAGTCGGGGTGCCGCTGGCGAACCAGTAGTTTTTGTAGGTCTGTCCGCTGTCGATGAACAGGAGAATATCAAAGGGGTTGTAAACCGGCTCGCCCAAAAAGTTATAACCGTTGTACCAGTCTTTCACTTTGTCCATGTCGGCGTTTCGTAGATGTGCGGCAAAAGTGGTTTCCAAATCATTTTGGGTATAACCGCACAGAGTGGCGTAACGGGGATCAAGGCTGATGTCTTTTAAATTATTCAATCCGCTAAAAATGGACACCTTGCTGAACTTGCTTACGCCGGTGAGAAAAGCAAATTTGACATATTCGTCGCTGTCTTTGATGGTGGTGTATAAATCTTTTAGAACTTCGCGCCCCTGTTTGGCGACTTCGATCTGGTCGAGGTTGTCGACGATGAATTTGTCGTATTCATCGACCAGTATCACGACTTTTTGGTTGTATTTTTCACAGGCGGTTCGGATAAGAAACTTGAAACAGCCGCCGATGTCCGTGGGCAGCGGGCAGATGATGCCCAGGCGTTGCTGGTTTTCTTCGAGGATGTTGCGCACATCCTGTTTCATGTCGGCTAGATCGCGCGCCACGCCGCCGAAGCTGATTTTGATCACCGGATAGCTAACCGTCCAGTCCCAGTGCGTTGCGGCGGCTAAGCCGGTGAAGAGTTCTTTACGCCCTTCAAACATGGCTTGCAGGGTGGACACCAGGAGGCTTTTGCCAAAACGGCGCGGGCGGGATAAAAAGTAATAACTGCCTTCTTCGACCAGGCGGCAGGCCTGGTCGGTTTTATCGACATAGGTGTAATTATCCGTACGGATTTTTTCGAAGGTCTGAATCCCAATCGGCAGTTTTTGCATGACGCGGCATCCTTGTGGTTTGGATTTAAAATCTGTCGTATTTTTTACCACGACCGGTAGGGAAATGCACAGGGTTTGGCCGCGGTCGCTAGTTTTACGTGGCTTAAAAGGTGAAAAATAAGTACAAGCACTTCTACGTAAGGTATTGGTCACATTGGTTGAGGCCTATGAAAGCAAACACTATCCCACTTTCTGATCGTATAACACCTTAATTGCGGCTGTCTCGTGTTTTGGGTATGTCTGCAGATTTCTGGCTAGGTTTGCAACAGGATTGGGGGCCGATCTGCTTAAGGTCGTCGATGAGGTGCATGTACTGACCTCGATTGCCGGATTCGAGGCGTTGTTGCGTGGCAAATCGGTCACTTGCTATGGTCTGCCTTTCTATTCCGGCTGGGGCCTTACAACGGATGTCCTGCCAAAT
>CAYPPR010000108.1:0-3172 GCA_964412665.1 uncultured Desulfopila sp.
CGCAGATCTCATCGGGCTCGGCCTGTGGGTTGATGACCAGTTCATCGCTTTCTACAGTGATGGTCACCTGGTTTGTTCCAATACAGCCGTTGGCGTCGGTAACAACAACCGGGAAGGTAGTGGTCTCGGTCATTTCAACCGTTGTGGGATTCAGTACGGTGGCGTCAATCAGCAGGCTGGCCGGAATCCATTCGAAGGAGTAAGGCGCTGTACCGCCGGAGACGCTGGCGTCGATCACCGTGCTGGTACCGTATTCAATCCATTGGTTGACGACGAAGATACTTGGGTTGGTGTTCATGACAACCTCTACCTCATCGGAAGTGGCCTGGCAACCGTCCTCATTTGTAACGGTCACGGAATAGGTGCCGGATCCATCGACCACGATGCTCCGGGTGGTTTCCCCCGAGCTCCAGAGATAGGATTCGGCTTCTGTGGCGGTCAGTTCCACGGAACCGCCCTCACAGAATGCCAGGTCGCCGCCGGCAGTAATGGCTGCCACTGGCTGGTCATTCACCACAATGTCGAACTCGCACGAATTCTCACAACCCGTCAGCGGGTCGGTGACGGTATAGGTCAGGGTAAAAGTTCCGGCTGCTGTGGGGTCCCACTGGGTAATTACAAGGTCGTTATAGGTGAACACACCGGATTCAGTGAAGCTCACCGGGTCTTCGCCCATGCAGAACGGTCCGTATTCGGGGCAGGTGATTTCGGGCAGTTCGTTTACCACAATGTCGAACTCGCACGAATTCTCACAACCCGTCAGCGGGTCGGTGACGGTATAGGTCAGGGTAAAAGTTCCGGCTGCTGTGGGGTCCCACTGGGTAATTACAAGGTCGTTATAGGTGAACACACCGGATTCAGTGAAGCTCACCGGGTCTTCGCCCATGCAGAACGGTCCGTATTCGGGGCAGGTGATTTCGGGCAGGTCATTCACGGTGACGGTGAAGGTGCAGGAGTTGGTGCACCCGGTATCCGGATCGGTATAGGTATAGGTGATGGTATGCTCGCCGGTACCTGCAGTTGCAGGGTCAAAGCTGCCGGCGGACACGCCGGTTCCTTCGTAAATACCTCCAGTTGGTGTTGCCCCGGAGAGGGCAAATGCGTCAGCGTCAATACAGACGTCAAAGTTGTCCGGGCAGTTCACCACGGGCAGTTCATTTACAATAACCTCCACATCATCGGAAGTGGCCTGGCAGCCGTTCAGATCGGTGACGGTTACATTAAAAGTGCCGGATTCATCCACCTCAATGCTCTGGGTGGTTTCCCCGTTGCTCCAGAGGTAAGATTCGGCTTCGCTGGCAGTCAGCCCAACGGAGCCGCCCTCACAGAATTCCAGATCGCCGTCGGGCGTGATCGTGGCGTTTGGCAAAGGATTCACGTTAACGGTGATGTTTCCCGAAACCGGAGCATTGACACCATCGGATACGGTAACAGTATAGGTGGTGGTGGTTGTCGGAGCAACAACCGGGTTTTCCAGGGTGGAAGTGAAACCGGCCGGATCGGAAGTCCAGCTGTAGGTCAGGGTGCCGGCACCACCTTCCGCGTTGGCTGACAATTGGGAGGTTTCTCCTTCGCAGATGAAAGAAGGAAGGGCGTTCGGATAAACCGCCAGGCTGGGGGGAGGGGTTACTGGAAATGATCCCACTCCATAACAATGGGGCGGGTTGCCGCATCCGCAGCCTTTGTTCGCGTTGGTCTGCCATCCCAGGTAAAAATCCTTGATTTCTACATGGTCTCCACAGCTGAAATAGATGGGATCATTGAAAAGGCGGTGCTCTACATCCGGGATGATGGGTTCCCCGTCAAAATAGCAGGAGCTGAAATAGGTTGGCACCCCGTTGATGTATAGATTGTATTCTACAAACACCGAATACCTGGTTACTCCCTGGCCGGCTCCCTCGAATTCTGTCCAGAGGTAGGCTTCGACCGGGTCTCCGTAAACGGTGCAATCGATGGGGTTGCCGTCGATGTCGGCAATAAATACATTAATGGCATCATAATCATTTGAATTGCAACCCGCGTCGCACAGGTCCGTATTCAGCGTAACCTGACCTGGGTTGCTTAATGTGCCTGGATCTGTGAGCCTTGGATTGCCCTGCCTGCCATACAGCATCTCACTGTCCTGGACCGGCAGATTGATCAGTCGGCCGGCTTCATTCTCCTGGGCCGGTGCCGTCAGACTGGTGATGAGCAACAATACTACAAAGAGGGGTAGCACAAGGAGGAAAGAGCCATGGCTGCGGGATGTTCTCTTGGAAATGCAGCCATTTTTGATGATGCGAAGGAAATGGTCGGTGTTTCCCATAATGTTTTATTTGAATCGGTTTTTTCTCGGATCTGTTACAGACAGTCGGCTTCTTTTTTTCGTCGGATGAGGTGTTGCTTTCTGTCCGTTACAAAATTGGAACATAAACTGACTCAAAACAATGGTATAAAATACTTAATGATGCAATACTTTTGACAGTAAAATTTCGTATTTAATCACATATACCTAAGTACTATTTCTTATATTTTTTGCAGTTTTTCTTCGGAAAAGCGAAAGAAAATGCTTAGGAGTTATCTTCTGTAAGCCTTATTCAGCTTTTGTTTTTTGAATTATTTTAAGCATATACATATGTATGCGGAAGTTGGCGTCCGTTTTAATTCGTAGCCAAATTCCTGTTTTTGCAGTTTTTTACTTATTTGTCAAAAAAAACAAAACCCGCCTCCGGATGGAGACGGGTTTTTGACTTGGGCAATTTACCGAGGCTGCTCTACGGCCCGGTTATCTTAAATATGGTTATCTTATTCTAATGATCCTGAATTCGGATCGGCGGTTCTCCTGGTGTTCGTCCTCGTTGCAGGGAGGAACTTCTTCCTCACAGTCGCAGCGGTTGACCAGGCGGTTCTCCCCGTATCCTTGTCCGCTGATACGCTCCGGATTGGTGATGCGTTCACGGACGTATTCAATGGTGGAGGTGGCCCTGGCTTCAGACAGAATGTCGTTGTATTCGTGGGTTCCCCTGCAGTCGGTATGTGATCCGACCTCAACCACCATATTGGGATAGTTGTTCATCACTTCTACCACCTTGTCAAGTTCGAGGGCGGCATCGGGGCGGATGTTGGACTTGTCGAAATCGAAATAGATCGGTCCGACTTCAATGAATTCGCTCAGTTCCACCATCGCGTTTGC
>CAYPPR010000109.1:0-2936 GCA_964412665.1 uncultured Desulfopila sp.
TGGGTCTCCACCCGAGCACCTTGAGAGCGAGGATGCATAAGCTCGGGATCGTCCGGCCGGTGATCAGCGGGCCGGATTAAGCCGCCCGGCGCCCCTCAAATGCTCCCTCAATATATGGAGGCTCCACCAAATATTGAGGGCCGCCAGATCATTTCAACCCGCTCTAAGCTTTTCTCACATTTATCTAATCCCTTGTTATGAAGCGATAATTCCGGCTTCGTGCCTTTCCCCTGTTGTTGGCAGGATAGTTGCAGTTACCTATTTCCATGATCCTGGTCATCATACGAATGAAGGTTTTGGCTGAAAAGCGCAAGGAGCTGTCCCAGACGATCGCATTACTGATCGGCGCCATGAGGACAGAGAATGGATGCCTGCGCTGCAACTTTTACCAGAGTATGGAGGATGAAAATGAACTCTGTATTCTTGAAGAATGGGATACCCGGAAGAACCTGAATAGCCATCTGAAGTCGGAGCGTTTCAGGGTACTTCGGGGGGCGAACAACCTGCTCCAGGAGCCCTATGAAATGGTGTTCCACAACGTGCGAGCGGTAAAAAAGAGAACGGAAGCGCGGTCCCAGACGGCAGTATAATGATCGCGATGACTGGGGCAAACGCAGTAAACAGAAAGGAGGGGGACATGCTTTGGACCATATTTGTGATTCTTTTAATTCTATGGGGAGTGGGATTGCTGACTGGCTACACGATGGGTGGAATCGTTCATGTCCTGCTGGTCATCGCCATCGTCGTGGTGCTGATCCAGGTTATTCAAGGACGAAGACGAACATAACCATTTGGATCCTTGCCGGGCAAGGCAGGGTATTTATAGAAAGGAGTAACTGACATGAAAAAAAGCAACAGGTTTATCGGGTATTTTGTCCTTCTGATGGTGATCGCCGCCTTTGTGGCCTGTGCATCGACATCCAAACAGGAAAGCGCAGGGGAATACATTGACGATTCGGTCATTACGACCAAGGTCAAATCTCTGCTTGCAGCTGATGATTTTCTCAAGTCATTCCAGATCAGTGTCGAAACCTACAAGGGCACTGTTCAACTGAGCGGCTTCGTCAATTCTCAAAAGGCGGTCGATAAAGCGGTGGAAATCGCACGGAGCGTCAAAGGGGTCAAATCCGTGAAGAATGATCTGATCGTTAAATAGTGACATCAGGGAGTTTGTATTCACTGGTCAATTCTGTAAACAACTATTCATTCCTAACCTTCTTTCCCGCTGCAGCGGGAAAGAAGAGAACAAAGGCGGGAAAGACCGGAGTCAACGCACCATCAGTCAACCCGAGATCCCACAGGAGGAATACCATGGAATCCAGCACGAAGGACCAGGCCGAAGGCAAAGACGAAAAGGGGGCCGGCAAAATACGGCAAAAGATCGACGAGATAGAGAAGGTCGTGGGAAAGTAGCGCGGCACATCGTGCGCCGGCAAGAATTTGAGCCCATTGCGGCGGTTGCATCAAACACCCATACTAAACCAACCTGACTATGTTCATGAAGGAGTGAAATGAAAAAATACACGGTGATAGGCATCATCCTTATCGTGATCGGAATCTTCGCATTCGCGTATCAGGGCATCACCTACACGACCAGAGAGAAGGTCGTCGATCTCGGGCCCATTCAGATGACGGCTGAGAAGACGAGAACAATTCCGCTTCCGCCGATCGTGGGTGGTATTTCCCTCGTGGGCGGCATCGTGTTGCTGGTCGTGGGAAAGACGAAGGGCTGATGGGAGGCAAAACTTTTATACACAAGGAGGTTCTTATGAAGGACGAAAGAAAAGCATACGAAGAAAAGCTCGATGCACAGTTGAAGGAATGGGACGCGGAGATCGCTCTGCTCAAGGCCAAGGCGGACAACGCCAAGTCCGACGCGAAGATCGATTACTATAAGAGCATCGAAAGCTTGGAACACAAACAAAACAAGGCAAAGACGAAGCTGCAGGAGCTGAAGACCTCTGGCGATGAGGCATGGGAAGCCGTCAAAGGAGGTGTGGAAAAAACCTGGGCTGAAGTCAAGGCCGCCTATCATGATGTGGCCTCAAAGTTCAAATAAGGCAGGGACGCTGAACGTTTTCGCTCGGCAGCATCATTGTTAAAAAAGAGGCGTGGCATGAAAGAGACCAGGAAAGAGGCGAAAAAATCTGTATCCGCAAACACCGGTCAAGTCATACCCAAACGTATACTGCTGGCTGATGATAACAAGGCCATTCGGGATGCAGTTTCTCAGATCCTTCATTTCCTGGGATTTGAGGTGGCTCTTGCCATCAACGGCATTGAAGCTGTGGCTGTCTTTCTCAAGAGCACTTTCGATTTGGTTTTAACCGACCTTGAGATGCCCGCCATGGACGGTTTAAGCCTGGCCGGCCACATCAAGGAAAGATCCCCAATCACGCCGGTCATACTGCTAACGGGCTCTGACAGGGAGACTGTTCTGAAGAAGGTGGAAAGAGGGCCTGTTGACTCAGTCATATTCAAGCCCTTTACACTGGAAGATCTTCAAAGGACAGTTCAGGGAGCGCTGGAGTTGAGGAGATGAACATAAAGTTCCTTTCGTGCCGCCAAAAAATCAGTGTTGCCGCCAACCGGATAAGATGGAGCCAATTGGAGGGAGTTCACGGACCCACCTCTACTGACTCAAACAGCAAGAGAAAAACCTCATGTGTTATTCCTGCCCAAGGTCTGGCAAAACACATAGACCCCTGATCGTAGTCCATGAATTGGAGAAATCTTTGCTCAAACAGAGCTGAGAAAGGAGGCCAAATGCCATGCAAATCATTATATCGCCACAGCCGGTGATTGCTCTCATCGCGGGAATCTTGATTCTCCTTGTCCCGAGACTATTGAGTTACATCGTTGCCATCTACCTCATTATCTTTGGCATTCTCGGGTTGGTCCACTGATTGCCACGCGAATCTTCTATTGTTCATCCA
>CAYPPR010000110.1:0-2914 GCA_964412665.1 uncultured Desulfopila sp.
ACTATCACCATCCTCTCGGGTAAATCCCAACACAAGATCCGACTTTATGGAATCGATACACCGGAAAAAGGTCAAGCCTTTGGTAATGCCGCGAAGAATTACACGTCTAAATTGGTTGCCGGGAAAACTGTAGATGTTGAAGCTTATGATACCGATAGGTATGGACGAACGGTCGGTGTCGTCTCTGTAAGCGGCCTGAATGTTAACCAAAGTCTTATTACCAGCGGGCTAGCATGGCAGTATCAGCAATACTGCAAAGCATCCTTTTGCGGTGATTGGCTACGACTTGAGCAAAAACCCAAAGCAACCAGTGTTGGTCTATGGGCCGACAATGATCCGGTACCGCCCTGGGACTGGAAAAAGGGTGTTCGCAACAGCGAATATCAAAAGCAAACAGGTTCAACAGAAACCGCCGCATTACATGGGTTCCACGGCAATACAAGGAGCCACGTGTTTCATTCTTCGAGCTGCAGGAATTATAATAATTGCAAAAATTGTGTAACTGTATTTGATAGCAGAGAGGATGCTATTGCCGCTGGGTATCGTCCTTGTGGGCAGTGCAAGCCATAGAGGTGGGAAGCTATTTGCTGTTTCCTACTGATGCTCGATTTGAAAGTACTATCAACGCTGACGATGGTCAGACATAAAGTGCTTCCTTCGGTTGATTATTTGTACAAAATCAATAAATTTGAATGCTCCATTTCAGGCATGTTTTTTCGGCACGATCACAAACAAATTATCAGGAAGAAAGTTCAATATAGAATTATCGGCACTTTCGTTATGATTTGAGATAGCAATTATTGAGCAATGAATCAAACAAATCTCAAACAATTACATGCGGCATTGTCTCACCTGCTGAAGGAAGAAGGCAGAGGGGCACAAACTCGTCTTTCCACTGAGCAAAAAATTGATCGTGGCTATTTGAATGCTATCGTTAAGCAGAGAAAATCCGGATCAGGTAAAATGTGGGGGAAAATTTCCCATCATTTCAAAATGACCTTAGAGGAAATGCTTTCACTTGGGCGCACTATTTTTGCAGAGGCGGAAGCCCCTGTATTAGATCAGAGCAAGAAGGAAGAGACTGGATTTTCTCAGGATGTGTTCATTGCCCCAGCACATAAAATCAAAAAATATGATATTTCTCCAAAATCCGAAAAGGCCATATTGGATATTCCTGAAAAAATAGTCAAGACAATCGAAATACTAAAGGAAGGTGTTGGGTACAGTAATCTTTTTTCTGAGTTGATTGATGTTTTTCACAAAATGATCAACACAGAAAAAGAAAATGCACTGCTGAAGAATAAGCTCAAGAAGCTTGAATCACGGCTGGACGTATTAGAATGCCAATCTGAGAATGAAATTCAGTAAGCAGAAAATCGCATAAAGTTCTCAGCTCGCAAACATAAAAAAAGTAAAGATGGAAAAATTGTCTTGTTGCTTGAGTATGAGGAATAAACGCTTCTCCAGTTTTTAAACTGATAAGCACCTTCTTCCATCTCTTGCTGGAGCACAAGAATTCTGAGGACTAGAGGTTTTTCAACTGGATGTCGTATCGTAGTGTGGCAGATATTACAAATACCTTATACATCTTTGATATTTATCTGTTTTTATTAAATATTTTTAACTCTTAGTGCTGACATACATGATTGGGATCATGAGAGTGAGACTGACAGATATCTCCACTATCTACAAGCTTACCTTGCAAATATGACTCTACCGCATTCCTGACATTTCCAGATGCGCCTTTAATTGTTTTTATACCATTGGTGGTCAATACATTAACGGCTCCGTTACCTATGCCACCGGCGATTAAGATTTTCACACCACTTTGAGCAAGTACACTAGCCATATTAGATTTACAACCACACCCAGCCGGAGATTCCATATATTCTAGGGTTTTTATGGCGTCATCTTCGATGGTAAAGACTGAATATTTTTCACAATGACCAAAATGCTGATCTACCTGATCTCCAACTGTTGGGACTGCAATCTTCATGTTATCTTTTCCTTCTTTTATAAGGCGGACTTTGCCGCCAGTTGGACGTTACATAATTGATACTATTAAGGCCAGAAAGATAAGGGCATGTGCTCATCATATCAAGGGACCAAAGTAAACTAATTACTTAAGTGGCGACAGGAGGTAGAACATGAAATATTCAGTTACGATTCCGGTACTTTTTTTGTGTGTACTATTTGTAGGAATAAATTCGACTTATGCTAATGAAATTGGTTGCCTGGATACTACTTTTAAATTTTTAAGCCCCAATGACTCTGTCTGTGTATCAGCTTTCGAGGACCCAAAAGTGCAAGGCGTAACCTGCCATATCAGTCAGGCTCGAAAAGGTGGTTGGGGAAGTGTAGTCGGTCTCGCCGAAGATCCTTCGCGCTTCTCCATAGCTTGCCGACAGACCGGTCCCATAACTCTGCCGGAAAAACTTCCCAAGCAGGAAAATGTTTTCAGCGAAAAAACAAGCATCTTTTTCAAAAATACTAAGGTGATACGCATGTTTGATAAAAAACACAACACCCTGGTATACTTGGCTGTCAGCAAGAAACTGATTGAAGGAAGTCCTCAAAACGCGATCTCCACGGTGCCCATCATGCCTTGGGTTGCCAGATAAAATTTATTAACCTTCTGCTAAAAATTCTACCTCAGCAAGAGTCGAACCCTCTATATTTTTTTCAGAAGAATGTCATCCAGTAATGGTAGTACCATCTCTAAAAAATGGACAGGTGGAAAAAATGGCAAACAAAGCAAACCCCAAAGATATCATTCCACTACGTGAAGCCTTGAACATGGAGATCATGATTAACCAGGCACTCATTGATCTTCTTGTCGCCAAAGGTATCATTACCCTGGAAGAGCTCATGGCGAAAATTGAGCAAATACGAAAAGAAATCCCTTCAGTAACTT
>CAYPPR010000111.1:0-2912 GCA_964412665.1 uncultured Desulfopila sp.
TAATTTTAAGGTTTTTCCTGAACTTTTTGATCTTGATCATGATCAAGTATCACGATCGAAATGGAGCATTTTCGGCACTTCTGGAAAAACAAGAATATTTCAGAAAAATGGTCTCAAATGGAGTGCTTTCAATTATTGATTTTTAGGAAAGGGTCATGTCTTGCTTGATTCTTATTGCCTGAAAATGCCCCTATTGTCGTTGTTGCCGAAGTCAACATATTTCCAATAGACCATAACTGATGCAGTGGAAATGAGATAGAAGATAATTCAAGATATTGTTGCTGGTCACTTAGGGGCTAATTTTAGGCTACCTACTTGATAACAGGACACTATCAAACATTGGAGTAATCGGAACATAATAGACTAAAGTGATGCACAAGCAGTTCAGACGTCCGGCGAGCAAAGCTTGATCCGGACTTTTTCATGGGGTAAAAATTTAATCAAACCTCAACAGATTTGATTCGCATAATATGATAACGGAAAAAATAACCAGAAATGAGAGTATTTAGCCCCTTGGGTGAACGGCTCTATCTCATCGACTAGAAACGCAAACTATTTTTGTCAGAACCGGATGAGGAAAACCTCATCGAGCGGATGTTTTACTCTGTCTTGTTTTCACATATTGCCGACATTCAGAGGCCTTCGGACAACACCTCCCCTGGGTGAATTGCGAATTTTTAAACAAGCCATAGTGTTCCGATCCCTCAAAAAGCCCAAGAATGACCAGCGGCAAGGATGTGGAATTCTCACTATCCACCTGGTTAAAGGAGAGCAGGTCAGCAACGGCCACCTGACACTTTCCGACAAAAGAGCTGTAAAAGAAGGTCAGTAACATTAAAATTGCATGGTAACACTCAGTGTGTTAGTGTGCATTTATTATGTTATTGAGGAGTGACGTATGCTGAGCCTTGTACAAAAATTTGAAAAGTATCTTTTTGAAAATCTAGGTGTCTCGATAGCCATAAAAAAGTGGCGGAAAGAGAAGGGCCTCCCACTTTTTCTTCGCGATTTATATAACTTTTATGAGTGTCAACTGCTCCATGAATTTTGTCTTGTAATGGAGGCACGGCATGAAGAAGAGATCACCCCGGCAACTATCCGCAAACATATACAACAAATAGAAGAGATGTGGCGGCATGAAATTATTTACCTCCACCCTTCAATATCCAGTTACAACCGCAAGCGACTCATCGAACATAAAATTTCCTTTGTCGTTCCGGGCAACCAAATGTATTTGCCATTGCTTGGTATAGATTTGCGAGAACATATTAAAGGAATGCGCTTAGTAAAGAAGAAAATCAGTCCTTCTACCCAAGCTGTGATCTTGTTTGTCCTCTATAACTGGCCACGAGAGAGCTTAACTCCCTCCCGGCTCGCACAACTGGTAAACTATACACCGATGACCTTGACCAGAGCTTTTGATGAAATTGAGACCACAGGTCTCGGGAATGTAGAGATGGAATCGCGTGAACGAATATTGCATTTTGAGATGGATAGAAAGTCTTTATGGGAAAAATCACTTGACCTGTTGTGCTCTCCGGTGCGAAAGCGAGTTAAGATCTCTATGCCTCACGATACGTTATCGTTGTTGCTTGCCGGAGAGTCGGCATTGTCACACCACAGTATGCTAGCACCGCCGTCTCGCCCAACCTATGCTGTGAGCACTCGAGATTGGAAGGTATTACAATTGAACAAAGAAATAACTGAGCTTAAAATTCACGAGCCCGGTTCTGCGGAGATTGAAATCTGGAAATATGATCCCGAACTGTTTGCTCGAGAAGGAGTCGTCGACCCACTCTCTCTTTACTTGAGCCTGAAAAACACAAAAGATGAACGAGTTGAGATGGCACTTGATACCTTGTTGGAGAAATTCCAATGGTAAGAGGACTTGATACATTCAGAGACCATTTCCGAGGGTATGAAGAAAATTATGTCTTGATTGGTGGTACTGCCAGTTCTCTGGCGATGGAGGAAGCGGGTCTAGAATTCAGGGTAACTATGGATCTCGATATTGTTCTCTGTATCGAAGTCCTCGATGCGGAATTTGTAAGAGTCTTTTGGGATTTCATTCGGGCCGGTCGGTATCAGAATAAACAAAAAAGCACAGGAGTAAACAGGTTTTATCGATTCTATTCTCCAGAAAATAAAGACTTTCCTGAGATGTTGGAATTATTTTCGAGAATACCGGACGCGCTCGCCTACGAAGGCGAGGGAGATTTGACTCCCATACCGGTGGAGGAGGAGGTCTCAAGCCTCTCAGCTATATTGCTGGATGAGTCCTACTACAAATTTCTTCATACCGGCAAACGTGATTTAGATGGTTTGTCGGTTATAGATCCTGAGAGAATAATCCCACTCAAGGCACGTGCCTGGCTGGACCTGACAGAAAGAAAAGAGCAGGGGATTGCAGTCGATTCCAGGGATATAAGAAAGCATAAAAACGACGTATTCAGGCTGTACCGAGTGGTATCGCCGGAAGCCCGAGTGGAGATGCCAAAACAAGTCAGAGTAGACTTGTCACGTTTTCTCTCTGCAATGGAAACTGAGTATACAGATTTAAAGGTCCTCGGCTATCGGGGTGACACCGTTGAACAGGTGCTTGCAGGACTAAAAATCATATATGGCGTAGATGTTTAAGCCGGTAGGGCTGTTGTAATAATGCAAACCGCCTGCATATAGGGGTTCAATGTTTACATCTGAAGTGGGAGATGAAAAATGAGTACACTTTTAAGTATTAGATTTAGTGATGAAGTAAAGGAAGATTACTTCACAAAATCATTACAATGACCGCCAATTGGAACAAAATTGGAACAAATTGTTTTTTTTCATCTAAAAAAAGAAGTATAAACATATAATTAATGCAATTCTCACCCAGGATTCCTAATCCTGGTGTCGCGCGTTCGATTCGCGCC
>CAYPPR010000112.1:0-2865 GCA_964412665.1 uncultured Desulfopila sp.
CCCATTGAAGCGCGGCCCGAAACCAAAGAAAAAGGAAGAGGAGTTTTTACTCTGATTCCAAAAGAAAAAATCCTTATCAGCTTTGTCGTTGCTATATTTTAATTATTACACCGTATCCTAATACACCGTAAATATGTCTTTGTTGAATACTTCCGAATCCTCCGAAGTAACCAAAATCTATGCCCTGGATTTCTCCTCCTGGAAACGATCTGCCATATGTCAGTGTTTTCCAGGAGCTCGGGTGGTGTTCATCGCCAATGCTGCCGATATACCCGCGGGTGGGGTATTGGTTGTCTGGGGAATGAATCCAATTCCTGGTGAGCGTGCTGGGGATGTAAAGATTTTGCGTCTGGAGGATGGTTTTTTGCGTTCCGTTGGATTGGGGACCGATCTGATAAAGCCCATGTCCTGGGTGGTGGACAGCCAGGGTATTTATTACGATGCCACCCGGCCTTCCGATCTGGAACACTTGCTGGCTGAAACCATGTTTTCGCATGAGATGAGAGCGCGGGCTGCGGTATTGCGGGAGCGTATTGTTGCCGAGGGACTGACAAAGTACAACGTCGGTGTTTCCGGCTGGCAACGCCCGTCCGGTGTGGAAAAGGTCATTCTTGTGCCTGGCCAAGTCGAAAGTGATGCATCACTTGCTTATGGGGCACCCGATATCCGAACCAATATCGGTTTATTGGAAGCTGTTCGCCGGGCTCACCCGGAGGCATATATCGTCTACAAACCTCATCCGGATGTGCTGGCCGGCTTGCGGGCAAAAGGGGCAGGGGAAGACAAGGCGTTTTCCTTGTGTGATGAGTTGGTCAAGGATGTGGCCATGGGCGATCTGCTCATGGCCGTCGACGAGGTCCATGTGCTGACGTCGCTTGCCGGATTTGAAGCCTTGCTGCGCGGTAAATCGGTGACCTGTTATGGCTTGCCATTTTATTCGGGCTGGGGCCTTACAACGGATGTCCTGCCAAATCCCCGCAGAAATCGTCAACTGTTGCTCGATGAACTGGTAGCAGGGGCGCTGATCGACTATCCCGTTTATCTGAGCCGCATGAGTGATGCCTTGATTACGCCGGAGCAGGCCCTGGATGAGCTGTCGGCCTGGCGTGCCAAGGCGGGCGTGTCTGTTCCCTGGTGGCGAAAATGCTTCAGGGTGTTCCTGCGCCGTATAGTTGGAGTGCGATGAAGCGACAGCGTACCTTTTTATTTCTCCAGGGTGTGTGCTCGCCCTTTTTCCCGTGTCTTGCGGATCGACTGCAAGCTGCAGGCCACCGGGTATTGAAGATTAATTTCAATGCCGGGGATTGGCTCTACTGGGGAAGGCGACCGGCCTGGAACTATCGACAACCTCTTGACGAGCTTGCAGAATTTCTTGATTATACATATCGAAGATTTGCCATCACCGACCAGATTCTATTTGGTGACTGTCGTCCTGTTCATCGTCCTCCGATCCACCAAGGGAAAATCCACGGTGTGCGAACCCATGTTTTTGAAGAAGGATATTTCCGTCCCTACTGGTTGACCCTGGAACGGCAAGGTGTTAATGGCTATTCTCTACTTCCGCGTGATCCGGACTGGTATCGGGAAGTGGGGGAACGATTGCCGATGCATGGCGATGGACAGCCGTTTCACTCGTCTTTCAATGTTCGGGCGACCCATGATGTGGTCTTTCATCTGGCCGGTTTTTGGAATCCTTTGTTTTTCCCGCG
Organism: uncultured Desulfopila sp.; assembly: GCA_964412665.1. Classification (GTDB taxonomy): domain Bacteria; phylum Desulfobacterota; class Desulfobulbia; order Desulfobulbales; family Desulfocapsaceae; genus Desulforhopalus_A. The sequence continues at coordinate 1,710 of CAYPPR010000112.1, forward strand.
CTATCGTACCCATGCGCCGGTGAATGCGGCGGTTGAATATTACGGCTACGCCCAACGGCTGCCGTTAATGCGGTTTCACAAATCGCGAGACAATGGAGTGGTGGAGGATCTGGTTCAGCATTCAGCCTCCAGGCCGTTTTTTGTTTTGCCGCTCCAGTTGGGTGGTGATGCGCAGATCCGTGACCATTCCCGCTTTGCAGATATGATTGAGGTAATGGAGTGTGTCATGGCATCCTTTGCCCGGCATGCACCAAAGGCGGCCAGACTGGTCATCAAAAACCATCCGCTGGATATGGGCCTGGTTAACTATAAAAAAGTGATCCGTGGCTTGTTGGATCGCTTTGGTGTGGCTGGTCGTGTCGAGTATATGGAGACTGGCGATCTCGACACCATGCTGCGTCACGCGCGGGGAACGGTGACGGTCAACAGCACCGTGGGGGCGCTTTCGGTCGGCCTGAACTGTCCGACTATTACCTTGAGTGATCCGATCTATAACCTGCCTGGGTTGACCTATCAGGGGATTCTCGACGAGTTCTGGCAGGATGAGGTGAGGCCGGATGCGGAATTGTTTAAACACTTCCGTAATACGGTTATTCATACCACGCAGGTAAATGGTGGTTTGTATTCCAAACAGGGGATTGCCATGGCTGTGGAAAACTGTCGGCGTGTGCTCGAGCAGGAACGCTCGCCGCTGGAGGAGTTGCTGTGAAAAAATTAGTTTTCCCCAGGACGGTGTTAATTACCGGGGCGACCGGCGGCATCGGTGGTGCTTTGGCCGAAGTGTATGCCGAGGCGGGAAATACTTTGATCCTCCAAGGTCGTAATATGGTCCGTTTGGCCGAACTGGCAGGTTTGTGCGAGGCAAAGGGCGCACGGGTGTTGACTAAGGTTTTGGATATGCGCAATCTCGCTGAACTCTCTGCCTGGCTGCAGGGCATATGCCAGCAGGAGAAGGTGGATTTGCTGTTCGTCAATGCCGGCGTCAACACCAACATCGGCCCGGAAGGTGCGGGGGAGCGTTGGCAGGATGTGCAGGAATTGATCGAGGTCAATGTGCTGGCGGCCATGGCGACAGTGCATGCGGTTCTGCCTTCGCTCCGTGCCCGTGGGGCAGGGCAGATTGTCTTGATGAGTTCGCTGGCCGCCTATTTTGGCT
>CAYPPR010000113.1:0-2820 GCA_964412665.1 uncultured Desulfopila sp.
GAGAGCGCTCCTCTTCATTTAGCAGATCGTTGACATTTACACATATTTGATCTAATGTTTCAAGCATCTTACAAAGAATGGGCACTGAAAAAAGCTCCACACAAGCGGAGATTATAATGAATCCCATCTTATCTCCCCTCCAACAACCGGGGTTAGGAAAATATTTCTCACATTAAAAAGGGGAAAGATATGTCGCACGCATCTCCCGAAAACGGAAATACAGCGGAAAACATTTTCAAAATTCTCAACCAGGTTCTTGAGACCGGCACTCCAGCCACAGTTGTATTGAAAGGCAAGCGATTGCTTATATCCCCCACCCAGACTCCATCCAAACTGGATCTACTTGAAGAGCATAAGAATTTTATTACCGGCGACCCAGAAGATCTTGTCCATGTAGATTGGTCTTCTCAATGGAAACCTCGGACATGATATACCTGGATACCCATGTTGTCGTTTGGCTTTATGCCGATGGGGGAAAAAGGTTGAGCGCTTCAGCTCGTCGTCTCATTGAAGAATCGCAAGAAATCTTCATATCACCCATGGTTTTGCTCGAACTTGATTTTCTCTACGAGATCAAGCGAATTACCTGCAGGTCTGGACCTGTCTTCACATATCTTCATGAGCAGATTCATCTTGAGATCTGCAACAAGCCGTTTTACGCTATTGTAAATCAAGCATCTGCTCAATCCTGGACTCGCGACCCTTTTGATCGGCTCATCACCGCACATGCGGCGCTCAATGGAAATATTTTGATTACCAAAGACGAGACAATTCAAAATAATTATGTAAATTCAGTATGGTAGCGTGTTGACCAACTCTGGTAAACGGAAACACGGGGTCAACGGAAACACGGGGTCAGGCTTCCAAGTTGTCAAGTTAACCGACTCAGCTAAACTTGGTACCTTCGAAGCCTGTCCCCAAACTGCCCCCGGATCTACACGTCTGCGCGAGCTTCAATTCATCGGGCTGTGGCCGATGCTGGTCTTCCTTTTGACGCTGGAGCGTCGCCTGCAGGTTACCACGCTGGAGCGTGGGAACCAGAGGTGGCGTCGACGTCTGTTGGTGACCACGAGGCCGAGGCCCTTGGTTCCCATGCTCCAGTGGACTTATAGAGAGGTCACGTCAGGATTTGAGATCTGCCCCCTTATTTTACTCGATACGGCATAACCCCTTATGCAAATTGCGCACTCGCTGCCAGACCAGGGCTTTGGGCAACGTCATGGCCATTGCCTGCATGCAGCGCTCGAGCAAACCTTGACGATGCTGGAGCTGATAAATTGCTTTCCCCAGATCGACGCGAATAGCGTGCCCGTAAGCAGACTCGGCCTTAACGATAGCCTGCCGCAATAAAGACAATTTGGGCTGCATCATCGCCAGGTCGATCAGGTCTCGACTAAAAACCCCATCGTCAGCCCAGCGGTCGGAATTCGCCAAAAGTTTGCTTGATGCCATGTCCAGAATCGTCAAGGTGGAAATACCACAGACCACATCTTTGGCTGTTGGCACTGCAAATTTTATCCGCCCTTCGAGGACAATCTCAAATTTGATGGGTTGCCCATCGACCGAGAGCATTGTTCTAATCCCGTATTGGTCAGCCCGGATATCACGCAACTGAGTCAAGAACGGCTTACCTGGCTGCAAAAGAGCGTTGATTCCATCTGTGCCCGTCAGCAATTGGCGGAGGTTTCGATAGTGGGCCAAATCCGACAACAAGAAATCGATGTCAACAGACTCACGGTACTCATCGAAACGAAGTGCGATAACCGTTCCGCCACCGAATAAGCAACTGTGCTCTTTGAGCAGCGTTCCATTCAAGCTGCCGAGAACCTTTGCAATGCGCTGGTGAAGTGGCCGCTCAAACATGGCTGTCAATGCCCCCAAACACCGAACGTAACCCATTGATCAGTTGTCGCTCGTACGTTGTCAGGGTCTTTTCATCGATGTGTCGCCAATTACGTTCGTAGATGTCCCAAGCCTCTATGGGCGTCAAGGTCTCTGTGCCGTGCACCTGCCAGGCGAGTTGCTTAAGCTGTGGATAATCACTTAGGGGAATGCGGGTGGGTATCCAGCCATCTCTGTTCATGGATTGCTGCGGTTCGACCAACTCTGCCGGCATAATCAATCCGAAATTCAGACCGAGCGCAGTCATGGCATTCATATAGGCGCCCATCGTCACGGCCGGGTGGCCTTTTTCGATGCGGTACAAAGTCACCCGAGACATACCTGCGGCTTCTGCTGCCGCGGTGGCACTGACTCCTAACGCTTTGCGATGGGCAGCAATCTTCTGTCCCAGTGCTATCAGTTGGTCAGCAGTCTTGGTGGCGATGGCAGGTGATTTAGATGGCATAGTGTTTCTCATTATACACATCAGGCATAGAATGTCAATAATGGGAAACAAACAACAGGGAAGCATGGGGTCAGGCTTAGAAGTTGACAAGTTACAAGTTTACCGATGCAGCTATTTTATCGAAATGGCACGTAAACCTCGCATTCATCTCACCGGGGGACGCTACCACGTCATTCTCCGCGGCAACGGAGGCCAAGCGGTCTTTCTTGCCGACGGGTCGAAACATGGGGTCCGAAACATGCGAAACATGGGGTCAGGCTTCCCAGTTGTCAAGTTAACCGGTTCAGCTAAACTTGGTACCTTCGAAGCCTGTCCCCAAACTGCCCCCGGATCTACACGTCTGCGCGAGCTTCAATTCATCGGGCTGTGGCCGATGCTGGTCTTCCTTTTGACGCTGGAGCGTCGCCTGCAGGTTACCACGCTGGAGCGTGGGAACCAGAGGTGGCGTCGACGTCTGTTGGTGACCACGAGGC
>CAYPPR010000114.1:0-2768 GCA_964412665.1 uncultured Desulfopila sp.
ATTGGCGGTCAAGTCGCAGTTTTTGGCAATCGACGCTATTTCGGCAAATTCCCGGGCGATCAGTTTGGCGAAATCCAGCACCATGATCATGGCGTGCCCGCCAACGTCTTTAATCAGTCCCGAGAGCAATTCCGTGTTGACGGTGCTCCGGATGGACTCCACTCCCTCTATCTTTGCCGAATCTACGCCGACCACGCTGGCGACCCGATCGACGACAAACCCCAGAGGTTGCCCGATATCAATCACTACTGCCCGGGTTGAATCATTGTATTCATATTCATCGAAGCCGAAGATGCGGCGCAGGGAAATAATCGGCAGCACCTTGCCGCGTAGATTGGCCAAGCCCTCCAGGGCACGAGGCGCCAGCGGCACCTTGACAACGTCCGGTACGCGGATGATCTCCTGTACCGGCGCCATGTCCACGGCAAAGACCTCATCACCGGCAATAAAGGTGACAAATTGGCGGATATCCGAGTCCTCTGATTCAAGTACTTCATCCCCGGCTTTTTGCAGATTTTCCTGCTCTTCCTGGGTTTCTGCTGTTATTTGGTCCAGACGAACCTCTGTTTGTTTCGTACTGACCTTTTTAACAATATTTTTCGTCATGTAGTCACACTCCTATCAGGCTGCTTGAAGTTCGTCGGCAAGAGAAGCAATCTCTTCAATGGCAGCGGCCAATTCTTCAGCTCCCTGGGATTGCTGCTTGGCAGCGGCGGCTGATTCGGTGGCGGCCTTGTCGGCTTCCTGGGCGGCAGCAGAGATCTGCTCAACACCTTTTTTGACCTGACCAATGGCTGTGGCTATTTCGTCGGAGGCTGCAAGAATTTCCTTTGAGCCAGTTTCTACTACGGCGATATCATTTTCAATGAGTACCAGGTTGGCGGTGGAGGTTTTTGCCTTCTCAACTTCTCCAAGAGCGGTGGTCACAATCTCACCCAGGTCGCGGCCTACGACGCCGATCTGATCCTGGACCGCCTTCACCAGATCCTTGATCCGGTCGGCGTTCTCCGCAGAATCATGAGCCAGGTTACGGATGTCGGTGGCCACTACGACAAACCCCTTGCCGAATTCGCCGGCGCGGGCAGCTTCAATGGAGCCGTTCACCGCCAGCATGTTGGTCTGAATGGACACGGTGGTGATGGCGTCAACGATCTTGTCGATGCGCCGTGCTACCAGTTCCAGGTCTTTGATCTGTTTGATACTGGTCCGTGAAGAGGTGGCTGAAGAAGAAATGCCGCCTATCAGGGAATCAATCGATTCTTTATTGGTGTCCAGCAGGCCCCTGATGGCGATAATTTTTTCACCGCTGGCGGTCGCGCGAGCCTGGGCAATTTCCGTACCTGTCTCAATCTGGTTGATGGCGGCGGATGACTCCTCACAGGCAGAGGACTGTACTTCGGCGCCTTTGCGGATCTGGTCGATGGCAGACATTATTTGCGTACTGGAACGATTGATTTCCGATACGGCGGATGAAAGCTGTTCCGCGGCTGCGGCTACTTCTTCGGCGCTTTTGGCGACATCGGTGGAATTTTTGAGGTCTTCGGTCAGCTCTGTGAGATTTTTGGTGGTCTGTTCACACTCAGTCAGGGCTGCAGCCTGCTCGGCGACGGTCTTGGATGACTCTTCGGCGGCGGCTGATTGTTCTTCGGCGGCTGCGGCAATGGCTTCTGAACCTTTCAGGGCCTCTTTTGCCGCAACATTGGATTGGGTTGCGCTGGCGGCTACTTCTGAGACCGCCTTGACAATCTCAACGGCGTCGAAACGAATCTGTTCAAGTTGCTCGGTGATGATTTTTCCATTTTCTACCTCAGTCTCCACCGTTTTGGCCGACTCGCCTATCCCTTCGGCGATTACTTTCACCTCTTGCTGAATTTGTCCAACCAGATCCTGAATCTGTTTCGCACTCTTTTCGGAGGTTTCGGCGAGCGTTCTGACTTCATCCGCCACCACGGCAAAACCTTTGCCGTGTTTGCCGGCTCGGGCGGCTTCTATTGCTGCGTTCAAGGCTAAAAGGTTGGTCTGGTCGGCAATCCTCACCACCGCCTTGATGATCTCGCCGATGTTGGCCGCCTGTTGTTCCAATTCCGCCACTAACTGCACCGAGGCGGTCTGGCGTTTGGCGGCCACGCCGACATTGGTTACCATCAACGTAATATCGCCGGAGGTCTTGGCCACCAGTTCCTGTGTCCCTTCTGCCCTGGCCTGACTAATATCGGCGTTATGCAACTGGCGGGTAATAGCGGTGCCGACTTGGGTAAGGGCCGCCAGGGATTCTTGGGCTGCACCGGAGGCTTCTTCCGCACCGGTAGCAATCTGGTCGGCGGCGCGTTTCAGCTCCTCGGCTGCGGAAGCCGCCTCGTTGATTCCAGCGGACAATTGATCTGTTGCGGCGGCAATACGCTCGGCGGCTTGCTGTTGCTTGGCCAGGGTACGGGCCTTCTTGCGCTGTGCGTCCGCTTCGCGGGCGGCAACGGCAGAGTTTTTTCCTTCAGAAACAGTAAGGGAATGGACAGTTGATTTCTTTACTAGAGCCATGTGTGATTACCTCCTAGGGGTTTTGCTGCCATACCAGCAGCGATGGGGAAAATTTATTACATCTTTAATTTGTGATTTTCTGCGCTGTTCTGGGGTTCTAAGCCCAATCTGCTCACTCGCCTCCGTTGTATCCAGAGCAGGAATTGTTTTTGCCATTTTCAATGATTTCAGTGAGGCGGAAGACACATTTTCAAGCTGCTGTCTGGTAATGTCATGGAACTGCATGGCCATAA
>CAYPPR010000115.1:0-2717 GCA_964412665.1 uncultured Desulfopila sp.
ATCAGCCTGCCACTCTTGCCAGAGAAATCAGGGCGCTGCAAGATGCCAAAGCAGACTTTCCACGCGCCGAGCTGCTCTTAATTACGCTGGATCAACCCACGTTATTCGATATTCCTGAAGACGTAACCGTTATTGCCGCCCGCGATTGGTTGCTTCATTAATCCCACGCTCCCTCTCCCCATGCTCCAAGGACTCGCTACCCAGCGGCTGGCCTGCCTTCCGGGACGGGATTCCCACCCGCTGGACTACACGACCTTGCCCGGCCGCACTTGTATTATGTCCCCGGATTAATTTAATATCTTAGAACCCCTTAAATATGAAACCTTCCTCTTCAAGAAAGTCTTTTGAAAAGTTAAAGAAATTGCCGAAAAAAGATAACTGTCAAGAGTTGAGACCTGACCCTTGCTCCTCTAACCGTGTATGATCCTTTCGAGTGCGGCATTGACGAGAAAACCGCTTCTTGTCTCGCCGTGGGCTGCGGCATACCGGTCTATTCTGGATAATATCCGGCGCGGCATGCTGATATTGACCCGCTCGGAGTGGTCGTCCATCAACGACCCATCAACTTCGACTATCGCCCACAACCAGCCTTTATAATCAGGATTATTCACGTGATCGGCCAGAAGGCCAGGGGCGGGAACCGTGCCATTATCATCGAGCACGGTTTCTATCCACAAGGTAATAGCTTCCCGGCTATTTTCAACCGCCTCATCAAGAGTGTCTCCGCCTGAGAAACAGCCGGGAAGATCGGGAACAGCCACTCCAAATGCGTGGGTCTCATCACCGGGTTCGATGGCAATAGGATATCTTAATTTCATAGTGTCCTTCCTTTTTACTTAAGACCGGCTTGTTTCAGTAATTTGTGAACCAGTCCCACTCCTAAATCGCGTTTAGGATGGGGAACGCTGATATGGCCGGATTGGGTTGGGTGTGTGTAAATATGGTGCGAGCCCTTTACGCCTCTAAGCACCCACCCTTCGCCTTCAAGACGCCTTATAAGTTCTTTACTATTCACATTGTGTACTATACACACTACACTTATCTGGTGCAAGTTTTGTGGACAAACCAAGGGGTCAGGTCTCAACTCTTGATAAATCAAATTGGAGTCTGTCAAGAGTTGAGACCTGACCCCATTGCTGAAACTATTGTTTTGAGAGAGTAGGCTGAAGTAGCGCTTTGTCTGATATCGTCGATTTTGGGACTCAGGGTCAGGCTTGAAAAATGGACATTTCCGCCAATAAATAACTTACAGGCGTAGTCCGGTGCAGCGGTTGATTGGTGTTTTTTGGGCCTATTTTTTATAGGCCGCATAGGCCGCGACGAATTCATCCACGCTAATGCCCGCTTGTCGGATAGCACTTCGCAACGTCCCGACGGCAAGTTCCTTATGTCGTGGAACTACACATCCTTTTTCTTCTCGTCGCATAACAACGTGACTGCCTTTCTGCCGTACCTGCTGAAATCCCAAAATAATGAAAACCTTGATCGCCTCATCCCCCGATATTCGTGGAATTTCAGGCATGAGCGGCCACCTCAAATGTGGTTAGAAAAGAGCGAAAAGTCTGTTTCACAGGAAATTCTTCCAGATAAAGCTCCGTTGCTTCCCTTAAATTATTTACCGCTTCCTCGATAGTTTCTCCCTGGCTTGCGGTACCTATCTCAGGACATTCCGCCACATAGAGATCTTCTTCTTTATGGACAATCGCTGTAAACGTATTCATCATGTCAATACCACCTCAAGAAATTTGATTAAAACATCTTAAAACATCTCTAGACGGAGAATTTACTCCCCGCTCATAAGTGGAGATCTGTTTTTGTTTAATCCCCATCTTCTCCGCCAACGCGGCTTGTGTCCATTGGTTCTCAATTGGAGTCTGTCAAGAGTTGAGACCTGACCACATCTTTTTTTCTGGCTTAGATGAGAAACTCAATATCAATGTTGAGCTCTTTGGCGATTGCTTTCAGAGTGTCGACTGTTGGGTTTCTTTTGCCATTTTCGATTTGTGAAAGATAAGCTGGACTGATACCAACCTTTTTTGCCAGTTCACTCATTTTGATTTGTTTGTGTTCTCTCCACGCACGGACTGGGCTGATTCCGTCAAGAATCGCAAAGGTAATTTCCCCTGGCACTGTTATTTCTCTGCCTTCCTGAATGGCCTTAAGACTTTGTTCTATATCTATTATGTCTTCAGCGTCTTCAAGTGCCTCCTGAAGTTTTTGATACTCACTGAAGGGGATAACAGCCCATTCGGGTTTTCCATTTTTTTCTATAATTTGAACATTCATTTGTAAACCTCCCCTCGAGTTTTTATGTTGATAACTTGGATTAAAATTTCATTGTCAATTACTGTGTAGACAATTCTCCAATCACCGACACGAAGCCTATATCCAGGATGGTTTGTTATTTTTTTCACCTTTCGCATCGAATGAGGGTTGTCGGCCAGTTCTCTTATTTTCTTTCCTATAGTTAACGAAATATTGCTAGGCATTCGGCGAAGGACCTTGTCCGCATTTTTGCTGAACGTTATTTTGTACATGTTAATGTATTAACTTTAGGCAACCACAAAAGCAAGACGTAAATTAGCTGACAGTTATTTACCTTGAAAACCTTGCACGGGTATAACATACTTGACATCTTCGAAGCCTGACCCCACTGCAAGTGGAGGCAAGAGAAATGGTCCTGGAAGCCCTTGATGCAAGATTCAGCAAAGACGTTC
>CAYPPR010000116.1:0-2609 GCA_964412665.1 uncultured Desulfopila sp.
CGGATGAACCATTTTTTTGGGCAAACTATAGTGGACCCCAGTTTTTAGACAGTAGTTTAAGCTGTACGCTACCATGCGGAGAGAGAAACGATGAGTGAAGCGAAGAAGCGGCAGGCTCACACCCCCGAATTCAAAGCGAAGGTGGGTCTTGAGGCATTGCGAGGAGTGAAGACGATCGATGAGATAGGCCAGGAATACGGTGTTCATCCAGTACAGGTTAGCCAGTGGAAAAAGGAAATTGAGGAGCAAGCCAAAACGCTGTTTGAAGGCAAGCGAGAACCCAGGCCAATGGCCGCGGATCGGGAGCCGGAGCTGCTGCGCATCGACGATATTCTCTCTGACGTAACCGGAGGTAGACAGCAGGAAGAACAGCTGAAAGCACGGGAACAGCAGTTCAGAAACCTGATCGAGACGATCCCCGGGACAAGCTTCCAGTGCCTGCCGGACAAGGATTGGACCATGCTTTTCATCAGTGAGGAGATCGAACGTCTGTCCGGCTATCCCGCCGCCGATTTTATCTACAATAAGGCGCGCACCTTTGCCAGCCTGATTCACCCTGACGATGTTCAGTCTGTCGAGGATGCCGTAGGCCAGGCGGTCAAGCATCGTCACGCCTATACCTCAGAGTACCGGATTGTCGATCGGAACGGACATATTCACTTCGTCTATGCACAAGGAAAAGCAACCTACGCGCATGATGGTACCCCTACCGGCCTGTTCGGGACCGTTATCGATATCAGTGCTCGCAAAAAAGCAGAAGAGGCCTTACGCAAAAGCGAAGAACGCTATTTTTTTGTTATGCGAGGTGCCAACGATGGCTTCTGGGACTGGGAGTACCTGACTGATGAGATCTACTTCTCGCCGCGTTACAAAGAGATTTTTGGTTATCGGCCGGATGAAGTTCTCGATCATATCGATGAGTGGTGGAAGCGGATCCACCCCGATGACATGGACCTTTTCATGGCCGCAACAATGCCTTGCCTGAAGGGGGAGAGGGACAGTTTTCGGGTAAAATATAGAATGCAGCATAAGGACGGCCATTGGGTCTGGGTTATGGACCAAGGAGCCAACATCAAGGATAAAACCGGCAGGGTCGTCCGGCTGGCCGGCACCAAGACAGATATTTCCGAGAGCAAACAGATAGAGGCGTCCCTTGCCGCCGAGCGGCAACAATTGCAAAACATCCTCGATAACAGCCGGTTAGGGGTCGTTTTTACCAGCAAGGGGATCATCCAGTTTGCCAATCCCAAGTTTCTGGAAATGTTTGATCTCCATGTAGGTGATCCTGCGGTAAACTTCTATGCTGACCCGGAAGAAAGGGCTGCGATTGTCGCAAGAGTGGCGTCTTACGGCAGGGTGGAAAACTGCGAGCTTAGAGCGCTCGACCGGCAGGGCCTGGTCAGGGATATGCTTATCAATTACATGTCGTTCACTTACCAGGGAGAGGAGGGAATCCTCGGCTGGTTGCTTGATATAAGCGAGCGCAAGGCGTCGGAAAAGCGCCTTCAAGAAAGTGAAGCACGGCTCGAAGCGGTTACCAGAGGCGCAAACCTTGGCATGTGGGACTACTTGCCGCAACAAGGCGAAGCGTTTGCTAATCAGACGTTGGCTACGATGCTGGGATATGATCCGCGACTAATACTCGAGACAACGGCAAAATGGTCCCGCGTTTCAAGGGGTATCGAAATCTGGTCGGATTTAATCCATCCCGATGATCTGGTAGCGGCTTCGAAGCGGTTCATGCAGCATCTGCAAGGCAAGACAGATTTTTTCCGTGCCGAGTTTCGCATGCGTTGCGCTGACGATAGCTGGAAGTGGATTCTTTCTGCCGGTCAGGTTGTAGAACGTGACAGTGCGGGGCGAGCCCTGCGCATGACGGGAATCCATGCCGATATCGACGAGTTAAAAAAATTGCAGCAAGAGCTGCAGTTGGCAAAGGATACGGCCGAAAAGGCGACAGAAGCCAAGTCGAATTTTCTCGCCAATATGAGCCATGAGATCCGCACCCCGTTGAACGCCATTATCGGCCTGTCCCATCTGGCACTGCAGACGAAACTCAATCCCAAGCAACGTAATTATATCGAGAAGACCAATCGCTCAGCGGAGTCCTTGCTCGGCATCATCAACGACATTCTCGATTTTTCCAAGATTGAGGCGGGCAAGCTTGAGGTAGAACACATCGATTTTCGTCTCGAGGAGGTCTTCGACCATTTGGCCAACCTTGTGGACCTCAAGGCGGAAGAGAAGCGCCTCGAGCTGGTGTTCGACCTGCCACCTGATCTGCCCACCGCCCTTATCGGCGACCCCTTACGCCTGGGGCAGATACTGGTCAACCTGGGCAATAATGCGGTAAAATTTACCGAGCAGGGGGAGGTGGTGATCGGCGTGGAGACGGTTAAGCAGGACGACAAAGAGATCAAACTGCACTTCACGGTCCGCGATACCGGTGTCGGCATGTCCCCGGAAGAGCAACGGAAGCTGTTCCGGTCCTTCAGCCAGGCGGACACCTCCACCACCCGAAGGTACGGCGGTACAGGACTGGGGCTGGTTATCTCCAAAAAGTTGACCGAGCTGATGGGAGGTGAGATCTGGTGTGAAAGCGAGGAAGG
>CAYPPR010000117.1:0-2542 GCA_964412665.1 uncultured Desulfopila sp.
TCAGTAATATCCGGTTAGAAAATTGCATATGAAATATTAATATATATTAACAGTTTGGATCATTTTTTACTTGACAGTGAAATAAAAATTTTCGGTCGCCCCCTTAAAAGAAAAATCTTTTAAGGGGGCTGACATGAAATTTGTGAAATTTTATTCACAGCAGCATGCTGTACCAACGCAGAGGCAATTACTTAAACCGTTAAAGAATGTAATGCCAAAAATACCGCCACTTACGTCGAGATCAAATAAACCATTGGCAATGAATACCGAAGAGCTGCTTAACATATTGACATATTACCACCTGCAAGAGTTCTCGTCAGGCAGTGAGTTGATTCAAGCTCTGCAGGAAGATGATTACGCCAGAAATTTCGTTGCCCCTGCCGGAGGTATTAAACACTCAACATTCTTTGATACTGTTAATGACCGCGGCGTTGAACAACTTCTTGCTGTGTTTACCGAGTTGCAAAAGCAGGCGACCGGGATTTTGCCGTCCCAGTATCCCGAACTTGGTGATCTCATTGCCATAGACGGATCTTTGATCGATTCGGTCCTTTCCATGCACTGGGCCGAATACCGAACAAATTCCAAAAAGGCAAAACTGCACCTTGGCTTCGACCTCAATCATGGCATCCCGCGTAAATTGTTTCTGACAGAGGGTAATGGAGCCGAAAGACCCTTTGTCAGTAGAATCATTGAACCTGGCCAAACAGGAGTGCTGGACCGAGGATATCAGGCACACCATTTGTTTGATCAATGGCAGTTGGATGGCTGCCATTTTGTTTGCCGCATTAAAGAAGCTACGCATAAAGAAATTATTGAGCAATTTCCTGTAAAGGAAAATTCCCATGTCTTCTTTGATGCAATGGTTTTGCTTGGAACGCCCGGTGTTAATCAAACTAAAAAGCCGATTCATCTTGTTGGCTACAATATCGAGGGCAAATCTTACTGGGTCGCCACAGATCGTTTTGACTTATTAGCTGAGCAAGTAGCGCTGGTTTACAAGCTCCGCTGGGACATTGAAAGTTTTTTCGCATGGTGGAAACGACACCTCAAAGTATATCACCTTTTTGCTAGAAGTAAGAATGGCTTGATGGTTCAAATCCTCTCTGGTCTTATCACCTATCTTCTTTTAGCGATCTACTGCCAAGAGCAGCACGGAGAACCTGTTTCTATTCACCGTGTACGCCAGCTCCGCAATCAGATTCGAAATGAAGTGACACAACAAGCTGCGGAGAAAGCAACGATGCAAAATCGCAAACGAAAAAAACACCTCAAACGGTTAAAGAAACCTCATGCAATTTCCTAACCGGACATCACTGATATTAAGTAGGACTTTCATGAAAGAACCTCTTTGCCAGGGTAAATTTATCCAGTGTAAAATATATTGCGAAAACATTCAGATAGAGACAGTATTGATGGGCTCGGCACGTTACGTTGCATTATTCCTGTATTCCATCTCGTCAACTGGTTGATTTTACGTAATCAATGTTGCCCGACTCATCTATATGGCACTAAATTCGCGGATTAAGCGACGACGGAAATACAACCACTTAGACGACAGAATAAATTTACCCTGACCTCTTTGCTGGCTAGATGTTTTGTGTTGCAATAGGTGCGAGGCGATTAATAATTGCTATACCGATCCATGGGCTTCTCCAAAATAGTCTTTTCCAAAGAAAGGCCACCGATCCGATGCATTAAAACTACCTTCTCAAGATAGCTTTCGCAATTTTTTTGTGTCTCTAGCAATATTCAGTATTTGGGTAGGGTATCCTCTGGCAGGCCTCTATTGAAAAACAGTCTTAGTATTTGACCTTCTTCTTCTGAAAGGGTTGGTCTGCGTCAATGGATGAAATATCACATAATCCTTACCTGACAATCTGAAAATTTTCATCCGATTAGCCTCGTTTGTGTTGATGGGCGATATGAAATGGACTGGTGATCTGAATACATATTTCATATCAGACTGGCAGAGAAACCAAAAGATGAATAAAATCCAAAGGCAGGAGCTATACATAGAGAAATGCGGAGCGTTTTGATGAATCTGACCTTTTGCAAGTAACAGAGAGACTGAGGAAAAAAGATGGCCGGTGGGTGGACCAGCGACGGAGCTGTACAAAAACAAATTGATGCAAGTGTGGAAGATGCTGTAAAATTAGCCAGGAGCCGTATCCCAAAAGGCAAAAGCCTAAGCCACTGCGAGGAATGCGACGAGCCGATCCCGGTGGCCAGAAGGGAAGCTATTCCAGGTGTCCGTCTCTGCATCCTATGTCAATCTGAGAAAGAGAAACATCAGACTTTTTCAACCGGTATTAACAGGCGAGGCAGTAAAGATAGCCAGTTAAAATAGATTTGATTTCCACATACAGACGCGTGGGCTGAGTGTAATTCTAGAATCCGGGCGTTTAGATCGAGTACTTTGTCAATTGTATTTGATTTACTTCTACGTTGTTTTTTAGCCGTTCGAGATTTTCCATTGCAATTTTTGCGTCTTTACTCGGTGTTTTTCGAGTTTTTTTAATAAACCCATGCAATAGCACAA